>NZ_RFFG01000085.1 GCF_003696215.1 Actinomadura harenae | reverse complement strand
GACAACGCCCGCACGAACACCTCAGGCTTCCGCGCCACACCCACCTCCCAGAACCGACTGGGACAAGGCTGACGCGC
This sequence comes from Actinomadura harenae, assembly GCF_003696215.1. GTDB lineage: Bacteria > Actinomycetota > Actinomycetes > Streptosporangiales > Streptosporangiaceae > Spirillospora > Spirillospora harenae. The sequence goes on along the minus strand of NZ_RFFG01000085.1, from coordinate 35,434 downwards.
CACCCCACCGAGATCAATTACCCCAGCAAGGTTCAGTCACGAGCCACTAGAAGTACGAGCCGTACAAGTCGCCGGTCGGCCACGTCCTGACGGCGTTCGCGGCCTGGTGCAGCGCGCCGTCGATGTCGCCGTAGGACGGCTGGCTCCCCTCCTGCCGCTGGTCGAACAGGACCGCCCAGGTCAGGCCGTCGAAGCGGCGGACGAGCAGGGTGCTCGTCCCGGGCAGGCTGCCGTCGTGCCAGGTGTTGCGGCCGCCGGTGACGGGCCGGACCATCCATCCGGTGCCGTAGTACCAGCCACCGGGGTCGATCCCGGTCTCCGGCTTCGCGAACGCGCGGGAGATCGACGCGGCGTTCAGCACCGGCGTCCCGCCGTCGTAGATCCGCGCGAAGCGGGTCAGGTCCACGGCGGTGCCGAGCCAGCCGCCGTGCGCGTCCATGTTCTCGATGTTGAAGCCGCCGTACGGGTAGGCGACCTGCTTACCGCTGTTGTCGTAGACGGTCGCGCCCTTGGCGGACGAGTAGTACGGAACCTCACCGGCGGCCTTGGTCAGGCCGTGCGCGAGCTTCATCCGCTTGATGCCGCGCGGCCCGAGCACCTTCGCCTGGACGTAGGCGCCGTAGGACTGGCCGGAGACCTTCTCGATGATCCGGCCGAGCAGCATGTAGCCGTAGTTGCTGTAGGCGTAGGCCGTGCCGGGCTTGTGGTCGAGCCTGCGACCGGACTCCCACCTCATGATGTCGGCGCGGCTGACCGGCAGGCCCTTCTTCAGGGCCTTGGCGATGGCGGCGTCCTGGAACATCGGGTCGGGCGACGTGTCGCGGTCCCAGCCGCCGAGGTGCTGGAGCAGCCGCAGGACGGTGACGTCCGCGAGCCTCGGGTCGGCGTGGGCCGGCAGCTTCAGCAGCGTCGCGACCCTGTCGGTCGGTTTGAGCCGGCCCTCCTGGATCAGCCGGAGCACGGCCGTGGCGGTGATCGGCTTGGAGAGGCTGGCGATCCGGAACAGCGACGTCGGGGACGTCTTCAGCGAGGTGCTCGCGCTCCAGGTGTAGCCGCGCGCGAGCAGCAGCTTGCCCTTGCGGGCGACGGCGAGCTGGCCGCAGGGGATGTTCCGCGCCTGCATGAAGCCCTTGACCGTCGCGTCGAAGCCGCCCAACCCGGACAGGGAGCGCCCGGTGACCTTCCAGCTCCGGGCGGCCGCCGCCGCTCCGTTCGCGGCGACGGACGACGCGTCGTGCGCGCCGCCGCCCTCACCGCACGCGGCCAGCAGCGCGGGTCCCCCCACGCCGAGCGCCGCGAGCCTGCCGAAGTCCCTGCGCCCGAAGTCCCTCCGCCCGAAGTCCTTGTGCCCGAACGCCGGAGATTCCATGGTTCGCGACCGTAGCGCACCTTCTTCCCCTTTGCCGGGAGGATGGTGATCCAGTGGCGGGCACGGATCAGCGGCTCGTGCAGGTGACCTTGGGTTCCGGCTGGTAGACGGTGTGGAAGCGGTCCCGGCGGACCGTCCGGCCGTCGTGGGTCAGCGTCCGGAACACGTCGATCTGGAAGCCGGGCCCGCCGGGCATCGGGACGCAGTGGCTCCTCGCGTCGCTGAACGTCCCGGCGCGGGTGAGGTGGTACCGCTTGGACGAGGCGGCCTTCACCTGGTACTTCGGCGTGCCCCACAGCGAGACGGTCAGGGAGTCGCCGGTGACCTGCGTCCGCAGGCGGATCGGCCTGCCGGAGTCGTTGCGCCAGACGAAGTCGAGCGACGGCCAGGCGACCGCGGCCTCGCGGCCCTGCGGGTACTCCGGCATCCACAGCGTGTGCGGATGGAAGTCGTCGATCTTGAGTCCGGCCTCGAACACCGCGTTCCAGAGCGTGGCCGAGACCTGGCAGATGCCGCCGCCGAGGTCGTCCACGAGACGGGATCCGACGATCGTCGGGGCGGGGACGTAGCCGCGGCGCGCGGTGCGCTCCCCGACGACCTTGTTGAACGAGAACGCGTCGCCCGCCTTGACGACGTGCCCGTCGATGGCCCGCGCGCCGATCCGGATGTTCTTCACCCGGGCCTCGCCCGGCTTGAACCGCGTGGTGTAGGCGGCGAGCTGCCGCGTCCCGTCTCCCGGGCCGTTGCCGGCGGGACGCGCCGGGGCCGGTCGCCCCGCTCCGTGCCCGCCGTCGCCGGAGCCCGTTCCGGAGCCCGGGCCGTCGCCCGCCGCGAGCGCGTACCCGCCGGCGAGCGCCACGACCGCGACCGGAACACCGATCACGACGGGCAACCAGCGGCGCATCCGTTCCTTCGGTTCCGGACGCCTCCTCCGATGCCGAACCATGACCAGGCCCCACCCCCAAATATGGACAACCCGGGCCACGTTACGCACAGCCCGACGCCCGATGCCCACTTTCGGACATCCTGAATGGGATAGATCACCAGCGGTAAACCGATCGGCGTCCTCAGCCGTCGCATGTACGTCTTCGCAGGTCAGAGCATCAGACCCCGAGGGTGACCGGACCGGTGCGGAGCGGAGCGACCCCCCTCTCCGGACGTCCCGAATGCCCCTCCGTGGCCGGTGAGACCCCCTTTTCGGTCAGCTCCGCGTCACGCCCCTCGCGTCCGCCTTGACCGCGCCGTCGCGGAATGTGACGGTCGTCACGTGGACGTCATCGGCGCGGGATACGGGCGCACCGGCACCCTGTCCCTGAAGAGCGCTCTGGAACAGCTCGGTTTCGGCCCCTGCCACCACATGACGGAGGTGATGCGCTCCGGCCAGGTCCGGGCGTGGCGTGCCAAGACGCGCGGCGAACCCGTCCCCTGGGAGACGCTGCTCGGCGGCTACCGCTCGGCGGTGGACTGGCCGTCCGCCGCGTACTGGCACGAGATCGCCGACCACTACAAGGAGGCGAAGGTCGTGCTCAGCGTCCGGGACCCGCGGTCCTGGGTGAAGAGCATGCGCACCACGATCCTGGCTCAGCAGGGACGGCTGAACACCCCCTCCGGACGGGCGCTGTACTCGCTGTCGTCGCTGCTCGGCACCCGGTTCGCCGCCTTCTCCGACATGTCCTCGTTCATGCCGGAGATGCGGGAGTTCCTCCGACTCGACGATGACGGGCTGGTGGCGCGGTTCGAGCGGCACACGGCCGAGGTCGTCGAGGCCGTCCCGGCGGACCGGCTGCTGGTCTACGAGGTGAAGCAGGGCTGGGAGCCGCTGTGCACGTTCCTCGAGGTCCCCGTGCCGGACGGCCCGTTCCCGCGGGTCAACGACAGCGCCGAGTTCACCTCCCAGGCCCGCCGCCGGATGCTGCGCATGCTCCTGACCCGCTGAGCACCGCCCCGGCCACCTCCGGCCCCCTCACGGAGCCGCCTACCGAGCCGCCTCACGAGCCGCCTCCCGCCGGAACCGGGCCTTGCGCGGACGGTGATGCCTACCTAGCGTTTGCTTCATGACTGAGGCGATCACGGTCGGGCACGTCCACGACGACGACGTCCCCTGGGTGCAGGCGGGTCCGGTCGGGCTGAAGGTGCTACGAGCGTCCGCGGACACCTGGGTCGTCCGCAACCGGTTCGCCGCGGGCTTCCGGCTCCCGACGCACAAGCACACGGGCGGCGTCCACGCGCACACCTTCGCGGGCCGCTGGCGGTACGCCGAGTACGGCATCGACTACGTCGCCGGGACGTACATCTACGAACCGCCCGGATCGGTCCACACGCTGACCGTCCTGGACGACGACACCGACATCCTCTTCGTCGTCCAGGGCGCGTTCATCGAGTACGACGACGCCGGGCAGATCAGCGGCGTCGTGGACGGCGAGTCCACGCTGAACGCCTACCTCGCCCTCTGCGACGCCGCCGGGATCCCGCGCCCGAGCGGGATCCTGCGGTGATCGCCGAGGACTTCCCGGACGGCGCGTTCGCCTCCGGCCATCCGCTCGGGCTCTACGCGGAGATCCGCGAGAAGAGCCCGGTCCGGCATCCGGCGCTGCCGCTGTGGGTGGCCGGGTCGCACGCGCACGTCCAGCGGGTCGCGTCCGATCCGGAGGCGTTCCGGTCCCGGGACGGGATCCTGGTCCCGGAGATCGGGCACGCCTACGCCGCCCCGCCGACGATCATGCACACCGACCCGCCCGGCCACACCCGCTACCGGGGCCTGGTCGCGCCCGCGTTCCGGCCGTCCGTCACGCGGGCGCTGGAGGGGACCGTCCGGGACCGGGTCCGCACCCTGCTGAACGGCCTGCCGCCCACGTTCGACGCCGTGGCCGAGCTGGCCGTCCCGCTGCCGCTCCAGGTGATCTGCCTGCTGCTCGGCGTCCCGGAGGCGGACTGGCCGCGGTTCCACCGCTGGACCGAGGCGATCGTGCCCGGCGCGTCCGCCCTGCCGGAGGACGAGCGGAACGCGCTGCGCGTCGAGTGCGGGTCGTTCCTGCTGGAGACCGCGCACCGCCGCCGCGCCGACCCGCGCGACGACGTGATCTCCCGGCTCGCCCTGGCCGAGCTGGACGGCGACCGGCTGACCGACCTCGAACTGGTCATGTTCCTGATCCAGCTGCTCGTGGCCGGGAACGAGACGACCCGGCACGCGATCTCCGGCGGCCTGCACGCCCTCGCGGAGAACCCGTCCCAGTGGACGACCCTCCGCGACCGGCCCGGCCTGCTGCCGTCGGCGGTCGAGGAGATCCTGCGCTGGACGTCTCCCGTGGCCTACTTCCTGCGCACCGCCACCCGGGACGTCCCGCTCGGCGACGCGGTGATCGCCGAGGGCGAGCACGTGATGCTGCTGTTCGGGGCGGCGAACCACGATCCAGCCGTCTTCGGGGACGACGCGGGCCGGTTCGACATCGCGCGCCGCCCGTCCGGGCCGAGCCTGGCCTTCGGCCACGGCCCGCACTTCTGCCTGGGCGCGGCGCTCGCCCGCATGGAGATCCGCGTCCTGCTGGAGGAGGCCACGCTCCGCCATCCGCGCCTGGCCCTGAGCGGCGCCCCGGCCTGGAACGGCTCCCCCGTCGTGACCGGCCTCTCCGCCCTCCCGCTGACCGGAATCGCCCGCTCCTAGCGCGCCCGCTTTCCCCCACCGGCGGACCGGGATTCGTGGCCGATCGCAAGCGTTCGGTCATGGCATCACCACTGTGAGGTTGGCCACAACCCGGTGAAGCATCCCTGAACCTCCCCTTTTAGGTTGGTGTGGTGCCTCAAATACGGGCGAACGTCTCGCACAGAGCGTGGGCTGCAATAGGCTTCCGAGCATGAGTCACCCGGAACCGACCGGCTCCTCGGGTGGCGAGTCGGTCGGCACACTCGCGGAACCTCCACGGATGAACTTCGGGAGCAGCGAGTCCCTGGCCGTCTACGCCGCCCGCTTCGGCCTCACGCAGAGCTCGGCTCGCCCCACGCTGCGCAAGTACATCCAGGACGTCTGGCAGCGACGCCACTTCATCTGGGCGTTCGCCTCCGCCAAGAACATCTCGATGTACAGCGACTCCCGCCTGGGCCAGGTGTGGCAGCTGCTCACGCCTCTGCTGAACGTCGGTGTCTACTTCCTGATCTTCGGGCTGCTGCTCAACACCTCGCGCAACCTGCCGGACTTCCTGCCGTTCCTGGTCACCGGCGTGTTCATGTTCGGGTTCATGCAGCGCTCCATCCAGTCGGGGTCCAAGTCGGTCGGCGACAACCTGTCGCTGATCCGGGCCCTGCACTTTCCCCGCGCCACGCTCCCCCTGGCCATCGCGGTCGTCGAGTTCCAGCAGCTCGTGCTGTCGCTGGGCGTCCTCATGATCATCGTGTTCGCGTTCGGGGAGCCCCTCGACGTGCACATGCTGCTGTTCCCCGTGGTCGTCGCGCTCCAGCTGATGTTCAACGTGGGCGCCGGGATGGTCATGGCCCGGCTGGGCGCGTTCAACCGCGACGTCACCCAGCTGCTGCCGTTCATCACCCGCACCTGGCTGTACCTGTCCGGCGTGATCTTCTCGCTCCCGAGCCTGATGACCAGCAGCCACTTCCTGAAGACGCACTCCTGGCTCGCCGAGATTCTCAAGGCGAACCCGGGCTACGTGTTCGTGGAGCTGAGCCGGCACACCCTGCTCGGCAAGTACCGGCACCACGTCCAGCACCACATGGCGGGGAACCATTCGAGCACCCAGCTGTGGATCTACGCCCTGATCTGGGCCGTCGTGGCCCTGGTCGCCGGGTTCGTCTACTTCTACCGTGCCGAGGAGCGATACGGCCGTGGTTAACGCCCACCTCGCACAGAACCCCGTGGACATCGACCCGACGCGCGACCCGATCGTCGTCGTGGACGGGCTGCACATCGTCTACCGCGTGTACGGCGCGGGCGGCAAGGGCAACGCCGCGTCCGCGATGTCGCGGGTGATCAAGCGGCAGAAGCGCCCCAGCATGACCGAGGTGCACGCGATCAAGGGCCTGTCCTTCGTCGCCTACCGCGGCGAGGCCGTCGGCGTCATCGGCACCAACGGCTCCGGCAAGTCCACGCTGCTCCAGGCCATCGCGGGCCTGCTGCCCCCGGCGCGCGGCGGCGTCTACACCGACGGCCAGCCGTCCCTGCTGGGCGTCAACGCCGCCCTGATGAAGGACCTCACCGGCGAGCGCAACGTCGTCCTCGGCTGCCTGGCGATGGGCATGACCCCCCAGGAGACCAAGGAGAAGTACCAGGAGGTCGTCGACTTCGCCGGCCTCAAGGCGGGCTTCATCAACTACCCGATGCGGACGTACTCGTCCGGCATGGGCGCCCGGCTCCGGTTCGCGATCGCCGCGGCCAAGACCCACGACGTCCTGCTGATCGACGAGGCCCTCGCCACCGGCGACGCCAAGTTCCGCACCAAGTCGCAGCGCCGGATCGAGGAGCTGCGCAAGGAGGCGGGCGCGGTGTTCCTGGTCGCGCACCAGCTCGACGTGGTCCGCGAGACCTGCGACCGCGTGATCTGGCTGGACGACGGCCAGATGCGCATGGACGGCCCCCCGGACGAGGTCATCGACGCCTACACCGAGGCCACCCAGAAGTAGACGCGTTCCCCCCGAGGACCCCGCCCCAGCACGGCCGACGAGCGGCCGGGGGCGGGGTCTTCTCGTCCCAGGCTCCCATGGGCGCGGTGAGGGGCCCATGGCCTGATAGGTATGAGGACGATGGCTATCAGGAGGAGGACATGACCATGGCCGGTAAGCCGCCGCTCCCACACGAGCACCTGCCGCAGGTCCCGTCGTTCACGCTGGAGAGCGACGACATCGCCGACGGCGCGCACCTGGCGAACAAGCACGTGTTCGACGACTGGGGCTTCTCCGGCGAGAACCTCTCGCCGGAGCTGCGCTGGTCGGGCTTCCCCGCCGAGACCAAGAGCTTCGCGGTCACCTGCTACGACCCGGACGCCCCGACCGGCTCCGGCTTCTGGCACTGGCTCCTGTTCGACGTCCCGGCCGACGTGACCGCGCTGCCGACCGGCGCGGGCACCGCGGACGCCAAGATCGGCGTCCAGGCACGCAACGACTACGGCAACAAGGAGTTCGGCGGCGCGGCCCCGCCGCCCGGCACCCCGCACCGCTACGTCTTCACCGTCCACGCGCTGGACGTGGAGTCGCTGGGCGTCCCGTCCGACGCGATGCCCGCCGTGGTCGGCTTCAACATCACCGCCCACACGCTGGCGCGGGCCAGCCTGGTCCCGGTCTACGCCTCCCGGTGACCACCGTCCGGTGAGGGCGCCTCCACGGCGCCCTCACCCGCGGCGGCGCGGCGTGCCGCGCCCAGGAGCCCGGCCGCCTCCTCCGCCTCGTCCAGGGTCGCGGTGAGGACCTCCTCGTAGCCGGGACGGGCCTGCCGGTACCGCTCCCGCCCGGCGTCCGTGATCACCGTGTAGACGCCGCGTTTGTCGTCCGGACACAGGTCGCGGTAGGTGAACCCGGCGTCGTTGAGCCGTCCGACCAGGCGCGTGACCGAGCTCTGGTTGAGCCCGAGGCCGGTGGCCAGGTCCTGCATGCGCAGCTCGCCGTCCGGGGCCTCGGCCAGCAGCGCCAGCGCCCGGTACTCCGACAGCCCGAGGCCGTGCTGCCGTTGCAGGACCGTCCCGAGCCGGCTCTCCACCCGCGCGTGCAGGGCGATGACCTGGTTCCACAGCCGCACGTCGGCCTGTCCTTGAAGCGTCGTTGCCATCACGCCGTCCCTTCTGTTGACACCAGAGTACTTGTACATACATACTCTTGCTCGTCGGCAAGAACTTGCACATACATACAAACACATGGAGGACCCCGATGGCCTGGATCTACCTGCTGATCGCATCCGTGTTCGAGGTGGTGTTCGCCCTCGCGACCAACGCCACCCACGGCTTCACCGAACTCGGGCCGTCCCTGCTGACCGCGGCCGCGGCCTCGGGCGGCATCTTCTTCCTCAGCCTCGCCCTCAAGACCCTGGACGTCGGGGTCGGCTACACCGTCTGGACCGGCATCGGCTCGGTCGGCACCGTCGCCTTCGGCACCGTGATCTTCCACGAGTCCATGACGCTGGGCAAGGCCCTGGCGTTCGTCCTGATCATCGGCGGAGTGCTCGGCCTCAAGCTCTCGGACAAGCTCTCCTCCGCGTCCGCATCCCCCTCGTCCACATCCCCCTCGACCGCATCGGCTTCGACCGCATCGGTTTCGACCGTGTCCCCTTCGACCGCGTCACCTTCGACCGCGGCCTCCTCGACCCTTTCCTGAACGGAGCACACCCCCATGGCCTGGTTCTTCCTCGCGCTCGCGATCGTCTTCGAGATCGCCTTCGCCCTCGGCACCAACGCGACCCGCGGCTTCACCCGCCTCTGGCCGTCCGTGCTGACACTGCTTGCCGCGAGCGGCGGCATCTTCACCCTCAGCCTCGCCCTGCGCACCCTGGACGTCAGCGTCGGCTACACGATCTGGACGGGCATCGGCTCCATCGGAACCGTCCTGTTCGGCGCCCTGATCTACAAGGAGAAGATCACCCTCCCCAAACTCCTCTCCTTCGCCGCCATCATCGCCGGCGCCATCACCCTCAAGCTCGCCGCCGGCCTGTAATGCTCCGCGAGATCCGGCCATGACGGGGATGTCGGAAAGGAGACAGAGTGCGACATCCCCCATCGAACGGGTTCGAGGCCCTGTACGCCGCGAACCGGGCCCAGGTGCTCGGCTACGCGCTACGCCGGACCGGAGACCCCCAGGACGCGGCCGACGTGGTCGCCGAGACCTTCCTCGTCGCGTGGCGACGACTGGACGACGTCCCGCCCGGCGACGAGGCCCGGCTGTGGCTGTACGGCGTGGCCCGGCGGGTCCTGGCCGACCAGCGCCGGGGCGAGCGCCGCCGCACCGCCCTCGGCGCACGCCTGCGGTCCGAGCTCGCCGCCACGTGGCCGTCCCCTCCCCCCGAGGACGGTGAGCCCGGACTCGTCGCCGCGGCCCTCCGCAGCCTTCCCGAAGCGGACCGCGAGCTGCTGACGCTCGTCGGCTGGGAGGGCCTGGACCACGGCGAACTCGCGACGGTGCTCGGCTGCTCCCGGAACGCGGTGCGGGTCCGGCTGCACCGGGCCCGCCGCCGCTTCGCCCGCACCCTCCGCCGTCACGACGCCCCGGTCCCCGCCGCCGTCCGGGCCCTGGAAGGAGACCCCGCATGACCGAGCCGTCGATGATCCGCCGGAGCACCCCGATCTCGGACGAGGCCGCCGCGCGGCTCGTGTCGGACGCCGCGTTCGAGGAACTGGCCGCCGACATCACCCGCACCGCCCGCACCGCCCGGGCCGCACGGAGACCACGCGTCCGGCCCCGGTTCGCCCTGGCGCTCGGGGCCGTGGCGGCGGTCGTGGCCATCGTGATCGGCTGGACCGGCGGGCAACGTTCCGCCGAGGCCCTCAACTTCTCCCGGAACGGACAGTACGTCGACGTCACGCTCCGGGATCCGAAGGCCGACCCCGCGCGCCTGCGCGCGGAGTTCGCCGAGCACCGCATGCCCGTGGAACTGGAGATCTGGCCCGCGTCCCCGAGCCTGGTCGGCGCCATGCTCTCCTGGCCCGAGGACCCCAAGAACGTCAAGCCGGCGGAGATTCGCTGGAAGGACTGCGGCGGGATCGGGTGCAGGTCGGGCGTGCGGATCCCCGTCGACCTCCGGACGCCGGTGACCGTCCTGTTCGGCCGCGCGCCGAACCCCGGCGAACGGATCCGCCTCACCGGCGACGCGACCGCCCCCGGCGAGATCCTGGCCGGAGTACCGGTCGTGGACCGGACCGTCGCGGAGGTCGTCACCGCCCTGCGCCAACGCCACGGCACCGTCGAGATCTACAACCTCGACAGGCCCGCCGACGCGACCACCGAGGGCTGGGACATCAGCGCGCACGTGGTGCCGGCGAACAAGGTGAAGGGCACCTGGCGCGTGACCTTCGTGTCCAGCGGCCACACCAGCGGAGCCGTCGGGCTCGTCGTGTCCAAGACGGACGTCAGGCCCGGATCAGAGTGATCACACGCCCGGACGGCGACTCGGCGGTCCCGATGCTCGTGCGTTCGGTGACCGGCGGCGCGTTCCGGCGACGGTCGAAGACGACGAGGGTGCCGGTGTCCAGGCCGAGGCGGTCGAGGTAGCCGTCGAGCTGCTCCAGACCGTCGGCGATCTGGTCGCCGGTCACCTCCGAGCGCACCTTCAGCTCGAAGGCCGACTGCTGCAGCGCCCGCCTGCCGTCATCGGCGAGGTAGGGCTTGTGGATCATCAGGTCGAGGCGCCTGCGACCGAGGGCGTACTCACGGTCGATGAGGCCGCCGCCGTTGACGACGCGCTGGAGGAACGCCTGGAACACCAGGTGGCAGGCGGCCTCGTGATAGGTGCGGTCGGTGTCGAGGATCTCGGCGTTGGCCTTCCAGAACGCGACGAAATCACGCTGGATCTTGGGGACGTCGAGCCGTCCGTCCGGAAGCAGGAAGGCCTTCGGCTCGGCGTCGATCTGGTGCTGGACCGAGTGGGACAGGACTCTTCCGATGACCTCCTGGTAGATCGGGTTGGAGATCAGCGGAGGCGATGCCCGGGTGACCAGGCCCAGGTCGCGGACGTAGGAGAGATCGTCGTCGTAGGTGGCGTCCCCGGCCACGCCCCCTCCGGTGATCATCGGCTGGATGAACCGGCTCACACGCGGCTCGTGCAACCGGGCTGCCAGTGAGTCCAGATGGGTGGCCCGCTGCGCGATCAGGCGCTCGACGGCCCGGTCCATCAGCTCGTCGGTGATCTCCTCGTCGGCCGGAACCTCCATCATCTCGATGATGTCGCGAGCCAGGGCGTTGACCAGCCAGGGCTGTCCCTGGCTCGCGTGGTACGCGCGTTCGACAGCCTCGTCTGAGAACTTCTGGCCGGTCAGGTCGGTGTGCTGCCCGTAGAGCTCGGCGATCTCGCTCATGGAGAAGTCGTCGATCCGCAGCGAACCCGCACTGATGTTGAACGGACTCGACGTGCCGAGCCGCGTGGGATCTCCCCCTGAGGCCGCCTTGTAGTCGCGTACGTTCCGCATCCCGCACAGGACCACCGAGTGGGGGAACCGGATGTTCGCGGAGGTGTAGCCGTCGCGGAGCAGCCTCAGCGCACTGACCAGGACCGGCCCCTTCAGGGAGTCGATCTCGTCGATGAGCAGTACGAGCTTCCGGGGGCACTGTTCGGCCCATGTTCGCAGGCCGTGGAACAGTCGATTTCCACGGGACGCATCGGACCAGGGAGTGGGCGGAAGGCACTCCGGGGCGAGCTCCGCGTTCTCCGCCTCGATCCGGATCGCGTCGAGGATTCGCGCCTCCGCATCGGCGGGATCGTCGAGGAGGCTTGCTCGCTCGCACGAGAAGCGGACGGCGGCGTACTCGCCAGTGGCGTTGAGCGCGCCGGCCAGGGCGGCGAGTGTGGTGGTCTTGCCGGTCTGGCGGGGAGCGTGCAACACAAAGTAAGCCCCCTCCTGCGCGAATCTGAGCGCCTGCGGCAACCGAGGCAGCGGAGGGAGCATGTAGTGCCGTCCGGGATAGCACGGCCCTGCCACATTGAATTTCGTCACGCTCCGCACAGTAACGGTCACGTAAGACGATCGTCCTCTGGTCTGAGGGACTGTGGGTCGATGTGCCCGTCGAGGTGGGGTGTGAGCGTGGGGGTGTGATCGAAGTTGAAGGGCTCTGCAAGCGGTACGGGGCGGTGGCGGCGGTGGACGATCTTTCGTTCACGGCCCCGCCGGGGGTGGTGACCGGGTTTCTGGGGCCCAACGGGGCCGGGAAGTCCACGACGATGCGGATGATGCTCGGGCTGGCCGCTCCGGATGCGGGGCGGGCGCTGGTGGGTGGACGGCGGTACCGGGAGCTGGAGCGTCCGCTGCGCCAGGTCGGGGCGTTGCTGGAGACGGCCGCGCCGCATCGGGGACGTAGCGGGGACGCGCATCTGCGGTGGCTGGCGAGGTCGCAGGGGATCGGGGTCCGGCGCGTCCGGGAGGTGCTGGAGCTGGTCGGGCTCGCGGAGGCCGGGCGGCGGCGCGTCGGCGGGTACTCGCAGGGCATGCGGCAGCGGCTCGGGCTCGCGGCGGCGCTGCTCGGGGATCCGGCGATCGTGGTCCTGGACGAGCCCGCGAACGGGCTCGACCCCGAGGGCATCCGGTGGCTGCGGGGCCTGCTGCGCGGGCTCGCCTCGGAGGGACGGACCGTTCTCGTGTCGAGTCATCTCATCGGCGAGGTGGCGCGGACGGCGGATCGGCTCGTGGTCGTCGCGCGGGGCCGGCTCGTCGCCGACGCCGAGACGTCCGAGTTCACGGGAGACCTGGAGGACGAGTTCCTGCGGCTGACGGGTGGTATGCGGTGATCGACGCGGTGCGGGGCGAGCTGGTCAAGCTGCGGAGCGTGCCGGGGCCGCTCGTGTCGCTGGCGCTGGTGCCGGTCATCAGCGTCGGTGTGGGGGCGCTGAACGGGTGGTCCGGACGGCAGGCCCTCACGTCCCACAGTTCGCTGCTGCGGCCGGACTTCACGGCGCAGCAGTCGGGGTTCGACGGCGTCCAGTACGGGATGCTCGCGCTGATCGTGTTCGGGGTGCTGGCCGTGTCCGGGGACCCGCTCGGGCCCGCGCTGCTGGCGGTGCCGAGGCGGGGGGCGTTCATGGCGGCGAAGATGATCGCGATCACGGTGGCGGCGCTGCCGGTCGTGGTGGTGTCGGTGGTGGCGTCCGACCTCGCGACGCAGATGACGCTCGGGCCGTACGGGAAGTCGCTCGGCGAGAGCGGGGTGCCGCGCGCGCTGGGCGGGGCCGTCCTGTACCTGATGCTGATGTGCGTGCTCGCGGCCGGGTTCACGATGATGACGCGGACCCCGCTGGTGCCGCTGGCCGTCCTGTTGCCGCTGGTCACCGTGGGGTCGCAGCTGCTGACGGTCGCGGCGGCGGGCCGGCGCGCGGCGGAGCTGCTGCCCGACCGGGCGGGGGCGCGGTTGCTGACCGTCCGGCCGGAGCATGACGCGCTCGGGCCCATGCTCGGCGGCGCGGTGCTGGTGGCGTGGGTGGTCGCGGCGGTCGCGGGCGGGGCGCTCGTGCTGCGGCGGCGGGACGTCTGACGGCTACGCTTCCGACATTCCAGGCGGTCGAGGAGGCGTTCTGAGCGAGGCGGTCCGGGTCCTGATCGCGGAGGACCAGGCGTTGCTGCGGGGCAGTTTCCGGCTGCTCGTCGAGTCCGCGCCCGATCTGGCGGTCGTCGGCGAGGCGGGCGACGGGGAGCGGGCGGTGGAGCTGGCGCGGCGGCTGCGGCCGGACGTGATCCTCATGGACGTCCGGATGCCCGTCCTGGACGGCGTGGAGGCGACCCGGCGGATCTGCGGCGACCCGGAGGCGGGCGGCGCGCGGGTGCTGGTGCTGACCATGTTCGACCTGGACGCGTACGTGTTCGCGGCGCTGCGGGCGGGCGCGAGCGGGTTCCTGCTGAAGGACACGCGCCCGGCCGACCTGCTGGACGGGATCCGGGTCGTGGCGTCCGGGGACAGCATGCTCGCGCCGTCCGTGGCGCGGCGGCTGGTCGAGGCGTTCGCGCGGCGGACGGAGGTCGCGATCGACGGGATCACCGACCGGGAGCGGGACGTGCTGAAGCTGATCGCCGCGGGGCTGAGCAACACCGAGATCGCCGAGCGGCTCCGGCTCAGCCTCCCGACGGTGAAGACGCACGTGGGACGGCTGCTGAGCAAGCTCCACGCGCGCGACCGCGCCCAGCTGGTGATCGTGGCGTACGAGTCGGGCCTGGCCGGGCGGTGAAACGGGTCGCCGGGGACGTGGCGATGGCCTTCGGGCTGGCCGTCGTCCCGCCCGTCGCCGGGCTTCAGCCGCTGGGCGCCGGCGCGTGGGTCGTGTCGGTGGCGGCGGCGTTGCCGCTGGTCGCGCGGCGGCGGTGGCCGGTCGCGGTGTTCGCGGTGTCGGCGGCGGTGTCGCTCCTCGGGATCACGGTCGGCGCGGGCGCGTTCCTCGCGGCGGCGCTCGCGTTGTACACGGTCGCGTCCGGGCCGATCACGCCGCGCCGCCCGTCGACGGGCCTCGTCGGCGGGTTCAGCGCGGCGGGCGTGGTGGCGCTGGCGGCGGTGGGAGCGCCCGCGGGCGTGGCCGGGACCGTCGTCCCGCGCGTCCTGCTCGGCCTGGTGCTCCTCGGCGGCGCCTGGACGGCCGGACGGGCCGTCGCCGAGCGGCGGCGGAACGCCGAGCGCGAGATCGAGCGCGCCCGCATGGACGAGCGGCTGCGCATCGCCCGCGAGATGCACGACGTGGTGACGCACGGGATGGGCCTGATCGCCGTCCAGGCCGGGGTGGCGAACCATGTCGTGGCCGAGCGCCCGGAGGAGGCGCGGCGGGCGCTGGAGGTGATCGAGGAGGTCAGCCGGAGGTCGCTCGGCGAGATGCGGGCGATGCTCGGCGTGCTGCGCGGGGACGCCGAGGAGGCCGTCCTCGAACCCGCGCCGGGCCTCTCCGGGCTGCCCGTCCTCGTCGGCGCGGCCGGGCCGCGGTTCGACCTGCACGCGGCGGACCTGCGGGAGGACGACGTCCCGGGCGGGGTGCAGTTGGCGGCGTTCCGGATCGTCCAGGAGGCGCTGACGAACGTGGCGCGGCATGCCGCGGGGTCCGCGCGGTGCCGCGTGGTTGTCCGGAACCGGCCAGGTCGGCTTGAGGTCGAGGTGCGGGACAGCGGTCCCGCGCGTGGCGGGACGTCCGGTGGCGGATATGGGCTGATCGGCATGCGGGAACGCGCGCTCGCGCACGCGGGCGAGTTCGAGGCGGGGGCGACGCCGGACGGCGGCTTCGAAGTGCGGGCGCTCCTGCGTTACTGACCTCGTCGTCAGGGGGGCACTTCGCTGTTGAGCAGGGCGTCGCCCAGTTCGGTGCGCCGGTACAGGACGGCGCGTCCGTACCGGTCGCGCGCGACGAGGCCGCAGTCGCGCAGGACGGCCAGATGGTCGCCGACGTTGCCGAGGCTCATGTTCAGCAGGGCGGTCAGGCGGGTGGTGGTGGTCGGCTCGTCCAGGGCGCGGAGGACGTCGGCGCGGGTGCGTCCGATGAGTTTCGGCAGGCCGTCGTTCGGCGGGGCGTCCCGGAACCAGAGGGCCGCGACGCCGCGCGCCCGGTAGGACAGGGTGTTCTGCCAGGGCGGTTCGGTCGAGTAGCCGAGGTCGGTGAAGACCGAGGGAAGGAAGAGGAGCCCGGCGCCGTTCAGGGACGTCCGGGGGCCGTCCAGCGCGGCGAGTTCGATCATGCCGCCGGTCTCCGACGGGTGCCAGTGGACGCGGGGGGACAGTCCGGCCAGGGCTTCGGCCCAGCCGTAAACGGCGAGCCGTCCGGCCCGGTACAGGAGGTCGCGTTCGAAGATCGTCCGGATCGTGGGCCAGTCGGGCGCGATGAGGGCCGCGAAGGCCCGGCCGAGGGCGGTCGCGAGCAGCGGCACCACGTCCGGCGAGTCCAGGACGGTGCGGACGCCCGCGTCCGGCGCCGGGAGCCCCGCCCGGTTCTGCGCCAGCTCGTACCGCGCGAGCTCCAGCGGCGTGGCCCTGACCTGCGCCAACTGCTCGTCGAGGGTGATGTGGACGCGTTCGGGCGGCGGGGTCACGAAGTCGGCCATGTAGCCGCCGCGACGGCGCAGGTAGGCGAGCGCGCGCACGGACGGGTCCTCCATCAGGGCGCGGAACGCCGGGCGCGCGCGCCGCACCCAGGGGTCCAGCGGCCCGACCTCGAGCCGTCCCGCCAGCACGCCTAACGCGCTGGTGACCTCTATCAGGGGCGACACCGCGAACCGCGAGGCGGTGACATCCCCTGGACCGACCTCGATCCACGCCATGTTTCGCTCCTGCCCGAAACCTTAGCGTCGGCGGCGATATGCCGCGATGGTGCGTTTCGTGACGACGACTTCGACCACGTCCCCCGCCACCGTCGCCTATCGCGACATCTTCGCCGTCCGCGAGTTCCGGGTCCTGTTCGCGCTCCGGGTGATCCTCGTGGGCGGCGACATGGTGCGGATGCTCGCGCTCTCCGTCCTGGTGTACCAGCGCACCGGATCGTCCCTGCTCGCCGCCCTGGCCTACACCGCCGAGATGTTCCCCTACGTCATCGGCGGCGCCCTGCTCCTCTCGCACGTCGACCGGCTCCCGCCGCGCCGCCTGCTCGTCGGCGTCTACCTCGTCCAGGCCGCGACGACCGCCGTGCTCGCCACCGACGTGCTGCCCGTCGGCGGCACGCTGTGCGTGATGATCGCCCTGGGCCTGCTGATGCCGCTCGCGTCCTCGTCCACCTGGGCGCTGCTGAGCGAGATCCTGCCCAAGGAGGGCGGCTACGTCCTCGGCCGGTCCGTCTTCACGATGACGGCGGGCGGGGCGCAGATCGCCGGGCAGGCGTTCGGCGGGCTCCTGATCGCCGCCGTCGGGCCGTCCAGCACGCTCTGGCTGTCCTGCGGGACGGCCGGATGCGCGGCCGTGTTCACCCGGCTGGGGCTGGCGGCCCGTCCGCCGCGCGTCCAGGGCGAGCGCGAGGGCGGCGCCGCGCGCGAGACCTGGCGGGTCAACCGGGCCCTGCTCCGCGACCCGGTGGTGCGCGGCGGCCTCATCGCGATGTGGCTGCCCGCGGCGCTCGCGACCGGCGCCGAGGGCGTCGTGATCCCGTACACCGCGTCCATCGGGAAGCCGGACCAGGCGGGCTTCGTCCTCGCCGCCATCGCCGCCGGGATGCTGCTCGGCAACCTCGTCGTCGGACGGTTCGTCCCGACGGGCCCGCGCGAGCGGATCGGCCTGCTGCTCGCCCTGCTGAACGGGCTGCCGCTGGTGCTGTTCGCGCTGAGGCCGGGCATCGCGATCGCCTGCGTCCTCGGCCTCGCCGGGGCGGCCGGGCTCAGCTACGAGCTCAGCATCCAGCAGCGGTTCGTGGACGCCGTCCCGGAGGACCGGCGCGGCCAGGCGTTCGGCCTGCTCACCACGGGCACCATGACGCTCCAGTCGGGCGCGATGGCCGGGGCGGGCGCGATCGCCGAGGGCTTCTCCCCCGGCGTCACGATGTCCGTCTTCGGGCTGGCGTCGGTCCTCGCGTCACTCGCCCTCACCCGCCACTTGCGCTGACCCGCGCGCGCCGACCCGCGCGCGCGTTATGTGACCGGGCCCCGACTGGTCACGACCGGGGCCCGGCGTTGGGGACCGGGGAGTTCCGCCCATGGACTCCCCGGCCATGCCCGTGCCTCGTCCGAAGTTACGCCTGGAAGGGGAACTTGTCGGCGAAGGCGGGCTTGAGCTCGTCCAGCCACACCGCGTTCGGGTCGTACTTGGCGTAGAAGGGCCGGTTCACCAGGGACGCGTCGCGCGCCTGGATGAAGTGCAGCGCGAACACCTTCTCGCCGAACAGGTCCAGGACGCCGTCCACGCAGACCTTGCCGGGCGTCGCGGACATGGACGGGCCGCGCACCGTCCGGGCCAGACCGGAGACGTTCGCGTAGGCGTCCCGGAAGATGTCGTAGGCGTCGGCCAGCGGCACGGCGAAGTAGTCCTGCGGGCCGGTGTCACGCTCCACGAACATGTAGTAGGGCACGAGACCCATGCGGGTCTGGGTGCGCCACATGCTCTCCCAGACCTTCGGGTCGTCGTTGATCGTGCGGATCAGCGGCGCCTGCGTCCGGATGACCGCTCCGGTGTCGCGGATCCGGCGGCACGCCTCGGCGACCATCAGCGGCTCCAGCTCACGCGGGTGCGTGAAGTGGGCCATGAACGCCAGGTTCTTCCCGGACTGGACGACCTGCTCGAACAGCCGGAGCATCTCGTCGGCGTCCGGGTCGGTGACGAACTTCTGCGGCCAGTACGCCAGCGACTTGGTGCCGATCCGGATCGACTCCAGCTGCTCCAGGTCGAGCAGCGGCTCGACGTACCGGCGCAGCACCGGCTCGCCCATGATCATGGCGTCGCCGCCGGTGAACAGGACGCTGGTCACCTCGGGATGCGCGAGGAGGTACTCGCGCAGCTGGGTCGGCTCGTCCCCGGCCATCTTGAGGTCGGGCTCGCCGACGAACTGCGCCCAGCGGAAGCAGTACGTGCAGTACGCGTGGCACGTCTGCCCCTGCTTGGGGAAATAGAGCACGGTCTCGTCGTACTTGTGCTGGAGACCGGGGATCTTGCCGTCGCCGAACGTCGGGATGTTCAGCTCCATCTGCCCCGCGGGGTGCGGGTTGAGCTTCATCCGGACGGCGTGGGCGGCGGCCTCGACCTCGGCCTTGGGCGCCTCGCGGCGCAGCAGGTCCGCCAGGCGCGCGACGTCCTCCGCCGGCAGCATGTCCTCCTGCGGGAAGACCAGCCGGTAGATCGGATCGTCCGGCGCGGCGGACCAGTCGATGAGCTCCTCGATGACGTAGGCGTTCGTACGGAACGGCAGGACGGTCGCCACCGCCCGTACCGCGAGCTGCTGGTCCGGCGAGAGTCCGGCACGGGCGGTCAGCTCGTCCAGGTGCTTCGCCGTGAAGGCGCGGAACTTGCGACCGGACGATCGCGTGTCGGGAGCCGCGTCGTTCACCATCGTCACGTGTAGATACTCCTTGAAATCAGCGGGGATGCGAGCGCCGCGCCCGAACGGGACCGTCCGGGAAGCTTCACCCGCAGGGGAGGGTTCGCTTCATCACGCACAGTCATCGATCGGGCTCGGGGCACCTCCATTGAAGCGGTGAAAATATGTACATGCCGACTAGATACCCCCTAATCGGTACAAAGATGCAGGTCAGCGCGAGATCCCCGAGGACGCCCCGAAACCGGCGCCTCCGTTCGCACCAGGTACAACGACTACGGCGCGTAAAAGTGGCGAGTCGGGCCGACTGCCTATGCTGGTGGGGAGATACTTGCGAAGGGAACGCTCGATGCGCGCGAGGCGTTCGACGCAGTGCGGGCGATTCCGCGAGGGAACCGTGCGGGCGCCCCGGTGCTGATGGCCGCGACCGACGCTGAGGGGGGCCCGTGAAGGCGACCGGGCACGACGCGCGGCCGGAGCCCGCGTCCGCGGGCCGCTCCGGCCCCACCCCCGCACGCCCCGCCGCCGCACGCCCCGCCGCCGACACGACACGCCCCGAGACCCCGCCCACGGAGCGGGGGGCCCGGGCGGGGGCGCCGCACGCGGGGACGGCGGCGGTGCGTCCGGGGGTGGCGCCGCTGTTCGCGGCGGTGCTCGCGGCGGTGGCCGGCGTGAGCTACGCCACGTTCATGCTCGAGCACCTGCTGAGCCCCTCCCTGGACGTCGTGAACGGCTACGTGAGCGAGCTCTCCGCGCGGGACCAGCCGTTCCACATGATCTACAGCGGCGGCGACCTGGTCACCGGGGTGCTGTCGATCATCGTCGCGGGCACCGCGCTGACCACCCTGCGCCGCCGGTTCTGGAGCACCGTCGGCTGGACCTTCCTGGGCCTGTTCGGGCTCTGCGCCATCGGGGACGCCCTGTTCCCGCTCGACTGCGCGCCCAGCCTCGAGACCTGGTGCGCGCTGCGCGAACGCGCCGACCAGGTGTCGTTCTCGCACTCGTTCCACTCGGTGACCAGCAGCGCGGTGATCACCTGCGGGGTCGTGGCCCTGCTCACGCTGTCCATCGCGGCCCGCCGGTACGGCTGGTGGCCCGCGCTGGCCCGGTTCGGCTGGCTCCTCGCGGTCGTCGAGACGGTGTTCGCGCTGGGCACGGTGGTGGCGATGCTGGCCGGCGAGTGGCTGGGCATCCTGCAGCGGATCCAGATCATCATCCTGTGCCTCGGCCTGCTCACCATCGCGTGGGCGCTCTGGGCCGACTGGCGGGCCGCGCGGCGGGCGCCGCACGGCCGCCCCGTCCAGGCGAGGGAGACGACGTCCCGGTGACCGACGGCGAACTGGCGGGCGAGCGGCCACCGGCGACGTGGCCCAGACCGGCGAACCCGGCGATCGCAGAGGTCGCGGCGGACGCGGCTGGGCCGACTTCGGCGGCGGACGCGGGCGGGACGGCCCTGGCGGAGGGCGGGCGGATCGCCGTGGCCGGGGGCGAGCAGGTGCACGTCGTCGAGTCCGGCCCGCCGGACGCGCCGACGCTGCTGCTCAGCACGGGCCTCGGCGGGGCCTGGTTCGACTGGGAGCCGGTGATCGCCCTGCTCGGTGACCGGTACCGGGTCCTCGCGTTCGACCGTCCGGGGCTCGGGCTGAGCCCCGCCGCGCGCCGTCCGGCGAGCCTGCGCCGGGACGTGGCCGTCCTCGCCGACCTCG
Source organism: Actinomadura harenae (assembly GCF_003696215.1). GTDB lineage: Bacteria > Actinomycetota > Actinomycetes > Streptosporangiales > Streptosporangiaceae > Spirillospora > Spirillospora harenae. Next base: position 14,760 of record NZ_RFFG01000085.1, on the reverse strand, counting down.
CGCGCACGAGCGGCGCGCCGGTCACGGTCGTCGCGCACTCGATGGCCGGATTCCACGCCGAGGGCCTGGCCCGGCTCTATCCGGACCTCGTGCGCGCGCTGGTGCTGGTCGACCCGAGTTGCGAGGAGCGCGTCAACTGCGCCGGGCTGCGGATCAGCGCGGCCGTCCATCCCGTGCTGCGCGCGACGGGCGCGGGCCTGGAGGCGACCCGGCTCTCCCGCGTGATCGGCCCGTTCGGGCGCCGGATGACCCTGAAACAGGTGACCGAGCGGGGCGAGCCGGTGCCGCCCGAGGTCGTCCGGTCGGTGTACGGGCGGGGCGCGGTGCTCGGCACGGTGCTCGCGGAGGACGTCGCCTACCGTGAGGCCGCCGCCGACCTGCTCGCCCTGCGCGAGCGGCGCCCCCTCCCGGACGTCCCGCTGGAGGTCCTCACCGCGCTCGCCGACGCCGGAGACGCCCTCGAATGGTCGAGTTGCCACCGTCGGCTGGCCGGGATGTCCCCGCTCGGCAACCAGGTCGATCTCCCGGATTGTCCGCACATGGTCCAGTTCGATCGTCCGGACGCCGTCGCGGACGCCGTCGACCGCGCCCACGGGATCGCCCCATGAGGGTCCTCGGTTCCGGAGGCGCCCGGCTGCGGCGGGTGGGCGTGATGGCCGTCGCGGCGCTCGCGGTGGCGGGGCTGAGCGGGTGCGGCGCGATGCAGCGGATCTCCGAGGGCGCCTACCGCAACGCGGTGGCGGACGGCGCGACCGCCGATCTGCACGGCAAGGGCGTCCGCCTGCAGAAACGGCCCGTGTGCACCACACCGCCGAGCGGAACGTTCAACGAGCTGTGGATCACCTGCACGGCGCGCACCACCACCGGCGACCCCGTCGAGATCAACGGGACGGTCAGCTCCGCCGACACGTCCGCGCCGCACGAGCGCTACCAGGTGACCGTCGGAGGGCGGCTGCTGATCGACCGCGACTGCCTCGGCACCGGCTGCCGCCGCCCCACCTGACCCTCCACGCCGACTCGCCGCCGGATCCGGGGTTCCGGGTTCCTGGTTCCGGGGGACGGTTTCGGAATTGTGGGGGTGGGGGCGGGTGTGAAGGGTTCGCAACGAGATCGCATGATCGACAAAAATCCGGGGCGGCACGGGCGTGGCCCACCGTCCGAGTGGTGACGCTACAGCCGTGAAGATCTCGCGGATGAAGGCCCTGGTACTGGGCTCGGTCGCCGTCGTTGTCGCCGGGGTCGCCGTCGGCATCGCCTATCTGGCGTTCTGGGACACCAAAGAGCTGCGCTACAGGTCCCAGAACGCACTGCGCAACGGGATCGCGCGGGTCGGCGGGGAGGAGCTCGCGCACCGCGGGGTCTCCCTGGACTCGACCCTGAACTGCGCGGACAGTCCCGGGTGGACGAAGCGGAAGATGCGCGTCACCTGCACGTCCAGCACGTCCGACCACCGGCAGGTGCAGATCATCGGGGCCGGCGAGGACGCCACCCAGGACCAGTACTACACGATCTTGGTCGACGGCCGTCCACTCGTGCAGAACGCCACCTGCCTCGGGGCCGACTGCCGCAAGAAGAGCTGACGCCCCGGGACCGGGAGGCGCGGGTCCCGGTCCCGGCCCGGGCAGGGGGCGGCGGGGGCCCGGCGATCGCTGGATACCATGCGATGAGCTGCCCCGTCGCGGCGCGGCGCCTCCCTCCCCGTCCCTTCTGGAGTGCTGATGACCGGCAAAGGCGAGCAGGCACGACCCTCGCCGGCCGGTGGTACCCGCCCTGAGGCGGACCCGCGCGCACGAGGCGCGGACGAGACGCGCGCGCGTACGGCGGCGTCCGAACCCCGCGCCCGGCCCGCGCCGATCGCCGTCGACACCATGGGCGGCGACCACGCCCCCGACGAGATCATCGACGGCGCGGTGGAGGCGTTCCGCGAGCACGGCGTCCGGGTCGTCCTGGTGGGGCAGGCCCCGCGGATCCGGGCCAGGCTCGACCGGCTCGGCATCGCCGGGGAGATCCCGATCGTGCACGCCGACGAGGCGCTCGACATGGGCGAGGGCGCGCTCGCGAGCTGGCGCAAGCCCCGGTCGTCCGTCGCGATCGCCTGCCACCTGGTGAAGCAGGGCCGGGCGTCCGCGCTGGTCTCGGCGGGGTCGACGGCCGGTGTGGTCGCGACGTCCCGGCTGCGGCTGAAGGCCCAGCAGGGGGTGATGAAGCCCGCGATCGCGGTGACGCTGCCGACCCGGCCGCGTCCGACCGTCCTGCTGGACGCGGGTGCGACCGCCGACGTGAAACCCGAGACGCTGGTGCAGTTCGCCGCGCTCGGCACCGCCTACGCGCAGATCCGGCTCGGGCTCGCGCGCCCGCGCGTGGGGCTGCTCAACATCGGGTCCGAGGCGGGCAAGGGCAACAAGCTCGCCAAGCGCGCGCACGAGCTGCTGGCGTCCGGGCACAACGGCGTCGAGTTCGCCGGGAACGTCGAAGGCCACGACCTGCTCGGCGGCGAGGTCGACGTGATCGTCACCGACGGGTTCACCGGGAACGTCGCGCTCAAGACCCTCGAGGGCACGGTCCGGACGGCGTTCAGCGAGCTCCGGGAGGCGGTCACCTCGTCCCGGACGGCCCGGATGGGCGCCCTGCTCCAGCGCCGCAAGCTCACCGAGCTGAGGGACCGGTTCGACTCCGACACCTACGGCGGCGGCGTCCTGCTCGGCCTCAACGGGACGGTGATCATCGCGCACGGCGCGTCCCAGGCCCGCGCGATCACCTCGGCCTGCCTCCTCGCGCACGAGCTGGCGGCGGGACGCATCGTGGAGCGGATCCGCGACCAGGTCGCGGCGACGAAGACGTCCCGGTTCCCGCGCTGGCCGCACGGCAACCACGACGCCGCCAGAGACGGCAAGGACGGCAAGGACGGCAAGGACCCGGTCAGGGACGGCAGGGACCCGGTCAGGGACGGCGGGAGGCCCGACGCGGCCGAGGACGAGCCCGGATCGCGTGAGATTCCTGACACGAACGACCCCAACGTTTCGGTGACGTCACCCGTTGAGAAGGGTGAGGACGAACGGAAGCCGGACGCGGACGCCGACACGGCGGCGCGACCGACGCCGGGGCGCCCGGCCGACCGGCCGGAGCGCGGCGCCGGAGGCCGCTGAGTCCTCCCGGGGTTGTCCCAGACGATCTTGGGGAATGGGCTTCCAACGGGGGGAAGATGACGGAACCGCAGCAGTCCGGGCCGGGCGAGCCGAGCGCGCCGTCCCCCCATGCCCCCACCCCGGCCGACCCCCCGCGAGAAGGCGCGGGCCAAGGCGAGGCGCCCCGGAACGAGACCGCCCAAAGCGAGTCGGCCCGTGACCAGGCGGACCGTGACGAGGCGGACCGTGACGAGGCGGACCGTGACGAGGCGGACCGTGACAGTGCGGACCGTGACGGGGTGGACCGTGGCGGGGTGGGGTTGCGGGGGCTGAGCGCGGGGCAGGTGCGCGAGCGGGTCGCGGACGGGCGGGTCAACGACGTGCCGCGGCACACCAGCCGGTCGGTCGGCGAGATCGTCCGGGCCAACGTGTTCACCCGCTTCAACGCCCTGATCGGCTCCCTGTTCGCCCTGGTGATGATCTTCGGGCAGTGGCAGGACGGCCTGTTCGGCGGGATCATCATCGCCAACTCCGCGATCGGCGTGATCCAGGAGCTGCGCGCCAAGCGCACCCTCGACCGGCTCGCCGTGGTCGGCGAGGCGCCCGTGCGGGTCGTCCGCGACGGCGAGCCCCGGGAGCTGCACCAGCAGGAGGTCGTGCAGGACGACCTGATCACCCTCGGCACCGGCGACAAGATCGTCGTGGACGGCCCGGTGGTGTCCTCCAGCGGCCTGGAGGTGGACGAGTCGCTGCTCACCGGCGAGGCCGACCCCGTCCACAAACGTCCCGGCGACGAGCTCCAGTCGGGGAGCTTCGTGGTCGCGGGCAGCGGCGCGTTCACCGCCGCGAAGGTCGGCGGGGACGCCTACGCCGCCCGGCTCACCGAGGAGGCCAGCCGCTTCACCCTCACCCGCTCGGAGTTGATGGACGGCATCAACCGGTTCCTCAAGTACGTCACCTGGCTGATCATCCCCACCGCGATCCTGCTGTTCGTCAGCCAGTTCCGGTCGGCGGGCGGGGTGTCGAACGCCGTGACCGGGGCCGTCGCGGGCGTGGTGACGATGATCCCCGAGGGCCTGGTGCTGATGACCAGCATCGCGTTCGCCGTCGGGGTCGTCCGGCTGGGGCGGCGGCAGACGCTGGTGCAGGAGCTGCCCGCGATCGAGGGCCTCGCCCGGGTGGACGTGCTGTGCGTCGACAAGACCGGCACGCTCACCGAGCCGGGCATGGATCTCGACCAGATCGTCCCGCTCGACGACGCGCTCCCGGGAGACCGGGCGCTCGCCGCGATCGCGCACACCGATCCCGATCCGAACGCGACCATGCAGGCCGTCCGGGACGACCTCGACACCCGCAATCCCGGCTGGACGCGGGAGGACGCCGTGCCGTTCTCGTCCGCGCGCAAGTGGAGCGGGGCGTCCTTCGCGGGCCAGGGCTCGTGGGTGTTCGGCGCGGCCGACGTGCTGCTCTCCCCCGACGACCCGGCGCGCACCAAGGCCGAGGACCTCGGTTCCACCGGCCTGCGCGTCCTCGCCCTGGCCAAGGTCCCGGACGGCGCGTTCGCCGAACCCGACCGGCTCGACGTCGCCGCGACCGCCCGGCCCGCGCTGCTGGTCGTGCTGCGGCAGCGCGTCCGCCCCGACGCCAAGGAGACCCTCGCCTACTTCGACCGGCAGGGCGTCGAGGTCAAGGTCATCTCCGGCGACAACCCCGCGTCCGTCGGCGCGATCGCGTCCTCGCTGGGCCTCGCGTCCGCCGAGCACCCCGTGGACGCCCGGTCCCTGCCGTCCGGCGTCGACGAGCTGGGCGACGTGCTGGAGAAGAACTCGGTGTTCGGCCGCGTCACCCCGCAGCAGAAGCGCGACATGGTCGCCGCCCTCCAGGCCAAGGGCCGCACGGTCGCGATGACCGGCGACGGCGTGAACGACGTCCTCGCCCTGAAGGACGCCGACCTCGGCATCGCCATGGGCTCCGGCAGCGACGCCACCCGCTCGGTCGCGCAGATCGTCCTGCTCGACAACCGGTTCTCGACCCTGCCGTACGTGGTCGGCGAGGGGCGGCGGGTGCTCGGCAACATCGAGCGCGTCGCCAACCTGTTCCTGACCAAGACGGTCTACTCGATCATCCTGTCGGTGCTGGTCGGGCTGATGCACGTGCGGTTCCCGTTCCTGCCCCGGCACCTCACGCTGATCAGCACGCTGACCATCGGCGTCCCGGCGTTCTTCCTCGCCCTCGCGCCCAACGACGAGCGCGCGAGGCCCGGTTTCGTGCCGCGCGTCCTGCGGTTCGCGATCCCGGCCGGCATCGCCTGCGGCGTCGCCACGTTCGCGGGCTACTGGATCGCCACCCGCAACCTCGACAGCTCCTTCGAGGAGGATTCGTCCTCCGCCACGATCTCCCTGTTCCTGCTGGCCCTGTGGGTCCTGGTGCTGATCGCCCGGCCGTGGAACTGGTGGCGGCTCGGGCTCGTGGCGGCCATGGCGGCGGCCTTCCTGATCGTCCTCGCCGTCCCCTGGCTGCGGCATTTCTTCGCGCTGCGGCCGGACAATCTCGTCAACGACGTCTACGGGCTGGGGATCGCCGCGATCGCGGGCGTCCTGCTGACGCTCGTGCTGAAGGTCCTCAAACAGCAAACCATTACCGGATCCACACCCACGCGCCGATAACCTTGAGGCATGTCCGACCCGCAACTCGTACTCGCTGACAGGGTCCGGGCCGCGCTCGCCGCCGCCTTCGGACCGTCGTTCGCGGACACCGACCCGGTCATCCGACCGTCGCAGTTCGCCGACCTGCAGGCCAACGTCGCCATGTCGCTGGTCAAGCCGCTCACCCAGGAGCGAGGCGAGAAGCAGAACCCGCGCGGCATCGCCGAGGAGATCGTGGCGAGGCTCGACGTGGAGGGCCTGGTCTCCAAGGTCGAGATCAGCGGGCCGGGCTTCATCAACCTCACCCTCGCCGACGGCTGGATCGCCAGCCAGGCCCAGGCGGCCCTGGACGACGACCGGCTCGGCGTCCCGGAGGACGAGCACCCGGAGAAGGTGATCGTCGAGTACTCCTCGCCCAACGTGGCGAAGGAGATGCACGTCGGCCACCTGCGGACCACGATCGTCGGCGACGCCATCGCCCGGATCGGCGAGTTCCTCGGCGAGAACGTCGTCCGGGACAACCACGTCGGCGACTGGGGCACGCCCTTCGGCATGCTGATCGAGCACCTGCTCGACATCGGCGTGGCCGCGGCCGAGCGCGACGACTCGTCCGTCAGCGACCTCACCGCCTTCTACCAGGCGGCCCGGCAGAAGTTCGACTCCGACCCCGACTTCGCCAAGCGGTCGCGTGACCGGGTCGTCCGGCTCCAGGCGGGCGACGCCGACACCATGCGGCTGTGGCAGGTCCTGGTGGACGTGTCCAAGCGGTACTTCAACCACGTCTACACGCGGCTCGGCGTCACGCTCACCGACGACGACATCAAGGGCGAGTCGTTCTACAACGACCTGCTCGCCCCGACCGCGCAGGAGCTCACCGACAAGGGCATCGCCGAGATCAGCGACGGCGCGCTCGTGGTGTTCCCACCCGGCTACAAGGGCCGGGAGGGCGACCCGCTGCCGGTGATCGTCCGCAAGAGCGACGGCGGCTACAACTACTCCACCACCGACCTGGCGACCATCCGGTACCGGTCCGACACCGAGCACGCCGACCGCGTGATCTACGTCGTCGGCGCGCCGCAGTCCCTGCACTTCCAGATGGCCTTCGACGTCGCGCGGATGGCGGGCTGGGTCAAGAGCGGCATGCGGCTGGAGCACGCCGAGATCGGCAACGTCCTCGGCACCGACGGCAAGATCCTGCGGACCCGGGCCGGCGGCACCGTCAAGCTCGCCGAACTCCTCGACGAGGCCGTCGAGCGGGCCGGGGCCGAGTTCGACAAGCTCAACCACGACGACTCCTTCGACGCCGCCACCCGCGACGCCATCGTCGAGGCCGTCGGCATCGGCGCGGTCAAGTACGCCGACCTGTCCGTCGCCCGCGACAGCGAGTACATCTTCGACTTCGACCGGATGATCTCGTTCAAGGGCAACACGGGCCCGTACCTCCAGTACGCCGCCACCCGGATCAGGTCGATCTTCCGCAAGGCCGGAACGGACCCGGACGACGCCCACGGCCCCATCGTGATCAAGGAGCCCGCCGAGCGCGACCTGGCGCTGCACCTGCTCGGCTTCGGCGCCGCCGTGACCTCCGCCTACGAGGCCGCGGAGCCGCACCGCCTGGCGACCTACCTGTTCGAGCTCGCGTCGTCCTACACGGCCTTCTACGAGAACTGCCCCGTTCTCAAGGCCGAGGACGAGCCGACCAAGCAGTCCCGGCTCGCCCTGTGCGCGCTCACCCTGCGCACCCTGGTCACCGGCCTCGACCTGCTCGGCGTCCCGACGCCTGAGCGCATGTGACGAGCCCATGAGAAGAGCCGTCCGCCTCCCAGGTGGACGGCTCTTCGCGTTTCCGACCGCCGAGGCCGCCGTCTCCGACCGCCGAAGCCGCTGCCTCCGGCCGCCGAAGCCGTCGTCGCGGATCAGCAGTGAGGGACGCTGCCGGACGTGATGGTGACGTAGTGGGCGGCGACGTACTCGCGCTGCGACGTCGCCAGCCGGTACCAGGTGCGGTCGCCGTAGATGCGCTGGCCTGTGACGGAGCACCGGAGCGGCACGGACGACCCGTTCGGCAGGCGCCGATGGGTCTGCCCGAAGCGGTTCGCCTTGCCGCGCACGCGCAGCGGGACCGGCGCGTGGACGCGTCCCTGCGCGGCGGCCTGGACCGGCGCGGACACCAGATCGGCCTGCGCGGACGCCGAAGACTCGGTCACCGCCACGAACGGAACGGCCGCGGCCAGCGCGGCCCCGGCGGTCGCGGCTTGCAGGAGGCCCTTCACGGCGAAGCCCTCTTCCCCTGGCGGCGGCGTCCCCGTCCGGCGCCGTCCTCTTGACTCATGAGATGACACCACGTCGAGTCCGGGTCGGCGCCCGGCGCCTTTCCCCCGGCCGGATCCGGCCAGGGGCCTGCCGTCCGTGCCGAAACGCGTCCGCCCCGTCCCACCAGCACCGCGGCACACATCGAGCCGTCCGCCAGGGGCCCGCAGTCCGCGAAAGTGCGTGGCCATAACGCTGGACAAGGCCGCGGGACCACACCGTTCCGGCCAGCGGCCGCCACACCCGTCCACCACGCCGCCAGATTCCCCACAGAGCCCGGCGACACCGCCAGAGGTCGAGCGCTGCCCCGAGAACGAACCAGCCCGCCCACGGGGCTCTCAGACGCTCATGGACGGACAACACACCCCAACGCGGGCACGCAAGTCTCAAGACGGCGCACGAAATGCCCGAAAGGCTCGAATTTCACCCAGCTCGCGGAGACACCCCAGCGACCATGGGAGCCGCACGAACCCGCGTGATCCCGCCTATGGCGTCGCGTGAGCCGGGGTCGACGTCGACCACGAGTGAGGCTGCACGTGGGGTCATATGAGCCCGTGTGAGCCCGTGTGAGCTGCGGTGGGATCGCGTGGGGCTCGCGTGTTCGCGGGCGGGTGGGACGCCGCCGGCGGGGGTGGGGCCTTGGGGAAGGGCTCGCCCCCTGCCGTGGCGGGGCCCGTGGAAGGGCGTGCCCACGGGGCTTTCGGGCCCGGGGGGGACGCCTCGTGGGGTGGGACTACTGCAGGTAGCCCTCGACTTCACCGGCGGGACGGGCGGCGGCCTCGTCCGGGTTCTCGCCGGCGTCGCGGCGGGCGCGGCGCTGGCGCAGAAGGTCCCAGCACTGGTCGAGCTCGACCTCCAGGGCGCGCAGCCGCTGCTGCTCCTCGCCCTGCGAGAGCTCGCCCTTCTGGAGCTTGTCGCGGAGCTCGGCCTCCTCGGCGACGAACTCGTCGATGCGCGACAGGATCTGCTTGTCGTTCATGCGTCCTCCGTAGGCTCGTCCACTCACCGGCCGAGCCCCGACCCGCGTGGACGCGGGACAGGGCTCTGCACCGTCGAGGATCCCACCTCCGTCAACCGCCGTGGGACGCCCGGGTCATCCCGGACAGGACGCCGCCGTTCGGCGACGAGGAACCCGAGGCCATCGAGGTCTTCGGGTCGACCAGCGTGGAGGACGAGGCGGCGGACACCGCGCCGTTCGACGCTGCCGTGGCCGGTGTGGCCGTGCGGCGCGTCGCCGTCCGCCGGGTCGCCGTCCGCGCGGTGCGCGGACGGGTCGACGCGGTCGTCTTCCTGGCCGCCGTCTTGCGTGTGGCGGTCTTCTTCGCCGTGGTGCGCTTGGCCGCCGTCCGCTTGGCGGGTGCCCGCTTCGCGGTCGTCTTCCTGGCCGTGGTCCGCTTGGCCGTGACCGCCGTCTTCGCCCTTCCGGCCGCGGTCGCCCGCTTCGCCGTCGTCTTCCTGGCCGCCGTCTTCCTGGCGGTGGTCTTCTTGGCGGTGGCCTTGCGCGTGGTGGCCTTCTTCGCGGTCGACTTGCGGGCGGCGGACGCCTTCTTCGCGGTCGTCTTCCGTGCCGCGGTCTTGCGCGCGGTGGCCTTCTTCGCCGTCGACTTGCGGGCGGTGGCCGCCTTCCTGGTGGACGCCGCCTTGCGAGCGGTGGTCCCGGCGGTGGCGCGGGCGCTGCCGACGGCCTTGGCGGCGGCGTTCATCGCCTTGGCGGCGTCCGCCATCGCCTTGGTCGCCGTGGTCATCGCCTTGGTCATCGCCGTCATGGCCCGCACCGACGCGTTCGCCTTGGTCGCCACCGACTTCATCTTGGTGGCGGCGGTCTTGGCCTGCGTCGCGGCGGACGTCGCCTTCTTGGCGGCGGCCGCCGACCCGCGGGACGACGCGGCGGCCACGGTGCGGCGCGCCGCGGTCGTCCGCTTCGCCGCGGTCGACGACACGCGTCTCGCCGTCGTCTTCCGCGCCGTCGTCTTGCGTGCCGTTGTCTTCCGTGCGGTCGTCGTGCGTGCGGTCGTCTTGCGTGCCGTCGTCTTACGGGCGGTGGTCGCCCGCTTCGCCGTGGCCCGCTTCGCCGTCGACGCGCGCCGCGTGCCGGTCGCCTTCTTGGCGGCCGTGCCCCGCGTCGCGGTCGCCCGCTTCGCCGTCGATTTCCTGGCCGTCCCGGCACGTGCCGAGACCGTGGACCGTCCCGCCGTCGATTTCGCGGCGGCACTGGTCCGCTTGGACGCCGCCCTGCCGGCGGTCGTCGTGGCCTTCCGTGTCGTACTCGCGCGCCCGGCCGTGGTTCGGCTCGATGGCCTACGCGATGTGGTTGTGGTAGGCACCTGATCTACCCCCCCGTGCATGATCAGCTACGGAGAGTTCTATTCCACACTTCGCGACGATCTACACACCGGGCGCGCGAAACGGACGTTACACACCCACCGGATGCCACACCGTCTTGGTCTCCAGGAACCCCTTCATGCGGTCGGTGCCGGGGTCCGCCGACCAGTCGCCGGAGCCCGGACGGAGCACGCGCTTCAGGTTGTCCGCGGCGGCCTTCTCGAGGCCCGTGACGGCGTCGTCCGGCGCGCCCGCGAGGTCGATCGCGTTCACGTCCATGTGGGACGCCAGCCACGGCGCGAGTTCGGCGCGCCGCCCCGTGAGCAGGTTCACCACGCCGCCCGGCAGGTCGGACGTGGCGAGCACCTCGGCGAGCGTGATCGCGGGCAGCGGTTCGGGCTCGGACGCGACGGCGACCACGGTGTTGCCCGTCACGATCGCGGGCGCCACGACCGACACCAGGCCGAGCAGCGGGCCGTCCGGCGCGACGATCCCGACGACGCCGGACGGCTCCGGCGTGGACAGGTTGAAGAACGGCCCGGCCACCGGGTTCGCGTTCCCGACGACGGCGCCGATCTTGTCGGCCCAGCCCGCGTACCAGACCCAGCGGTCGATCGCCGCGTCGACCTCGGCGGACGCGGTGGTCTTGGCGGCCCCGGCGGCGCGCAGCTCGTCCACGAACTGCGCCCGGCGGCCCTCCAGCATCTCCGCGATCCGGTAGAGGATCTGGCCGCGGTTGTAGGGCGTTCGGGAGGACCAGCCGCCGAACGCCTTGCGCGCGGCGACGACCGCGTCCCGGACGTCCTTGCGGGACGCCTGCGACGCGTTGGCGAGGAACCGCCCCTTGGCGTCGTTCACCACGTACGACCGTCCGGACTCCGAGCGGGGGAACGCGCCCCCGATGTACAGCTTGTAGGTCTTGCGAACACTCAGCCGCTCAGACATCGAGGTACGCCTCCAGGCCGTGCCGTCCGCCCTCGCGGCCGAAACCGGACTCCTTGTAGCCGCCGAACGGCGACGCCGGGTCGAACTTGTTGAAGGTGTTGGCCCACACGACGCCCGCGCGCAGCCGCTCGGCCGCCCACAGGATCCGCGAGCCCTTCTCCGTCCAGACGCCCGCGGACAGGCCGTACGGGGTGTTGTTGGCCTTCTCGATGGCCTCGTCCGGCGTGCGGAAGGTCAGCGTGGACAGCACCGGGCCGAAGATCTCCTCGCGCGCGATGCGGTGCGACTGCGCGACGCCGGTGAACACCGTCGGCGCGAACCAGAACCCGCGCTGCGGCAGCTCGCACGCCGGGGACCAGCGCTCGGCGCCCTCGCTCTCGCCGCTGTCGGCCAGCTCGCGGATCTTCGCGAGCTGCTCGGCGCTGTTGATCGCGCCGATGTCGGTGTTCTTGTCCAGCGGGTCGCCGACGCGCAGGGTGGCCATCCGCCGCTTCAGCCGGTCGAGCAGCTCGTCCGCGACCGACTCCTGGACGAGCAGCCGCGACCCGGCGCAGCACACGTGTCCCTGGTTGAAGAAGATCGCGTTGACGATGCCCTCGACGGCCTGGTCGAGCGGCGCGTCGTCGAACACGATGTTCGCGGCCTTGCCGCCGAGCTCCAGCGTGAGCCGCTTGCGGGTGCCCGCGACGGCCCGCGCGATCTCCTTGCCCACCTCGGTGGACCCGGTGAACGCGACCTTGTCGATCCCGTCGTGCCCGACGAGCAGCCGCCCGGTCCCGCCCGCGCCGGTGACGATGTTGACCACGCCGTTCGGCAGCTCGGCCTGCTGGCAGATCTCCGCGAACAGCAGCGCGGTCAGCGGCGTCGTCTCGGCCGGCTTCAGGACGACCGTGTTGCCCGTCGCGAGCGCCGGGGCGATCTTCCAGGCCAGCATCATCAGCGGGAAGTTCCACGGGATGACCTGGCCCGCGACGCCCAGCGGCCGCGGGTTCGCGCCGAAGCCCGCGTGGCCGAGCTTGTCGGCCCAGCCCGCGTAGTAGAAGAAGTGCGCGGCGACCAGCGGGACGTCCACGTCGCGCGACTCGCGGATCGGCTTGCCGTTGTCGATCGACTCCAGGACGGCCAGCTCCCGCGACCGCTCCTGGATGATCCGGGCGATCCGGTACAGGTACTTGGCGCGCTCGCGGCCCGGCATCGGGCCCCACACCTTCTCGTGGGCCCGCCGCGCGGCGGCCACGGCGCGGTCGACGTCCGACGCGTCCGCCGAGGCGATCTCCGCCAGCGGCTCCTCGTTGGACGGGTCGATCGTCTTGAACGGCTCGCCGTGCCCCTCGGTGAACTCGCCGTCAACGAACAGCCCGTAGGAGGGCCGGATGTCCACCACGCTCCGCGACTCGGGAGCCGGTGCGTACTCGAAGTCCATCGTGTCAGTCCAGGGTGAAGTGGTCGGGACCGGAGTAGACCCCGGTGGCGAGCTTGCGGCGCTGCATCAGCAGGTCGTTGAGCAGGCTGGACGCGCCGAGCCGGAACAGGTCCGGGGTCAGCCAGTCCGGGCCCGCGACCTCGTTGACCATGACCAGGTACCTGATCGCGTCCTTGGTGGTGCGGATGCCGCCCGCGGGCTTCACCCCGACCGTCCGCCCGGTGGCGTCCCGGAAGTCCCGCACGGCCTCCAGCATGATCATCGTGACCGGCGGCGTCGCGGCCGGCGAGATCTTGCCCGTGGACGTCTTGATGAAGTCGGCCCCGGCCCGCATCGCCAGCCAGGACGCGCGGCGCACGTTGTCGTAGGTGCGCAGCTCGCCGGTCTCGAGGATGACCTTCAGGTGCGCGTCCCCGCAGGCCCGCTTGGTCTCGACGATCTCCTCGTGGACCTTGAGGTAGTCGCCGGCCAGGAACGCGCCCCGGTCGATCACCATGTCGATCTCGGACGCCCCGGCCGCGACCGCCGCCCGCGTGTCCGCGAGCTTGGCCGCGAGGGGCGAGCGCCCGGCCGGGAACGCCGTGGCGACCGAGGCCACCCCGACGCCGGAGCCGCGGAGCGCGTCCACCGCGACCTCGACGAGGTCCGGGTACACGCACACGGCTCCGACCTTGGGCGCGTCCGGCTGCGCCGGATCCGGCCGGATGGCCTTGGCGCACAGCGCCCGGACCTTCCCGGCCGTGTCCGCGCCCTCCAGGGTGGTCAGGTCCACCATGGAGATCGCCAGGTCGATCGCGCTCGCCTTGGCCGTCGTCTTGATCGACCGCGCGCCGAGACGCGCGGCCCGCTCGTCCGCCCCGACCTGGTCGACACCGGGCAGTCCGTGCAGGAAGCCCCGCAGCTCGACCCCGGTGGGCATAGTCTCCGTTGACACCACCCCAGGATCACGCACGGAGCCCACTGGCACAAACCGGACCCTTGATCATCACCCCAGGGGCGCCGTCGTCCACTTCGCCTGGTCATCCCCCAGGTACGTGATCCGCTCGAACAGGCCGCGCGCTCCCCCGCTCGCCGCCAGCGTCCGCGCCGCCTGTCCGCGCGCCTCGATCCGCACGTCGAACCCGTGCCAGCCGAAGACCGTGAGCGTGCCGCCCTGGTTCCCCGTGGCCGGATCCGTCAGCGGACGCTCGTCGGCCAGGCGGCCGCCTACCTTCGCGTTAGGAGCGCCCTTGCCGGCCTGGCCGCCCTCACCGGGTTGGCCGCCCTGGCCGGCCCAGCTCGGCGCGGGCAGGGCCTCCGGGGAGAAGGACAGCGAGAGGCCGTCCCCGTCGAAGGTGCCGTGCCGCGGGGCGAGGGACAGCTCCACGTCCGTCCCTTTCCCGGGGGTCCGCCCGTCCCAGCCGACCCAGGCCCGGGCGATCCGCATCCCGGACGGGGCCCCGCCGATCCGCACGGGGAACGCCGCCGCCCGCCCCGCCCCGAACCGGACGTTCTCGGCGATCCGCCGGACGGTCGCCTCCGTCGCGACGCCCCTCTCGGCGATCATGAGCTCGGCCCAGCGCCGATCGGCGTACCGCCAGCGGAACTCGGCGGGCACCTGCTCGGATCCGTCCGCGCCCGGCTTGATCACCCAGGACGCCGGGCGTCCGTTCACGGGCGCCGTCGGCGTCGTGTGACCGGGACGCTTGCCCGGCAGGTTCGGCACCGGCGGCTCGGCGCCCTCCGTCAGCTGCAAGGTCAGCCCCCCGGCCTTCTGCCCCGGACGCCCCGCCGTGAGCGTGTACCCGTCGTCGCCCTGGGCGACCCGGAGGGTCGTGTAGCCGGACGGCAGCCAGCCGAACACCGCGTCCTTCACGAGCACCGCCCCGTACACCTGCGGCGCCGCCTGGACCGCCTGGGCCTGCCGCCCGTCCCGCCCCGGGACGGCCGAGACCCCCGCGACCGCCACCACCAGCGCCGCCCCGCCCGCCGCGGCCGCGGCGCGCCGCCT
>NZ_RFFG01000084.1 GCF_003696215.1 Actinomadura harenae | reverse complement strand
GCCGGCGGCGGAGGCGTCCGCGGGATGGCGGACACCGGCTTGGCGGACACGGGCTTGGCGACGACCGGCTCCGGCGGGGCGGCGGGCGCGGGGGCCTGTGAGGAGGACGGGGACGGGGACGCGGACGTGGCCTGTGACACGGCCGGGACGGGCGGCTGCGGCGGGTTCGGGAGCGGGGCCTGCTGCTGGGGCGGGGCCGGGCGCTTGCGCGCGGCCGGGGCCCGGACGGCGTCCTCGACCATCCGCTCCAGCGGGCCCGCCTCGTTCTCGGCGGTGAGCAGCCGGTGCAGCGTCTCGGAGATCTCGGTCAGCCGCTGCAGCGCCTGCGTGTGGTTCTTGGTGAGGTGGTTCAGCCGCTGGGTGGCGCCCTCGTTGATGACGTTGGCGCGGCGCTCGGCGGAGGTGAGGGTGCGCTCGGCCTCGAGGCGCGCGCTCGTCACCGTCTGCTCGGCCTCCTGCTTGGCGGCCGTCAGGACGTTCTCGGACTCCTTCTTGGCGGCGGCGAGCACCTGCTCGGCCTTCTCCCGCGCGTGCGCGAGGTCGCGGTCGGCGTGCCCGCGGGCGTCGTCCACGATCCGCTTGGACTCGTGCTCGGCGTCCTTGCGGATCTGGGCGCCCTTGGCCTCGGCGTCGGCCATCTTGTCCTTCGCCTCGTCCTCGGCGAGGTTGATGATCTGCCGGAGCCGGTCGGACAGGTCGTCGCCGGTGGGCTTGCGGGCCTCCCGGACCTCGGCCATCTCCCGGCGGGTGCGCTCGACGTCGTCGAGGGCGCGGGCGAGCCGTGCCTCGAGCTCGCGGATCTGGTTCTGGCTGCGGGCGATGAACTCGTCGACCTGGCGGCGGTTGTAGCCGCGCATGACGATCTCGAAGGATTCCTCCCGGAGGAGGTTCGGCAGGATTTCCGCGTCGTTGCTCATGATGCCTTGGGGGTCGTGGCGGGGGGTGATGATCACCCCTTGCGGGATCAGGGACGGCTCAAGGACGTTCGGTTGCATGAACTCGGCATCGACTGTTGTCCGGTCCACCCCATTCGCGCAACCGGAATGCCGTTCTCGCTGCCGTTTCTTAACCTGAGCCAGGAAGACAAACTATCCAATCACCGTATATATCGCGGCCTCGGCACCGGGGCGCGCGCCTCCCGCCCGGCCCCTCCGTCCTACCATCGGCCGCATGAACTACGTGGGTGCGCTGGACGACGACAGGCCCGAGATCCACCCGGACGCGTGGATCGCCCCCGGCGCGGTCGTGGTCGGACGCGTCCGGCTCGGCCGCGCGGCGAGCGTCTGGTACGGCTCGGTCCTGCGCGGCGAGGACGAGGAGATCGTCGTCGGGGACGAATGCAACATCCAGGACCTGAGCTGCCTGCACGCCGACCCGGGCATGCCCGCCGTCCTGGAGGACCGGGTCAGCCTCGGGCACAAGGCGATGGTGCACGGCGCCCACGTGGAGACGGGGTCGCTCATCGGCATCGGCGCGATCGTCCTGAACGGCGCGCGGATCGGCGCGAACACGCTCATCGCCGCGGGCGCGCTCGTCCCGCCGGGCAAGAAGATCCCGTCCGGCGTGCTCGTCGCGGGGACGCCGGGAAAGGTCGTCCGCGAGCTCACCGACGACGACCGCGCCGTCCTGCGGTACACACCGGACGTGTACATGGAAAAGGCCAAGAGGCACGCGCGCGCGACCTGGCGGTGATGACGCGGAGCGACCGGCGGCCACGTCCACGATCCGATGCGCCGTTCGTGGTGAATTGCGGCCGGTGCGATCCGGCAGGGTTGGTGCTTCCTTGACACGGCTACGATGACCACGTGGTGTGGGGACCGGGACGAGGGAACGGCCCGCCGCCCGGGCAGGACCCGTTCGCGGCGGCCGAGCGGGACACGAGGGCGATGGTGGCCGCGGGGTGGTGGCGGTCGGCGCCGCCCCAGCAGCGTCAGCACGCGATCGCGGGACGCATGCTCGTCCTCCCGGACGGCACGTGGTGGCTGTTCGGCGCGTGGGCCCGCTGGTACCGGCTCCAGCCGTCCGACGGCCAGTGGTACCTGTGCCCGCCGCCGCACGCGCCCGCCGTCCGCGCCGGGGCGCGCCCCGCGCAGTACGCGGGCGGGCAGGCGCCGCAGCTCCCGCCGCACGTCGTGCCCGCCGGGCCCGACTTCTCCTACGACCCGTCGCCGTCGCTGACGTTCGTCCGGCGCGGGCTCGCGCCCGAGCTGACCGCGCGGATGCGCAGCACCCTCGCCTCCGCCGCCGCGCTGGCGCCCGCGGAGTACCCGCACGACGGCAAGATCTTCACCGCGCGGACGCCGTCCACGGTCGTCGCCACCTGGGGCGTCATGCTGTGGTGCGCGGCCGCGCCCGCGTTCGACGCCCGCCACGACTCCCAGATGGCCGGACTGTGGGCGCGCCACCGGGCGACCCCGCTGATCGACGTGGACGGCCCGCGCTGGCTCACCCCGCCCCCGCTGTCGCAGCTCGTCGGCCTGTACGCCGAGCGGCTGCGCGCCGGGCGCGTCGACTCCGCCGTCGTCGTCCTGCGGACGATCTGGGCGACGGCCAGCGCGCTGCGCGACGACCCGCGCTTCCAGGCGCGCGCGGACGCGCTGCTCGCGATGGCGGGCGCGACGCTCGGCAACCCGACCGTCGACTACGGCGCGCTTCCCTACGGGGACGAGGCGATCGTCCAGCAGTGGCTGACGCGCTGCCCGCCGCACCTGGTGCCCGCGCTGCGCACCGAGAGCTCGCCGGGCGACAGCTTCCGGCACGCGTTCTACACGTTCGCCGAGGCCGTCGCGGGCATCACGGGCGACGCGTCCGACCCGTCCTACATCGAGCCGCGCATGGTCGCCGCCGCGCTGCTCGCCGCCGACCTCGCCGTCGTGCGCGAGGACGTCGCGTCCTCGATCGTCCCGTGGCTGGACCCGGAGATCCGGTACACGGTGCAGGCCGTGATGAACACTCCCGGGCATCCGCTGCGCCGGCTCTGGCCGGACGACCTGGCCCTCGCCGAGCCGCTGCGGTCGGCGGTCGCCGCGTCCGGGGAGGGCGCGGACGCGTTGCTCGCCGCGATGTACGAGCTCGACCTCGCGTGGTGCCGCCTCGCCGGGGGCATGCCCGCGCGCCCGCGCGGGTTCCCGACGCCGAACGCGATCGTCGCGGGCATCATCGGACCCGAGCGCACGCGCGCGACCGCGCGCACGAGCACCGGCATCGCCGTCCCGAAGCAGAACGTTCACGGGCAGCCGCCGTCGCCGTTCGGTCTGGCCGTCCAGCCCGCGCAGCCGGGACAGCCCCCGCAGCCGCCCCAGTCGCCGTACGCGCCGCCCGGCGGCCCGGGCATGCCGGGAGCCTCAGGAGGTCCGTCCGGCCCTGGAGAGGCTCCACAGCCTCTCGGGCAGCCTCCCGTCCCCGGCGGGTTCGGTCCGCCCGCCGTGCCCGGATATCCGCCTCAGGACGCCGCGCAGGGCGCGTTCGGCCAGCCGGGCGTTCCGGGCCAGGCCGTCCAGCCGCCCGCGCAGCCGTACGCCCAGCCCTACGCGCAGCCTCACGTCCAGCCCCCGGCGAACCAGGACCAGCCGTTCGTGCAGCCGCCCGCGCAGGCCGACCGGGCGTTCGCGCAGCCCGCGCAGCCCGCACAGCCCGCGCCGTCCGCCGACCCGCAGTTCGGCGCGCCCGCTCCGCACGTGCCCAAGCCGTCCACCGCGAAGGACGAGCAGCAGGAGAGCTTCGCCCCGCCGTACACGGCCCTCGGCTTCCAGCCGTCGGGCGGTGGCATGGTGCCGTCCGCGAACCAGCCCCCGATTCAGGCCCCGAGCCAGCCCCCGGGCCGGCCTCCCGGTCGGTTCGCCCCGCCGAACGCGGGTCCGGGGGCCGGGGCGCCCGCTGCGTTCAACCAGTACGGCCCGCCGGTGACGCCGCCGCACGACCTGGAGGAGGCGACCAAGCCGGACGGAGGTCCCCCCAGGGACGAGCAGAACGCCGCGCATCACCCGCCGTACGCGGCGCTGGGCTACGCGCCGTCCGGGTCCGCGCCCCCCGCGCAGCCGCCTGTCCCGTCCTATGAGCAGGGCATGCCTCAGCCTTCCGGCTACCCGGACGGTCCGGCGGGCCACCCGGGCGCGCCCGTGCAGGCGCCGGGCATGGGGAGGCCGGAACCGATCGATCCGCACGGCACGCGGTTCGACGAGCCCGCGGCGTTCCAGCAGCAGGCGCCGCCGGTCGTCCCGCCCCAGCCCGGCAAGCCGCCGCCATCCCGGACACGCGTGCTCGGCCCGGACGACACGGGTGCCGCGGGAACGCCCCCAGGGGCCGCCGGGCCGCCGCCGCAGAAGGCGGACCCGCCCGGCACGCGCGTGATGTCCGGGACGATGATCGGCGGCTTCGACTTCGACTTCGAGCAGACGCCGTCGCCCGAACGTCCCGTGCACGAGATCCCGCCGCCGAGCGACCGCACCGAGCGGCGCGTCCTGGAGCGGTACGGCATCGGGTTCGTGTCCGGCGCGCAGGACGCCGCCGAGCTCCTCGACGGCGTCCGCGAGCAGGCCGAGGCGTTCAACGCCGTGCTGACCGCCGGGGACGACTCGACCCGCGTCGACGACGCGTCCGGCATCCGGCGCGGGGTGCCGAGCGTGCTGCTGGTCGGCGCGCCGCACACCGGGCAGCGGCGGCTCGCGCGCCTGATCGCGCTGACCCTCGCCGAGGCCGGCCTCGGCGACAAGACGATCCGCGCGCACGACGCCGACGACGTCCGCGAGTCGGGATCCGGGTCCGCGTCGGGCGCTCCGCCGAAGACCATGGTGGACGGCGTGGCCCCGCCGACCGCGGCCGACCTGATGAAGCAGGTCCTCGCCCAGCGCGGCCCGGCGATCCTGTTCGAGCGGCTGGACGCGGCGCTGTTCGCGGCGTCCGACGCGGCGGCGATCGCGTCGGCGGTGCGGCGCGCGCGCCGCGACCCGGCCGCCGACACCGCGCTCGTCGCGACGTGCGAGCCGTCCGCGTACAAGCGGATGCTCACCGACCACCCGCGGCTGGTCGAGACGTTCCGGGTGTACCGGCTGCCCGACCTCGCCGACCCCGAGAACCGGATGACGCTGCTGCACCTGCTCGCCGACGAGCGGCGCGTCACGGTCGGCGGCGTCGCCCTCGAGACCGCCCGCGAGGACCTGGGCCGCCTGCGCGGCCCCGGCGACCTGGTGAACGCGCGCCTGGTCGAGACGTACCTGGACACCGCGTGCCAGCGGCACCTGGAACGGGCGGGCGCCTCGCGCGACCGCCTCGTCCTGGACCCGCAGGACTTCCACGGCATCGCCGAGGGCCTGGAGCCGGCGCTGCGCCCGCCCGGCGACATCGACGGCTACCTGCGGCAGCTCGACGCCCTGCGCGGCCTGGACGACGTGAAGAACACCGTCCACGAGCTCGTCGAGGACGCGCGCGTCGCCGCCGACCGCGCCCGGTACGGGGTGACCGAGCACCGGCCGCTGCACCTGCTGCTGTCCGGCCCGCACGGCACCGGCAAGTCGACCGTCGCGGGCCTGGTCGGCGGGATCTTCGCCGCGCTCGGCCTGCTCGGCTCGGGACACGTGGTCGCGTGCCGTCCCGTCCACCTCACCGGACGCGACGGGCACGACACCGAGGCGCGCGTGCGCGGGATGGTCGAGCAGGCGCTCGGCGGGGTCCTGCTCGTCCAGGAGTCGCACCTGCTCGACCGCGTCCCCGAGGTGGTCGACGAGCTGCGCTCGGTGCTCCGCCGGGACGGCCACCGGCTGCTCGTCGTGTGCGCCGGACCGCCGGACGGCCTGCACCCCTTCCTCGCCGCCAACCCGGACTTCTACGCCGAGTTCGGCCAGGTCATCGAGTTCGAGCCGCTCGGTGACCGGGAGCTGGTCGGGCTGTTCCAGTCCTACGCCGAACGCGACCTCTACATGCTGGACGAGGAGTTGCGCGTCGAGCTGCTGAGCCGGTTCGAGCAGATGCGCGGCGACCCGTCCTTCGGCTACGCCCGCACCGTCCGCGAACTGTTCGAGGGGACGATCGCCCGGCAGGCCGCGCGGCTCGCGGGGGCGGACGTCGACGCGTCCACCGTCGCCCGCCTCACCGTGAACGACCTGCCCGAGTCCTCGCTCGAGCAGATGATGGGCGGCCTGCACGAGGGCTACTGACGGCCCCGGCGGAACGGCCCGCAAAACGGGCCCGCAAAACGGGCCCGGTGGAATGACCCGGGCGGGCGGGGGCGCATCATCCGGGCGGGTCAGGGAAGGAACGGGGCGGGAGTGGTCCCCGAATGGCCCTCTTGGGTCATGCGTCCCGGCGGACCGGGACCGTACCCTTGACGTGGGCAGTGGGTGCGGCCCGTCCCTGCGCGGAGACGGTGTCATCGCAGGTGGCGGACGCGAAACGCAACCAGGAGGTGGACGCGGTGCGCCAGCGGAATCTCGACCTGCGCGTCCATGACCGGGTCGCACTTGACGAGATCGAACTCTACGCCGAGATGCTCAGCGCGGTGGCGGCGGCCGAGCGGCCGCTCACGCTCGCCGAGATCGACATGGTGCTCGGGGTGAGGTCCGGACGCGAACCCGGTCTTCGCGAGCTGTCGTCACGCGAATAGCGCGACGGCTCGTCGGCAGGCCAACCGGTGCCGGGACGTCCCAGCGGACGCCCGGCACCCGCTTTTGCCCCTCCGGCCCCCTCACGGCGAGGCCCTCCCGAGGCCCTCCCGAACGCCCCGCGAGCCTCCTCCGTGCGCCTCCCGAACGCCCCGCGAGCCCCTTCCGGGGCCCCGCGAGGCCCTCGAACGCCCTCCTGTAACGAAAATCACTTCGCGTCCTGGATCACGCTCTGTGACGTCCCCGCTGAGGCGGCACATCCCGCTGGACAGGGCTGTGTGTCGCGGGTGTGCATGTCGTGATCTAGGGCAACCTTGTAGATGAGAGGATGGAGGACGGCGGTCGAAGCTGGGGCGAAAGTTCTTTTTACGGCCGGTTGCGCCTACGATCCACAGCGGACTGTTCCGGCATCTCAGGAGAACGACGTGCGTTTGCGTCTCACGCCGCGTGAGGACAGCTTCTACGACATGTTCGCCGATTCGGCGAACAACCTGGTCACCGGCGCCAGGTTGCTCGTGGAGCTCATCAGCGACGGCACCGACCGGGGAGCCATCGCTGAGAAGATGCGCGCTTGCGAGCACGCGGGCGACGAGGCCACCCACGCGATCATGCGGCGGCTGAACGAAACGTTCATCACGCCGTTCGACCGCGAGGACATCTACCGACTGGCCTCCCAGATCGACGACGTCATGGACGAGATGGAGGAGGCCGCCGACCTCGTCGTGCTCTACAAGATCGACGAGTTCCCGAAGGAGATCGTGCACCAGGTCGAGGTCCTGGAGCGCGCCGCCGAGCTCACCGCCGAGGCCATGCCGCGGCTGCGCTCGATGAAGGAGCTCAACGAGTACTGGATCGAGATCAACCGGCTGGAGAACGAGGGCGACCGGGTCTACCGGAAGCTGCTGGCCAAGTTGTTCTCGGGCGACTACGACACCCTGACCGTTCTGAAGCTGAAGCAGGTCATCGACCGGCTCGAGGAGGCGGCCGACGCGTTCGAGCACGTCGCCAACACGGTCGAGACGATCGCGGTCAAGGAATCATGAGCGTTCCCGGCGGTCCGGGGGCGGTCCTCAGCAAGGACGCCTCCGTCCCCGGCGAGGAGCCGACCCTGGCCGAGCAGGTCCGTCGCGGCCCGCACCGGTTCTGGTACGCGCTGCCGATCGGGCTGCTGGTCGTCATCCTGCTCGGTGTGACGGGGGTGCGGGCGGAGTCGCAGGTCGCGATGCTCCTGCTCGTCGTCCTGGTCTCGCTGGTCTTCGACTACACCAACGGCTTCCACGACGCGGCCAACGCGATCGCCACGGCGATCTCGACGCGCGCCCTCACACCGCGCGTCGCGCTCCTCATGGCGGCCGTGATGAACATGCTCGGCGCGCTGCTGGGCGTCCAGGTCGCCAAGACGGTCAGCGAGGTGATCACCCCGCCCAGCGGGCTGCACGGCCTGACCGTGGTCGCCGCGGGCGTGATCGGCGCGATCGCCTGGAACCTCATCACCTGGTACTTCGGGTTGCCCTCGTCGTCCTCGCACGCCCTCATCGGCGGCGTGGTCGGCGCCGGGCTCGCCTCGGCGTCCTCGGTGGCCTGGGCCAAGGTGATCGACAAGGTCGCGATCCCGATGGTCGTCTCGCCGATCGTGGGGTTCATCGCCGCGTACTGCGTGATGCTGGCCATCCTGTGGATCTTCCGTAAGAAGAACCCCAGCAAGGTCGGCCGCCGGTTCCGGATCGCGCAGACGCTGTCCGCCTCGTCGCTGGCGCTGGGACACGGCCTCCAGGACGCGCAGAAGACGATGGGCATCATCGTCCTCGCGCTGGTCACGACGGGCCACTCGGACGGCAACTCCGTCCCGTGGTGGGTCATCGTGCTCTGCGCGGGCGCGCTGTCGGCCGGGACGTACGCGGGCGGCTGGCGCATCATGCGCACGCTCGGGCGCAAGGTCATCGAGGTCGATCCGCCGAAGGGCTTCGCCGCCGAGGCGACGGCCTCGGTCATCCTGTACCTGACCGCGTACATCTGGCACGCTCCAATCTCGACCACGCACACGATCACCGCCTCGATCATGGGCGTGGGCTCGACCAAGCGGCTCTCGGCCGTCCGGTGGGGCATCGCGGGGAACATCGTCATCGCCTGGGTGCTGACGATGCCCGCCGCCGCCATCGTGGCCGCCGTCGTTTACTACATCGTCCATTTCTTCGGGGCCTAGCACCCGGAGCAATGAGAACGAGGGCCGTCCCCGGCTGGGGGCGGCCCTCGTCGTCGTCAGGGGTTACTTGCCGGCGATGCGGTCCAGCGCGGGCGGGGCGATGGGCGAGTGGGAGCCGAGGTAGCTCACCAGCGCGTCCAGGTCGATCGGGCCGAGCACCTGGTCCTTGCCCTGGGTGAAGACGGTGAAGCCGTCCCCGCCGCCGAGCAGGAAGTTGTTCGCGGCGACCTTGTAGGACGCGGCCGGGTCGACGGGCTTGCCGTCGATGGTGATGTCCGAGACGCGGTCGCCGATCGGCTTGGTGCGGTCGATGGTGAAGTGCAGGCCGGAGGACGGCTGCAGGATCTTCTCGCCCGCGCTCGTCCACTGCTGCTCGAGCATGTCGTCCAGCTGCCTGCCGGTCAGCGTGGTGACGCCGGTGACGTTGCTGAACGGCTGGACGGCGAACGCGTCGCCGTAGGTGACGGTGCCGTTGTCCTTGAACACCAGGTCGGCGCGGACGCCGCCCGGGTTCGTGACGGCGACCTGCGCGCCCTTGTCCTTGACGGCCTCGAGCTGCGCGTCGGCGATGACGTCGCCGAGCGTGGTCTCACCGGCCGGGCTCTGCTTGCGGTTGAGCTCGGCGCCGATCGTGCCGATCTTCTTGTTCGCGATCGTCGAGACCCGGTCCTTCCAGGTCTGGACGAACGTCGCGGTCGGCCCGTCCGGCTTCACGTCGCGGGTGACGACGTGGTTGACGCCCTTCATGGACGACCGGACGATGTCGTCGGTCCTCCGGTCCACCTGGAGGTCGACCTGCGTGATGACGCGGCCGAAGGACGAGCCGGACGAGTACAGCCGCGGCTGCCCCTTCGGGTCCTTGACCGTGCAGACGTACTGCTGGTGGGTGTGCCCGGAGAGGACGACGTCGATGTCCGGGTCGGCCTCGGCGGCGATGCGGGTGCCCGCGCCCGGCACGACGCCGCAGTCGTTCGGCTTGGAGCCCTGGACGACGTTGTCGCCCTCGTGGACGAGCAGCACCATCGCGTGGACGCCGCGCTTCCTGAGCTCGCGCGCGGACCGGTTGGCCGCGGCGACCTCGTCGTCGAACCTCAGGCCCTTGATGCCGTCCGCGGTGACGATGGTCGGCGTGGTCTTGGTGACGACGCCGATGAAGCCGACGCGCACGCCGTTGATCTTGCGGATCGTCCAGGGCTTGAGGGCGGGCTCGTTCGTCGACTCCTGGAGCACGTTGGCCCCGAGGTAGTCGAACTTCGCGCCCTTCCACTTCCCGGCGGGGGAGCAGCCGTCGACGGGGTG
Source organism: Actinomadura harenae (assembly GCF_003696215.1). Classification (GTDB taxonomy): domain Bacteria; phylum Actinomycetota; class Actinomycetes; order Streptosporangiales; family Streptosporangiaceae; genus Spirillospora; species Spirillospora harenae. The sequence continues at coordinate 25,446 of NZ_RFFG01000084.1, read as the reverse complement.
GCAGCCGCCGTTCTGGATGCGCTTCAGCTCGGTCAGGCCCTCGTCGAACTCGTGGTTGCCCACGGCCGACGCGGTCAGGCCGATGTCGTTCATGAACTGCACCGACGGCTCGTCGTGGAACGCGGCGGAGATCAGCGGGGAGGCGCCGATGAGGTCGCCCTGCGCGACCTTCAGCGTGTTGTGGTTCTGGAGCCGCTTGATGTGCGCGGCGATGTAGGCGGCGCCGCCCGCGGGGACGGGCTGGCCGTTGTCGTCGACGGCGGTCCCGGAGCTGCCGGTCGGCGCCTCGAGGTTGCCGTGGAAGTCGTTGAGGGCGAGCAGCCGCACGGGCACGGTCCTGCCGTGGCCGTGCGACGGCTCCGCCCCGGCGGGCTGCGCCGCGATCGCGGTCACCGCCACCGCGGCGGTCGCCGCGGCCAGTGTGAGACGAGGTCGGATCATGGTTCGCGAACCTAACCGTCCGGCGCGTCGCGATCCATACGACCTCATGACGGTTTCGTGACGTTTTGCCAGTCAGCGCCCCCTGTTACGGCGTGTCCACCTGTCCGGGGCGATACATCCGGGGGTGCCCGGTTCCGAATCCGGCGCGCTGACCTAGGCTGTGATCATGACGGAGTCGCAGATCGTCGAACTGGTCGAGGCCGCCACCAAGGTGGACGGTGTCGCGCCGCTCTCGGAGCACGCCATGCTCGCGCTGAAGGCGGGCCGGATCGGTGTGGTCGTCCGGGAGAACGACACGGTCGTCGGCTACGCCCACCTCGACCCCGCGACCGACGACGAGCCCGCGTCGGGGGAGCTGGTCGTCCACCCGGAGCACCGGCGGCGCGGGTTCGGGCGCCGGCTGGTGCGGGAGCTCAAGAAGAAGGCGGACGGCCCGCTGCGCGTCTGGGCCCACGGCGACCTGGCCGCGGCCGCGCGCCTGGGCGAGTCCGAGGGGATGGCCCGCAGCCGCGTCCTGTTCCAGATGCGGAAGTCGGCCGACGACCCGATGATCGACGTCGTCCTGCCGCCCGGCGTCACGATCCGTCCCTTCCAGCCCGGCCGGGACGAGGAGGCGTGGCTCGAGGTCAACGCCCGCGCGTTCGCGACCCACCCCGAGCAGGGCCAGTGGACGATCGACGACGTGCGCGCGCGCGAGGCCGAGGACTGGTTCGACCCCGAGGGCTTCTTCCTGGCCGAGCGCGACGGCCGCCTGATCGGCTTCCACTGGACGAAGACCCACCCGGACGGGCTGGGCGAGGTCTACGTCATCGGTGTCGACCCGTCCGCGCAGGGGCTCGGCCTGGGCCGCACCCTGACCCTCACCGGCCTTCACCACCTGAGGGACCGCGGCGTCCCGGCCATCCTCCTCTACGTCGACGAGGACAACCGGTCGGCCATGCACCTTTACGACACGCTCGGGTTCGCCCGCTATTCCGTGGACGTGATGTACGCGACCTGAGCCGGGGCCTTCAAGGCGGCCTTGACGGCCGCCGCCATCGCGTCCTCGCCTCCGTAGTGCCCCGCGTCGACGATCTTCAGCTCGCTGCCCGGCCACGCGCGCGCGAGGTTCCAGGGGATGTCGGGCGAGCTGCTCACGTCCAGCCGCCCGTGGACGAGCGTCCCCGGAATTCCGGCGAGCCGGGACGCGCCGCGCAGCAGCTCGTCCTCGCCCAGGAACGCCGCGTTCTTCCAGTAGTGGGTGACGAGGCGGGCGAAGCACATCCGGAACACCGGGTCCTCGTAGCGGGGGCTGCGCTGGAACTCGGTCCCGAACCGGACGTGGGTGTCCTCCCAGGTGCACCAGTCGCGCGCGGCCTTGTCCCGGACGTCGGGGTCGGGGGAGTGGAGGAGGCGTGAGTAGGCGGCGGCGAGGTTCCCGTCCCGCTCGGCCTCGGGGACGCCGTCACGGAACGCCTCCCAGCGTCCGGGGAACAGGCGCGCGACGCCCCGGGTGATCCAGTCGACCTCGCGGTGCGTGGTCGTGACGACGGAGAACAGGACCATGTCGGTCACGCGCTCCGGGTGGGCCTCGGCGTAGGCGAGGGCGAGGGTGCTGCCCCAGGAGCCGCCCAGGACCGTCCAGCGGTCGATGCCGAGGTGCTCGCGGAGCCGCTCGACGTCGGCGACCAGGTGCTGGGTGGTGTTGGCGCTGAGATCGATCTCGGGCTCGGCCGCGTGGGGCAGGCTGCGGCCGCAGTTGCGCTGGTCGAGCAGGTGGACGCGGTGGACGTCCAGGTCGAAGAAGTTCAGCCAGCCCTCGCCGCAGCCGGAGCCCGGGCCGCCGTGCAGGACGATCGCCGGAGCCCCCTTGGGCGTTCCGTGGGCTTCCCAATAGAGGAGATTTCCGTCGCTGACCGGGAGATGTGGCATGCCCCCATCCTGCCGGAACCCCTTGCCACAAGGGGGTGACCTGGGGTGTTAACCCCTTGTCCATGGTGCGTCGAGGCAGTCTTCCCGGTCGTTGAAGTTTGAGTTCATCCCCCGTTCACCTGGATCGGGGCGTCCGGACACTTCGCCCGCATAGCTTCACACTCGACGGTGAGCCCACTACCTGGACAAACGTCCAAAACCCTCCGGTCGGGACACCGCTGACGACGTTAGAGGAGATCTTGCGGTGAAGAACGGTTCTCGGCTGGCCGCTCTGGGCGGTGTCGTGGTGGCGGGCGCCCTGGCCCTCAGCGCCTGCGGCAGCGACAACAACTCCGGCACCAGCGCCAGCGAGGCCCCCACGGGCAACATCGACTGCGCCAAGGGCACGGTCAACGCCGCCGGCTCGAGCGCCCAGAAGAACGCCGTCGAGGAGTGGACGAAGCTCTTCGCGGCCAAGTGCGCGGGCGCCAACCTGAACTACAACCCGGCCGGTTCCGGCGCGGGCATCCAGTCCTTCAACAGCGGCCAGGTCTCGTTCGCGGGCTCCGACTCCGCGCTCAAGCCGGAGGAGGCGGCCGCCGCCGCGAAGCGCTGCGGCGCCCCGGCCTGGAACCTCCCGATGGTCGTCGGCCCGATCGCCGTCGTCTACAACGTGGACGGCGCCGACTCGCTGAAGCTCTCCCCCGAGACCATCGCGGGGATCTTCGCCGGCAAGATCAAGAACTGGGACGACCCGGCGATCACCAAGGAGAACGCCGGCGTCAAGCTGTCCGGCGCGATCAAGACGATCTACCGCGCCGACGAGGCCGGCACCACGGAGAACTTCACCAAGTACCTCAAGACCACCGCCCCCGGCGTGTGGACCTGGGAGCCGGCCAAGAAGTGGCCGAACGGTGTCGGCCAGGGCGCGACCAAGTCCGACGGCGTGTCCGCGCAGGTCAAGAGCACCAAGGGCTCGATCTCCTACGTCGAGATGTCCTACGCGACCAACAACAGCCTGAAGACCGCCGACGTCAAGAACGGCGCCGGCGAGTACACCAAGCTGTCCCCGGAGACCGCGTCCAAGGCCATCGCGGGCGCCCAGGTCGTCGGCACCGGCAACGACGTCGCGCTGAAGATCGACTACGCGACCAAGGAGTCCGGCGCCTACCCGATCGTCCTGGTCACCTACGAGATCCCCTGCTCCAAGGGCCTCCCCGCCGACCAGTCGAAGTTCGTGAAGTCCTTCCTGACCTACACCTCCAGCGCTGACGGTCAGAAGATCCTCACCAACCTGGGCTACGCGCCGCTGCCCGACAGCGTGCTCACCAAGGTCCAGACGTCCGTCAAGGCCCTCTCCTGACACCCGAGGACCATGACTCCGGCAGCCCCCTGACCAGCACCGCTGGCCAGGGGGCTATCCCCGGTTCACCCCATCCCACCCCACCAGGAGGGTCTCCCGTGAGCAGTCAGTCCGGCGTCGACGCCGCGGTCGGCGCGCGGCATCGCGCACCCGGCCGGCGGTTGAGCACCGGCCAGGCCGGTGACAGGATCTTCGCCGGGGCCGCCCGCGGCTCCGGGATCCTGGTGCTGGCGATCATGGCCGCGATCGCCGTCTTCCTCGTCTGGAAGGCGATCCCGGCGCTCCAGGCCAACAAGGCGAACTTCCTCACCTCGCAGGACTGGAACCCGAACGCCACCCCGGCCAAGTTCGGCATCGTCCAGCTCGCCTTCGGCACGGTCGTGTCGTCCGCGCTCGCGCTGATCATCGCCACCCCGGTCGCGATCGGGATCGCGCTGTTCATCGCCTTCTACTCGCCCCGCAAGCTGTCGGCGGGCCTCGGCTACGTCGTCGACCTGCTCGCGGCCGTGCCGTCCATCGTGTACGGCCTGTGGGGCCTGCTCGTCCTCGCCCCGCACATGGACGGGGTCAGCAAGATCCTCAACACCGTGCTCGGCTGGATCCCGTTCTTCGGCGGCGACAGCCCGGGCAAGAACTCGATCTTCACCGCCTCGGTGGTGCTGGCGATCATGATCCTGCCGATCATCTCGTCCATCTCCCGCGAGGTGTTCCTCCAGGTCCCGCGCGCGAACGTGGAGGCCGCGCTGGCGCTCGGCGCCACCCGCTGGGAGATGATCCGGCTGTCGGTGCTGCCGTACGGCCGGTCCGGCGTGATCGGCGCGTCCATGCTCGGCCTCGGCCGCGCCATGGGCGAGACGATCGCCGTCGCGATGGTGCTCACCTTCGCGCCCGGCGTGAACGTCCACATCCTGGAGGACGGCGGCAACACCTTCGCCGCCAACATCGCCAAGAGCTTCGGCGAGGCCACCAGCACCGGGCGCGGCGCGCTGATCGCCTCCGGCCTCGTGCTCTTCGTGATCACCCTCGTCGTCAACATGGCGGCCCGGGCGGTCGTCGCCCGCCGCAAGGAGTTCGTGTGAGCAGCCCGTCCACCTCGCTCGGGTCGGTCTCGGCCGGGCGGAAGATCAAGGACCGGCTCGTCCAGGGCCTGGTCTACCTGGCGTTCGCGCTCGCGGTGATCCCGCTGGTCTCGCTGCTGTGGACGGTCGTCAAGCACGGCGCGAAGCGGTTCGACGCCGACTTCTTCGGCCACTCCATGAACGGCCTGGCCGGCAAGGACGCGGGCGGCGGCGCCTACCACGCGATCATCGGCACCCTCGAGCAGGTCCTGATCACCAGCGTGATCGCCGTCCCGATCGCCCTGCTCGCCGCGGTCTACCTGGTCGAGTACGGTGGCCGGAGCAGGCTGGCCAAGGTCGTCAGCTTCTTCGTGGACGTCATGACCGGCATCCCGTCGATCGTCGCGGGCCTGTTCGTCCTGGCGCTGTGGCTGCTCACCCTGCAGATGGGCTTCTCCGGCTTCGCCGGCGCGCTGTCCCTGGCCATCCTGATGATCCCGACGGTCATCCGGGCGGCCGAGGAGATGCTGAAGCTCGTCCCGAACGACCTGCGCGAGGCGTCCTTCGCGCTGGGCGTGCCGCGCTGGCGGACGATCTGCTTCGTCGTCCTGCCGACCGCCCTGCCCGGCATCATCACCGGCGTGATGCTCGCCGTCGCGCGCGTCATGGGCGAGACCGCCCCGCTGCTGCTGACGATCTTCATCACGAAGGCGATCAACACCGACCCGTTCACCGGGCCGCAGGGGTCCCTGCCCACCTTCATCTGGGACCAGGCCGCGGACCCGAACCACAACGCGGTCGACCGGGCCTGGACCGGCGCGCTGGTGCTGATCCTGATCATCATGCTGTTCAACCTGGTGGCGCGGCTCGTCGCACGCGCGTACAAGCCCACCGGACGCTAGACACCCGAGGAGTACGAAGTCTCATGGCCAAGCGGATCGAAGTCTCCGGGCTGCACGCCTACTACGGCGGCACCCACGCCATCGAGGACATCTCGATGACGGTCGAGCCGCGCTCGGTGACGGCTTTCATCGGCCCGTCCGGCTGCGGCAAGTCCACCTTCCTGCGCACGCTGAACCGGATGCACGAGGTCATCCCGGGCGCCCGCGTCGAGGGCAAGGTCATGCTGGACGACGAGGACCTCTACGGCCCGTCCGTCGACCCCGTCGCCGTCCGCCGCACCGTCGGCATGGTCTTCCAGCGGCCCAACCCGTTCCCGACGATGTCGATCTTCGACAACGTCGCCGCGGGGCTCAAGCTGAACGGCGTCCGCCGCAAGTCCCAGCTCGACGACATCGTCGAGGAGTCGCTGAAGGGCGCCAACCTCTGGGAAGAGGTCAAGGACCGCCTCGGCAAGCCGGGCGCGGGCCTGTCCGGCGGCCAGCAGCAGCGCCTCTGCATCGCCCGCGCGATCGCCGTCCAGCCCCAGGTGCTCCTGATGGACGAGCCGTGCTCGGCGCTCGACCCGATCTCCACCCTCGCCATCGAGGACCTGATCGCCAAGCTGAAGAACCAGTACACGATCGTGATCGTGACCCACAACATGCAGCAGGCCGCCCGGGTCAGCGACCGCACCGCGTTCTTCAACATCGCCGGCACCGGCAAGCCCGGCAAGCTCATCGAGATCGACGACACCTCGAAGATCTTCACCAACCCCGAGCAGAAGGCCACCGAGGACTACATCACCGGCCGCTTCGGCTAAACCGCAGCTCTCCCCGGCACCAGCCGACCCGGGTCGCCGGAGGCTTCCGGATCCTCACCCACGGATATACAATTCTTCATATAGTCGCAGAGTGAGCGAGCTGTGGCGGATCGAGATCGAGCCGGAGATCCGGGAGTGGCTGCGGACGCTGTCCGATCGGCAATACGACAAGGTCGAGAGAGCGGTCGACATGCTCGCGGCCCGGCCGACGACCCTCGGCGAGCCGTACGCGCGGCACCTTGGAGGCGCACTCCGGGAGCTTCGCTTCACTCTGGACGGGAGCGCTGTCCGCCTGTCCTACTGGCTTGCTCCGGGCCGGCGGGTCGTTCTGCTGACGGTGTTCCGCAAGTCCAGACCGCGGGAGGAGGCGGAAGTCGAGCGGGCGCGACGGGCGCAGAGGGCGTGCGAGGCCGGGCACGACAGGGCCGAGCACACCTACGATCGGACCTCGGAGGGCGGGCGATGAACCACGACCAGTGGAAGACCCGGAGGACCAGGCGGCTCATGGGGGAGTCCGTCGAGGAATCTCCCGGCTACAGGGAAGCGGGGCATGCGCTCGGGCTCGGTCAGGCCGTTTACGATCGCCGCACCGAACTGGGGCTGTCCCAGGCGGAACTCGCCCGGCGCGCGGGCATGACGCAGCCCCAGATCTCCAACATCGAGGGCGGGGACTCGGTGCCCACGCTGCCCTTGCTGACCCGGCTCGCCGGTGCACTGGACTCCGCGCTCACCATTCGCCTGGACGACGAGACGTCCACCTTCGTCTTCGCTTCCCATGAGGGGCCGCCGGCGGGGGGCGGTGCCAGGAGCTCCGCGGCCTGAGCCGGGGTGGTCGTGTCCGGCCGGGTCAGTGTGAGGCGACCGGGTTGTAGGTGCATGACGCGCTCGTGTGGCCGCCCGTGACGGTCGCCGACTGGACCACCTTGCCGTTGACGGTGATCCGGCAGTTCACGGTTCCCGACGCCGTGCCGTTCCGGGTGACGACCCGGACGATGTCCAGCCCGCCCAGATCCCGCCGCTCCCGCTTGCTCCACGGCAGTCGCGCGTCGGCGGCGTTCCCGGTGCTGTCGCCGAACGAGTAGGTGACGTCGGCGCTGGTCACCCCGTCCGCGCCGCCGGCCTGGAGCAGGATCTCGGCGTTCCGGGTCTTGTGCGTCCGGTCGACGACCCCGCCGAGCAGCCCGAGCCCGATCGCCGCGAGCAGCCCGAGCACCCCGAGGACGAGCCCCGCGACGGCCAGCCCGCGCCCGCTCTGCCCCCTGCGCTTGATCCGCGGCAGCGCCAGCACCCCGAACACGATGGCGAACACGCTGCCGACCCCGCACAACCACAGCAGGCTGAACACCAGCGAGGCCACCGCGAACCCGCTGATCCCTCCGGCCCGCGCCGTCCCCGCACCGCTGCCCTGAGGGCCGGCGGGGCCGGACGGCGGGTACTGAACGGACATCGGGGACCCCCAGAGGCCGAGACCGGGGGGTCATCGGGCTTCATGCCCTCCGACCCGCGCGTTCATGCTCGTCCGCGGGAATGTCGGAGGGACGTCCGGGAGGTGCGGATGTTCGGCGGGCCGGCGTTCATGGTCGCGGAGAGGCCGGCGGTCACCCGCCGGGGCGGGCCTCGGGTGAAGCGGGTCAGGCGCGGGCGGGGGTCTTCTCTTCGGAGTCGCCCGGACGGTGGTCGGGGACGAAGCGGTAGCCGACGTTGCGGACCGTGCCGATGAGGGACTCGTACTCGGCGCCGAGCTTGGCGCGGAGGCGGCGGACGTGGACGTCCACGGTGCGGGTGCCGCCGAAGTAGTCGTAGCCCCAGACCTCCTGGAGCAGCTGGGCGCGGGTGAAGACGCGCCCGGGGTGCTGCGCCAGGTACTTCAGGAGCTCGAACTCCTTGAAGGTGAGGTCGAGGACGCGGCCGCGCAGGCGGGCCGTGTAGGTGGCCTCGTCGATGGTGAGCTCGCCGCTGCGGATCTCGCCGGGCACGTCCTCCTCGCCCGCGACGGCGGCGCGGCCGACCGCGAGCCGCAGCCGGGCCTCGACCTCGGCGGGTCCGGCGGTCTGGAGGAGCACGTCGTCCAGGCCCCACTCGGGGCTGAGCGCGGCGAGGCCGCCCTCGGTGACGACGCCCAGCAGCGGGCAGTCGAGTCCGGTGGCGCGCAGCAGCCGGCAGAGGCTCTTGGCCTGGACGAGGTCGCGGCGCGCGTCCACCAGCACGACGTCGGCGGGCGGGGCGTCGATGAGCGCGGACCCCTCGGCCGGCGCGACGCGCACCGGGTGCAGCAGCAGGCCCAGCGCGGGCAGGATCTCGTCGGACGGTTCCAACGCGTTGGTCAGCAGGAGCAAGCTGCTCAAGTGCCGCCTCCTCGCCCTGAAAAGAGGTCGAGACCCGGACGGCTCGTCAACGAGCCCTGGTCCGTGACCGGGCTCGTCATGCGAGCTCCCTGGCCACGTCGCCCGGATCCCTTCGGCCTCGAGCATATACAACGCGTCCCGGACGGCAACGGCCGGTGCGGTGAGTGCCGGGTTTCTGGCAGGGTGACGAGCATGGCGAAAGGGATGATCCGGTACTGGGCGGCGGCCAAGGCCGCGGCGGGCACCGCCGAGGAGCCGTACGACGCGACGACCCTCGCCGGGGCGCTCGGCAGCGCCGCCGCGTCCAGGGACGACGAGTTCGCGCGCGTCCTCTCCCGCAGCTCCTTCCTCATCGACGGCGACCCCGTGGGCTCCCGCCCGCACGAGGACGTCGTCCTCCCCGAGAGCGGTGTCGTCGAGGTCCTGCCCCCCTTCGCCGGAGGGTGACGGACGTCACTCGACGGAGTGAGGTCGCCTCCCGGCGCCCGTCCCCGGCGCCGCCTCCCCGGAGGGCTCCGGTGGTCCGGGTCACTGAGGCGTGGGTGGTTTGTGATGGTGTGGGGGACGTTGCGTGAAGAAGTGACATCACTCCCTGGAGTGACGCGCCGCCCTCCGGCCCGGCCATTACCCTTTGGCGACCACGTCCGGTGTCCGCGGCCCGAAGGAGAGAGATGCGCAAGTTCCTGCTGGTGGTGCTCGTCCTGCTCGTCGTGGGGCTGGTGGCCGCCGACCGGATCGGGGTGCGGGTCGCGCAGAACGAGATCGGGAAGCAGGTCGCGGCGCAGTACAACCTGTCGCAGCAGCCCGACGTCTCGATCCATGGGATCCCGTTCCTGACCCAGGCCCTCCAGGGGGAGTACGACCAGATCGACGTCGGCATCGGGGACTGGACGCAGGAGGGGATCACCGTCCACGACGTCAAGGTCGAGATGCGCGGCGTGAACGCCCCGCTGGACCAGGTCGCGGCCGGGAACGCCGACAACGTGACGGCCCGGACGGCCACGGCGTCCGCGGTGCTGCCGTTCGACCTGATCAAGGAGCGGGCGCCCAAGGAGGTCAAGGGGATCCGGGCGAAGAACGGCAACCTCGAGGTCGACATGGCCGGGCAGGTGCTGGCGTTCAACCTGAACGGGACGGCCGAGCTGACGGTCAAGCCGTCGAAGCGGGGCATCGCGATCACCCCGGTCAAGGTCACCACGAGCGGGATCTCGGTCCCGCTGGACGCCGTCCGCGACCGGCTGACCTGGTTCGTCCCGATCACGGACCTGCCGGTCGGGTCGCGGATCAGCCAGATCGACGTGACCGACCAGGGGCTCAAGGTCGCCGCGTCGGCCGACAACGTGAACCTCGGCCGGCTCCAGCAGACGCCCCGCTAGCGCCCTCCGCACGGCCGATCCTGCCCGAAGTCGCGCCGGATCCGGCCGGCGGTGAACCGGGCGGAGGGCTGGGACGTGCTCTCTGTGTGGGTGCGACCGCGGACGAACGACTACTGCGCGCCCTGTACACCGAGCACGGAGGCCCGCTTCTCGGATACGTCCTGCGCCTGACGGGCGGTGACCGCCCCCAGGCCGAGGACGTCGTGCAGGAGACGCTGCTGCGCGCCTGGCGGCATCCGGAGGCGCTGTCGGGGCGGCCCGTCCGGCCGTGGCTGTTCACGGTCGCGCGGAACCTGGTGGTGGACGCGCACCGCGCGCGCCGGGCCCGTCCGCCCGAGACCGGCATCGACGAGCAGGTGGTGGGCACGCCGGGAGAGGACGACATCGACCGGGCCCTGGAGTCCTGGACGGTGGCCGAGGCCCTGTCCGACCTGAGTCCCGGCCACCGGGCGGTGCTCGTGGAGACCTTCTACCGGGGGCGGTCGGTCGCCGAGGCGGCCCGCGTCCTCGGCATTCCGCCCGGGACGGTGAAGTCGCGGACGTACTACGCGCTGCGGGCGCTCCGTCTCGCCCTGGAGGAACGGGGGCTGGCGCCATGACCGGATGCGGAGCCGTGCGGACCGCGCTGGGCGTCTACGTCCTGGGCGCGATCGACCCGGCCGAGCGGTCCCGGGTGGACGGTCATCTGGCGTCCTGCCCCGACTGCCGGGACGAGCTGGCCGCGCTCGCCGGGCTGCCCGCGCTGCTCGGACGGGTGGACCAGGGGCAGATCGACGAGGCGGCCGAGCCCGGTCCCGGCGTCCTCGCGGGCCTGCTGGAGCGTGCCGCCGCCGAGCGCCGCCGTCCCTGGCACAGGCGCCGGCACCGGCGCCGTCCGGCGGGGGGATGGACGCTTCCGGCCCTGGCCGCCGCCGCGCTCATGATCATCGGCCTGGTGGTCGGCGGCGTCACCGGGCGCCAGGTCGCGGGGACGCCCCGGGCCGTCCCGTCGCCGCCGTCCGCCACCGGCAGCGCCGCGCCGGGCGAGACGTGGGCGGCGACCGACGCCTCCACGCACGTCACGGCCAGTGTCGTCCTGCGGCGGGAGACGTGGGGGACGCGCGCGGAGATCTCCGTCGGGGGCGTCCCGGAGGGGGCGCGCTGCCGCTGGTACGTCGTCACGCGTACCGGCGAGCGCGAGCTGCTGGGCAGCTGGTACGTCCCCTATGCCGCGGGCCGGGGGCAGTACGGGGCGACGACCATGTACCCGCGTGATCAGATCGCGTCGTTCCAGGTGGACGCGGTCGGCGGCGGGCATCTGGTGACGATCCGCGCCTGAATTCGCCTACCGGGCCGGAATCGCGGGCGTGAGACGTATGTTGACGCCTGTGATGAGCGGCGGAATCGCGGTCGCGGCGGCCGTCCTGGTGGCGGCGACCGCGTTCGGGCTGTGGCGGCGGTGGCGGGACGGGAGGATGCGCGCGGTGGACGACGGGCGGCTGCGCTCCGGCGATCTCGGGGCCGAGCTGGGAGAACGCGCGACGCTCGTGCAGTTCTCGACGGCCTTCTGCGCCCCCTGCCGGACGACCCGCCGGATCCTGGACGAGGTCGCCGGGATGGTCGACGGCGTCGTCCACGTCGAGGTGGACGCGGAGGCGAACCTCGACCTCGTGCGGCGGCTGGAGATCGTCCGGACGCCGACCGTCCTGGTGCTCGACGCGGGCGGGCGGATCGTGCGGCGGGCGAGCGGCGCGCCCCGCAAGATCGACGTGATCGCCGCCCTCGGAACCGCCGTCACGTGAGCTTTATGGCCCCTGACCTGCGATGAGACGCTCGTCACCGTCTCGAGGAGCGAGACGGGCGTGACATTCGGGCGCGCCCCGGTTTAGCATCGGATTGTGCGTTACTGGACAGAGCAGATGCTCACGAAGCGTCGCGCGGTGGATTTCTGCCGCGTGTCCGCCTCGCTCTGTCGCCTGGTCTGAGGCATCGAGCCGTATCCAACCCCGGTTGTTCAGAACACCGCTCGTACGCACGCTTTCCCCGGTTCCGGGAGCCCCTGATGCAGGTCGACCCGCGAGGGCAACGGTTCTCCGCCGTCCTCACCTCGGTCGTCCTCGTGGTGGTCCTGGTCACGGGAAGCGGGGCACTGCTCGCCGCTCAGACCCTGGTCTTCGCCCTCGGCGCCCTCCTCGGTCTGCGGTTCGCCCCGTACGGGATGGTGTTCAAGGCGCTCGTCCGGCCGCACATGGCTCCTCCCGGAGATCTCGAACCTGAGTCCCCGCCCCGCTTCGCGCAGGGTGTCGGACTGGTGTTCGCCCTGGTGGGGACGGTCGGATTCGCGTTGGACATCCCCTGGCTCGCGCTCGGTGCCACGGCCCTCGCGCTGGCGGCGGCGTTCCTGAACGCGATGTTCGGGCTCTGCCTCGGCTGCGAGATGTACCTGCTGATCCGCCGCCTGCAACCGAAGAATCGCTCCGACAGGGAGGTTCCCGCATGAGCCGCTCAGACGTCCTGGTGGACGCCACGTGGGCCGAGGCCCACCTCGACGACCCCGGTCTCGTCCTGGTCGAGGTCGACGAGGACGTGTCCGCCTACGACAAGGGCCACATCCGTGGCGCCGTGAAGATCGACTGGAAGACGGAGCTGCAGGACCCGGTCCGCCGCGACTTCGTCGACCGGCAGGGCTTCGAGGAACTGCTGTCCAGCAAGGGCATCGCCAACGGCGACACCGTCATCCTCTACGGCGGCAACAACAACTGGTTCGCCGCCTACGCCTACTGGTACTTCAAGCTGTACGGCCACGGCGACGTCAAGCTCCTCGACGGCGGCCGCAAGAAGTGGGAGCTCGACTCCCGCGAGCTGGTCGTGGACGTCCCGTCGCGTCCGGCCACGCAGTACCAGGCCCAGGAGCAGGACCTCGCGATCCGCGCGTTCCGCGACGAGGTCGTCGACGCGATCGGCGCGAAGAACCTCATCGACGTCCGCTCGCCCGACGAGTTCTCCGGCAAGCTGCTCGCTCCGGCGCACCTGCCGCAGGAGCAGGCGCAGCGGGCCGGGCACGTCCCGACCGCGCGCTCGATCCCGTGGTCCAAGGCGGCCAACGACGACGGCACGTTCAAGTCCGACGACGACCTGCGCGCGCTGTACACCGCCGCCGGCGTCGACCTCGGCAAGGCCACGATCGCCTACTGCCGCATCGGCGAGCGCTCGTCCCACACCTGGTTCGCCCTGCACGAGCTGCTCGGCCTGCCGGACGTGAAGAACTACGACGGCTCCTGGACCGAGTACGGCTCGCTCGTCGGCGTGCCGATCGAGCTCGGCGACGCCAAGTAGTCTCCGCAGTACCCGACCCCTGCCCCACCTGGTAGAACCGTCCGCCGTGCCAGGCGGAGAAGGAGGACTCCGATGACCCAGGGTTGCGCAGCGCCCGCGCAGACGGCGCACCTTCCTGCGACCGTCGACCTTGCCAACGAGGCCGTGATCCAGGGCACCGTCGTCCGCGACGGCCAGCCCGTGTCCAGCGCCTACGCCCGCCTGCTCGACTCCACCGGTGAGTTCACCGCCGAGGTCGTGACCGGCGACGAGGGCGTGTTCCGCTTCTTCGCGGCCGACGGCGACTGGACGGTCCGCGTCCTCGCCGCGGGCGGCGTGAGCGTCGACCGCTCCGTCTCCGCCCGGACCGGCGAGGTGGCCGCCCTCGAGGTGACCATCTGACGCACCCGCACGACAGTCCCTCCGGAACCCCGCCAGGCCCAAGGCCCGGCGGGGTTCCGCCGTTCCCGCCCCGCAGGCGCCGATCCGGCCGCCGGATCGGCGCAGGTCGGGGGTTCCGCGCGTCCGGCGGTGGCGAGAGGACGGGATCGGACGGCACCGGCGGGCGGGTCGGGACGTCCGATGATTGTCGGTAATGTACGGGTCCAGCCGGACTGTGGTGCCTGCGGGAGGACGAAGAATGCGCGTACCGGGCATGAGGCCGGGAGTGGTCGCCGGAGTCTCGGGACTGACCCTGGCGTCGGTGCTGGCAGCGGTCCCGGCCGTGGCCGCCCAGCCGCAGGCCGCGCCCAGCCCCACGCACAAGCCGACGACGCACAAGCCCACGACGAAGCCGACCCACAAGCCGTCGGACAAGCCTTCCGACAAGCCCTCGGACAAGCCCTCGGACAAGCCGACGCAGGCCCCGGCGCGGTGCGACAACCCGCCGGTGGGCGCCCCGGCGTCCGCGATCACCCAGCAGCCCTGGGCGCAGGCACGGCTCGACTTCGAGAAGGTCTGGGCCGTCACCAAGGGCAACGGGATCAAGGTCGCGGTCGTGGACAGCGGCATCGAGACCCGGAATCCGCAGCTGCGCGGCAAGGTCGTCGCCAAGATGGGCGCGGACGACGGCAGCGTGCGCGACTGCCCGGGGCACGGCACTCCGATCGCGGGCATCATCGCGGCGACGGACATGCGCAACAAGAACGTGCCGTTCTTCGGAGTCGTCCCGGACGTCCAGCTGCTGGACGCCAAGTTCACATCGTCCGAGTCGTCCGACAACGACAAGAACCTCGCCAACGCGATCAAATGGTCGGTGGACAAGGGCGCGCGCGTGATCAACGTGTCGGCGGACTCGCCGAAGACGCCCTGGCTGGGTGATGCGGTCCGGTACGCGCAGGCCAAGGACGTGCTGATCGTCGCGGCGGCGGGCAACGCCAAGGACCAGTCCAAGGCCCTGCCCGCCTATCCCGCCGACTATCCCGGGGTGCTGTCGGTCGCCGCGGTGGACGCCCAGGGCTCGATCTCGAACTTCTCCAACATCAGGTCCCGCATCGACGTCTCGGCCCCGGGGCAGGGCGTCACGTCCATCTTCGGCAAGGGGTACGCGGTCGGCACCCTGGACGGCACCAGCTTCGGCGCGCCCTACGCGGCCGGGGTCGCGGCGCTCGTCCGCGCCCGGCACCCGCGCCTCACCTACCAGCAGGTGATCAACCGGATGGAGATCACCGCCGAGGGCAGCATCGGCACCGGCAGCGGCTTCGGCATGATCAATCCGCTTCAGGCCGTGACCGCGCTGGTCGACCCGAACGCCAAGCCGAGCCAGAGGAAGGCCAAGGCGAGCCTCACGGGAGCGGTGAGCATCGCGCCCGTCCCGCCGACCGACCACCGCACCCGCAACATCGCGATGGGCGTCGCGGGCGGCTCCGTCGGCGTCGCGCTCGTGGTCGCCTTCGGCGGCGCGGTGATCCCGGTCGGCCGCAGGCGCGGCTGGCGCCCCACCAAGGCCCGCGTCCCCCAGGAGGTCGCCGAGGACTGACGGGCTCCGCCCGCGCTCCGGCAGGAAGCGAGAGGCCCCGCACCGTTCGGACGGTGCGGGGCCTCTCGCTTTCCTGCGGTCAGGACTCTCGGGGGGTCGAGGGGTGGAAGGCGGTTTGGATGAGGCGCTTGCCGGCGCGGCGGTCGACGTGGGTGCCCCGGCCCTTGGCGAGGGGCTGCGGGCGGACGTCGAACAGGTTGCCCTCGTCCTTGTTGCCGGACATGATCAGCGCCGGGCTGGCCATGTCCTTCAGGCGCTGCAGGACCGGGTCGAACATGGCGCGGCCGGATCCGCCCATGGTGCGGGACAGGATCAGGTGCATGCCGATGTCGCGGGCCTGCGGCAGGAGCTCGGCGAGCGCGGCCAGCGGGTTGCCGGACGGCGTGGCGACCAGGTCGTAGTCGTCCACGATGAGGAACAGCTCCGAGCCGGACCACCAGGACCGGTTCCGCAGCTGCTCCGGCGTCAGGTCGGACGGGGGGAGCCGGTTGACCAGGGCGCCGTTGGTGTCCTTCATCAGGCCCGCCGCGGCCGTCGAGGACGCGGCGTACCCGATGACGTGCTCGCGCTCGGCCGAGTCGAGCAGGGCGCGGCGGTAGTCGAGCATGATGATCCGCGCCTCGGCCGGGGTGTACCGCTCGCAGATCGAGTCGACCAGGACGCGCAGCAGGTTCGACTTGCCGCACTCGTTGTCGCCGAGCATGACGAAGTGCGGGTCGGCCTCGAAGTCCAGCAGGACGGGGGTCAGGGTGTCCTCGTCGATGCCGATCGGGACGCGCTTGCCCGTCTCGGTGACCTGCGGCAGCTGGGTCAGCGGCAGCTCGTCCGGCAGCATCCGGACCTGCGGCGCGCCCGGACGTCCCTGCCAGGACGCGTTCACGGTGTCGACCAGGTGCTTCACGCCGGCGGACAGGTCGTCGGCGGACGTCCCGCCGTCGACGCGCGGCAGGGCGCCGAGGAAGTGCAGGCCCTCGCGGGTGACGCCGCGTCCGGGGCGTCCCTCGGGGACGTTCGCGGCGAGCTTGCGGTCCATCTCGGACTCGTACGGGTCACCGAGCTTCAGTTCCAGCTTGGTCTGGAACAGGTCCCGGATGGTCATCCGGAACTCCGACCACTTGTTCGTCGAGGCCATGATGTGGATGCCGTAACCGAGACCGCGTCCGGCCAGGTCGGTGATCGTGGACTCGACCGCCTCGAACTCCGACCGGACGGTCAGCCAGTTGTCGACGACCAGGAACACGTCGCCGAAGCCGTCGCCGGGGATCTGTCCCTCGGCGCGCAGCTTGCGGTACGCGGCGATCGACTCGATGCCGCGCTCGGTGAACATCCGCTCGCGGGACTCCAGCAGGCCCGCGACCTCGGCGACCGTCCGGCGGACGCGGTCCGGGTCGAGACGGGACGCGATGCCGCCGACGTGCGGCAGGTCGGTCAGCGACGCCATCGAGCCACCGCCGAAGTCCAGGATGTAGAACTGGACCTCCTGCGGCGTGTGCATCAGCGACAGGGACGTGATCAGCGTCCGCAGCAGGGTGGACTTGCCGGCCTGCGGCGAACCCGCGACGCCGACATGGCCGGCCGCGCCGGACAGGTCGAGCCACATCGGGTCGCGCCGCTGGTCGAACGGGCGGTCGACGATGCCCGCGAACGCGTGCAGCCGTCCGCGGCCCTCCCACCCGGCGGTGGTGTAGCCGAGCTCCGGGGTCGCCTGGAGGTTCGGGAGGCTGGAGTCCAGCGAGGACGACTCGTCCAGCGGCGGCAGCCAGATCGGGTGCGGCGGCGGGCCGTTCCCGGCCAGCTGCTTCACCACCATGTCGAACATGCTGATCTGCGGGCCCTCGTCCTCCTTCTTGACCTGCTCCTGAGGGGCCTCCAGCATCTGCGGCTGGACGTAGGTCGGGGTGAACGGGACGATCTGCGCGACCTGGCGCGGACCGCCGCCGTCCTGCTGCTGGGGCGCGGCCTCGTCCGGGCTGTACGGGCCCGACACGTACGCGGCGCGGAACCGGGTCATCGTGTCGGTTCCGACCTTCAGGTAACCGTTACCGGGGGCCTGCGGCAGCTCGTAGGCGTCGGGGACGCCGAGGACGACGCGGGATTCCATGGCGGAGAAGGTGCGGAGGCCGATGCGGTAGGACAGGTGGGTGTCGAGGCCGCGGAGTTTGCCCTCTTCGAGGCGTTGGGAGGCGAGGAGGAGGTGGACGCCGAGGGATCGTCCGAGTCGTCCGATCATGACGAAGAGTTCGGCGAAGTCGGGTTTGGCGGAGAGGAGTTCGGAGAATTCGTCGAGGACGACGAACAGGGTGGGCATGGGTTTGAGGGGGGCGCCTTGTTCGCGGGCCTTCTCGTAGTCGCGGAGTGAGGCGTAGTTGCCTGCGGCGCGGAGCCATTCCTGGCGTCGGACCATCTCGCCGTGGAGGGCGTCGTACATGCGGTCGACGAGGGGGAGTTCGTCTTCGAGGTTGGTGATGATGGCCGAGACGTGCTGGAGGCCGTCCATGCCGAGGAAGGTCGCGCCGCCCTTGAAGTCGACCAGGACGAAGTTCAGGACCTCGGAGGAGTGCGTCATGACCAGGCCGAGGACCAGGGTGCGCAGCAGCTCCGACTTACCCGCACCGGTCGCGCCGATGCACAGGCCGTGCGGACCGAAACCGCCCTGCGCGGCCTCCTTGATGTCCAGCTCGACCGGACGGCCCTCGGCGTCCACGCCGATCGGCACGCGCAGCCGGTTGCGCGGCGCGCGCGGACGCCACGCCTGCGCGACGTCCAGCCGGGCCGCGTCGCCGACGTTCAGCAGCCGGGTCAGGGTCATCGCCTGGGACAGCGCGTCCAGCTCGGTGCCGCCCGCGGCCGCCGACGCGCGCAGCGGCGCGAGCTGCCGGGCCAGGCCGTCCGCCTGGACGTAGGTGAACGCGTCCGGGTGGCCGAGCAGTGTCGGGACGTCCTTGCCGGTGCGGTCGCGGCGCAGCATCGCCATCTTGTCCGGCGCGACCCGCAGCCGGAGCATCGTGTTGTCGGCGGTGTGCGCGACGTGGCCCGAGATGTCGATGACGCAGACGCCCTCGATGCCGTCCGCGCCGATCTGCGAGTCGGGGGTGACGGCGCCGCCGTCCACGATGACGATGTGGTACGGCAGGTCGTTCTGGGACAGGCCGGGCGTGAACCGCGGCCGGTCCTTCACCTCGAACGCGAGCATCGCCTCGAGCTCGGTCAGCGTGTTCGCCATCAGCCGGACGGGGCCCGCCGCGTCCGTGACCTGCGGGTGCATCGAGTGCGGCAACCACTTGACGAAGTCCCAGTGCGCCATCGCCTGCGGTGACGCGCACACGCTGACCCGCATGTCGTCGGGCGAGTGGAACGCGCACAGCTGGGCGATCATCGCCCGGATCATGCCGCGCACCGCCTCGACGTCCCCGGCGGGCAGGATCCGGGAGAATGACGGCAGCGACACCGCGACCGGCAGGTTCGGCACGGTCGAGTGCGCCCGGACGAACCGGCGCAGCGCGCCCGCCGTCATCGGCTCCAGGTCCTCGATCGGCTTGGTCTCCGGCGGGATCAGCTGGACGGCCAGCTTCTGCGGGCCCGCGCCGATCCGCACGTTGCCGAAGTCGGGGTCGGTGGGACGCCGCTCCCAGATCCGGGCGCTCATCACCAGCGACCAGAGCGAGTCGGGCGACGGGCTGTTCCACTCCAGCGACTCGCGCTGCTGGTCGGCGGCCCGCCGGACCTTGCGGCGCGCCTGCGACAGGTAGCGGAAGTAGTCGCGGCGGGCGCCGTTCAGCTTGAACTTGCGCTCGCCGGACCCCCGGGTCAGCTGGCCGACCAGCATGCCGAGCATGGCCAGGCCCATGCCGCCGGAGCTGATCGCCGCCATCGGGCCGCGGCTGTTGCCGCCGAGCAGCATCAGCCCCATCATCAGCGGCATCACGGCCATCGGCAGGAAGGTCAGGACCGCCTGCATGCCGCCGCTCTGCTGCTCGGGCAGCTCGGGCGGCGACTCCAGCAGCAGCTCGCCCTTGGGTGCCGGGGGCGGCTGCCTGCGTTCCTTGCGTCGGACGAGGATCGTGCTCACCTGGGAGTTCCCTCCACGGATGCGCCGGTGGCGGCAGGCTCGGGTCGGGCGCGGGGTCGGTTCGGGATCGGGGGCGGGTTCGGGATCGGGGGGGCGGGCTCGGGGGGCGGTTCGGCGTCGGGCGCGGGTCAGGCGCGACTCTGATGCGGTTGCGGGTGGTTTGGTTCCGGCAGGGACCAATATCGGTATCTGGTCGACCCCGAGGGTGTTACGTGTGTGTTCAGGGTTACTGCCGGTCAGTGGTTGATTTAGCGTATTGGGACACAACATCCTAGGCTTCGCGTTCGATCCGACGATCCGGAGGACGGGAGCCCAGTGAATTCCCCCGCCACAACCGAACTGTGCAGGGTGACGATCGTCGCGCCACGGAGGCGGATCGACGTCTCGTTGCCGGCGGACGTGCCCCTGGCGCACATGCTGCCCACCCTGCTGCGCGCGGCCGGGGAGAACCTGGCGGACGCCGGGCTCGCCCACTCCGGCTGGGTGCTGCAGCGCCTCGACGAAGGCGCCTTCGACGCCGCCCAGACGCTGAGCAACCTCGGCGTCCGCGACGGCGAGATCCTGTACTTCCGCCCCCGCATGGCGCAGCTTCCGGAGATGTCGTTCGACGACGTCGCCGACGTCATCGCGGAGGGCATGAAGGAACGTTCCGACCGCTGGCGGCCCGCGTCCACGCGGCGCTTCGGCCTCGGCGCGGCCGCGGCCGCGCTGGTGGTCGGCGCGTTCGTCATCGTGATGTCCGGGCCGCCGTGGATCGCGCCCGCGGCCGCCGCGGGCCTGATCGCGGTGGTCACCGTGGTCGCGGCCGCCGCGCTGTCGCGCGCGTTCGCCGACTCCGGCGCCGGGATGATCCTCGGCTACGCGGCCCTGCCGCACGCGTTCGTCGCGGGCCTGCTCGCGCCGGCCCGCCCGCACACCTCGCTGCTCGACCTCGGCGCGCCCCACATGCTCGCCGGGTTCGGTGTGATGGCCCTGGTCTCGGTGATCGCGATGTTCGCGGTCGCGGACGGCCTGGCGACGTTCCTCGGCGTCACGGTCGCCGCGATCGCGGGAGCCGTGGCGTCCGGCGTCGAGTTCGCCGTCGGGGGACTGGCGCCCGCGGGCCTCGCCGCCTGCGCCGCCGTGGTCGTGATGATGCTCACACCGGCCGTTCCGTCGCTGGCGTTCAAGCTGGCGCGGATGCCGCTGCCGCCCGTCCCGGCGAGCGCGGAGGACCTGCGCCGCGACACCGAGACCGTGGACGGACGCCAGGTGCTCGCCCGCACCGGCATCGCCGACCGGTTCGCGACAGGCCTGATCGCGGGCGTCGCGCTCTCGGCCGTCGGCGGGATGGTCTTCCTGGCCACCGCGCCCGGCTGGGCGCCCGCCGCGACGATCGGCGCGATGTCGGTGTCGCTGCTGCTGCGCAGCCGGGTGTTCCGCGGCGTCACGCAGCGGTCCTGGATGCTCGTCGCCGGGTTCACCGGCCTCGGCCTCCTGGAGGTCGGCACCGCCTGGCGCGGCGACTCGCAGCTCGTCATGCTCGCGACCGGGCTGCTGCCGCTGCTCGTCGTCGTCGGCATCGTGGTCGGCGTCTCGATCTGGCTGCCGGGCCACCGGCCGTCCCCGTTCTGGGGCCGGGCCGGCGACATCTTCGACATCATCGTGG
The DNA here is from genome assembly GCF_003696215.1 of Actinomadura harenae. Lineage (GTDB taxonomy): Bacteria > Actinomycetota > Actinomycetes > Streptosporangiales > Streptosporangiaceae > Spirillospora > Spirillospora harenae. Next base: position 4,282 of record NZ_RFFG01000084.1, on the reverse strand, counting down.
TGATCTCGCTGATCCCGCTGGCCCTGGCCGCGCTGGACATCTACGGCCGCATCCGCGGCCTGGCGGGGTGACGCCGCGATGCAGAACCGCCGCGACCTCTACCAGGCCCACCGGCTGATGACCCAGCGGGTCGGGCTCGCGCTGCTCCAGGGCGAACCCGACATCGCCGAGTCCCCGATGCGCCGCCACGCGGTCGGCGCGTTCGCCGGCGTCATGGTCGCGCTGCTGGTCGCCGCCGTGTTCGGCATCTGGGGCGTGCTCCAGCCCGGCGGCGCGAAGGGCCTCGACCAGCCCGGCAAGCTCATCATCGAGAAGGAGACCGGGACCAAGTACATCTACGACGCGAACACGCGCAAGATGTTCCCGGTCGCCAACTACGCCTCGGCGATGCTCGCGCTCAACGAGGACAAGCCGCAGACGCGCTCGGTCTCGCGCAGGTCGCTGCGGAGCTTCGAGCGCGGGCCGATGATCGGGATCGTCGGCGCCCCCGACTCGCTGCCCGACACCAAGCAGCTCATCCGCGGCCCCTGGTCGGTGTGCGTCCGCGAGGCCGCGGGCACCAACGGCGTCCGCCGCCAGTTCACCGCCCTCGCCGCCGGACGGGACGTCGGCGGCCGCCGGCTCGCCGACAACGAGGCGGTCGTGGTGAAGTCCGGCGGGCAGGGCTGGGTGATCTGGAAGGACCACCGGATGCAGCTGACCGTCCCGCAGGGGCAGGTCACCGCCATCACCGGCGGCCCGGACGCGGTCGAGGTGCCGCCCGCGTGGCTGAACGCGATGCCCTCCGGAGGCAACTTCGGCGCACCGGACGTCCAGGGCCGTGGCACGGCGCGCCAGGGACCGGGCGGACGTCCCGCGCGGGTCGGCCAGATCTTCAAGGCCGACACCGGCGACCGTCCGCTCTGGTACGTCCTGATGGGCGACGGCCTCGCGCAGATCAGCGAGACGCAGGCCCAGCTGCTCCTGCGCTCCCCGGACACGCTGCTGGCCTACCCGGGCCAGCGCGCCGCCTCGATCGAGGTGGACGCCGCGTCCGCGCAGCAGGCCCTCGGCTCGCGGAAGCTGATGGACAGCACCCTGCCGCCGACGCTGCCGAAGTTCGCCACGTGGGACACCTCCGCGCCGCTGTGCGCGGTGTTCCCGACGGGGTCGTCCGCGGCGCAGCTGACCATGGGCGGGACGCTTCCGGCGCCGTCCTCGGCGACGCTGGGCGCGGGGTCGGCCGGGGCGTCGAACTCCGTGGACCAGGTCGTCCTGCCGCCGGGCGGGGCCGCGCTGATGAGCCTCGTGCCGGGCAGCGGCGAGTCCGGTGGCGGCGGGCAGGCGTCCGGCTCGGGCTCGCTGTCGCTGGTGAACGACCAGGGCATCCGCTTCGCGCTGCCGTCGGCGGACGTCGCGAAGAAGCTCGGCTACGACGCGGGCAAGGCGGCCCCGGTGCCGTCCTCGGTGATCCACCTGATCCCGTCCGGCCCGGCGCTCGACCCGGCGAAGGCCCGCAACCCGATCCCGACGGCGGGCGGCTGACCCGTCCGTCCTCGTCCGTGCCCTCCGACGACCGGATTCCAACGAGCGGCCGCCGACCTCAGGTTCCTCTGAGGCGGCGGCCGTCCGCATCCGGCCACTCCCGGCGCACATCTTCCGTTCGCCCGAAATGCCCCTGATCTTTGGGTTTGGGGCGTTGACGGCGAAGGGGCGGGTCATGTGACCTGAATCACAGTCGATGAGAGGGATCCGGATGATCGTCGGATGCGTCGACACCTTGACAGGAAAACCAATATGATCGCTGACATTTCGGGTCACAGGGCGCATCTCCCCGTCCGATGACGGGGGCGATGCGGAGGGGCGCCCACCACGGTGCGGCCAGCATGAGCCTGTGACGCGGTGTCAGGACAGCTCCCCAACCTGGAGGTGACACTGTGGCCGGCCAGTCCGCAGTCGACAGATCAGCAATGGCCCAGGCGGCGACTCGTATCGAGGACTCCGCCAACCTCATCAAGGGCCTGCAGAGCCAGCTCGAGGGGCACAAGAGCAACCTCATGAGCGGCTGGGCGGGTAACGCCTCGGTTTCCTTCGACAAGGTCTTCAACGACTTCCAGACCGACATGAACAAGGTGCGGACCGCCCTCGACGGCATGCACCAGAAGCTCTCGCACACCAAGATCCAGTACGAGAGCACCGAGCAGGAGCAGAACGACGCGGTCAACAAGATCAACGCGCTGCTCAACGGCGGCTGATCCTCTCGGAACCCACAGTCCAGACAGGTCTCCGACCCCTCGAAGGAAACCCATCGTGAGCGACAGCTACACCAAGGCCAATTTCGGCACGCTCCAGCAGGCGCAGGCCGACTTCAGTCTCACCTACCGTGCTCTGGTCGACGAGCTCCAGGACCTGGAGAAGGAGCTCGAGAAGCACCTCCAGCAGTGGGAGGGCGACGCCGTCCAGGCGTACTGGGACGCCAAGCGCCAGTGGGACGCCGCCGCGCAGCACATCGGCACCGTCCTCAACCAGCTCGGCGTCGTCATCGGCGAGGCGCACTCCAACTACAGCGCCGCCGAGCGCAAGAACCAGGGCATCTGGGCCGGCTGACGCGGCCTGCTGCTTCTTCCGGCCGCGTCGTGCGCGGGCTGTTCCCAGCTGTTCTCACGGTTGGTCCGGCCCGCGCCGACGCGGCCGGTTTCAGGGCCGTGACGCTCCGTCGCCAGGAGAACCAGCAATGAGCAAATACCACCTGACCCCTAGTCAGCTCGCGCAGGTCGACCACACCTACATGGTCGGCTACGGCGAGTACGCGCAGCCGAAGGAACAGCACGGGCTGACTCAGAAGGAGTTCGACGCGCTGCCCGAGTACCAGCAGCGCGAGTACTTCTACAAATACGGTCCGGGCATGCACGCCGGGCACCCCGGCGACGCCGACCACAAGCTCCCGCGGGAGGACCCGGACCGCACCTGGAAGGCCGACGCTCAGCCCGGCTACAAGGTCGACCCGGAGGAGCTGCGCGGCATCGCCCGCGACATGCAGTACAAGCTCGATGTCTGGCAGCAGAAGCTGAACGCCGTCCAGGGGATCTCGGTCTCCACCGAGCACCTGGGCAACATCAAGGGCTCCCAGGACTTCGTCGACCTGGTCAACCAGTCGAAGACCGGTTTCGGGCAGTACATCAGCGACATCGTCGGCTCGTACAAGGGCGTCATCGGAAAGCTGAACGCGGCCGCGGACGCCTACGAGCAGGCGCACGACACCACCAAGAAGCAGGTGGGACAGGTCGACACCAGCGGCACCCCGAACCTGACGTGAGCCTGAGACCGGGAGACGCTAACCAATGACTGACAACAAGGGGTCGTTCCCGATCCGGGACGGGAAGGCCTGGTCGAGCCAGGACTTCTCGGACCAGGACTTCGACTCGATCAAGGGTCAACTGAAGAAGGTCAACCCAGACCCGGTCAACCACGCCGCGACGTCGTACAAGGACGCCTCCGACGTCCTGGCGGAGATGACCAAGGAACTGGCGAACAACTTCAGGCCGCGCCTGATCCAGCACTGGGAGGGCGACTCCGCCCAGAAGGCGCTGGACCAGATGGGCAAGGTGCACGGCACGGCCGGCACGCTGTCGGACAACAGCCACACCAACGCCGAGCTCTACAACTGGTACGGCAGCTCGATCCTCAGCTGGTACAAGACCGCCGGCGAGGACATGTCGGACGGCTTCATCCACACGGGTGGGGACGACGACAACGCCCGCGACCTGATGAACCGCTTCAGCAAGCGGATGGGCGAGGCGTTCAACAACCACCCCCTCAAGATCGACAAGGACCTTCCCGGAGACGGCCGCGGTGGTTACGGCGACGACCCGCCCAAGTACCCCGGTAGCGGTCCCGGCGGCGGTCCCGGTGGTGGGCCGGGCGGCTTCCACCCCGGTGGCGGTCCGGGCGGCGGTCCGGGTGGGCTGGGCGGCGGTCCGCACAGCAACTTCCCGAACTCGGACCCGAGCAAGAGCTTCCACCCGAGCAGCAACCTCCCGCAGGATCACAACAACCCGTTCGACCCGAAGCACAACACCACCAACCCGTGGCAGGACCCGACCAAGAACAACCACAGCAACTACCCCTGGAACCAGGACAGCAACAACCCGTTCAATAACAACCCGAACCACAAGACCAACCTCTCGTCGTTCGACCCGTCCAACATGGGACCGGGCGGCGGCGGAGGCGGTGGCGGCGGCGGCCTCGGCGGCGGCCCCGGCGGGTTCGGTGGCGGTGGCGGCGGCCTCGGCGGCGGCCCCGG
>NZ_RFFG01000083.1 GCF_003696215.1 Actinomadura harenae | reverse complement strand
CGGCGGCGTCGGGGCGCTGGTGTCCGCGCTGGCGGGCGAGCGGGGGCGGCTCGCCGAGCTCTCCCGGGGGGCCCCGGCCGTGGAGGAGACGCTCCGGCGCGGCTACGACCGGCTGGACGGCGAGCAGGCCCGCGCGTTCCGCCTGCTCGCCCTGGCCGGGGGCGGCGCGGTCACCCGGGACGTCGCCGCGGCGCTCCTCGGGACGGACGCGGACCGGGCCGAGGACCTGGCCGAGGAGCTCGTCGACCTCGGCATGCTGGACTCGCCCGTCCCCGGGCGCTATCGCTATCCCGGCCTGCTGCGGCTGCTCGCGCGGGGGCTCGCCGAGCGGACCGACACCTGGGCCGAGCGTCGTGCCGCGCTGGCGCGGGCCTCGGACGTCCGGCCCGGCGCCGGGGACGGCGGGACGTTCGTGCGGGCGGCGGCCGCGGTGTGGCCGTCCGGGCCGGTGGGACGGAGGAGGCCGGCGCCGTGCGCGATGACCTGGGGGAGGGCGCGGCGGTGGCCGTCGGGTGCGGGCGGGGTTCGGTGACCATGTCAGCTTCTGTCTAGAATCCGCCCGACGGGGGCACAGGCGAGGACGCCTGTCGGGGGCGGAGGTGCGTCATGGCGGTCGATGTGGCGCGCCCACGAGCGGACGTGCGGATCGGCCTCCTCGGGCCCGTCACCGTGACGCGGGAGAACGGCGGGGCCGTCGAGACCGTCCCTCCCGGCGGTGGCGGCGTCCAGACGGTCCTGGCGGCGCTGGCCATGCGGGCCGGGGCGACGGTGTCGGTCGAGGAGCTCATCGCCGGGCTCTACCCCGCCGATCCGCCGCCGTCGGCGCGTGAGGTGGTCGCGAACTGCGTGTACCGGCTGCGGGGCGTGCTCGAACCCGGGCGGAGGCGGGGCCGGGGCGGTGGCGCGGGGGAGCCGTCGCTGATCGAGTCCGGTGGCCCGGGCGGATACCGGCTCGCCGTCCGCGCCGCCGACGTGGACGCGCTCGCCTTCATGGCGCTGGCCGCCGAGGCGCGCGACCCAGGACGGCGTCCCGATGAGGCGCTGGACGTCGTGGAGCGGGCGCTCGGCCTGTGGCGCGGCCCCCTCGCGCTGAGCGGCCTGGACGCGCCGCTCGCCCGGGCCCACCGGGACGCCCTGGCCGAGGCGCGCGCCGGTCTCCGCGAACTCCACGGGGAGCTGATGCTCGCGGCCGGGCGTCACGCGGAGCTGGTCCCGGCCGTCACGGCCGAGGTGGCCGCCCATCCGTACCGCGAACGCCTGCACGCCGTGCTGATGCTGGCGCTGTACCGTTCGGGCCGCACCGCCGACGCCCTGGCCGCGTTCGCGGACGCCCGCCGCGTCCTGGCCGAGGAGCTGGGCGTCGAGCCGGGGCGGCGGCTGCGGGACCTGCACGCCGCGATCCTCGCGGGCGACGCGGCGCTCCTCCCGCCCGTGGGTGAGGCGGTCGTCCGGCCGCCGGTCAGCGTGCGCCGCGTACCGATGCAGGTGCCGGCGGCGCCCGCCGACTTCACCGGACGGGCCGACGAGCTCGCGACGGCCCTGGCGGCCGTCACGGCGGGCGGCGGGGTGGTCATCAGCGGCCTGGGCGGCATCGGCAAGACGTCCCTGGCCCTGCGCGTCGCCCAGGCGGCCGCCGCTGGGGAGGGGGCGCGCTTCCCGGGCGGGATGCTGTACGCCTCGCTGCGGACGGTCGACGGGCCGGTGGACCCGGGGGCCGTCCTGGACGGCTGGCTCGTCTCCCTCGGCGTCCCCGCCGACCGGGTTCCCGACGGCGTCCCGGACCGGACGGCGCTGCTGCGGACCGTCCTCGCGGGCCGGGACGCGCTGGTCGTCCTGGACGACGCGGCGGACGACGCGCAGGTCGCCCCGCTGCTGCCCGCCGTCCCGGGGTCGGCGTGGATCGTCACCTCGCGCGGGCCCCTGCCGTCCGCCGGAGCGACGGTCCGGATCCGCCTCGGGGAGTTCTCCGCGGACGAGTCGGCCGCGCTGGTGACGGCGGTCATCGGCCGGGCCCGCGCCGAGGCCCAGCCCGACCAGGTGGCGTCGCTGGCGTCGCTGTGCGGCCATCTGCCGCTCGCGCTGCGGATCGCCGCCGCCCGGCTGGCGGGCAGGCCCGCCTGGACGGTGTCGTCGATGGTCGCGCGGCTCGCCGACCGCGCCCGGCTCATGGGTGAGCTGAAGGCGGGCGACCTGGCCGTCGCCGGGGCTCTGGAGGCGTCGTTCGCGCAGCTGACCGTCCCTCAGGCGAAGGCCCTGGTGACGCTGGCCGCGGTGGATCCCACCGGCTGGCGGGTCCCGTCCGCCGCCGCCGTCCTCGGCCTGCCCGGGGACGAGGCCGGGCGGCTGCTGGCGGAACTGGCGGAGGCCGCCCTGATGCAGCCGCGCGCGTCGGGCCGCCCCGGCGTTCACGAGCACGGCGTTCACGAGCGGGGTGTCCTCGAGTACGGCATTCATGAGCTCGTCGCCGTCCATGCGCGGGGCAAGGCGGACGAGTTGCTGACCGGGACGGAGCTGACCGCCGCGATCAGCGCCGCCCTGGACCTGCTGGGCGCGATGATGCTCGACGCGCTGGCGTCCGTCCGGCCGGACATCGTGCGGGTGGTCGCGCCCGCGGTGCTCTGCTCGCGCCGTCCGGGCGTGACGCTGGGCTCCGGCGACGGGGCGGCGGCCGCCTGGGTGCGGCGGCACCAGGCGGTGGTGTCGTCGCTGGCCAGGCGGGCGGCCGCGACCGGCGACCCGCGCGTGATCCGCCTCGCGCTGGACTTCATGGTCCTGCTGGCGAGCCTGGACGACCATCTGAGCCTCAGGCCGTTCGCCGGGGCCGCCGACGCCCTCCACCAGGCCGCCCTGACCCTCCTCCGCGACCATCCCGGCGCGGCCACGGCGGGAGGCGTCGACCTGGCCGGGTGCGCCGCGCTGGCCAGCTACAACGCCGGGGTGGTGCAGCTGTCCGCCGGAGGGTTCGCGCGCGCCCGCGCCCTCCTGGACGAGTGCCTCACGCTGTACGGACTCGACCCGGACGGCGACGGCACGACGGACTTCGACGGGAACGCGGGCGGGCACCGGCACGTCCTCGGCCTGTTCTGCCTGCACTACGGCGCGCTGGCGCGCCGGGAGACCGGCGACCCGGCGGGCGCCCGCGCGATGCTGCGCCGGGTCGTCGCCCTCGTCGGCGAGCTGGAGGGGGAGGCCCGTCCCGACTCGCTGCTCGCGCTGGGCGGGGCCCTGCAGGAGCTCGTGGTCGACGCGGGGGACCCGGCCCGGCCCGTCCCCGCCGAGCGGCTGACGGACCGGGCCCGGCACTTCGCGGGCCTGTTCCGGACGTCCGATCCGCGCCTCTCGGCCATCGCGTCGATGACCGAGGCGGACCTGCTGTGCCGGAACGGCGACCTTCACGCCGGTATCGCCGCCTACGAGGCGATTCTGGAGCGCGCGGACGAGCGCGGCATGCACTCCCTCTGCCTGTCGGTCCGCTACCGCCTCGCCGTGGCGCTCACGTCCGCCGGACGGCACGACGCGGCGGTCCGGCAGGCGCGTCGCGCCTGGCAGGACGCGTGCGCGTCCGGCCAGCCGCACCACGCGGCCCGCGCCCGGTTCGTGTACGGCGGGGCCCTGGAGGCCGCGGGCTCGGATGAGGCGTACGAGCATCTGGCCGAGGCGAGACGGCAGCTCGCCGAGCTCGGCATCGACCCCGCCGACGACATCGGCGTTCCGGAAGGAGGGCCACGACAGTGACCACGGAGGAGATCGCCGCGGTTCCCGGTCGCACGGTTCCCAGTCGCACGGTTCCTCAAGGCGCGGTTCCCGGTGGCGCGGCTTTCGGTGGCGTGGTTCCGCGGCTCGCCGTCGGGCTGCTCGGCGCGACCGGGCTCGCCGTCGACGGCCGGGCCGTCGCGCCCGGATCCCCGGGGCAGACGGCGGTCCTGGCGATGCTCGCGCTGACGCCCGGCACGTTCGTCCCCGTCCAGACCCTCGTCGACGGGCTCTACGGCGACCGCCTGCCCGACGGCCCGCAGCGGGTCGTCGCCAACCACGTCTACCGGCTGCGCAGGGCCCTTCAGCCGGGACGCGGCAAGGGCGAGCCGACGCTACTGGAACACCGTCCGCGCACGGGCTACCGCCTCCTCGCCGGACGCGCCGACGTCGACGCGCTGGCGTTCTCCGACGCCGTCACCGCCGCGTCGTCCGAGGCCGACCCGGCGACGGCGGCCCGCGTCCTCGCCGACGCGCTCGCCCTGTGGCGGGGCGAGGCGCTGGCCGGGATCCCCGGGCCGTACGCCGAGGCGGCGCGCGAGTCACTGGCCGGACAGCGCGAGGCGGCCACCGCGCGCTACCTCGAACTGCTCGTGGAGAGCGGACGCGAGCACGAGGCCATCCCCGGCCTGGAGGACGCCCTCGGACGCGACCCCCATCAGGAACGGCTGGTCGCGGCCCTGATGTCGGCCTACCACCAGGCGGGGCGGACGGCCGCCGCGCTCGCCGCCTACGACCGCGCCCGGCGGGCCCTCGCCGACGACCTCGGCCTCGAACCGGGCCCGGCCCTCCGCCGGCGCCACACCGAGATCCTCACGAGCGCCCCCGCGCCTCCGTCCACCGCTCCTGACGCACCGTCCGCCCGCGACGCGTCCGCTCATGGCGGGCGTGGCGTCGGGGCGGCCCCGGTCTGTGCGGATCTGCCTGCGGTCCTTCCCGACTTCACCGGACGGGAACGGGAGACGGGCGACATCGTGGCGGCGCTCACCGCGGCGCCGGCGCGGCCCGTCCTGATCACCGGGATGGGCGGGGTCGGCAAGACGAGCCTGGCGATCCGGGCCGCGCACGCGGTCAAGGGGGCGTTCCCGGGCGGGCAGCTGCACATCGACCTGCTCGGGGCCGACAGCCGCCCGCTCGACCCGGGGGACGCCCTCGACCAGTTCCTGCGGCGGCTCGGCGTCGCGGAGGCCGACATCCCGGGCCCCCTGGCGCACCGGGCCGCCCTCTACCGGACGCTCCTCGCGGAGCGGCCGATGCTGGTGCTCCTCGACAACGTCCGCGACCACGCCCACGCGGAGGCGCTCCTCCCGGGATCGCCGCACTGCGCGACGCTGCTGACCAGCCGCGCGCTGCTGCCCGAACTCGCGGGCGCGCACCGGGTCACCCTGGACGTCCTCTCCGAGGACGACGCGGTCGAGCTGCTCACCAGGATCATCGGCGCCGGGCGCGCGCGGGCCGAGCCGGAGTCGGTGCGGCACCTGGCCGCGCTCTGCGGTCAGCTGCCGCTCGCGGTGCGCGTCGCCGCCTCCCGGCTCGCCACCCGCCCCGCCTGGACCGTCGCGTCGCTCGTCGGTCGCCTGGACGACGAGCACCACCGGCTGCGGCGGCTGAGGACGGGCGACCTCGACGTCCGCGCGAGCTTCGAGCTGAGCTACCGGCAGCTGGTCCCCGAGCAGGCCCGCGCGCTGCGGCTGCTCGCCGCGGTCGCCCCGCAGCCGGTGTCGCCCGACGTCGCCGCGGCCGTGCTGGACCGGTCGCCGATCGAGGCGGAGGACCTGTGCGAGGCGCTGGCGGACGTCGGCCTGATGGCCTCGACGGGGGAGTGGGAGTACCGCTTCCACGACCTGCTCAGGCTGTACGGGCGGGAGCTGGCCGAGGAGGCGGAGCGGATCCCCGCGCTGGTGCGGATGCTGGAGTACTACCTGGTCACCCTGCGCAACACCCATCCCGTCATGTCCCCGGCCGAGCGGCTGCCCCGGCTCGTGACACCGGCGCGGACGGACGGGCGGGAGTTCGCCGACCGGCGGCGGGCCGTCGTCTGGTTCCACACCGCGCAGGGCGACCTGTTCGACGCGATCGAGCAGGCGTCCCGCGAGCCGGGGATCCCGATCGCGCTGCCCGCCGACGTGCTGATGGCCATCACCCCGCTGGCGTTCAACAACGTCCGCATCGACCGGCTCGAGACCAGCGCGCGGAAGCTGGGGCGGGCGGCGGCGGAGCGCGGCGACGCGGCCGCCGAGGGACGCGCGCTGTTCCTCGAGGGCGGCGCGGTGAGCCGCCGGTTCCTGGTCGACGAGGCGCTCCCCCTGACCGGACGCGCCGTCGAGCTGCTCCGCGGGATCGGCGACGACGCCATGCTGCCCTACGTGCTGAACCACCTGGGCGGGGAGCAGCTCACCGAGCGGGACTTCCCGGGCGCGCTCGCGTCGCTGGACGAGGCCGTCCGGTTCAGCCGGTCGACCGGGAACCCGGCCTGCGAGTCGTTCGCGCTCGCCCTGCGCGGCGTCGCGCTGCTGGCCAACGGGCGTCCCGGGGAGGCCGTCGAGGACGGCGAGCGGGCCCTGGCGCTCGCCCATGAGATCAACGACCTGGGCGCCCAGGCGCGGGCCCTGCTCTACCTCGGCAACGTCCACCTGTGGACGGGCCGTCAGGACGCCGCCCTCGACGCCTTCCGCGAGAGCGTCCGGATCCTGCGGGTGATCGGCGGACGGTACTGGGAGTCGCTCGCGCTGAGCTGGCTCGCCCGCGCCTGCAACCACGTGGGCGACCACGAGGCGGCGCGCGTCCACGCCGAGGAGGCGTGCACCGTCGCGTCCACCGAGGAGGACGACTACTTCTACGCGCGCGGGCTGACCCAGCTCGGCTGGGCGCTCCGCGAGCTCGGCGAGACCGGCCGGGCGAGGGACTGCCTCCTGGAGGCGCAGCGCGTCTTCACCGAGCTGCGGCTCCCCGACGCGTCCGAGCCCGCCGAGCTCCTCCCCGCCGACCCGCCGGACGCCCCGCACGCGGACCTCCGCCGATCCTGACCGCGACCCCGCCCCCGGCGGGTGTCGTGTGGTGGGTAGGGGGAACAGGGGGTTGGCGGGGGCCGATCCGGGTGACAAGGTCTTCGTGAGACCGTTCCATTTCGGGCGTGAGGTGAGGCCGTGACGCTGGCGACCACCGAGTGGGCGGAACGGATCGCGGAGCTGACCGCCGTCCGGGTGCGCAGCCCCGGGGCGGTGGCCGAGCGGGCCGCGGCGCGGGTGCGGCGGACGCGGCCGGCGGGGGAGACCGGGCGGCTGATGATCGTCGCGGCCGACCATCCGGGGCGCGGCGTGCTCGGCGCCGGCGGCGACCCGCGGGCGATGACCGACCGGTCGGACTACCTGGCGCGGGTCTGCGCGGCGCTGGCGCGGCCCGGCGTGGACGGTGTGCTCGGCACCCCCGACGTCGTCGAGGACCTGCTGCTCCTCGGCGTCCTGGACGGGATGGTGGTGCTCGGCTCGATGAACCGGGGCGGGCTGGCCGGGTCGGCGTTCGAGACCGACGACCGGTTCACCGGCTACGACGCGGCGTCGGTCGCGACGTCCCGGCTGGACGGCGGCAAGATGCTGCTGCGGATCGACGAGTCCGACCCGGCGACCGCGCCGACGCTGGAGGCGTGCGCGCGGGCCGTGACGCAGCTCGCCGGGCACGGGCTGATGGCGGTCGTCGAGCCGTTCTCCGCGCGCCGTGAGGAGGGGCGCCTGCGCAACGTCCTCACCCCGGACGCGATGATCCGCGCGATCTCGGTGGCGTCCGCGCTGGGCGCGACCTCGGCCCGGACCTGGCTGAAGGTGCCGGTCGTGCCGGAGATGGACCGGGTGATGGCGGCGACGACGCTGCCCGCGCTGATCCTCGGCGGCGAGGTCTCGCGGGACCGGCGGGCCGTCCTCGACGGGTGGCGGCGCGCGCTGCGTCCGCCGAACGTGCGCGGGCTGATCGTCGGCCGGTCCCTGCTGTACCCGCCGGACGGCGACGTGCGCGGCGCGGTGGACGCCGCCGTCGAGGTCGTCGAGCGGACCGTCCGTCCCCTGTGAGGCCGCGGCCGGGCCGCTGCGAGGGGGACGAACCCGCCCGATGCCGTCACCTCTGATCGTCCCGTTCGCGATCATGGACGCATGGAACAACGACGAGTGGAGAACGACGGAATCGACCTGGTCGTCCGGGACTTCGGCGGTCCCGGGCCGACCCTGCTGGCGCTGCACGGGCACTTCGGCCACGGCGGCATCTTCGCGCCGCTCGCCGCCGCGCTGGCCGGACGGTACCGCGTGGTGGCCCCCGACCTGCGCTCCCACGGCCTCTCGGCCCACGGGGGCGCGCTGACGCCGGACGCCTACGCCGCGGACGCCGCGGCGGTCATCGAGGCGCTCGGCGGCGGGCCCGTCGCCGTCCTCGGGCACTCGATGGGCGGCGCGGTCGCGTTCCTGCTGGCGGCCGGCCGCCCCGACCTCGTGTCGGCGTTGGTCGTCGTCGACATGACCGTCCTCAACGTCGAGCCCGAGACGTATCCCATCCTGGACGTCTCGGACTGGCCCCGCCGCGTCCCGTCCCGCGAGGCGCTGCGCGAGGCCGTCGAGGCGCGCGGCGTCCCGGACGCGTCGTACTTCATGGACAGCGCCGCCGAGTTCGACGACGGCTGGGGCTTCCTGTTCGACACCGGCGAGCTGATGGAGTCCCAGAGGGCCCTCGTCGGCGACCACTCGGAGGCGTGGCGCGCGTCCGCCGGGGGAGGTCGTCCGGCGCTCCTCATGCGGGGCGGCGACACGTTCATGCTGTCCGAGGCGACCGCCGAGCGCATGGTGGCCGAACGTCCGGGCACGACCCTGGTCGAGGTGCCCGGGTGCGGCCACTGGCTCTACTCCGACGCCCCCGACACGTTCGCCGAGGAGGTCGGCGACTTCCTGGAGCGCCACCCCTGGTGACCGGGATCCGGCGGGGGAGGGCGTGGCCTCGAACCGGAGGTTGACCCCTATTGTCATCTCCTGAGGAGACCCCCGTCGAGCCAATGCGCCATCGTACGGGAAAGATCGACGGGATTGCGCACCGGTCACGTCGTTCACGCGTCGGCTGACGTTTTCGTCATTGACTTAGTGTCGATTCGACGGTATTCGAAGTGGGCCAGGCCGGGCTCCGCCCGGACAGGTCGCCGATCCGGACGCTGGGTGGTGTGGGCTTGGGCGTGGTCCACCGTTCGACGAGAACCCCGATGTCGCGTTCGCCGACCCCGCGCGTGGAGCGCGGGCCGGCGCGGGCGCGACCGTCGATGTGCCCGCCCGTCGGGACGCCCCGCTCGAACGTGACCGGGGCGTCCCTGGCCTGCGCCTTGATGGCCGGATTCGGCCAGCGGCGGCAGGAGGGCCGGGCGCGCGCCGCGCCGCCGCGCGCGGGCCGCCCGGACGCCCGCGACCGCGAGGAGGGCGATCACCGGGAGCCGTCCGGCCAGGGAGGGGGCCGGTCGCGACGACCCGCGCCGTCCGGGGATTCACGCTCGATTCGGCAAGGCGGGTTCACCCGCGGGCCCGCCCTGCCGCGTTCGTTCATGTCCGGGAAATCCGGACGGCACGAATCGATGATGCCGAGGAAACGTCGATGGGCTTCGTTTCTCTCGTTCTCCCCGCACGGTTCGGAGAGGCGCGACGCCCGATGGTCGTCGAGAACCCGGTGGTCGCCGAAGGGCGGTGCACCGTTCCGTCAGAGAGCGTGGGAATGGATGATCTTGAATTTCGGCGTGCTCGGCCCTCTGCGGGTGGAGGCGGACGGGGCTCCCGTGCCCATGCCGCGCGCTCCCGTGCTCAGAGCGCTGCTCGGGGTCCTGCTCGCCGCCGAGGGGCAGCGGGTGCCGCTGGCCCGGCTGGTCGAGCTGGTGTGGGCGGGGCAGGGCGACCGGGTCGGGCGCGGCGCCGTCCACACCGGGGTGTCGCGCCTGCGCGACTGGCTCGGCCGGTTCGGCGACGACGGCGTGGCGGTGGACTTCGACGAGGACGGGTACCGGCTGGTGGTCGCGCCGTCCGCCGTCGACCTGGGCCGGTTCCGCGCCCTGGCGTCCCGCGGTGACCTGGCGGGCGCCCTGGCGCTGCGGCGCGGGCCGGTGCTCGCGGGCCTGGCCAGGCTGGAGCGCAGCGACCCGCTGCTGACGACGATCGACGACCGGGTCCGCTCGGCGGCCCTCGCGCTCGCCGACCGCGCCCTGGACGCGGGGACGCCCGCGACGGGGATCGGGGTCGTGACCGCGATGGCCGAGGACTTCCCGCTGGACGAGCCGCTGCAGGCCGCCCGGATGCGGCTGCTGGCCGCCGACGGCCGCCCCGCCCAGGCCCTGCGGTGCTTCCACGCCCTGCGGCGTCGGCTGGCGGACGAGCTCGGCGTCGAACCCGGGGGAGCGGTCCAGCAGGCGTTCCTCGCCATCCTCGCGCACGACGGCGCCCCGGAGGGCGAGGGCGACGCCGGCGCCGGATCGCCCGTGACCCCGGCGGAGCTGCCCGCCGACGTCCCCGACTTCGCCGGCCGCCGGGAGCACCTGGCCTCGGTGAAGCGCGTCCTGCGGCAGGGCGGGCTGCCGGTGATCGTGGGCATGGGGGGCATCGGCAAGACGACCCTCGCCGTGCACGCCGGGTACCAGATCGCCGCCGAGTTCCCCGACGGGCAGCTGTACGTGGACCTGCGCGGGGCCGAGGCGCAGCCGGTCGACCCCGGGCAGGTGCTCGCCCGGTTCCTGCGGGCGCTGGGCGTGGCGGCCTGCCGGATCCCCGAGACGACGGAGGAGCGGTCGGCGCTGTACCGCAGCGTCCTGGCGGGACGGCGCGTCCTGGTCGTCCTCGACAACGCCGCCGACCAGCGGCAGGTGCGGCCGCTGCTGCCCGGGACCGCCGCGCGGGGGGCGTCCGGACCGGCCGCCGTGATCACCAGCCGGTCCGCCGCGACCGGCCTGCCCGGGGCGGTGCTGGTCGAGGTGGACGTGCTCGACCCCGGCGCGGCCGTCCACCTGCTCGGCAGCATCGCCGGGCACGACCGGACCGCCGCCGAGCGGCAGGCCGCGTCCGACATCGTCCGGCTCTGCGGGTACATCCCGCTGGCGGTGCGGATCGCCGGGGCGCGGCTGGCCAGGCGGCCGCGCTGGGCCCTGGCCCGGCTGGCGGGCCTGCTGGGCGACGAGCGCCGCCGCCTGACCGAACTGAGCGACGACGACCTGGCGGTGCACGCCAGCTTCGCGCTCAGCTACGCCCGCCTGCGGGCCGAGACCCGCCGCGTGTTCCGGCTGCTGGGCCTGCTGGAGTGCGCGGACTTCGCCTCCTGGACGGCGGCCGCCGTCGCCGGCATCGGCGTCGACGACGCCCAGCGGCACCTCGAGGCGCTCATCGACGCCCAGCTGCTCACCGAGGTCGGGACCGAGCCGCGGCCGCGCTACCGCGTCCACGACCTGGTCCGCCTGTACGCGCGGGAGCGGTCCGTGGCCGAGGACGACGCGGACGCGCGCCTGGCCGCGGTGGAACGGGCCCTCGGCGGCTGGCTGTGGCTGGCCGAACGCGCCGCCGACCAGATCCCCGGACGCTGCCACGCGTCCATCCACGGGCCCGCGCGGCGCTGGCCGCTCCCCTCGCCGCTCGCCGCGCGCCTCCTCGACGACCCGATGGCCTGGTTCGACGCGGAACAGCCCGCCCTGAGCGCCGCCGTCCGCCAGGCCGCCCGGCTGCACCTCGCCCAGGCCGCCTGGGACCTGGCGGCGTGCCAGGAGAAGTACTGCGACCTGCGCGGTTTATACGACGAGTGGCGCGGCACCCACCGGCACGCCCTCCTGGCCTGCAAGGCCGACGGCGACCGGCTCGGCGAGGCGGTGCTCCAGCGCGGCGTCATCGAGGTCACCATCTGGGCCACCCCTGACCAGGGCGCGCAGACCATGGTCGCCCTGTACGACCGGGCCCAGCGCCTCCTGGAGCTGTTCGAGAGCCTGAACGAGCGGCGCGGCATGGCCGACGCCCTGGTGACGATCGCCTGGAGCCAGGTCGCCCAGGGCCGCACGCGGCAGGCCCTGGACACCGGTGAGCAGGCGCTGCGCCTCGCCACCGAAAGCGGCCACCTGGGCGGGCAGGCCCGCGCCCACCAGATCCTCGCCATCGCCCACCACGACGCCCACACCCGCGCCCGCCGCGACGTCGGCGCCCGTGCCCGCCGCGCTGTCGACCCCGACCCCGACCTCGACAGGGTCATCGACCACATGACGCAGGCGTGGGACCTGGCGCGGCTGCTCGGCAACGCCCGCTTCGAGGCGACGGCGATGCAGTTCCTCGGCGCGGGCCTCTGCAAGGCCGGCCAGGTGGAGCGCGGCCACGACCTGCTCACCCGGTCCCTGGACGTGGCCCGCGCCCTCGGCGACCACTTCACCCAGGCCTTCTCCCTGATCCACCTGGCCAGGCTCTACACCGCCCTCGGCGACGAACGCGCCCGTCCCACCGCCGAGGCGGCGCTGGCGATCAGCCTCCGCAACGACATGGGCCACCACCATGCCGAGACGCTGCAGATCCTCGGCGAGCTCGACCTGGCCGAGGGCCGCCCCTCCGCGGCCGTCGCCCGCCTGGAGGAGGCCACCCGGCTCTGGCGCGCCCGCGGGTGGCGCGCCTTCCTCGGCGAGACGCTCCACGCCCTTGGCCGCGCCTACGCGGCCGCGGGCGACGAGGTCGCGGCGGCCCGCAGCCGGCAGGAGGCCGACCACCTGCTCCAGGAGGTGGCCGCCGCCCTCCCCCTCACGGCCGTCCAGGCGAATATCGACGCTTGTGAAAGGACGGAAGAGGAAGTTGTAAGCGACCTGTAAGCCTCCCTGCATACGCTCAGGGCGCGGCGGCCCGCTCTGGCGACGGCACTCGTGCCCGGCCTGTTCCGCACCATCGGCATGACCACGGCACTCCGAGAGTGTCAAGGGGCCGGGGAAGGGAGATCTGTCCGCGGGGAATCGTCGTGCGCATGCCCGGACCGTGTGGCCGGACCACAGGGTGGGCGCCGAGTCGTTTTCGCCGTACCACCGGCCCGCCGGGAACGGTTTTCGAATTAACGTTAATTGAACGTTCCGCCCACCCTCCGATCGCCTCCAATGCGTCGCCATAAGACCACTGATCGTAGTTGGTGTCATGAATACGACAGAATTCTTCTGGCATATCGAACACCGTGATCGGATGGTCCCATGAGGCGGATTCGGCCGGACGGTCAGTTGACGGTGTTCATCGGTGGCCTCCACCGCAGCGGCACCACTCTCCTCGCGTCGCTCCTGGGAACGCACCCCGAGATCAGCGCGTTCGAGAACACCGGCGCCCCGATGGACGAGGGCGAGCACCTCCAGACCGTCTGCCCGACGGACGAGCACCACGGCGGCCCCGGCCGCTTCGCCTTCACCGAAGAGGCCCACATGACCGAGGCGTCCCCGGAGGTCGCCGAACGCCTGGCCGCGCAGTGGTCGCGCTACTGGGACCTGTCGCTGCCCGTGCTCCTGGAGAAATCGCCGCCGAACATGCTCAGGTTCCGGTTCCTCCAGCAGGCGTTTCCCCATTCGAAATTCATTCTGATCACCCGGCATCCCGTTCCGGTCTCACTGAGCACCCGGAAATGGACGCCCGCGCTCTCCGTCCGCCGGCTGGTCGAGCACTGGATCCACGCCCACGATCTGGCCATGGCCGACTCGGCTTTCCTGGACGCGTTCATGACGGTTCGCTACGAGCACCTGATGAAGCGCCCGTCGGAGACGCTCGCGGAGATCTCCGACTTCATCGGGCTCGCTCCGTCGTTCGACGCGTCGAGTGTCGACGACGTCGCCAACGACAGGTATTTCGAACAATGGAGGTCGTCCCCCGAGGGGCACGACCTCCACGATCTCGAGGACGCCGTGAACGGACACGGCTACAGCCTCGCGGAAACGGGGTTTCGTGGTGTCACGCGTCGTGGTGGTCCATGGGACCGGAGGTCCGCGCAGGACGCCGGACTCGCTCCGGCTTGAATGGGTCACCTCCATGATGGACGGACTCGCGCTGGCCGGCCGGCCGGTCGTGGAGCCCGACGTCTCCTTCGTCAACCTCGACGACGGGGACGTCGAACCCTGGCGGGGAGAGCTCACCGCCTGGGACCTCACGGTGATCTCCGGGTGGTGGCAGACCGCGCGGTTCGACGTCCCCGAACCCGTGCGGGGACCGCTGCCGCCCGAGGAGATCCTGGAGCGGCTCGGCACGTCGCGCTACTTCGCCGGGATACCGGCCGACGAGCTGAAGTCCACCCTGGCGGCCATGCGCGCCTTCCTCTTCGAGCGGCGCGCCGCCGACCGCGTCCTCGAGGCGATGGGGGACGGCGCGGACGTCGTCATCGGGCACGCGCTCGGCGCGGTGGCGGCCTTCAACGCCCTCCGCCGCGCCCCGGCGGACGCGCTCGTCACGGTGGGATCGCCACTGGCGCTGAACCCGCAGGTGGGACCGGTCGTCCGCCGCTGGTGCAACGTCGTGGACGTGCACGACACCCTCGCCTTCAACGAGGGCCTGGTCTCCAGCTACGGCCTGGTGTCCGACACCTGGCTGGACTGCGACCCGAGGCTCCGAGCGCCTCGTCCCTACCTCGCCTCGCCAGAGTTCGGCCGCGTGCTGGCGGACGTGTCGGCCCCGGCCGTCGCCCCGCTCGGCTGAGCCAGGGAACGTCGACTCGATCGGAGGGTGTTGAAGAGATGTCCCGATCACGCTCTGGACTGCAGATCGTGCATGGCGGGTCCGTGCCCGGGGAGGTGCCGGCCTCGCAGCGGCACGCGAACATCACCGAACTGCTCGACCTCTTCTCCGACAGGGGTCTCATCGGCGACACGCAGAAGGCGATCCTGCAGCTGGTGACCTGCGGCTACACCGACGAGTCGGTGGCGAAGAAGCTCGACGTCACCGCGCGGACCGTGCAACGCCACGTGGCCAAGACCATGGCCCTGTTCGGGGCGCGGAGCCGGCTCGAGCTGGGGATCATGCTGGCCGACCGGAGCGCCAGGCTCGCCGACTCCCCGACCGGCCCCGCCTGCACGCTGTGCAGGTCCCAAGGGGGCGGGCGCACGACCGGGCATCCCCGTTCGAACGCCCGGATGGACCGCCCGACAGGGGCTTAACCCCCGCGCGAACTGCTGGCAGTTTCGAACTCACGCGCACGACCGGCGGACGCGGGTCACTCGCTTTCGATCCCACGGGTTCGATCGCGGCTTCGGATCGCACGGCTTCGACAGCACGGATTCAACAAAGGGGTGTCATGGCTGGGACCGACCAGCTTCGGGCGGCGGAGCCGCTGGCGGACGGCACGGGCCGCGGGGGCGAGATCCGGCGGTCGGCGGGCTCGCTCGCGCTCAGCGGCGCCGCCGGGGTGATCGTCCCGCTGGCGGTCATGGCGATCATGGGGCGGATCAACGGGGAGGTCCTCTACATCCGCTCGGTCTACATGCCGCTGGCGTTCCTGTACATCTCGCTCCAGATGGGCTTCGACGTCAGCAACCAGGTCGCCGCGGCGATCTCCCGGGGACGGGGCCGCGTGCGGGACGTCGTCCCGGTCGCGCTCAGCATGGGCCGGGTGGGCGCGGTGATCTGGGGGGCGCTGACCGTCCTGGTGATGGTGAGCGCGCCCGGCCTGGCGTCCCTGATGCACATGAGACCGGAGCTGATCGGGACGTTCACCGCCTTCGTCCGCTGGACGTGCCTGGCCAGCATGCTGTTCCTGCCGACCACCCTGTGCGCGTCCAGCCTCCGCGGGCTCGGGCACGCCGGTTCCGCCGCCGTGATCGTCGTGATCGGCGGCTCCGTGGAGGTCGGCGGCGTGGCCCTGCTCGGCTACGGGACCGACCTCGGCGTGTACTCGCTGCCGATCGCGATCGCGGCCGGAGGCATCGTGTCGCTGACGGTCGGGCTCGTCCAGGTCCACCGCCGCGGCGTGTGGAAGGCGCGTGGCCCCCTGGTCTGGCGGCCCGAGGCGACCGAGCAGCTCACCCGGACGGGCCTGCCCCTGGCGATGTCCTTCGTCGTGATCGGGGCGAGCAACTTCGGCCTGCTCTGGATCCTGGGACCGTTCGGACCGGACGTGGTCTCGGGGTTCGCCGCCGCCGCGACCCTGGAGAGCCTGGTCCTCGTCCCGTCCACCGCGATCGGCTCGGCCACGGCGATCGTCATGAACCGGCTGCGCGGCGCGGGACGGCTGGACGACGTCCCGAGGGTGCTCGGCAGCGGGATGCGGCACGCCGTCGCTGTCTACGCGGTGATCGGCCTCGCCCTCTGGCTCGGGCGGGACGGCATCGCCCGGCTCATGACCGACGACCCGCGGGTGGCCGCGGAGACCGCGCACTTCCTGTCGATCGTCGGGCTCTCCTACGGCTGCATGGGCGTGACCGTCACGGCCGTCGTCCTGATCGAGCAGATCGGCGGCGGCGTCATCGCGCTGGTCGCCAACATCCCGTACTTCGGGGGGATGTTCGTGATCGGCGGCGTCATCGCCAGGTCCCAGCACGAGTCCGCGGGACTGTACGGCACGATCGCCGCCCTGAACCTCCTCGGGATCCTCACCGTCCCGCTCATCACCTGGCTGTTCGTCCGACGGATGGTCCGCGCGCCCCGGGAACTCACATGATCGAGATCAGTGTCGCCGTCATGCACCATCCGGCCAGGGCCGGGCTCATCGGGAGGCTGCTGCGCGACACCGCGCCGCTGGTGCCCACGATCGTCCCGGACCCGGATCCGGACGGCGTGCGCAGCCCCCTGCGCACCGCGAAACGGGCCTGGGCCGCGATCGCGCCGGACGCCACCCACCACCTGGTGCTCCAGGACGACGTGGGCCTCAGCGCCGACTTCGCCGGGCGGCTCCGGAGCGCGATCGCGCAGCGGCCGAACCACGCCGTCGCCCTCTATTCGCACTGGCGCAGCCCCCAGAACTCCTACCTGGTGCGCCGGGCCGCCGCGGCGGGCGCCTCGTGGGCGCCGCTGTCCGACACCGACTGGGCCCCCGCGCTCGGGTTCGTCCTGCCCGCTCCGCTGGCCCGCGACCTCGCGGCGTACCTGGCGCCCATCCCCGACGCGGTCGCCGACGACGACCAGATGATCGCGAGGTTCTGCCGGGAGCGCGGCGTCCCCATGGTCGCCACCGTGCCGCACCTGGTCGACGAGTCCGAGGTGCCGAGCCTCACGCCCGGTCACCTCCCCGGCTGCCACGCGACCGTCTTCGCCGGCGGCAGGCCGCTGCCGCGCGGGCACTGGGCGACGGACGTCCGGGAGGACAAGGTCCTCGCCGCGTCCCTCGACTACATCGTCGAGGTGAGGGAGTCCCGGTGCGTGCTGCGGCTGCCCCTGCCCGCGGAGCCGTCCGGGCACGAGTACGGGTGGTACTGGCACGACTGGTGCGGGCTCCTCGGCGTGGACCCGGAGGAGGTGCGGCGGATGGAGAGGCCCGGCCACCTGCCGGGACGCGTCGTGACCGAGCTCCAGGCGGCGGGGTTCCTCCTCGGCGCGGACGTCGCCGCGATCGACCTCGGCGCCCCGGGCGGGGTGAAGGACGAGCGCGGCGCCCCGGACGGGGTGAAGGACGAGCGCGGCGCCCCGGACGGGGTGAAACGCGAGCGCGGCGCCCCGGGCGCGTGGCTCACCGAGGCCGTCGCCTCGTGGGTCGGATCGGGGCTGACGGCCGAGGACCGGGAGTCGCTGGGCGCCGAGGGCAGAGCCGAGCTCGTGGACCTCGCGGTCAAGGCCGTCGCCCACGGCGGAACATGCGGGAGGAACCTGTGATGGACATCGAGTCCGTGGTGAAGCGGATGGCTCTGAGGGAGGTCCGGGCGCATTTCCTGGTGCCGTCCGACCAGGCGCCGGGCGAGGTCCGTCCGCCGGCGCCGCCGGTGACGGTGCTGGTCCGGACGTGCCCGGTATGCGGCGCGGACGCCGACGCGGTCCGGCGCTACGGCAGGTCGGTGCCGTTCGCCCACTGGGAGGTGCGGGAGGAGAGCGCGGGGCTGCCGACCCTGACGATCCTCGGGTGCGAGTGGCTGGCCCCTCGCGCCGTCCTGCCGATGGCGATCGCGATCGAACGGCATGGTGGGGCTGTGAGCGGGTTCAGCACGCGGGCGGCGTCGCTCGTCCGCCTCGGACGGCCCGCGCCACCCGAGGCCGTCCGCCTGCTCGACGCGGAGGAGCGGTGGGCCGACGCCCTGGACGCCGGTGACTTCGCGGGCACGCTCACCCTCCCGGCCGCGACCCGTCCGACGGACGGCGACGGGCTCGTCCCGCTGTTCCTCGGCCCGCACACCGGGCCCGGCGGGCTGAACGACCTGTACCTGAACGAGCGCCTGCGCGCGGCGGAGGCGGAGCTGGCGGGAGCACGGCATGCGTGACCTGCGCACGGAGAAGGTGCCGTTCACCGGGGAGCGCTCGGTCACCGCGCCGTCGACCTGGGGCCAGCGGCAGGCGTGGCTGGACATGGGACGGATGAGGCCCGGCACCCCGTACAACGTGACCCAGGTCCTGCTCGTCCCCGAGGGGTGGACGGTCGGGCAGGTGCTCGACCGGATCTCCGAGACCGTCGGCCGCCACGAGGCGCTCCGGACGCTCTTCTTCGAGGACGACCGGGGGGAGCTCGTCCAGCGGGTCCTCGACTCGGGCGAGGTCCAGGTCGAGGTCTGGACCGCCGAGGGTTCTCCGGAGGAACTCCTCGCGGGGGCCATGGAGCTGAACCGCCGCCTCGAGGACGCGGTGTTCGCCCACGACTCCGAGCCCCCCTTCCGGGCCGCGATCTGCGCGCCGGGCGGAGTTCCCCAGGCGGTGATCGTCTGCGTCACGCACCTCACCGCGGATCTGCAGAGCACCCGTCTGGTCGCCGAGGAACTGGCCGGGTCGCACCGTCCGGCTCCGGCCCTCCAGCCCGTGGACGTCGCGGCCTACGAGGGGTCGGAGCGGGGGCTGAAGCGGGAGGCCTCGGCGCTGGCCTACCTCCGGGACACGCTGACGGCCTTCCCCGCCTCCAACTTCACCGCTCCGCCGGGGAAGGCCGAGGAGCCGCGGCACTGGCGCGGCGGCCTGACGTCCAAGGCCGTCACCCTGGCGCTGGAGGTGCTCGCGACGCGCCACCGCGTGAGCACCTCGACCGTCTGCCTGGCGGCGACGGCGGCGATGCTCGGCGCGGCCACGGGTGAGGCGCGCTGCGGGCTGCTGCTGATCGTGGGCAACAGGATCCCGTCCGAGCTCCGGTACGCCGTCGGCTCGCTCGCCCAGAACGTCCCGGTGCTGATCGATCTCGCGGGCCCCGGTTTCGCGGACCTGGTCCGGACGGTCTGGTCGGCCTCGATGGGCGCCTACCGGCACGGCCGGTTCGCGCCCGCCAAGGCCTGGCGGGAGATCGACGACGTCACCCGGCGCCGTGGCGGCCGTCCGGAGCTGGACTGCTTCTTCAACGACATGCGGGGGAGGAAGGACCGCCTTCCGCAGGACCGCACCGCCGCCGAGCTGAGGACGGCGGCCCGCGAGACCGTCTTCTCCTGGGAGGACCGCCGCGCCACCGGCGGGACCTTCTTCATGGAGTTCGGTGACGTCTTCGGCGAACCGGACATGACCCGGTTGTCCCTGTTCGCCGACACCTGCCTCCTCCCGCCCGCGGCGCACGAGGCGCTGCTGTTCGGCATGGAGTCGCTGCTCATCGAGCTGGTGGAGCGGGACGTGCCGCTCGCGGAGATCGCCGGGCTCACCGGGCTCGCGGGGCTCAGCGGGGTCAGCGGGCTCAGCGGGGTGCGCTGACCGCCAGATGGGAGATCGCGCCCATCGCCTCGGCCAGCCGGGCCCCGTGCCGGTCGAAGCCCGGCCCCCAGGCGACGAAGCCGCCCCGGCGCTCGGTCCCCGGCTCGTCCGGGACGCCGGTGAAGCCGCCCCCCGCCGCGGTGACCAGGGCCCGGCCCGCGGCGACGTCCCAGGCGAAGACGTCCGCGTTCGCCGCGAGGTCGGCGCGGCCGCCGGCCACATAGGCCAGGGCCAGCGCGGACGATCCGATCCGCCGCAGGTCGGTGGTGTCGTTCAGGTCGGCGAACAGCGCGTACTCGGCCGGGTCGCGCAGCCCGGCGGTGGGGATGTCGGTGAGGACGACCGGCAGCGGGTCCGGGGCGCGCCTCGCCGGGGCGGCCCCGTTGACCAGGAGCGTGCCGTCCGCGGCGGTGAACAGCTCCTCGCCGAACGGCTCGTAGACCACCCCTGCGACCGGCTGGCCACCCAGGTGGACGCCGACGGAGACGGCGAACAGCCCGAGGCCCCGGGCGAAGTTGTGGGTGCCGTCGATCGGGTCCACGTACCACGTGACCTCGCCCGAGCCGCTGCGTCCCGACTCCTCCCCGACCACCTCGCTCGCCGGGTGGGCGGCGGTCAGCGTCTCGCGGATCATGGCCTCGGCCCGCGCGTCCGCGTCGGTGACCACGTCGTGGGGCAGCCCCTTGACGCGCGTGGACGCGCCGGACCTGTGGTGCCGTGCCAGATACCGTCCGGCCGCCAGGGCGGCCTGTTCGGCGGTGCGCAGAAGGGAACCGATCTCGGTGGTGGTCATGCCCGCACGCTAGCAATGACGGAACGAAAGGCATCAGGCTCTTTCGGGTATAGCAGGCCGCGCGTCTGATCGAGTCTTACCTCCGCCGATCGTCCCTGGTCATGATGTGGCTCCAGGAAACGGCGAGAGGAATGGTCGCCTTGGACGAAGCAGTCGGCGCCCGGATCGATGAACTCTGCGCGGGAATTCACGGCGCGGTTCCCCAGGGGAAGGCGGGCGATCAGATAGACCGCGTATTCCGGGAGGACTACGCGCTGCCGGTCTGGACCCTGCTCGCGGGCGCCCCGGGCCCGGCCGCCGCCGCGGTGGCGCTCGGCGAGGACCTCACCGGAGGCCTCTTCGGGACGACCGTCCGGGTGGACGCCGTGCCGTCGGCCGGGGGAGGGCTGGTGGTCGACGGCGTCGCCGCCGACGTCCCGCTGCCGGACGGGACGGCCCCGCTGCTCGTCGAGGTCCACGCCGGGCCCAGGCGGCTGGTCGTGCGGATCCCCGCGGGCGGCGCGGGCCTGAGCCTGGCCCGGGTGCGTCCCGTGGGGCTGGAGGGCCTCGCCTTCGGCACCTACACGCTGCGCGGCTGCCGTGTCGGCGACGAGCAGGTGGTGGCCGACATCACCGAGCGTCCGGACGGGCTCGCCGAGATCGTCGCCAACACCCGCCTGCTCATCGCCGCGGTCGGCCTCGGCCTCCAGGCCAGGGCGCTGTCCGCCGCGCTCGACCACGTGGTGGACCGGCCCTTCGGTGACGGGCGCCTGGTCAACCAGCAGGCGATCCGGCACCGGCTGGCCACGATCGGGGCCCGGCTCCGGATGGCGCACGCCCAGCTGGTCGCCGCGGAACCGGCGGACGCCGGTCTCGTCGCCCTGGTCACCGGCCGCCTGGTCGCCGAGGGCGTCGAGGAGTGCTGCCAGTTCTTCGGCGGCCGGGGCTTCCTCAACGACTACTGGATCTCCAGCGCCTACCGGGACGCCGCGCTCCTGCCGGTCCTGCTGGGCCGGGAGGACCTCCTGAACCTCGAAGGGGAGGGCGCGCCGGCCGAGTCCGCGTCCGTCTCCGCCTTCAGGAGCCGGGTGCGCGCGTTCCTGGCCGAGCGGATCCTGCCGCGGATGGCGGCCTGGGAGGACGCGGAGGACCTGCCGCCCGAGGCGTTCGAGGCGTTCGCCGAGGGAGGCCTCACCGGGCACCGGGTCGCCGTCCGGAACGGCGGGCTCGGCCTGTCCATGCGGCACGCGGGGGCCATGGTCGAGGAGATGATGGAGCACTCCGTGCTCGGCATGGCCACCAGCCTCCTCGCCCAGGCGCACTCGGTGCTGCCCCTGCTGGAGGAGCTCGGGACCGAGCGGCAGAAGGAGCGGTACCTGCGTCCGTCGCTCCGCGGTGAGCTGGTCTCCGGGATCGCCATCACCGAGCCGACCGGCGGATCGGACCTCATCGGCGCGATCCGGACGACCGCGGTCGAGGACGGCGACCACTGGGTGCTGAACGGCGAGAAGATGTTCATCACCAACGCCCCGGTCGCCGACTTCCTGGTCGTGCTCGTCCGGACCAGGCCCGACCGCGGGCCGCTCGGGATGTCGCTGTTCGTCGTCGACACCGCCGCGGACGGCTTCTCGGTCAAGGAGCGGCTGGACAAGATGGGCGCCCGGTGCTCGCCCACCGGATGGATCCGCTTCACCGACTGCCGGATCCCGAAGGACGCGCTGCTCGGCCCCGTGAACCGGGGATTCCCGCTGGCCACGGCGAAGCTGCTCAACGAGCGGATCCTGGTCGCCGTCTCGGCGCTGGCCAACGCCCGGTCGATCCTCGCCTCGGCGGGGGACGGGCCCGGGCTCGCGGCGCAGCGGGCCGAGGTGGAGGCGGGGTTCGCGTTCGTCCGGCGGACCCTCGACGGGATGGACGCCGGCGCGTACCGCGTCGAGGACGTCGCCGCGGCCAAGTTCCTGACGGTCGAGATCACCCAGCGCGCGATCAGCAGCGCCGCCCGGCACCTCGGCGTCGGCGCGTTCGACGAGCGGACCCTGGTCTCGCGCGCGTTCCGGGACGCCCGGGTGCTCGGCGTCTTCGCCGGCAGCTCCGAGACGATGCGCGACGTCTTCTTCGCCGCCCTGGCCCGGGGCAAGGGCCTGCGGTCCGGAACCGACCACGGATGAGGAGATCCCTGTGACCCAGCGAAAGATCGACGCCGACGAGGTGCTCACGGTGCTGCGCAGCACCCTGGAGATGGCCCTCCCCCAGGAGTACCTCAAGGAGTGGGACCTGGACGCCATCGTCCCGGAGACCCCGATGGTGACCCTCGCCCTGGACTCCCTGGCGCTGATGGTGGTCATCGAGGAGATCGAGACCGAGTTCGGCGTGGGCATCCCGGTCGAGAGCGTCTACGCCTTCACCTCGGTCGGCGACCTGGTCGGCTACGTCCTGGCGAGCTGAGCGAAGCGGCCTGGCCCTCCCGGGGAGGGCCAGGCCCGGCCTGGCCCGGACGGCCGCGGTCAGGCGGTGTGGTCGATGAGACCGGCCTTGATCGCGGTGACGACGGCGCTCGTCCGGTTGGGCGAGTCGAGCTTCAGCAGCACGCTGGCGACCAGCCGTTTCACGCCGTGCTCGGAGATGCCGAGCCGCCGGGCGATCTGCTTGTTGCTCAGCCCCTCGTAGAGGAGGTCGAGGGTGCTCTTCTCGCGCGAGGTGAGGTCGATGAGCCTGCGCGCGGGGACGGCGCCCCGGCCGGGGGCGGTGACCTGGGAGATCAGGTGCCGGGCCAGGCGTCCGGGCATCGGGGTCTCGCCGGCCGCGACGCGCCGGATCGCGTCGGAGAGCGACTCCTGGGTCAGCTCCTGCTGGAACAGGAAGCCGTCGGCGTCCAGGGACGCCGCGGAGGGGTCGGCGGCCGACGCCTCGTCGAGCAGCATCAGGATCCTCGTGCGGCCGAGGGCCGGCGGCCGGGTCCAGGGGCCGGCGAGGATCAGGACGTCGACGTCGCCGGCGGCCAGCAGCCGGTCCACCTCGGCGGGGTGCCGGCAGTGGGCGACGGCGCCGACGAGGGCGACCTGCGACAGGACCGTGTCCAGCCCGCGATGGAGGAGCTCGTTGGCCGCGAGGATCCCGACGTTCAGTTTCGCGGTCGCCATGGCGGAGGTCTGGTTCGTCATAGCGACATCAAAGCGCCGCGCCGCCGCCCGGTGCGCCATTTGTCGCATTCAGGACAAATGTCGACACCCGATGGGTATAGCCGACCTCCCCGGTCCGAGTGGGCGGCCCAACGAGGCTTATCGCCGCCGGACCCGGTTCTGCACGCTGGACCCGGTCAGCATCGTCGAACGCCAACGCTGAAGAGGGCGCAGCATGCATGCATGGGGTCTCAACAACACCCGAGAGGCTTCGAAGGAGCACTGGGCGGCGGAACAGGAGGTGGTCGGCCCGGGCCTTCAGGCGGTCATGCTCTGGTCCGAGCTGTGCGTCGAGTCCGCGGACGGCGCGGTCCTCACCGACCTCGACGGCAACCGGGTCCTCGACTTCCAGGGCGCGGGCGGCGTGAACTCCGTCGGCCACGCGAACCCGAGGTTCACCCGCGCGCTCGCCGACGAGCTGACCACCGCGCCCGTCGGGGCCTTCGGGTCCGGCGCGCGGCGCGACATGGCCGAGTCCCTCCGCGACTTCGTGCCGGAGCCGCTCGACCGCGTCCAGCTCTACAGCGGCGGCACCGAGGCGGTGGAGGCCGGTCTCAGGCTCGCCAAGTCGGTCACCGGCAAGACCGAGTTCCTCTCCTTCTGGGGCGGCTTCCACGGCAAGACGCTGGGCAGCCTCGCCCTGACCGTGGGGGCCAGGACCGGGCTGGGCCCGCTGCCTCCCGGGAACTTCAGCACGCCCTACGCCAACTGCTACCGCTGCCCCTTCAAGCTGACGGCCCCGTCCTGCGGGTTCGCGTGCGTCGAGCAGGCCCGCGAGACGGTCAGGCAGAACTCCACCGGCGACCTCGCGGCGATCGTGGTGGAGCCGGTCCAGGGCCGCTCCGGCAACGTCGTGCCGCCCGAGGGCTACCTGAAGGCGCTGAAGGAGGTCGCGGAGGAGTTCGACGCCCTGCTCTTCGTGGACGAGATGATGACGGGCTTCGGCCGCACCGGCGAGACCTTCGCGTTCGTCCGCGACGAGGTCACCCCCGACATCGTGACCGTGGGCAAGGGCATGGGCGGCGGCTACCCGGTCACCGGTGTGCTGTCCAGCGCCGGGCACATGGCCGCGCGGCCCTTCTCGGACCCGAGCGCCAGCTCCTCCAGCTTCGGCGCCTTCCCCATGGCGTGCCGCGCCGTCGGCACCGTCGTGGACATCATCGTCGAGGAGCGGCTCGTCGACCACGCCCGCAAGGTGGGCGGCGAGCTCCTGGACGCGCTGATCCCGCTGGTCGACGAGGCGCCGCTGGTCGGCGACGTCCGCGGCGCGGGCCTGGCCATCGGCATCGAGCTGGTCGCCGACAAGGAGACCAGGGAGCCCGTCTCCAAGGCCGTCCTGCGCGAGACGTTCATGGCCCTGCTGGACGCCGGGGTCCTCACCATGACCGGCGGCAACACGCTGCGCCTCTACCCGCCGCTCACCATCGGCGAGGACCAGGCCCGCGAGGCCGCCGACATCATCGTCCGCACGCTCACCGGAGGTTCCCGATGAAGGTCGCGATCGCGGGACTCGGCACGGCGGGCACGTCCAGGCTCGGCTCCTACGCGCCGCTGCCCGGAGTCGAGGTGGTCGCCGTCGCGGACCCGTCGCCGCACCGCCGCGCCCAGGCCGGGGTCCGGGCCTACGCGGGCCTCGCGGAGCTCCTCGCGGCCGAGTCCGTCGACGTGGTGGACGTCTGCACGCCGCCCGCCTACCACCGCGAGCTCTCGACGCTCGCGCTCCGGGCGTCGTGCGACGTGATCTGCGAGAAGCCGGTCGCCTTCACCACGGCCGACGCCCTGGCGCTGGCCGAGACCTCCCGGCGGACGGGCCGCCTGCTGTACCCGGCGCACAACTACAGGTTCTCGCCGATGATGCGGCTGCTCGAAGAGGCGGTGGCCAAGGTGGTGGGCACGCCCGCCACGGCCACCTTCCGGATCGAGCGGAGCACCCACGCCGCCGGGACCGCGTCCTGGCGACCCGACTGGCGGCGCGACCCGGAGGTCGCGGGCGGCGGCATCCTCCTCGACCACGGCTCGCACTGCGTCTACATGCTGACCCGGCTGTTCGGCGGACGCCCGGACACCGTCGCCGCGACCGCGCGGTTCCAGGACAACGGCATCGAGGAGGCGATCGACGTCCGGCTCGAGTTCCCCCTCGGCTCGGCCGAGATCCGGCTCAGCTGGGTCGGCGAGCGCCGCTCGAACCACTACGGGCTGACCGGGCCCACCGGGACACTGGACGTCACCGACGACGTGGCCGTCCTGTCCGGCCCGGACGGGACCGAGCGGCGGGAGCTGGAGTCGCCCGCGAAGGGCGGCGCCCACGAGGAGTGGTTCGCCGCGATGTTCGCGGACTTCACCGAGGTGAGGGCCGAGCCGGAGCGCTGGGCGGGACCCCTCGACGAGATCCTGTCGACCGCGCAGATCATCGAGGCGGCGTACGCGTCGGCCCGGCGGGACGGCCGGCCCGCCACGTTCGCGGGGCAGGGCTGAACCCGTGCGGATCAGCGTCGCGATCATGCACCACCCGGCCCGGGCGCAGCGGCTGCCGGCCCTGGTCGACGCCTGCCGCCCGCTGGTGCCGCGCGTCGTCCTCGACCCCGACCCGACGGGCCCGTCCAGCCCGCTGCGCACCGCCAAACGGGCCTGGGCGCAGATCGAGGACGGCGCCACCCACCACCTCGTCCTCCAGGACGACGCCGCCCTGACCCCGGGTTTCGCCGGACACCTGACGGACGCGCTGTCCCGGCGTCCGGAGCACGGGGTCACGCTCTACTCCCACTGGAACAGCCCCCAGAACTCCTACCTGGTCCGCCGGGCGGCGGTGGCGGGGTCGGCCTGGGCCCCGCTCTCGTCCGCGGAGTGGACGCCGACCCAGGGGTTCGTCCTGCCCGTCGCCCTCGCCCGGGAACTGGCGGCCTACCTGGAGCCGATCCCCGACCACGTCCGCGACGACGACGAGATGATCGCGCTGTTCTGCGCGTCCCGCGGCGTCCCGGTCGTCGCGACGGTGCCGCACCTGGTGGACCACGCGGCGGGGCCGACGCTCGCGGACCATCCGGGCGCCTTCCACGCGACGGTCCTCGCGGCCGGACGCCCCCTGCCGCCCGAGCACTGGCGGGTGGACGAGCGGACGCTGGGGGAACTCGCCGACCGGGCCGGGTTCCGCGACCCCGGCGCCCACGTCGTGGAGTTCGTCCGGTCCCGCTGCCAGCTGAAGTTCATCAGGCCCGGCTCCGGCGAGCCGGTGGAGCACTACTACGGATGGCACTGGCGCGACTGGTGCCACCTCGCCGGCTTCGACGGCGCGCGGGTGCTCGCCGGACTCGACACCGCGCGCGCACCGGCCGTCCTGCCCCCGGAGACGAGCGCCGAACTCTGGGCCGCCGGATACCTCCTCGGCGCGGACGCCGCCACCATCCCTCCCGGAGCCGCCGGCGCCCGGGACGACCTGGTCCGCGCGGCCGTCGGCTCCTGGATCGACTCCGGCCTCTGCCCGTCCGACCGCTCCCGGCTCGGCCCCGGCGCCCGGGAGGCGCTGGCCGACCTCGGCGTCACCGCGGTCGAGCAAGGACTCCGACACCGACACTCAGGGAGAGGCCGAGCGCATGTTCGAGCATGACGACCTCATCGCGCTGATCCGGGCGCGGGTGGAGGCGGGCGGCACCGACGTCGCCCTCATCGCCCACAACCCCGCCGACCCGTCCACCGACACGACGCTCGACTACGCCGCGCTGGACCGCGAGGCGCGCCGGATGGCGGTGTTCCTCGGCGGCCGCGCCCGGCCGGGCGACCGGGTGCTCCTGGTCCACGAGACCGCGCTCGGCTTCGCGCGCGCCTTCCTCGGCTGCCTGTACGCGGGCATGATCGCGGTGCCCGCCCCGCAGCCCGACGGCTTCCGCAGGCAGCGCGAGCGCCTGGCCTCGATCGCCCGCGACGCGCGCGTGGCCGTGGCGCTGTGCGACCCGTCCGGCCTGGACATGCTCCAGGAGTGGGCCGAGGAGGCGGGGCTCGGCGACCTCGCCTGCCTCGCCCCCGACGACCTGCCCGCCCCCGAGGACTGGACCCGGCCGGAGACCGGCCCCAGGACGATCGCGTTCCTCCAGTACACGTCGGGGTCGACGGGCGGCCCCAAGGGCGTGATGGTCGACCACGGCAACATCCTGGCCAACGCGGAGCTGTTCGGCGCGATGACCGGGGCGTCCCGGACGATGCGGTTCGGCGGCTGGCTGCCGATGTACCACGACTTCGGCCTCATCGGCATGCTGCTCATCCCGCTGGCGCACGGCGCGAGCACCGTGCTGATGCCGCCGATCGCGTTCGTGAAGCGGCCGCACAGCTGGCTGCACATGATCGACCGCTACCGGGTGAACCTCTCCCCGGCCCCGGACTTCGCCTACGACCTGTGCGTGCGCCGGATCAAGGACGACCAGATCGAGGGGCTCGACCTCTCCCGCTGGCTGTACGCGGTGAACGGGTCGGAGCCGATCAAGGCGGCCACCCTGCGCGCCTTCGGTGAGAGGTTCGCGGCCCACGGGCTGCCGCCCACCGCGATGCTGCCGGGCTACGGGATGGCCGAGGCCACGCTCGTCATCAGCGGGACCCGCTGGACGACCGGCCCCGTGGTCACCACCGTCGACGCCGAACTGCTGGAGAAGGGCGAGTTCGTGCCCGCCCCGGACGGACGGCCGCTCGCCAGCAGCGGCGTCCTCGAACCGGGCACGATCGTGGTCGACCCGGACACCCGCCGCCGCCTCGAGGACGGCGCGATCGGCGAGATCTGGATCAAGGGCGGCCACGTCGCGCGCGGCTACTGGGGCCAGGAGGAGGCCACCCGGCGGGTGTTCGGCTGGGAGACCGCGGGCGGCGACGGCGGCTACCTGCGCTCGGAGGACCTCGGGACGATCTGGGACGGCCAGGTGTACGTGACCGGGCGCATCAAGGAACTGCTCATCGTGCGGGGCCGCAACCTCTACCCGCAGGACCTGGAGGCCGAGGTCCGCGCCGTCCACCCGGCCCTGTCGCGCGGCGTCGGCGCGGTCTTCGCGGTGCCCGCGCCGGACGAGGAGGTCGTCGT
The DNA here is from genome assembly GCF_003696215.1 of Actinomadura harenae. Classification (GTDB taxonomy): domain Bacteria; phylum Actinomycetota; class Actinomycetes; order Streptosporangiales; family Streptosporangiaceae; genus Spirillospora; species Spirillospora harenae. The sequence continues at coordinate 7,437 of NZ_RFFG01000083.1, read as the reverse complement.
CGTCCAGGAGTGCCGGGCCAGTGACCTCGGCGAACTCCCCGCCGAGGAGCTGACTCAGCTGATCCGGCACGCGATGGCCCGGGAGTTCGGCGTGTCGCTCGGCGGCGTCGTCCTCGTCCGGCCCTCGGAGGTGCAGCGGACCACCAGCGGGAAGATCCAGCGGACCCTCACCCGGGACCTCTTCAGGGCCGGTGAGCTCGACGTCGTCCACGAGGACCTGTCCCCGGCGGTGCGCCGCCGCTACCGGACGGGGGCCTGATGCCGGCCCTGGACGGCCTCGCGACCTACCTCCCGTCGGAGAGCGTCCCGATCGCGGACCTCCAGGACGGCCTCGGGCTGACCGACACGCAGATCAAGGTGTTCCGGCGCTTCTACGGCCTGTCGCACGTGCTCAGGGAACCCGAGGGCACGGGGACGGACCTGATGCTGGCCGCCGCGGGGAAGCTGGACGCGCTCCGCGGCCGGGAGCACCTCGTCCGGTACGTGGTCCAGGCGAGGACCATGCCGACGGTCGCCCCCTACCCGGTCAACCCGGTCCACGACGTCCGCGACCGGCTCGGGCTCCGGCACGCCGAGGCGTTCGCGCTGTTCCAGCACGCCTGCGCGTCGGGCCTGCTCGCCATCGACCTCTGCGGACGGCTGCTCGAGGCCGACGGGGACCCGGACGCGCTCGCCCTCGTCCTCACGGGCGAGAAGACGTTCACCCCGGCGGCGCGGACGGTCCCCGGGACCGCGCTCAACGGGGAGGGCGCCAGCGCCTTCCTGGTCCGGCAGGACGGCGACCGCGACCGGGTGCTCGGCTACGTCACCCGCACCCACGGCCGGTTCAACGCCTTCCTTCCCCTGACCGACGACGCGCCCGCCGAGTTCCAGAGGCTCTACCCGGAGGCGCTCGCCGAGGTCGTCCTCGGCGCGGTGGAGCAGGCGGGGCTGACCCTGGACGAGCTCGACCTGATCCTGCCGCACAACGTCAACCGGGTCTCCTGGATCCGGTTCTGCCAGGCGGTCGGCTACCCGCCGGAGCGGGTCCTGCTCGACAACGTCCCGGTCACCGGCCACTGCTTCTGCGCCGACCCGTTCCTGAACTACCAGTCCGCGCGCGACCTCGGCCGTCTCCAGCCGGGCGACCGCTACCTCATGGTCGCGGTCGGCCTCGGGGCGACCTTCTCGGCCATGGCATTCCAGCACTAGGAGCTCCCATGCAGGACTTTCTCCGCAGGTTGAAGGCGGCCGTGACCGGCTCGCCCGGCACCCCGCTCGTCCTCCTCGGGAACTTCGAGGTCGAGGAGCGGTGGGCGGGCGACGTGCCCGGCCTGCCGAAGATGGGCTTCTCCACGAGCTCGGCCCTGGTGAACCGGATGGAGGAGTTCACCCTGCTCCTCGGCGGGCCGGACGACCACGTCCTGCTCAAGGAGGCGCCCGACCCGGCGTACCTGGACCACCTGGCCGAGCTGGGGATCGGGCTCCCGCGGATCCTGTGCGCGGCCCGGCACGACCCGCAGCGGACCGTCACCCAGGACGTCCTGGACGACCCCGCGCTCGTCGCGGAGCTCACCGGCCTGGCCGCGCGGGGGGCCTGGCTGCTCACGCACGGCACCTCGGACCTGGAGGAGGAGCTCGCGCGGCGGACCGGGCTGCCGCTGGTCGGCCCGGACGCCGCGACCTGCCGGGCGGTCAACAGCAAGATCTACAGCCGGAGGGTCGCCGCCGACACCGGGCTGCGCCAGGCCGAGGGCTGGGTCGCCGAGACGGTCGGGGAGTTCGAGGCGGTCGCCGCGCAGGCCAAGGGCCTGCTCGCGTCCGGCCGGACCGTGGTCGCCAAGGACGCGTTCGGCGTCTCGGGCAAGGGCATCCTCGTGGTCCGGGACGAGCAGCGCCTCGACCGGCTCGCCGGCATGGTCCGGCGCCGCGCCTTCAAGCACGAGGAGGACCGGGTCGCGCTGCTCCTGGAGGAGTGGGTGGCCAAGAAGGCCGACCTGAACTACCAGTTCACGATCGCCCGGTCGGGCGAGGTGCGCTTCGACTTCGTCAAGGAGGCCCTGACCGAGGACGGGGTCCACAAGGGCCACCGCATCCCGGCGCGGCTGGACGAGACGCAGGTCGCCGAGCTGCGCAAGGCCGCGCAGGTCCTGGGCGAGCGGCTGGGCGCCGACGGGTTCCACGGGGTGGTCGGCGTCGACGCCATGGTGGACCCGGACGGCGGGATCTACCCCGTCGTCGAGATCAACGCCCGCAGCAACATGTCCACCTACCAGCTTCGGCTCCAGGAGCTCTTCCTCGGGCCGGGGCAGGTCGCCCTCGCCCGGCAGTACCCGCTGCGGCTCGGCCGGCCCCTGCCCTACGCCGACCTGCGCCGCCTCCTCGACGGCCTCCTGTTCGTGAAGGGCGAGGGGCCGTCACAGGGAGGGGGCGAGGGGTTGATCGTCAACAACTTCGCGACCGTGAACGCGGCCGGGCCCGCCGAGGGCGCCCATCCGGTGGAGGGGCGCCTGTACGGCCTCCTCATCGCAGGCGACCGGCACCGGCTGGACGACCTGGACCGGCGGATCGCCGGGCGCCTGGCCGAGGAGAGCGAGAGGAGCACGTCGTGAGCGTCGAGTTCGAGGTCCAGGGGATCCCCGTCTCCGAGCTGGCCGAACGGTTCGGCACCCCCTTCTACGTGTACGACGGCGACGTCCTGGAGAGCCAGTTCGGCAACCTGCGCGACCGGCTCCACCCCCGCATGGAGATCTTCTTCTCCCTCAAGTCCAACCCGAACCTCGCCGTCTGCTCGCTGCTGCACTCCTTCGGCGCGCGGGCGGAGGTGTCGTCGATGACGGAGCTCCTGACGGCCCTGGAGGCCGGGGTGGCGCCGGGCGACATCATCTTCCTGGGCCCCGGCAAGAGCCGCGCGGAGCTCCAGGCCTGCCTGGACCACGACGTCTACACCATCGTCTGCGAGTCCTTCGGCGAACTGGAACTGATCGACGGACTGTGCGCGGCCAGGGGCCGCCCCGCGGACGTCACCCTGCGGGTCAACCCCGCCTTCGAGGTCAAGGGCTCGGGGCTGACGATGGGCGGCAGGCCCCGGCAGTTCGGCATCGACGAGGAGCAGCTGCTGGCCCGGCCCGGCCTCGCGGGGGAGTTCCCGAACGTGCGGCTGATGGGCGTCCACGCCTACCTGGGGACCAGGTTCCTCAGCGAGGACGTCATCGTGGCGAACACGTCCAGGATCCTGGAGATGGCCGAGCGGCTGTCGGCCGCCCTCGGCTTCCCGCTGGAGGTCGTGGACGTGGGCGGCGGCCTCGGCATCGCCTACTTCGACAACGAGGGCGACCTCGACCACGAGGCCCTCACCGACCGGCTCAACCCGGTGGTCGCGGCGTTCGCGGACCGCCACCCCGGCACCCGGATCATCCTGGAGCTCGGCCGCTACCTGACGGCCAAGGCGGGCACGTACGTGGTCCGCGTCCGCTACGTGAAGACCTCGATGGGCGACAACTTCGCCGTGGCCGACGGCGGCACCAACCACCACATGGCCGCCGTCGGGATCGGCTCGGTCATCAAGCGGAACTTCCCCATGCGCTCCCTGAGCCGGATCGACGAGGAGCCCACCGAGCGCTGGTACGTCACCGGGCCGCTGTGCACGCCCAACGACACGATCGGCAAGGGCGTCCTGCTGCCCCCCGTCCGCCCCGGCGACCTGCTCGGCGTCCTGCGGTCCGGGGCCTACGGGCCGACCGCCTCGCCCGTCCTGTTCCTCAGCCACGGCGCCCCCGCCGAGGTGCTGGTGAAGGACGGCAAGCCCTTCCTGGTGAGGGCGCCCGACACCCCCGCCGACCTGCTCCGCCCGCAGAACCCGACCCCCTGAGAAGGAGACCGGCATGACCACCGACCGCGAGAAGATCGTCTTCGCCGTGTCCGAGGCGCTGGCCGCGGTGCTGAGGCGCGACCAGGCCACGATCGGCGAGCACACCCGGCTCTTCGACGACCTCGGCCTGGACTCCACCAGCGTCCTGGAGGTGCTGATGCGCCTGGAGGACGAGCTCGACCTGGAGTTCGACACCGACTCCCTGGAGCAGCGCCACTTCGAGACCGTGGGCACCCTCGCCGACTTCGCCACCGAGCAGGGGTGACGATGCGGCTGGAGCGGATCGTCCGGCACGTGTACGGAGAGGGCCGCGCCTACCTGTCGGAGACCGACAGCCCGCTGCTGCGCGACTACGTCCACGACCTCGGCGCGCTCTGGGGAGTGGAGCCGCGGGCGGGGCTGCTCACCGAGACCGTCCGGACCAGTTACGCCGAGATGGTCGAGGACCTGGTGCCGCGGCTGGACCTGCCGGACCGTCCGGTGGACGTGGTCGCGATCGCCGGCAGCGCGCCCGACGCGGACGTGCTGCGGTCGCCGACGTCGGTCCTGACCGAGCTGGTGCCCGGCGCGCCGCTGCCGCTCGGCGTCACGGACCAGGGATCGGCCGGCCCGTTCACGGCGCTCCGGATCGTCCAGGGGTACCGGCCGGAGCGCGCGATCCTCATGGTCCTGGACCAGAGCCGCCTCTGGTACGACCTGCCGCTGGGCCCGGAGCAGCGACCCGACGTGGACTGCGGGGTCGCCCTGGTGTTCGGGCCGTCGGGCGTCGCGAACGGCTTCACCGTCGAGCGCCGCACCGACGTCGCGCCCGGCGACCTGGCATCGCTGATCCCGGCCGGGGACCACTGCCTCATCGCGGGGAACGGCCTGCGCGGACACGTCCCCGAGGACGTCACGGAGGACGCCGCCGAGGTGCGGTTCGCCCCGTCCGGGCAGCCCTGCACCGGGGTCTGGCAGACCCTCGCCGAGGCGCTCCCCGACTGGCGGGGACGCCGCGTGGTGATCGCCGAGTACGACCCCGTCCTGCGCTATCTGAGCCTGTGCACCGTGGAGGTCGAATGAGCGGGTACCCCGGGATCCGCCGGACCGCCCGTGAGGAGGGCCTGGTCGCGGCGCTCGAACTGCTGCACGAGGACGGGGTCCGGCACGGCCCCGCCGGTCACGCGCTGGTGGTCGGCAGACCCGCCCACCTCGAACTCCAGGGCGTCGGCCTGAGCGTGGTGAGGGACCCGTCCGCGCCGTCCGCCCCCAGGGAGTGGACGCTCGGACTGCTCTGGCTGCGGCTCGGCGTCTCGGAGTGGCTGCTGGACCGCACCATGGCCTATCTCGGCGCGCGCACCACGGGCGGCACCCCGCTCCTGCTCCAGCAGATGGTCAAGGGCCAGCTGGCCGAGGCCGTCACCGAGCAGGTGGAGCTGTCGACCCTGCTGGCCGGACGCGCCCCGGACCGGCTGGACGACCCGCACCGCCAGATCACCCGCGCCGACCGCGCCCTGCTCCGCCTGCTGGGCGGCAGCGGCTTCCGCGCCGACGGCCCGGGCCAGGCGGCCCACGCGTCCGAGCTGCTCGCGGACTTCTACCAGGAGGACCGGCATGATCGAGCTCGATGAGCGGCTCACCGTGCTCCAGGGCCACGCCCGCGAGTGGGCGCGGGACCTGCGGCCCCTCGCGCTGGACCTCGAACGGGACCCCGAGCTCGTCCACGGCCTCCTCGACAGGCCCGGCCTCGCGTTCCTGGCGCGGGCGGCCGTCCCCGCCGCCCACAACCCGGACCCGATCGTCCTGGACGGTCACCTGTTCGACGGCATGGGCGGGCTCGAACGGGTGACGTTCGTCGAGGAGTTCGCCGCCTGCGACACCGGGATGCTGCTCGCCGCGCCGGGATCGTCCCTGTCGGGGATCTTCGTGGCGCTGCTCGGCGACGAGGAGCAGAAACGCTGGTTCTACGGCCGGCTGCTGGAGCGGCCGACCTGGTCGTTCTTCGCGCTGACCGAGCCCGACCGGGGCTCGGACGCGCCCGCCCTGGAGTCCACGCTGACCCCGGCGGGCCCCGAGGGCGGACCGCTGCTGCTGAACGGGACCAAGCGGTTCATCGGCAACGCGGCCCGGGCCGCGGTCGGCATGGTCTTCGCCCGGGTGCGCCCGGGACCGCTCGGGATCGTCTCGGTCCTCGTGGACACCGCGGCCCCCGGCTTCAGGGCCGAGCCGTTCCCGACCGTCGGCCTCAAGGGCAACCAGGTCAGCGAGGTGGTCTTCACCGACCTGGAGGTGCCCGCCGAGCGGGTCCTCGGCCGGCACCTGTCGGCGACGCGGCGCGGGCTGGCCGGGGCGGTGCAGGGGTTCAACCGGCTCCGTCCGGGCGTCGCCGCGCTCGGCGTGGGGATCGCCAGGGGCGCGCTGGACTACGTCCTGGAGCACCGGAGCGACCTCACCTCCTGGGAGCGGGACGAGCTCGACCGGGTCTCCCGGCGCATCGCCGGGGTCCGGCAGCTGGTGCGCAGGGCCGGCGTGGCGATGGACGAGAACGACCCGATGCTGGGGTACCTGGCGTCCATGGCGAAGGCGCGGGCGGCGCGGCTCGCCGAGGACGTCACCCTGGCGATGCCCGACTACTTCGGCCCCGGCGCGCGCTGGGAACACCCGCTGCTGGACAAGTACGCGCGGGACGCGCGGGGCGTGGAGTTCATGGAGGGCACGAGCAACATCCAGAACCTCACCGTCTTCCAGGGGCTCTCCCAGAACCGGCTGGGCGTCCATTGAGCGTGCACGTGTGGAGCGTCTCGCTGGACGTCCCCGTCCGGGAGGTGCTCCTCCTGCGCGCCCTCCTCGACCCCGACGAACTGCGGCGGGCGGACGGTTTCGACGACCCGGCGAGGCGCCGCCGCCACACGGTGGCCCACGGCGTCACGCGACGTGTGCTGGGCTCGTACCTGTCCGTCCCGCCGCGCTGCCTGCGCTGGACCAGGGGGCCGCACGGCAAGCCCGCGATCGCCGGCCGCCCCGACGTGTCGTTCAGCCTGTCCCATTCGGGGGACCGGGCCCTGCTCGGCGTGGCCGCCGGACGTTCCATCGGGGTGGACGTCGAGGCCGAACCCGCCTTCGACGCCGGCGCGTTCGCGGCGCGCTTCTTCCCCGCCCCGGAACGCGCTCTCGTGGCGGCCGGGCAGTTCACCCGCCTGTGGAGCCGCAAGGAGGCCTGCGTGAAGGCGGCGGGCGGGCGGCTCGTCCAGGGGCTGCCGCTGCTGGTCGACGGGGAGACCGTCCACGACCCCTCGGGCGCGCTGCCCGGCCCCTGGCTGGTGAGGGACGTCCCGGTTCCCCACGGCTTCGGCGCGGCCGTCGCCCTCTCAGGGACGCAGCCCTGCGCCCTCACGGTGCACTGACGCCGGACATGGTGAAGCCGCCGGGCCCCCGGGCCTCGGCGGCTTGCGCCGTGCCGCTCAGAGGTCTCCCTCGATATAGGCCTCGACGGCGTCGCGGGCGTCGTCGTCGGAGTACTGCTCCGGCGGGGACTTCATGAAGTAGGAGCTGGCCGACAGGATGGGGCCGCCGATGCCGCGGTCCTTGGCGATCTTGGCGGCGCGGAC
>NZ_RFFG01000082.1 GCF_003696215.1 Actinomadura harenae | reverse complement strand
CGGGACGCTTCCCGCCATCGACCTCAGCCTGCCGCACCCACGTCCGCAAGGCTTCCCGGTGCACCCCGAGCTGATCCGCGACCCGGGCGATCACGCCCTGCCCCTCACCCGCCGCACGCGCCTCAAAGACCAGACGAACAGCGCGTTCCCGCAGCTCAGGGGCATACTTCCTCGGTGGTGCCATAACTCCTCACCCTTCCAGGTATCGGAGCCTCCAACCAACTCGGGCTGGCCCAGAAGTACAGCGCCGCGTACATGGTGGCGCTCGGCAAGGTCTGCACGTACTCCTCAACCGGAAGCCAGCTCAACTACCCCTCCAAGCAAGTCGTAGTGGCGCCGGGCTCTCACCTCTTACTGCTCCGGTGGCACAGTCCCAGCGCGCGCACTGCATGAGCGTAGGCCCGGCCTTGGCCGGTCAGGTAGTAGAGCTGCCTCGTCGGAGGTCGGTGTGCACGTCCGCAGGTGGGTGGTCATGCGGGTTCTCTGGGGCGAGCGCTGAGACAGGACATCCGTTCCGGCTGCGCAGATTCGGCGCCCGCGTCGAATCCCGCGCCGCCGCTGAAACCCTGGTCGCTCGCTCCGCGGCAGAGCCTTGCCCGACCTGGGCTGATGCGAACATCTGTACGTCATAGCGGCTTCGGTACCGACAATTTGTGTTGGTGCTCGTTCGAATCGGCCTGCCACACTCCGGACATGAACGGAAAGTCCCCCGACGACGTCGCCGCGAACCGCGCCCTCTGGGATGCCCGCGCTCAGGCACACGGCACGACCCCCAACGACATGCTCTACGACGTCGATTCGTTCCTGGCGGGACGGCAGACGCTCTACGGGATCGAGCTGGAGCTGGCCGGTGATGTGACCGGCCAGGATGTGCTGCATCTGCAGTGCCACTTCGGCATGGACACACTCAACTGGGCCCGTCTGGGTGCCAGGGGCACCGGTGTCGATTTCTCGTCGACGGCGATCGCCCGGGCACGCGAGCTGGCCGAGCTCGCCGGGCTGACCGCCGATTTCGTCGAGGCGGACACACAGAATCTGCCGTCCGGCCTGGCGGGCAGGTTCGATCTGGTGGTCGCCACCTACGGGGTGCTGTGCTGGATCGGGGACCTTGACGCGTGGATGCGCGGTGCGGCGACGGCGCTGCGGCCGGGTGGAAGGCTGGTGCTGGTCGACCTGCATCCCGCCTACCAGACCCTCGCCAGCTACGAGCCGCTCGTGGCCGACTGGCCCTACGGCGGAGGAGAGCCCCAGCGCGAAGTCGTCACGGGCACGTATGCGGACCCGGACCTGCCGATGACCGCACAGGAGGTGGTCCAGTACCCGCACTCGGTGGGCGAGATCGTGACAGCGGCCGCCGGAGCTGGACTGATCATCGACCGGCTCGCCGAGCACACCGAGGTCGACTTCCCCGGAAGCCGCATCCTCCCCGAAGCCCCCGACGGCACCCGCCGGTTCCCGTTCGGCGACACCTACCTCCCGATCCTCTACTCGCTGCGAGCGAGAGCGCCCCGAGCAGCCACCGCGTAGCGGCCCACGGCACGGTGCCCCGCCGCGCCGGCTGGAGGTCGGGCACGGGCCTGGACGTCGTCCACACCGTCACCCACGGTGTTCGCCGACGCCGTGGCCCGGCCCGGTCGGCCACCTGCACGGGGCTCTCTGCGCCGCCCGTATGCGCGAGAACATCAAGCCGATCAGCGTCACCGAGTACAAGGGCACCGGCGCCACCTGGACCTACCCCCTGGCCTGCGGTCTTCCTCATTCGGAACCGTCGGCGGCGATCACACGTTCGGCCGACACGAGCTGTCGTCGGGGTCTGCTCCGCTTCGGCGCGGGCGGTGCGCGGTTCACCCGTCACTCGCCGCCGAAGCTCGACTGCCGAGCGCCGCTTGTCCGCTACCGCCGCCGCGCCTTCGCGTCCAGGCGGAACGACTGCTTCAGCTCGCCGGTCGTCACCTCGTCGCGGAGCCGTCGACGCCAGACCTGCCGCCGCCGAGCCAGCTGGGGCCACTGCGGAGGTCCGATCCGATCCCCCACGCGCCCCCGTCCAGAACCCGGTCAGGGGCGTTTGGTGGCTGTGGCCAGGCCTGTCGGCAGCCACGGGCCGCCCCACCACATTCGCCAGCCCGCGCTCCGGCGCCGGACGTCCACTAGGCCGAGCTCCCGCAGCCGCGCCGTGTACCGGCCCGTCCACAGCGGATCCGCCACCACCAGGCGCCCACCCGGACGCAACACCCGCACGGCCTCGTCGATCGCCGCCAGCCGGCCCGCGGGCGAAGGAATGTTGTGGATCGCCAGGCTGCTCACGACCACGTCGTACACACCGTCCTCGAAGGGCAGCCCCCGCATGTCCCCGGTGACCAGGTCGACCCGCTCGGCCACACCCTCAAGTTGCGCGTTGCGACGCGTCACGTTCGGCGTGTTCCCCGTCTGATCCGCCCGCCACAGATCGACGCCGACCACGCGGCCCTGCGGCAGCAGCCGGGCGGCCGCCAGCAACACCGCGCCGCGACCGCATCCCAGATCCAGCAGCCGCTCATCGCCCCGCAACCGCAGATCGGCGAGGACCGCCGCCCACACCTCGAACTTCCCCACCAGCGTCGTCCGCAGATACAACCCCAGCGAGGACGCCAGCAACAGCGTCACCACCCCCGCCGCCGTCCCCTCCACGACGTCGCCCTCGACCGCCTCCTTCACGATCACCCAGGCCAGCAGCACACCCACGACCGCGAGGATCCGGGCCTGCCAGTACGCCGGAACCACCCGGTAATCCCCGTCGACGCCGTACTCCCCCGCGTGACTCCGCAGGTCCACCCGGACGTCCTGAACGCCACTCACTCCGGCCTCCTCACGAATCCCGGGCCAACGCCCGACGCAACACCGCCCCGACCTCGGCGATCTGCAAACGCGACACCTCCGCCGACAGCACCGCCTGCGACCCGTGGAACGTCCCCGCCCACTGATGCAGCTCCACCGACACCCCCGCCCGCAGCAACCGCATCCCGTACTCCAGCGACTCGTCCCGGTTCGGACACAGCTCCGCCGTCGTGATGTACGCCGCGGGCAGACCCGACAGGTCCTCCGCCCGCGCCGGAGCCGCATAAGCCGTCGCCACCCGCGAACCCAGATAGTGCCGCCACGACGCCGCGACCTTCGCCCGCGTCATGAACGGCGTGTCCGTGAACGTCCGCGCCGACCATGTCTCCTGCCGGTCGTCCAGCTCCGGCTGACTCAGCAGCTGGAAGCGGATCGGCGGACCCTGCTCGTCCCGCGCACGCAGCGCCACCGCCGCCGCCAGGCCCGCCCCCGAGCTGTGCCCGCCGACCGCGATCCGTCCCCGCTCCACACCCAGCTCGTCCGCGTGCTCGTGCACCCAGAGCAGCGCCGCGTACGCGTCGTCGAGCGCCGCCGGGAACCGGTCCTCCGGCGCCACCCGGTACCCCACCGACACCACCACCGCACCCGAGTCGTCCGCGACCCGCACCGCCTGCGGATGCTCGGTGTCCAGATCACCCATGACGAACCCGCCGCCGCGCAGCCACACGACCGCGCCCCGCGCGCCCGCCGGACGGTAGACCCGCACCGGCACGTCCAGATCGGCCGGCACCACACGGTCGGTGATCTCCATGTCCGGGACGTCCAGCGGCGGCGCGCTCGCCGCCAGCTCGGCCAGCCCCTTCCGCGCCGCGACCGGGTCGGACAGGTCGGCACGCGGGAACAAGTGCACGAATGCTTCCAGTTCGGGATCCATGCGGTCATCGTCACCGCCACCGGGCCCGCGCGTCCCCCGCCACGCGTCGCCCGTTCACCCCTGATCCCCCGCCACCCGTCGCAACCCCGACCGCCGCAACGCCACAAGGAAAAGGGAAGCGCCGGATCCCAGCCGCCGGGGCACCCCTCAGCCGCTCAGATCCGGCGCGCCCGTCAGAGGACGGTCGCCCCTCGGCTCACCCCGCGACCGACACGGCGAACTTCCCCAGCGTCCCGCCCGAGAAATCACCGATCGCGCCCGCCGCGTCCGCCAGCGCGTAGCGCCGCGCGATCGGCACCCGCAGACGACCCGCGACCACATCGTCCGCCAACCGCGCCAACGTCTCCGAACTCGGATCCGACATGACCACCGCCGCCCTCACCCCGCGCGCCCCGGCGTCCTCCGGCACGAAATGCACCGTGGACGCGAACCGGCCACCATCCGCCACCAACCCCGACACCACCGCACCGTCACCGGCCAGATGCACCGCCGCGTCCACCCCGCCCGGAACGACGTCCCGCACCCCCTCCACCAAACGGTCACGACCCACCACGTGCGCCGCACCCAGCGCCGTCACGAACGCCGCCTCGGCACCCGGCTCGGCAGTCGCGATCACCCGCGCCCCGCGCGCCGCCGCGAACTGCACCGCGAACGCCCCCACGCCACCGGTCGCACCCGACACCAGCACGCTCTCCCCCGCGCCCGGCGCCACAGCGTCCACCACGTTCAACGCGGCCGTCCCCGCCAGCCCCAGAACCCCGGCGCGGACCTCGTCCAGCCCCGCCGGAATCCGCGCGACGCCGTACGCCGCCGGAACCGCGACGTACTCCGCGAAACCGCCCTGCCCCAACGTCGGACGCATCACCACCCCGAACACCGCGTCCCCCACCGCGAACTCCGACACGCCCTCACCCACGGCCGCAACGGTCCCGGCGAAGTCCTTCCCGACCACCACCGGGAACTCGTACTCGTACACCCCCTTCAGGAACCCGCCGACCGACCCCAGATCGAACCCGTTCACCGACGACGCGCCCACCCGGACCAGCACCTCACCCGCCGCCGGCTCCGGAACCGCCAGCTCCGTCAGCACCGGAGCCTCACCGAAACCACCGAAGGCCACCGCACGCATCACGCCACCCACTCCCCTTCACCAGAAACACCGGACGCCTGCTCGAAGGACGCCCGGAGAACCGCCACCGCGACCGCCAGCTCGTCCTCGTCACGCGGCGCGTACAGCATCACGATCGTGTCCGGCCACTCCGGCCGCAGGCTGATCGGATGAGGCTCCGCCCACCCCGCCTCCACCAGCGGCGCCACCAGCGGCGACGGCACCGTCAGATGCATGAACCCCGCACGGTGGACGTGCCCGAACTCGTCCCGGCTCGGATGCAGGAACGCCTCCCACGGCCCCACCGGACGCCGCAACCGCAGCGCCAGCGACGACGGCTCCGACACCTGGCTCGGCCCGGTGAACACCCCCGGCAGAGCCTCCGCCGCGCCCACCAGCGCCGCCCTCACCTGCGGCGGTGAGAACTGGTCCAGCTGGTCATGCGGAATCTCCCGCCCCGTCGTCACCGGACGAACCCCCGGACGACGCCGCAGCGCATCGACGTTCAGAATCACAAGGCACCGCACTTTCTGTGCGTTGGTTACGTGTTGTTCGCCCCGTGAGTCTCGACGACAATGCCCGCATGACGGAAGAAGGCACTTTGCCCCGCGTAGCGCACACCGGTGTTCGCTCCTCCCGCGAACCCGTCGGAGCCGCCACCCCCACGTGCCGGCTCCGCGACGTCCTGGACCGCGTCGGCGACAAGTGGAGCGTCCTGGTCATGGCCCTCCTCGGCGACGGCCCCCTGCGCTACTCCGAACTCCAACGCGGCATCGACGGCATCTCGCAGCGGATGCTCACCCTCACCCTGCGCAGCCTCGAGCGCGACGGCCTGGTCATCCGCAACGTCACCCCCACCTCGCCCCCGCGCGTCGACTACTCCCTCACCCCCGTGGGACGCACCCTCTCCACCGAGGTCGCCTCCCTCATCCGCTGGGCCGACGCGCACATCGGCTACGTCGCCGAATCCCGCGACACCTACGACCAGCGGACCCAAGCCTGACCCCGGCGCTGGCCAGAGGGTGGTTCCAGCACGTGCCTAAACGGACATTGAACCCGCTCCGGACCTTTACGACGTAAGGTACATACAGGTGGATGCGAGGGGAGCCGCCGGGACACGCCATAATCTGGTGCGTGCGGTCACGTGGCTCCTACGCCTTCCTCGATCACCCCGGCCCCATCCCGTTCGCCCACCGCGGCGGCGCCGGCGGACGCCCCGAGAACTCCCTCGCGGCCTTCCAACGGGCCTACGACCTCGGCTACCGCTACCTGGAGACCGACGCGCACGCCACCGCCGACGGCATCGTGGTCGCCTTCCACGACCGGACCCTCGACCGCGTCACCGACCGCAGCGGAACCATCGCGGCCCTCCCCTACTCCACGGTCGCCCGCGCCCGCATCCACGGCACCGAGCCCATCCCCCGCCTCGAGGACCTCCTGGACGCCTTCCCCGACGCCCGCTTCAACATCGACCTGAAGGAAGCCCCCGTCATCGGCCCCCTCGCCCGCGTCCTGCACCGGACCAAGGCCTGGGACCGCGTCTGCCTCACGTCCTTCTCCACCCGCCGCCTCACACAGATGCGCGCGCGCCTCCCCCTGTTCACCGACCGGGACGTCTGCACCTCACTCGGCCCCCGCGGCGTGATGGCCCTGCGCGCCAAGTCCTACGGCGGACCGACCGACAAGCTCGTCCGCCTCGCCTCCACCGGCGTCGCCTGCGCCCAGGTCCCCTACGGCCTCGGCCCCCTCCCCTTCGTCACCGAGGCGTTCGTCTCCAAGGCCCACGACCTCGGCCTGAAGGTCCACGCCTGGACCGTCAACGACCCCACCGTCATGGACCGCCTCATCGACATCGGCATCGACGGAATCATGACCGACGACCTCGTCGCCCTCCGCCACGTCCTGTCCGCCCGCGGCCTCTGGCACCACTGACCAACCAAGCCCCGCCCCGGCCACGAAAGGCGCGAGCACACCCGCTCACGCGCCCACCTGGCCAAGGTCGCCATGCTGACCACCGTGCGGTCGCTGATGCCTCGGCGCGGATCGTGGCGGCCCGCGGCCGCGGGCGATGACGCGTCCGGGCGCCCGGAGACGGATCGATGTTGGCGCCCGGTACCGTCGTGAGATGCCAGAGGAGCTTGCAGGGCTGATGCGTGCGCTGGGTGCCGCGCGTGACCCTGCGGACCAGGGTCGGCTCATGGACGAGATCGAAACGATCATCATGACCGATCCAGAGGGCAGCCGAGCGACCGTTCTGGCCTCTCAAGGTGACGAACGGCTACGGTTGCGCGCGTTGGGCGAGGTCGGTGATCCGGCCGACTTCGGCCTCATCACCGCAGCGCTCGGTGATCCCGCGTTGAGGTGTGCGGCTTTGGAGGCGCTCGCCGGTCAGCCCGACGCAGACGGAGCCGATGCCCTGGCCCGGTCGTATCTGGACGACCCCACACCCGATGTCCGTTCGCGAGCTGCCGGCCTGGTCGCCTTCCATGGCCGTCCAAACGCGGTCGAGGCCTTGCTGCCGCTCACCCGAGACCCGGTCGCGCACGTGCGCATGAAACTCGCCTGGGACCTGGGCGCACTGGGCGGCCCGGCAGTGGAGGCGGCCCTACACAGGCTGCTCGACGACCCCGATGAGATGGTCCGAAAGTCCGCCGCCCGCGGCCTGACACGCAAGGTCCGTCACCTACCTCACGCAGATATCCGCGCTGGGCACTGACCGGGTCTAGCCACCCCCTCCCACGAGTACGCACCGGACGATCACGCAAGAGCTCACCAGCATCGGCCCGTGTCCGTGCGGGCCTCGGCCCCGATCGCCACGCGCGGCACCACTTGTGTGAACCACTCGACATGCTGAGCGACCGGCCGCCTGCGGTGGCGACGGGTGCGGAGCACGGCGACGAGCTCGCGGGTGACAAGATCCAGGTCGGCGGGCCTGCGAGGCGATTCCCGCCGGCTCCCCTACTGGGGCGGCTCCGGCTTGAGCACGGCGAACGGGGCTCCGAACGGATCGGTCAGCCAGCACATCCGTCCGACATCAGGGACGTCGGTCGCCGGCATCAGGACCGACCCGCCGCTGCCCTGCGTCCTGGCGACGGTCTCGTCCACGTCGTCCACCGAGAAGTACGGGATCCAGCGTGTCTCCTCCGCGTCTCCCTGGAGCCCCGCGACGCCGCCGAAGGACGCGTCCTGCTGGTCACCCTCGCCCGTGGAGAGCACCGTGTACGTCATGCCCGGCATGTCCATCGCCTGCGAACGCCAGCCGAACACCGCCTGGTAGAAGCCGAAGGCCGCCGCCGGGTCACCGGTGTGGAGCTCGGCCCAGCACAGGGCGTCGGCCTCCGACGCCTTCTCCAGCCCCTTGACCGCGGCCGGCTGCCATACGGCGAAGTCCGCGCCGCCCGGGTCAGTGAGCTGCGCCATCCGACCGGCCTCGAGCACGTCGAACGGGGCACTGCGCACCCTCCCACCATGCTGCTCCACGGCCTTGGCCGTGGCGTCCGCGTCCGGGGTCTGGAAGTACAGGGTCCAGGCCGGGCTCGCGCCTTCCTCGGTGAGGGGCCCGACGGCTGCGACGGACTTGCCGTCCTTCAGGAAGTACCCGTAGCCGCCGGCGTCCGGGCCCGCAGACCGAAACTCCCAGCCGAAGACGGCGCCGTAGAAGGCGGCAGCCGCGGCGGGATCGGGACTGCCCAGGTCGAGCCAGCTGGGTGAGCCGGTGACAAAGTCCGTGGTGAGCATGGCGGAGCGCCTCCTTTGACTGGTCCACGCCGGGCCTCCCCCGGCGCAGACCAGTCTGGCACCGAGCACCCCAACGCCCGCGGCCCGTAAGCGCGTGTCGGCAACGTCACCCAGGGTGGGCATGCCTCTGTACCTACAACCGCCTCAACCCCGGCCGGGGCCACGCCGTGGTC
This sequence comes from Actinomadura harenae, assembly GCF_003696215.1. GTDB lineage: Bacteria > Actinomycetota > Actinomycetes > Streptosporangiales > Streptosporangiaceae > Spirillospora > Spirillospora harenae. Next base: position 27,235 of record NZ_RFFG01000082.1, on the reverse strand, counting down.
ACCCTCTCCATCAGCGGCCCTAGCTGCGCGATCACCGGACCGATGTCGAAAGACCCGTCCCGGAGCAACTACGCGCTCTGTACGTGCTGGTCTCACACAAACCCAAGGAAGTCCTGCGCGAGCCCGCTCTGGGAGCATCTGTGGCTCGGAGAAGACCACCCCAAACCCCAGACGGTGTCGCACCTCAGGTGTAAGCGCGTCCGTGGGCGCCCATGGCGGCGCGGAACGCGGGGGTTCGGATGTGGTCAGCGATGTCCAGGAGGTCCTGGACGGCGGACGCCTCGATCCAGATACGCCGTCCGGTGACGTGCCCGCCGACACCGAGCATGGGGACCCACAGGGACACGCCCATGTACCCCTCGACCTGTTCAGGTTCGGCGTTCAGAACCCAACCGGCGGTGATGGGGGAATTGGCCAGGGTCTCGTGGACGCGGCGGGTGTAGGCGGGACTGTCGGGAGCGGCGTCCTCATCGAACATCCATCCCAGGTCTGGGCCCGCCGCCTGCCGGTGCAGCCAGGAGGCCCCGAAGCGGAGCCACCTCATGCCGGGATCCCGATCGGCATGGTGACCCCGTCATATTCCGGCAAGCGCCCAGCGATTGTCATGTCGAGCTTGCGCAAGATCTTGTCGTTGGACACGTCGGTCTCCCCGGGGAGGTCGCATTCATCCAGCGCGCGGACGTTGAACTCGCCGGCCACGATCGCCTCGGCCTTGCCGAGCAGGTCGAACATCTCGGCCCTATCCGTGCCACCACGGTGCAGGCCACACGTCGTGACCCGCAGCATGCCACTCATCGGCACGTCACTCATCGCTCTTCACCCCCATGTCGGTCGGTCTTGTCCCGCCGGTGCTCCGGCCGGGCCGTCGTCGTTGTCCACCAGCTCAGGGGCGTGTTTGGCATGGCTGAGAAGCATGTGCGCGCCGCTCAGGGTCCCCTCGCAGATGGACAGGTTCACCAAGACCTCATCCAGCGCCCGCACCCGCTCACGAACCGCTGCGGCTTCCACGTCGTCCCAGACCGCACCCCCGGCGATCGCCGCCTCACGGGCGGACTCCATCTGCCGCTCGATCCCCGACAGCGCACAGAGCATGTGGCTCATGGCCATGAACACCACGTCCAGCACATTCCAGGCCCGATCAGCCGACAGTCCCCGACGAGTTCCGCGGCAGCGTCCTCGGCCGCCTCCAACGCCACCAGCAGCCGCCCCGCAGGATCCCCGAGACCAGACGACGCCTCGCCCCGGTCCCCATCAGACGGGGGGACGGCGAACGGCCCGGTGCGCTCCGGAGACCCGAGGCCCCGTGACCGATGCTCCTGCGGGCTGGGGGGGGCCGCGACTCGGGGTCCCGTGCTCGGCCAGGGCCACGGGGCCCCCTGAACAACCGCATCACACAACTCCCTCGGACTCGAAGCCTCCATCAGGCGCACGCCCTTGGTTCCACCGAGGGCGAGCCTCCAACCGGGGCTGGGCTCTGGCCATTCGGATGAGGGGGCTGCGGCAGATTCGGCCAGGCCGGTGATCATTCTTGACGCCAAGTAGGCGAGCAGGAACGCGGAGTTCAGGATGCATCGTTGTGCGCATTCTGCAGCAGCTTGGCGAGGTCGCCGATCTGGTCGGCCGGAAAGTGCAGGCTCGCCCAAGGCCCCATTCCGCCTTGGCGAATCGGCGCTGAGGCCATCCACCGCCGGTACTCCGCCACCGGCTGGGCCAGGGCGCGCAGTCGGATCATGTCGTCGATCGGCAGCGTCACCCACGCGAGCCCCTCGTAGAAATCGCCGTACAAGGGACGGTGCTCCATGGGGGTGCGGGTGCCTCCCGCGCGGATCGCCTGGCCCGCGTCCTGACAACACATCACCGAGGTGTAACCCGACGCCCACAGCGCCTTGACGAGCGGCACCATCAACTCATCCACCTTGACCGTCTTGCCACCGGGAGTGGTCACCACACGGGTCGGGTGAACCTGCACAGGCCGCGAAGGGCGAAAGTCGACCATGCCGTGTACTCCTCAACTGAGTCGGGCTGGAATCCTCCGGGCGGGACACATCAGGGAAGCCGTCCCGCCCGGAGGCGTACTGGCGGGGCATCGGGCCAGGACCTCGCCGCCACGCTGAGTCCTGCAGCCACGGACACGGGCCCCTACAACCGGCTCGGTCGGGGGAACCTCCGGGAGGAGCCCGCCGGGCTGCCCGATGCCCCGGTCCTGGGAATGACGGTCAGGCGGACCGACGCCTGCCGCGCCGGTGTCGTCCGACATGGACGCGCGGACCGGTCCACGCCCGCACCGCCAACGCGACAAGCCAAGGCATCCGGCGGCGGCCAGTGCCACCGACGCCGCCGCGGCGAAGTCACTGGGCATGGTGACCAGGCCCCTTGGACGACCGGTCCGGGGCGGTCGGGCCGCGTTTCCGACTCGTCTGAACGTTTGCGACCCCACCAAGGTCCCCGCCAAGCGCTCCGTCTGCGGGATTGTCGGCATCAGGGACACCGAAGCGTCTGATAACGGCAGCCACGGCGGCGGGGATGTCGCTGGCCGGACCTATGAGGACAGGACTGTCGGCCCAGCGAAATGTCAGCCCAGACGTACCGACACCGTCCTGCCGCCATTCGCAGGTGATGATCAACCGGACCCGCGCCGGATACATGACGTCTTGAACCCACAACATGTGCGGGTCTTCGTCCCTCGACTGGATGACGGCGCATCTGAGTCGAGTGCGGCGGATGAGTTCGTCAGCGAACTCGCCCAGCCGCCGTCTCACCTGTTCATCGATCCCAGGCAGGAACCGCCCACCAGGTTCGCTGGGCTGGGACTGGGCGTGAGCGGCACGCCTTCGGTCTTGCCGGCGGCGCGGCCGAAGGCGGCGGGTCAACATACGCATGGGGCAGCTCCCGGGAAGATCGGGGCAGGGCGGGATGCGGAGGAACTGGGTTGAGCACGACGGGTTGAGCCGCCTCGACCTGCGGTCATCCGCCGTAGAGATTTCCCTCCAGCGGATGGCTGGTCTTCGATCTGAATGAACCTGCGACAAGCCTGACCGATGGGCTTACCGTGGACCACACGTTCGTCTCTCCAAGAATTTTGGAGCCCTCGATGCCCCCTCAGGACAAGCAGTCCAATTCCGAAACATCTGCCTTCACGTCATATGCAGATGCCCTGAAGACTCTTCGCGAGGACAACGACAAAACCCAGGAGGACGTCGCCAACGGATGCCTGATCTCCCACAAGATGATCGGGCACTATGAGAACAAGAGACGCATCCCCGGCTTGGAGGTCTCCAAGGCGTTCGACGGCTACTTCAAGATCCCCAAGCCGGGCATCTTCACGGTTCTTCAGCCACTGGTCATCGAGGAACTGAACCTCCCGACCGGCATGCAGGCGTACTTCGAGCAGGAGAGCCAGGCCGCTTCGGTCCGCATCGTCGCCCCCAACCTGTACCCCGGCCTGATCCAGACGGAGGACTGCGCCAGAGTGATCCTGACGGCTGGCCAGCGAGCGGGGACGATTGAGGGAGACCTCAGCCTCCGCATGAGTCGCCAAGAGATCCTCGAAAGGCCGGACCCGCCGGAGCTGGTAGTGCTCCTGAAGGAGGCAGTCCTTCGGGAGATCATCGGCACGGCCGAGGTCACGAGGAACCAGCTCGGCCATCTCTTGGACCTGATGGAACTTCCGAACATCAACATCCAAGTCATCCCAACCGGCGCTCCCGTGTATCTCGCCGGCGAGTTGACGTTGCTCGACTTCGAGGAAGGCCCAGGGCTCGCACACTCGGAGGGCGGAGGAGGTGGCATCCTGGTGGAAGCGCCCGATCAGGTCGCCGGTGCGGCGATACGGTTCAGCCGCATCGCCGCCCTGGCGATGTCGGCCGCTGACTCTAAACGGCTGATCCGCGAAATCATGGAGTCCCTGTGAGCGAGAACCTCCCCCCCGTTCGGTGGCGCACATCTAGCTACAGCGGCGAGAACGGCGGAACGTGCGTGCAGTTGGGCAGCCTAGATACCGCAAAGGGCGTGGTTGGGGTACGTGATTCGAAAAACCCCGATCAGGGCCATCTGATCCTGAGCCCGGAGAACTTCAGCGGGTTGATCCTCGGTATCCGGTCCGGCTCACTCGACCTTCCCCGGTAAGGACTGCCCTACCCTCTTGGCCGCCCCCCAGACAACCGTGCTTGGGGCGGCCACGTGCCGCAGCTCGTCGATCGTCTTCTGGGGGTTCTTGTGGCGATCAGTGACGCCGATATCTCTGCCGCTGTCCGCTCGTACCTGGCGCACTATCCAGGCGAGGCCGTGTCGCTGGCTGAGCCGATACGACGGCTGACGGAGGGCCGGGAGTTCGCCTCGCGGCGAACGTTCCCGATGCATGTGACCGTCGGTGCTCTGCTGGTGCGCGGCGATGAAGTGCTGCTGGTCGAGCATCGTGCCTACGGCGGCATTCTGCTGCAGCCCGGCGGCCACCTCGAGCCGACCGACACCACATTGGTCGACGCAGCCGTGCGTGAACTCGCCGAGGAGACGGGCGTCGATCCCGGCAAGGTCGCTCTTGGGTCGCCGGTTCCAGCCTGGGTTGAGTATGGGCGTGTCCCGGCGCGGCCGGAGAAGGATGAGCCTGAGCATCACCATCTCGACATCGCGTTCCGGTTCGTGACCGAGGACGCGGACGTCGGGCGCATTCAGGAGTCCGAGGTGCTGGGGGTCGCCTGGCATCGGCTCGCGATCGCCGAGCAACTCGTTGGGCATCGCATGGCGCGAGCGGTCAGTGCCCAGGCCAAGAGCCGTTGACGTGGCTCGACTGGAGGGGCGTGCAGGGTCATTCGAAGGACGGCTTGACGTCGCGGCTCCGGGTTCGTTTGAGTTCGTAAAAGCCTTCGGTTCCGGCGACCAAGACGAGCCCGTCCCAGAGTCGCCCAGCGGTTTCACCGCGAGGGGTCGGGGTCATGACGGGACCGAACAGTGTCGTGTCGCGGACACGAAGCACAGGGGTGCCAACGTCGAGGCCGACCGCGTTGAACGCCTCGTTGTGTGAGGCGATGATGACCTGGTCGAGTTCGGGGTTAAGGGCGGCTGTAGCCAGCGAATCGGGTAGGCCGACCTCGCTGAGCGCTTCGGTGATCACGGTGGGGTCGTCGCGGCGTCGTTGCTGGTGGACACGGGTGCCAAGTGCGGTATACAGCGGTCCGAGGATGCTGTGGCCGCTGTGTTCGGAGGCAGCTGCGCACACCCGTACCGGGCCCCATGCTCGGGCCATCAGCGCCCGGTAGTCGTCGCTGAGCCCTTCACCGTGGCGTTGAACGAGGTTGAGATGGGCCAGCGACATGATCCGCCAGTCTGCGCGGACGGGGCGGACATGCTCGACCTCCAGCAGCCAGCGTGAGGTGATCCAGGACCAGGGGCACAGCGGGTCGAACCAGAACGGAACCGTCTCGCGGTCTGTGTCGCGGTGCGGAGTGTGGGCGGTCACGGCGAGTTCCGTCCTTTCACGGCTCGGGCTGGTAGCTGGGGTTGGAGGGAGTTTCGAGGTCGAACAGGCCGCCCTGGGCGGGCAGGTTGCTCTTGGCGGTGCGACCCGCGACTTTCTCCAGCGCGGCCAGGTCACTGAGCTGCGGGTCGTGGTCGGCGGCGGCGATGAGCCGGAAGAACACCTGCGCGGTGACCTCGACGTCGGCGAGCGCGCGGTGCCGGTCGGGCGGCATCGGTATCGCGAAGTGCGTCAGCAGCGTGTCGAGCCGGTAGTCCGGCAGGCCGGGGATGAGGTGTTTGGCGAGCGGAATCGTGTCGATGAAGTTGAGGCGGGCCAGGTTCGGGCAGTGTTCGCGCTGACGGTGGATGAGGCCCGCTTCCGTGGCGGCGTGCTGGGCAACGAGCAGATAGCGGCGGCCGGTGGCGAAGCGGGCGTCTAGTGCGCCCAGCGCCACCGCCGGGGTGGGAGCGTGTTTGAACTGCTCGGCTGTCAAGCCGGACTGGGCAGTAGTTAGTGGTGTCACCGGCGCGAACGCGGGAGGGCAGATCAGGGAGGTGCTCCGGCCGGTCTCCTCCCAGTCGCCGTGGCGGTGGCGGAGTGCGAGCGCGGCGACCTCGATCGGCTGGGCCGGATGTCCTTTGGGGGTGGTCGCCTCGAAATCGATCACCACGAAACTGGTTGTCGTGAAGGCTGGGTCGGCCGTCAAGCCCATCGGGTCCACCGTCCGTCCATGTCATCGCCTCCGTGGCCCACACTGCACGGGCCTGGCCGTGTTGCTGAGCTTGCCCGAGCCTGGCTCGCGGCGGGTGGAGGTCACCGGATGAGGTCGGCGGCGGCGCGTGCGGCGGTGTCCAGGACCGACGCGGTCCCGTGGTGTCGGCCCGTCCACGTATCGGCCAGCGCGCGATACACCTCGGACATCACCGCGGCGAACCCTCGCGGCAGCGGCGCCGGCCGAGGCCACTGGTCGCGGGGCACGCCCTGAGCGATCAGCCGTTTCACCGGCACCTCCAGGCCGTGGGCGACGTACCAGTCCCGCAGGATCTGTTTCCCGCAGGGCACACCGCCCCACGTCAGGCGGCATTCGTCGGGCGTGCCAGGGCTGTCGGCGACGACCATGTGCCCCTCGCCGGACAGCATGAATTCGACCTTCCCGTCGCAGAGCCTCAGTCCGGCCTGGTGAGCGTGTTCGGCCAGCACCCGGTTGACGGTGATGGTGATGTCGCGCATCGCCTTGATCTGGCTGTCGCTGAGACCGGTGAGGCGTTGTGCTTCCGCCTCACCGATGTACCGGTTCACCGGATCCAGCATGGTCGCGTACTCGATCAGCGGCTGAGCCAGACGCTCACCAACAGCGGGCATGCCGGTGAGTCCGACGTCGGCCGGTCTCAGCGTCCCGTCCGCCACCCGCCGGTGTACCGAGCTTCCGGCGGGAAGCTCGTTGCGGAACAGGCTCTGCACGGGAAGGAGACAGGCGACAGAGCCCGGGGTGAGGGGGGCGCCGCCGAGGTCAGGGATGCTTGCGAGGTCGAACTCGATCTGGGAGGCGGAGACCTGCCGGCGGAAGTGGGTCGCGACGCCCGCCGCCTCCAGGAGGCGAAAGGTGTGGACGGCCATGTGGCAGGTCGCTTCGCCTTTTCCGGGGATGGGGTCGGGCATCCGGCCGTAGTGGAACACCGACCAGTGGTCGGTGTACTCGAAGACCCCCACCCCCAGTGTCGTCGCCGTGGCGGGGTGGATGGTGGTCAGGTTCCTGGTCGAGCGCAGAATGGGCATCGTGTGCTCCTGGGAGGTCGAACCTAGGCGTGGCGGGTCGTGGGTGCGCTGGTCAGGCCGCTGCGAACCGTCAAGCCACGCCCGATGCCCTGCCGGAGGCTGCGTCGGTGGGAGGGGTGGGTCTTGCGTCGTCCGCAGCGACCGGACGGCCGTTGCTGATGGTGATGGCGTGCATCCCGGCCACGCGGGCGGCGGCGATGCCGTCGGGGGCGTCGTCCACGGCCAGGCAGCGGTCCGGCAGCACGTCGAGTCTCCGGGCGGCCGTCAGGTACAGGTCTGGGGCAGGTTTGCCGCGGACGACGTCTTCGCGGGTGACGACGGCGGTGAACTGGTGCCGCAGGTTCAGGGCGTCGAGGCCAGGGTGGACCAAGACCCGACTGGCTCCGGACGCCACGGCGCAGCGCAGCCCAGCACGACGGGCGTCGTGGAGGAGCGCGACCACGCCGGTGATGGGCGTGAGCATGTGCAGGGAGGCCAGCAGTAGGGTGCGGCTCCGGCGAATGATCTCCTCGTGGGGCAGGTCCCGACCTCCCGGCAGCACCGCCAGTAGATCGTGGATCGACAGGCCAACGTGCGCGCAGTACCAGCCATGATCCAGGTCGAGGCCGTACCCGCAGAGTGCCGCTCGCAGGGCCTGCTCATTGCTGGGTGTGGTGTCGGCGAGAGTGCCATCGAAGTCGAAAACGACGGCTTGGATGCCCGTGGAGATCAGGAGCTCGGAAGAGACGGCTGGGCCCGTGGCCTGGATCATGGCCGGGCACCGGCTCTCCCGCGTGGCTCCGGGACCGGGCCGGTGCGGTCGAGGTCGGGGCGATGGCCGCAGCAGAGGCAACGAGCCCCGAGCCCCTGCCACGGATCTGGTAGGCATCCCAGGCCGGTTCCGGCGCCGCTGATCCGTTCCCGGATCAGCTCGACCGCCTCGTTCTCGGTGACCGTGCGCCGGTCCACCAGCCGGTACCGTGCCGGGTCGGTCGTGGCAACCCGCTCGAACAACGCTCCCGCTTGGTGCATGAACGTAACCTGCTCGGAGGTGAAGACACACTGGTCTCGGCGCTGCGCGCGCTGCACGGCCGCTGACGGCTCGTCGGTGATCAGAATGGTCCGGTCGGCAGGCGGCCGGTAGCGGGCGGCCAAGGCCAGCAGGGCGGTCGCGGTATCCAGCACCGTGGCGGGCACCGGGTTGAGCGTTGAGTCGTGGGAGTACAGCAGCAGCGCCTGGCAGACCGCGGTGCTATCGACGCCACGGCCCTCGATCACGGCCCGCCCGGCCGCCAACTCGGGGACGACGAGGTCAAGGTCGTGGCGTTTGATGGCCAGCAGCAGCAGGGTCTCGGCCATGGGAGTGCCACCCCGCAGGAACGGGTCGGCGCTGGCGTCCCGGAGCGCGCCGAGCAAGGCCCGGCCCAGATCCGGAGGCCCACTGGCTCGCTGGCTGGGCCGCTGGGAGAACGCGTCGAGCAGCAGTGGCGTCCTGGTGACGCCCTCGCTGGCACGCTGGGTCAGGTACGTCTTGCCAACGCCGGTGATGCCCTCAACCGAGATCAGCGGACCGCGAGAGCACGAACGTACCGAGGTGTTCGTCATTGGCTGGCCCATGTGCTGGCCTCTCGGGTAATGACCGCGGCGTACCGGTCCAGGGTGGTTTCGCTGTCGCGTTCAGTGAGAACGACGGCGAGGGTCCGGTTGAGGATCTCGGCGGCGCCACGACACAACCGCGCGTGAGCAGGGTTCCGGTGTTCGGTGTGGGTGAACATGGGGCGAGCGTCGCAGGGGATCAAGCCGAAGGTGCCGGTGGAGTTCGGAACTCCCTGCGCGGCAAGGTGCACGGCGAACTCCCGTGGCCGGGGCAGGTTGATGCGGAGCAGCGCCGAATAACCGTTCCACTCCTCGCCGGGCCCCGGCGAGAGAGCGGCCAGTCCAGGAGCGTCCCGGGCCGCGTGCAGCAGGTAGCGGACCTGCGCACGGCGGTGTTCGACCAGGCTGGGGAACCGTTGGAGGTTGGCGGCCGCGAGCGCGGCGAGGGGAGCGGCGAGGCGGGTATTGGAGGCGAGACGGCTCATCGGGGCCTGGCCGGGTGGGGGCGGTGCCCAGTGGCTGCGGAACGCGGCAGCATGCTCGGCGACCTCACGGTGGGCGGTGAGTAGGAACCCGCCCTCCCCGCTCCACAGGATCTTCCCGTCCTTCATGCTGAAACACCCGACGCCGACCGTCCCGGCGCACTGCCCGTCCCGGACGGTACCGGCAGCCTGCGCTGCGTCCTCCACGACGGTGAGGCCATGGTCGGCGGCGAACCGGGCGAGGGCCGCCGGGTCTCCCATCCGGCCCCACAGATGGACCGGGAGGATCGCACGGGTCCGTCCGGTGACTTTGCGGGTCGCGTCGGTGTAGTCCAGGTCCAAAGTGGCGGGGTCGGAATCGACAAATACCGGCACCGCGTCCAGGGCACAGATGGGCGCGACGGTCATCACGACGGTCAACGCCGGGACCAGAACCTCGTCGCCCGCGCGGATCCCGCACGCCGACAGGGCGGCATGCAGTGCGGCGGTGCCCGACGACACCGCGACGGCGTGCGAGACCCCGAACGCCTCGGCCAGGTCGTGTTCGAGGCGCGCGGCATGCGGGCCGCCGCTCGGGTCGGGCATTCGCGCGAGCACGGCCGTGACCTGTTCGGTCAGCGGCTCGGCACCGGCGGGAAGCGGGGGGAGTTCGGGGGGCGTCATCGCGGGTGGTGTCATTGCGGGTCCCGGTGGCTCAGCAGCCGAGGCATGTCCTCCACCAGCGGCCACATGTTCACGCAGTCCCGGCTGAACAGTGCACAGTCGGTGCAGGCCGGTCGGGCGGCGAACAGCGTCCGGGCGTCGGCGCCGCGGAGTGTGAGCCGCTTATCGGGTGGCGTAGCGGCGATCCGCCGGTCGGAGGGGCAGTCCCACACCGATCCGTCCGGCTCGACGAAGGCCAGCCGCGCGCCGCCGAAACACTCCGGCACGTGCCCGCCATCCTGGGTGGAGATCGCGTCGATGAACCGCCCCGCGTAGGACGGGTCCGGCAGCACCAGCCCGCGCGGGTCTCGGTACAGCTCGTCCAGTTGCGCGGCGACGTTCCCGATGTCGGCGGGGGTGTGACACATCCGGGTGAACAGCGCGTGGCCGGGAGGCAGGGACATCGGCTGCGGCACGTAGTAGTCCACGCCCAGGTCGGCGGCGACCCGCGCCATGTCGGTAATCTCCTGCGGGCGGCGGCGGGTGATGACGGTGTAGATCCCGACCTTGGGCGCGGGGTATCCGGCGCGCGCCTTCAGCAGGTCCCCGATCCCTTCCAGGACGTCGCGGTGCCCGAACCGGCCTGACCGGGACGGTCGCATCTGGTCGTTGAGGTCGGGGTCGGCGCTGTCGAGCGACACCGACACCCCGTCGACGCCGAGCTCGACCAGCCGCTCAATCACGTGCGGACGGGTGAGGGGGATGCCGTTGGTCGCGATGACGACCTGGCAGCCGGCGTCCTTGATGAGAGAAATCACCCCGAGCGTGCCGGGCCAGTCGAGCGGCTCCCCGCCCGCGATGACCACCCGGCCAACGGGCGAGCCGGGCAGGGTCCGCGCGAACGCCGTGATCACGGTGGCGGGCAGGTCGGTGCGGGAAAGGTGCGACAGCGCCCCGGCCTGCTCCGGCGGATGCTCCTTGTGCTCGTCGACCGTGCCGAAGTAGCAGTGCGGGCAGGCGAACGCGCACGGGGACCGCAGCGCCCACAGCAACGTCACTTCACGGGCCGCCGCATGGTTAGTTGCGCGGGCGGTGTCATCGCGCATGGCGCACCTGCCGATCCAGCAGCGTGGTCACCGTGTCGCAGACGGCCGTGGCGGTCTGGCCCGGTGTCAGCCCGGCCGTGTCCACCACGCGGTACCGGTCGGAGTCGCGGGCGGCGACCTGCCGGTAAGTGGTTTCGATGTGCTGAAGGATCCGTACGTCCGAGGCGGGCAGGGGTGGGTACCCGGCCCTGTCGGTGAACCGCTTCGCACACACCTCCGGGTCGCCGGTGAGCAGGATGGTCGCGTCCGGGATCCTCGCCCAGGGCCGCAGGCTTGCCAGCACGCGCTCGGCGACATCTCCGGTCGCTCGGCTGTGGAGCGTGTCGTCCTCGCCTGGCCAACCCTGCCCCTGAATAACGGCAGGCCCGTCGCTAGACGGTGGCCGCTCTGGGAGGGAGGAGCACAGGATCGCGGCCTGGCATGCTGCAACCGAGTCCACGCCCCGATCCTCAAGGATGACCGCGACTCCGGTCAGGTCACGGCCGGCGAGCCGTTCGACCTTGCGGACCTCCAGCGCGGCGAACGCCAGGGTCTCCACGACCGGGTGCCCGGTCCTCAGGAACGGGTCACCGTCGGCGCTCAACGCCGCGATCACCCGTTCAGTCAGCGGGTCGACCGCCTGGTCGGTGAGTTCGTCCAGCAGCAGGCACCGGGTGCCGAGCGTCGCGGCGGTCGTGCGGGCGGCGGCGGTCTTCCCGACCCCGTTGATCCCCTCGATGCTCACCCACAACGGCCCTAGAGGCGGACCTGGAACGGATGCATCACACGGCCTGGCGAAGGTCCCTGCGGGTGCGGCGGTCATGCCGGTTTCCGGCACAGAAAGAGCAGTTCGATGGCGGCCTCCGCCACCATGACGGCGGAGACGGTGTCCAGCAGCGCCGCCGGAACACGCTCAGCCAGGTCGCGATACCAGACGGCAGCGGCGTCCCCGTATCGGCGGGTAAGCGCGTCGGCCACCGTGGCGGGGGCGGGCGGCAGCAGACCGATCACGTCCTCGATGACCAGGCCCGCGTCGCCGACGACCTCTTGGACCTCCTCCTGCGACCACTCGTAGACGTGCACGCGGTACTGCAGCGGCCGTGGCGGGGGGCCGACAGCCGCCGGGGTGGACAGCCACAGCACACCACCGGGGGCCAGCGCCGCCGCAGCGTGGCGCAGGCTCTGCACGCCGAGCTCGAACGGCAGGTGCTCCAGCGCCGAAGTGTAGACCGCGACCTCGAACCCGCCCCGGGGCAGGTCCGGCAGCTTGGGCCAGGGCTGCGCCACGTCGCACTCCACCAGTTCCACCGGGAACGGGTCGCCGTGCGTCCCGCGCAGCGCCGCGATCCGTATCCGGGCCTCGGCAAGGTTAGTGGCGCTGATGTCCAGCCCGACGTACCCGGCGATGTTGGGGGCGTATCGGTAGAGCAGCGGCAGAGCCAGACCGCGCCCGCAGCACACATCCAGCACCCGCGCACCGGGCGGGCACCGCTCGGCGACGATCAGATGCTGCATCAGGTTCATCACCCCAGACGGCTTGGCCTCCCCCTGAGACAGGGCCGTGTAGAAGTCGTCCATCTGGTTGGTGCTGTAGGGGCCGATCATCGGAGTGCCGGGCCGAGTCACGTACTGGTCGGTTGTTCCCATGGGAAAGTCACCCATCCTTCGACACGGTGCCCCACGTAGGTCGGGGCTTGCTGATGGCGCGTCCAGTTAGCGGTGTTGACGACCAGCACGACCGTGCGGAGCCGTCGAGCGGCAGCGGTGTGACTGAGCAGGTGACGGGCGGCGGCGAGGGTGTCTCCGGACCCGGCTATGTCGTCGACCAGCAGCACGTCCCGTCCGGCCAGGCCGTCCACTGCGAGGACACCCGTGAGGACCGGGCTTGTGGTCTTGTCTGCGTGGACGGCGTCGGTGGTGGTGTGGGTGAAGTTGAGGGTGCGCAGGTCACGGCAGCCGAAGCGGTGGGCGAGCAGCACGGCCGGGATCAGCCCGCCGCGCGCGATCGCGACGATCGCCTCCGGGGACCCGTCGCGGGTGATGGCGGCCGTCACCGACGCCACGTGCTGTTGGATGTCGCCCCACGTCAACTGGTGGACCGTACGGACCTCACCGGCCACGTTCATCACCCCACAGCAGCACGTGCAGGCGAGGGGTGAGGTTCCAGCCGCGGGCCAGCACCGGATCGGCGAACTCGTGCAGCCGGCGCAGGATCGTGGTGGCGTCGGTGCCTTCGGGCATCACCCAGATCGGCGCCAGCCCGAACCGGTTCTCGAGATCGGCGATCTCCTCAAGATCCGCAAGGTCGTTGACAACGAACTTCCAGCAGGTCCGTGCCTTGGCCAGCGCGCGGATCGCCTCGGGCCGGATGCGGCGCGCGGCCGGGACGCCGGAGCTGGCGAGCTTCACCGACGCGTTGAACCGCGCGCGGCACTGCAGCATCGGCAGACTCGGAACGAGCGTCGCGTTGGTTTCGATCTCCACCATTCGGCCAGCGGCGCTGCACCGGTCGATCAGCCACGTCAACCGCCGCTGCTGGATCAGCGGCTCCCCGCCGGTGATCACCACCAGCGGCGCGGGGATCGCCCGGATCCGCGCCCAGACCACCTCGCGCGAGATGGGGGCGGGCTGGTGTCGCAGGTCGTAGTGGGCCCGGTCCCAGGTGTAGGGGGTGTCGCACCAGGCGCAGGACAGGTTGCACAGGCCCAGCCGCACGAATACCGCGCACTGGCCCAGGGAAGCGCCCTCGCCCTGGCAGGTGGGGCCGAAGATCTCCGACACCAGCAGCGTGTCCATGTCGTACGGCCATCCTGAACGCGCCGCCGGGACCGGCTCGCGGCCCGGCACACGCCCCGTTGTCGGGGCCGGTGCGGAGGCCGGATCGAGGTGAGGGAGCGGCCGCGGTATGGACCGCTCCGTCACCGATACCGGGGCCCGGTCCGAGGCTCGCCCCGAGGAGGGCGGTTGTGGTTGCGGGGGCGGGCCTGCGGGGACGCTCGCAGGGACGCGGAGGGAACTCATCACAGGCTCCCGTCGGGGTGGTGCTGTCTGCGGTAGCGCACCCACGTGCTGGCAGTTTCGCTCACCGCCACCTGCGTGACCAGAGCGGCGACGGCGGGCGGCAGCACCTCCTGACACTGCTGGAAGATCCACTGGGCGAGGAGTTCGCTGGACGGCTGGTCCAGCACGTCGTTGACCGTCTGATGGTCCAGCCTGGCCTTCAACATCGTTCCGACCGGGGCGAGGTCACCGAAGTCGACGACGAAGCCGGCGGCGTCCAACTCCGGCGATGCGAGCATGACTCGGACCCGGTAAGAGTGGCCATGGGGTCGGGCGCACTTGTGCCCTTCCGGCAGCCCGTTGAGCCAGTGCCCACCCTCGAAACGGAACTCTTTGGTGATCTCGAACATCACGATCTCCAGACCAGTCGGCGGCAACGCCCGACAACAGGGGCGGGGCGTCGCGCAGAGCATGGGCATGCCTCGTCATGTGCCTTCCGGTGTGAGGACCCCGGGCGATCTCCGCCGCCGCGACGTCCGATGGCGACGGGCGCGATGGGCTCTCCCCAAGACCGCAGAAAGCTCGCCCCATCAGCCCTGACGTTTTCCGACAGCTGACCAGCGCCCAAGTGGCCGCTCGGCCGCAGCTTGTCGGCGAGGGCCTCCAACGTGCGACCGACGCCGCTGGTGGTGGTGCCCTCCTCGGGCGGGTCCCGCGGCGGCGGCCCGGTCGGGCAGGTCGGTGGAGCGGGGGGTCGAAGGCCACCGGTCGCCTCCCAGATCACGGGTAGGTTGGATGCCTCTCGACAGTGGCGCCGGGGTGACCTGCACGACTACGGTTTTTACCGGCTTTTACACCTCGCCGCGCGTACGGGGTGTAGAAGCCTGTAGAACACCCGCATCGGTCGCTGTCTCATGCGTCAGGATCAGCACTAGCATGCCTGCCTCACCGTCATCGTCGGCGCAGGCCGCGCGGCAGCGCCTCGCCGACCGGCTCCGCGACCTCCGCACCCGCGCGCATATCAACGGCGTCCAGTTCGCCGAGCAGGCTGGATGGAGCAACTCCACCCAGGTCAGCTTGATCGAGCGAGGCCAGCGCACCATCACCGCCGACCATGTCCGGTTATGGTGCCGGATCTGCGGGGCGTCTCCCGACACCACCGAGGAGCTGCTGGCCGAACAAGCCCACGTCGTTCGTATGTGGGTGGCCAACCAGCAGCTTGCGCGCGGTGGCCTGCGCCGCTTGCAGGAGGAAACCCGCGACCTGTACGCCGAGGCCCGGCAGATGCGGTTCTACGCCTCCAAGGGCATTCCCGGCCTCCTGCAGACACCCGCGTACTGCGGGTGGGCGCTGAGGTCGATCAGGCACGAATTCCAGATGGAGCTGGACGACGTCACCGCGGCCGTGGAGGCGCGCATGGCCCGCAAACACGCGTTGCACGGCCCTTGCCGGTTCGCGTTCGTCCTGGAGCAGGAAGCCATCTGGCACCGCACCTGCCCCCGCCAGGTGCATCGTGAGCAGCTGCAGCACCTGCTCCGGGTGATCGGGATGCCGTCGGTGAGTCTCGGCATCATTCCCTGGGCGCGTGAACGCACCGTCGCCGGGTTCGGGGTGTGGCCGGACGAGTCGTTCCTGATCACAGGCGACCATCTCGTCACCGTCGAGCTGGTCAGCGGGAACCTTACGGTGACCCGGCGAGAGGAGGTGGCCTCCTACGTGCAGGCGTGGGAGCGGTTCACGGCGCTCGCCAGGGTCGGTGACGGTGCCGTCGCACTGATCCAAACCGCCCTGGATGCACTCGATGCCCTGGACGAGCATGACCGTTGATCACCACACCCCGAAGCCTGGTCCATGGTTGGGCCCGTGGCACGCCCCGAGCCTAGGTCGCATCCGGCGAGAGCAGACCTCTGCGCGCGGGCTTGTAGTCAGCGTGGTCGACGGCCCGGTTCCACACCTGCTCGAACGACGCGACCACAGGCCCGACCCGCACCGGATCCGACACGTACTCGTACTCGCGCAGGGAGGTGCCGTCCCCGGCATTGAAGTTGAACGCCACCAACTGCGAGTCGATCACGTAGAAGTCGGCTGTAGGAGTCAGCAGGTCGTAGGCGTCGCGCCGCGACAGCCAGCGGACCTGCTCACCGGCCTCCACGTTGAATTCCGTCAACGCATGCTCCCACTCGATGTAATCGCTGAGCGGCTCAGACACGATCCGGGCACGGCGCATCACCACGCCCTTGGCGGTGACCTCACCGACGAACTCCTTCCACGGGGCCATGTAGGCGCCCATCGCGCGCAAGTCAGTCCGCTTGCCCGCCTCCAGCCACCCCAGATACTCCGGCTCGGCGCTGTACTCGTCGCGCTGCTCCAGATGTACGACCGAATGCCGCGCCTCCCGGATCAGCGTCTCCAACGCCTTCTTCCCATGCCCCGTGCGCCCCTTCTCGTACTCGCCGGTCGCTGCGTCACGCAGCGCCGACGCGAGCCGGTCAGGCTGCCACACCACCGCCTCGTCAACCCCGCGCGGCACATCCTGCGCCAGCCGCGCCATCACCTCCGGGTCGGTGACGAGTTTCCCCTGCAGGTAGAACCCGCGCGTCTCATCGTCTCTCCACACCGCCGGGCACTCCAGCTGCGCAGAGTTCGGGTCGCCGCCCACGAAATCGACCATGCCGCACACTCCTCTGGACGTTCCTGCTGGCTACCGACTCGACCCTCACCCACAGCGGCCGCGATTTCAACACGGCATGCACATCCGCACGCCGCTGAACTGCGTAGCGGGCAGTCTCAGGTCCATGAGGCCCTGACCACAGGGCCGCCACCGTCGGCGGCGGGGGGTGATGATGAGGCCGGGGAGTTCGGACACGTGCCGGATCAGCCGGGCCCGTCGGGGAGCAGCTCGCCGTCGTGGATGCCGTCGGGACGGACCAGGGCCGCGCGCATACCGTGCGCGATCGGCCCGGACACGTCGTCATCAAAGTTGTCGCCCACGAACAGCAACTCGCCGGGCTCGCACTGCGCCGCGGTGACCGTGAGGCGGTAGAAGAGCGGATCGGGCTTGGCGATCCCCAACGGATCCGACAAAAGTGCGGCGGTGAACAACCCGTCAAGCCCTGCGAGCTGCAACGCAGGCCACCTGGTCTCGTGCGGCAACGTGTTACTCGCCAGGACCAGACGGATTCCCATCGCGTGAAGTCGGCGCAGGGGCTCGACCACAGCCGGATCGACCCGCTTCTGCCCGATGACCCGATAGATCCTCGACTCCGAGATGGTGCTGGCGCAGTCGAACGCGATCGCCTTGATCGATGTGATCTGTTGTGTGGGCATCATGCCTCCGAGAAATCTTCCCCGACGGTCACAGCCTCGCGACCCGGTCCGGCTCCGGGAGGCGATCGAGCAGAGCGCCACCGAGCTCGGCCGGACACCGGACTTGGTGTCCTGCACAAACCCGAACGATCCTGGACGGCCTGCCGGAGCCCCTCGGCCGCGACGTTCTAGCTGCCGCCGTCACCGCACTCACCGACACCGTCAGAACGGGGCTGTCCAACGAGTGGGGCATCTCCTCGTGGAACATCGAGCACTCATCCCTTATCTCGCCGAGGTGCCAGCGCCGGATGCGCTGATGACCAGATGCGGGCTCACCTGCGCCCCACCAGCGCTGGACGCCGCCGAACACCTCGCCGAACTCCTCGACGTCCCTGCCGCCGGCCGGTGGGGATGGCCCCGTTCGGCGGAGCCCCTGCCACCGTCCCATGGCCCGCACCGCGCACTTTCGTCCCCGGGCGGCAAGCAACGACACCGCTTCAGGCCGCGTTCGCGGTCGCCTACCACCTGCCCCGCCTGGCGGCCGTCGCCGTTGGCACCGACCAGCGCGACCACCTCGCCCAGCTGGTCGCTGCAGCCAGGCTCGACATCGACCCGGCGCGGGTGGCCGCGTACCGAACCCTGCTCACGCAACGGGAAGCTACGGTGACGGCGTGAACCTCCAAGCGACCCTGTTCGACCTGTCGAAGATGCCACACGACGACGTCCTCGACATCACCGAAGCCCGGCTGGGCCTCACCCTCGACCGGGCCGCCGGACACTACAGCGCCCTCAACGGAACCGCCGGCTTCCCCACCGGCGCGGGCACCTGGGTCCGCCTGGCCTGGCACCGCCCAGCGGAGGTGAACGCAGAAGCACTCACCGGGCTCGAAGCCGCGCTGAACCTCGACCAGGTGCCACGCCCAATGTGGCGATCCGCCGCGACCTGGCACGACCACGACCGGGAGGTGGTGTGGCGAGCCGACGAGATGACGCGGGTCACCGACCCCGCCGTTTCGGGCACCGGATCGATCACCACCGACCCCGACCTGCCAGACACCTGGTGGACGGACCTGCAGGCCGCATCCAAGACACTGGCCACGTACCAAACCCAGCGGGTCTGCATGACCCAGGAACACCTGTCCCGACGGATCGCCGAGATGTACGGCAACGAGCTCGACACCACGATCACCGACTGGGCAACCGTCCACGGCGACCTGGGATGGGCAAACGTCTGCGGGCCAACACTCACCCTCATCGACTGGGAATCATGGGGCAGAGGCCCGGCCGCCCTCGACGCCGCAACCCTATGGACCGCATCCCTCCAAGTACCATCCCTGGCCGCCAAGGTGCTGGAGGTGTTCGACGAACTGCTGTCCACCCGGACCGGGCGGCTGGTGCGGCTCATGCAGTGCGCCAACGTCGCCAGGGCCTTCAACCGAACCGGCCGGAAGGGGCCGCTCACCGACATCATGGCCGCCATCGCGTCCGAGCTGCTCTCCGAGCTGACCTGAACGGCGCTCAGCGTCGCCAGTGGGCCAGCCTGACAGTCCCAGGGCGCGGGGCGCCACGGTCGCTCGATGGTCGCTCGGTGGTTTCGGTAGGGCGTGGTGGCGGATGCACGCGGCGGCACGTGAAACGGGGCAAGGGTGGACACGGCGGCACGGTGCGGCCTGGCAATGATCCCGTCGTGACGGGCTACGGTGACTTTCGGTCGGCTGATCGACCGTTCGACGATGTTTCGCTCCTTGGAGAGGTCCCTGTCGTGGCTGAAGGGCCTGCTGCCTCCGGACCCCTTCTTCTTGCGGTGAGGGGGCAGGTCCTTCTTCTCCGGGATGACCGCCTTGATGCCGCGTTTCCGCAGGACGGGTGGGCCTTTTCGGCCGCGACGGCATCGGGCCGGGTACGGGTCGGTCGACGGGCATGCGCCCCGGATCGTCTCCGGCACGGGGATGAACCGTGGCTAACCTCGCAACCGCCGCGCGACAGAGATGCCGCCGGGCCGGTATGTCTTTCAGAGAGCATTAGTTGGGCTCACCGACGGGCTGGGGACGGCCTTGTACCAGGACGTTAGGTTTCGCGACGGGCCCGTAATTCGCCAGAAGACCCGGACTGGCTTGCGATCGCAGGGATGGGATGTGGAGTGCCCGATGTCCGACGACGGGTTCGACGCTCTGCTCGCCGGTGAGGGGCTTGACGATCTCGACGGGTTCTTCGGTCCGGTCGAGGACTTCGACGAGGTTCCTCTCTACTCCCGCTACGCGCAGTTGGAGTTCCTCTCGGGCCTGCCCTGGCCGGAGCGCAACGCGCTGCTGGTCCGCCGTGCGGTGGAGTGCCTGGCGCGGTTGGCGGTCCGGGCCGCCGAGCGGGGGGAGGGCGACTTCTTTGCCATGGTCACGGTCGCCGGCTGGGACGAATACCACGACGGGGGCTTTCTGATGCCGTCGATCTGGTACACCCGTCCGAGCAACGGCACCCTGGCCTGCCTCGATCTGGTGGCCGCGGCCGACGCCGACGCGCGGTTCGTGGCCGACGCGGTCTCCGCCGTCGCCGGGGCACGGGTCCTGCGCGTCCGATCGAGCGAGGCGGAGCCGTCCCGGTTCGAGCGCGTCTACGTCACGGTCCCCCCGATGTCTTGAACGAGCAGATCACGACCCCGTAGGGGCGGGCCGGGCGCATCTTCTTGCCCGCGGGGGCGGCGTGCACGTTGCCGCATGCGGTCGCAGCCGGTCGGCAGGTGAGGTGACGGCCGAGCCGGATGCGCCCATGGCGTCTGTGTGGGTGTGTCGGCCCGGCCGTGGGGTTCGCCCGGCGTCGTGGCCTCGGGGTCACGGCTCAGGTGCCATCTGCGGGACGGTGGGCGTAGCAGAAGAGTTGGGGTTCGGGGCCCATGCCGGGGTAGTCGGGGACGTATTCGGTGACCTGGGCGTGCAGGACGGTCAGGCCTGCCGAGGTCAGGCGGTGCACGTACCCCTCGGTGGGGTGGCTGGTGGCGCGGATGGGGTGGCCCATCCAGATGAGTTCCTGTTCTTCGACGTCCGCCGGGACGGTGGCCAGGAGGAGGTATCCGCCGGGGGCGACCCAGGTCGCGATCTTCGCCAGGGCGGTGTCCAGTTGGGGGCGGGTGAGTTGCAGGAGGGAGAAGAAGGCGCAGACGGCGTCCCAGGAGCGGGGTTCGGTGGCGAAGTCGTGGACGCCGACCTGGTGGAACTCGGCGCCGGGGACGTGCCGGGACGCGATCTCGACCATGGTCGCCGAGACGTCGATGCCGGTGACGTGGAAGCCGGCGTCGACCAGACGTTCGGCCGTGGGGCGGCCTGTGCCACTCCCGACGTCCAGGATCCGGGCGCCGCCCGGCAGGCGGGCGGTCAGCCAGTCGAGGGCCTCGTCCCGTTCCGGCAGGTGTCCGTAGGCCTGCTCGTACTGCTCACCGAGGGTGTCGAACAGTCGCGCTGCGGCTCCTGGGCCGGACGCGGAGCCGGACGGAGTTTCCATTTCCCATCCCCGTGGCGACGAAGAGTGGCCGGAGTGCCACCGGCAGCCTAGGTCCGCTCCGGGCGGCGGTCCAGGGCCCGGGGAGAGGCGTGTGGTGTCAGCGGCCGAAGCCGGGGCGGTGGCTGGGGGGTGGTCCGGGGCGGTACTCGGCGGCGATTCGGAGTGGTCCGCCCGGGCGGCGGTCCTCGCCGGGCTGGTCCGGGCCTGCGGGGTTGCCGGGTTCTGTCTGGGTGAGGTCGTAGCGCTGGGCGCGCAGGCTGTTCAGCAGTTCCAGGTCCTCGGGGGACACCAGTGCGGCCATCACGCGGCCGCGGCGTGTGATGGCGACGGGCTCGCCGGTGTAGGCGACCTTGTTGACCAGGTCGGCGAACTGGGCTCGAGCTTCCGTAACCGGCACTTCCACGAATTCATCGTATAGCGAAACCCGCGGCCGCCTCCTGGTGTGGAGAGTCCGCGAGTCCTACGCTCCGATCTGTACAGTCCGTACGAGTTGTACAGATGATCAGGGAGGCGTCATGCTGGTCGGGGACGGGTCGGGGCGGATCGAGACGTTCGTGGGGAGGTCGCGGGCGTCGGTGGCGGCGCCGGAGGCGGCCTGGGAGGCCGAGGGACTCACGGGACGGCTGCTGGGGCGGCGGATCGTGTTCCTGGGCGAGGAGGTCGACGACCAGGTCGCCAACCGGATCTGCGCGCAGCTGCTGCTCCTGGCCGCGCAGGACGCCGAACGCGACATCACCCTGTACGTCAACTCCCCCGGCGGCGTCGTGGACGCGGGGATGGCGATCTACGACATGATGCAGTTCGTCCCGAACGACGTGTCGACCGTCGCGCTCGGGATGGCCGCGTCGATGGGGCAGATGCTGCTGTGCGCCGGGGCCCCGGGCAAGCGGTACGCGCTGCGGCACGCGCGGGTCATGATGCACCAGCCGTCCGGCGGGATCGGCGGCACCGCCTCCGACGTCAGGATCCAGGCCGAGCAGTCGGTGTACCTCAAGCGGACGCTGTTCGAGCGGATCGCCGAGCACACCGGGCAGCCGCTGGAGCGGGTGATCGCCGACGGTGACCGGGACCGCTGGTTCACCGCCGAGCAGGCCCGCGAGTACGGCCTGGTCGACCATGTCGTCGACTCCACCGCGCGGGTCGGGTCGTGACGCGGCCCCGCGCCGAGGGGCGCTATGTGATGCCGTCCTACGTCGAGCGGACCTCCTACGGGGTGAAGGAGAGCAACCCGTACAACAAGCTGTTCGAGGAGCGGATCGTGTTCCTGGGGTCCCCGGTGGACGACACCGCCGCCAACGACGTCACGGCGCAGCTGCTGGCGCTGGAGGGCATGGACCCCGACCGGCCGATCAACCTGTACATCAACTCCCCGGGCGGGTCCCTGACGTCCATGCTGGCGATCTACGACACGATGCGGTACGTCCGGCCGGTGGTCGAGACGACGTGCGTGGGGCAGGCGGTGTCGGCGGCGGCGATCCTGCTGGCGGGCGGGGCGGAGGGGAAGCGGCAGGCGCTGCCGGGTGCGCGGATCCTGCTGCAGGAGCCGGCCGTGGACGTGTCGCGGGGGTCGTCCAGCGATCTGGAGCTCCAGGCCGCCGAGGTGCTGCGGCTGCGGGACCAGACCGAGCGGATCGTTGCGGAGGCGACCGGCCGTGATGTGGGGACCGTCCGCCGTGATCTGGACCGGGCGCGGTTCTTCACCGCCGAACAGGCCCGCGAGTACGGCCTGATCGACCATGTTCTGACGCCCAGGCGGCGGTGAACGCCCGGTCACGGGCCGATGACGGGCACGGAAAAGTCCCAGGGTTGGATCGCGCGTTCATTGGGAATCTTGCGGGGGTACTCAGCGTTTGTCTGAACAAGAACGCAAGCCGTCTGGGAGGCACGTGACGATGGCGGAGCGCGCACTTCGCGGCACCCGACTCGGAGCTACGAGCTACGAGAACGATCGCAACACCGACCTGGCACCGCGCCAGGAGGTCGACTACACCTGTGGCAAGGGCCACCGGTTCACCGTGACGCTCGCAGCCGAGGCCGAGGTGCCCATGACCTGGGAGTGCCGCAGCTGCGGCGCGACCGCACTGAGGGTGGACGGCGAGCTGCCCCAAGCCAAGAAGGGCAAGCCGCCGCGGACCCACTGGGACATGCTGATGGAACGGCGGACGCTGGAGGATCTGGAGGAGGTGCTGGCCGAACGACTGGAGATCCTGCGTTCGGCCCGGCGTTTCCGCGTCTGTCCGCGGGGCGACATTCCCCCCACTCCCCCCGCACGGCTCCCCCGCCAGCAAGGCGCCCCTGGGGCCTCTTTCCCGGTGGTCCGCCGGGACGGCGCGGAGATCATCCGAGGGGCGTGTTCGCCCGGAGGGCCGTGCCGGTTGTGCGGCCCGGGTGGCTCTGCCCGCCAGCGGGCGATCTGAGCCCGCGCGGGCGGGCTCAGGGACACACCCTCGAGGCGCCCGAGAGCCGCTGGCGGCCGGGCGGGGCGGTCAGGAGCGGTCGTCGTCGTGGATGACCTCGCCCTGGACGACCGTGCCGCGCGGGGACGGCCCGGACTCACCGGACGGCCCCGGGGCGCCGCCGAACGGGTCCTGGCCGGGAGCGCCGAACCCGCCGGGGAAGCCGCCGGGGACGTTGGTGCCGGGCGGGAACAGGCCGGCGCGGTCCTGGGCCGCGGCCAGGCGGCGGGCGGCGAGCCGTCCGAACAGGCGCCGCAGCGGGGGCCGGGTGAACGGCAGGACGAACAGCAGTCCGAGCACGTCGGTGAGGAACCCGGGGATCATCAGCAGGACGCCGCCAGCCATGACCAGCGCGGAGTCGCCGAGTTCGCGTTCGGGGAGTTCACCGCGGCCGAGGGCGGCGTTGAGGGCGTGCCAGGCGCGGCGGCCCTCGCGGCGGACGATCCAGCCGCCCGCGACGAGCCCGGCGGCGAGCAGCCCCGCCGTCGGCCAGCCGCCGATGGCCTCTCCCACCTGGATGATCAGCATGATCTCCAGGACGGGCACCAGCAGGAACGACAGGACCAGGACGCGCGGCAGCATGACTCCATCTTCGTTTCGGGTGGACGAACCGTCATCTAGGACAACGCCGGCGGCCACCCGAACGTTTCCCCGCCCGCCACCCGGGTTCCGCACGCGGAACCCGGATTCCCCCCTGCTCCCCTATCCCGGGGCCCGGGATAGGGGCGGGTGGAACCCGGGAGGGCGGGTCAGCGGGGGCCGCGGACTTGGGCGACGCGGTCGGCGACGCCCCACTGGGTGACGCGGAGCATCGCCTCGATCATGATGTCGCGGCTCATCTTGCTGGTGCCGTGGACGCGCTCGACGAAGGTGATGGGCACCTCGACGACGCGCAGGCCCTGCTTGAGGGAGCGGCGGGCCAGGTCGATCTGGAAGCAGTAGCCGCGGGAGTCGACGCCGTCCAGGCCGATCTTCTGCAGGGTCGCGGCGCGGAAGGCGCGGTAGCCGCCGGTCGCGTCGCGCAGCGGGAGGCGCAGCATCAGGCGGACGAACAGGTTCCCGCCGCGGGAGATCAGCTGGCGGCTCAGCGGCCAGTTCTCGGTGCGGCCGCCGGGGATGTACCGGGCGCCCAGGACCAGGTCGGCGTCCTGGAGGGCGGTGAGCAGGCGGGGCAGTTCCTCGGGCTGGTGGGAGCCGTCGGCGTCCATCTCGACCATGACGTCGTAGCCGTGGTCGGCGGCCCAGCCGAACCCGGCGATGTAGGCGGCGCCGAGGCCTTCCTTGCCCTTGCGGTGCAGGACCTTGACGTGGTCGTCGCCGGCGGCGAGGTCGTCGGCGATCTTCCCGGTGCCGTCCGGGCTGTTGTCGTCGGCGACCAGGACGTCCACGGCGGGCGCGGCGGCCCGGACCCGGCCGACGATCCGCTCGATGTTGTCCCGCTCGTTGTAGGTCGGGATGATCACAAGGACCCGGCCCAGGTCGGCTGGGATGTCCATCGGTGTCAGTTCTCCTCGTCGTCGGTGCGTGCGGTGCGGGCTGGGTCCCGCACCGCGTCCCGCCCGGTGGGGCCCTGCGGGAGCGGCGTGGTGGTGCGGCGGCGGCGCGCCAGGCCGAGCGCGGCCGCGACCGCCCCGAGGGCCGCGATGGTGAGGGCCCACTCGGGGAGCGCGCCCAGACGGTCCGCCATCGTACGCGATGTCCGCGCGGGGACCGTGGCGACCTGGAGGGCCGGGACGAACTCCCGCGACTGGGCGATCATACGGCCGTCGGGGGCGACGATCGCACTGATGCCGCTCGTCGCCGCGACCAGGACCGCGCGGCCGTGTTCGACGGCCCGCAGCCGCGACATCGCGATCTGCTGCGGGGGCAGGCTGGTCTCGCCGTAGGTGGCGTTGTTGGTCTGGACGACCATGACGTTGCCCGGCGCGGAGTCGCGGGTCTCCTTGTCGTAGGCGACCTCGAAGCAGATGACGTCGCCGATGGTGATCGGGCCGAGCTTCATGACGCCGGTCCGGTCGCCCTTGACGAAGTCGCGGGGGACGCGCTGGAACCGGGTGATCAGCTTGGTGAGGACGTCGCGGAACGGCAGGTACTCGCCGAACGGGACGGGGTGCCGCTTGACGTAGTAGTTCCCGGGGCCGGTGCGGGGGTCCCAGACGATGCCGCGGTTCTCGATCCTCTTCCCGTCGGGGGTGTCGACCAGGGCGCCGACCAGGACGGGGACGCCGACGTCGCGGACGGCGCCGTCGATGGCCTGGTAGGCGTCGGGCTCGGTGAACGGGTCGAGGTCGCTGGCGTTCTCGGGCCAGATCACCAGCTGCGGGCGGGCGACCTTCCCGGCGCGGATCTGTTCGGCGAGCCTGCGGGTCTCGGCCACGTGGTTGTCCAGGACGGCGCGGCGCTGCCCGAGGAAGTCCAGGCCGAGGCGGGGCACGTTGCCCTGGACGACCGCGACCGTCACGGGCCGTCCGCCGGTGGGCGTGGGGATGGCCAGGCCGCCGCCGACGACCAGCGCGGCGAGCACGACGGCGACGCCGGCGCCCAGCAGCGGCCCGCGCGGGGACCGTCCGGCGGCCGGACCCGTCTCGGCGGGCGCGGCGTCCGGGGCGGGCGTGGCGTCCGGGGTGGGGGCGGGCTTGCGCAGGCGCCAGGCGGTGACCGCGGCGTAGGCGAGCAGGCCGCCGACCAGGGCGGTGAGGAAGGTGACCAGGGGCGCGCCGCCGAGCGAGGCGTAGGGGGTGAGAGGGGTGGCGGTCTGGCTGAACGCCAGCCGCGCCCAGGGGAACCCGCCGAACGGCTGGCGTCCGCGCAGGGCCTCCTCGGCGACCCAGGCGGCGGCGGTCCACAGCGGCCAGGCGGGCAGCCGGGTGACCACGGCCGTCCCGGCGGCCAGCGGGATGAAGTACAGCGCCTGGACGAGGCTGAGGCCGACCCAGCCGTCCCAGCCGACCTTGTGGATGCCCTCCAGGACGGGCAGGAAGAACGCGGCGCCGCCGACGAACCCGAGCCAGGCGGCGGTCCGCGCCGGGACGCCGCGCCACGCCAGGGTGAGCAGCGCGAGCGCGGGGAAGGCCAGGTAGGGCAGGTCCACGGGCGGGAACGCCAGCCACAGCAGCAGCCCGGCGGCGACGGCGACGGCGTGGCGGGCCCATCCGGCGCGTCCGCCGCGCCTGATCCGCGCCCAGCGCCCCACGGGGACCTCGCCGCCCTGCTCGGTGCTCTCCTCGGCGCCGGCCTTGAGGTCGGCCTCGATCGCGCCGACGCCTTCGGCGGGTGCGGGGGTGGTGGCCGTGGCGACGGTGGTGGCCGTTTCGGGGGCGTCGGTGGTGGCGGTGGCCGTGCCCGTGTCCGGGCGGGCGGGTTCGGGTCCGGCGGGGTCGTCGCCCTTGCCGGGGCCCGGCTGCCGTTCCGGGAGGGTGTCGTGCGCCACCGCGGCTCCTTGTCCGATGTGTCGGCGTCCGTACTGGACCGGCCGAAACGCTACCGGTTCGGCGGCGCCGACACGACCGGGCGGCGTGAGCCCGGTGCGGGCTCAGGGTATGTCCGGTGCGCGGCTACGGTCCTGCCGCATTTGTACCCCGTTCGGCGGTGTGCGGGCACGGAAGAGGGCCCCGGTCATCCGTCGGGCCGGAGCCGCCCCCACAGGCGGTAGGGGAGGTACACCGTTTTCTACTGGATGTCGGGGCCCTTCCCGGGTCCAACCCCCGCTCGATCGGGCGGCTCCGCTCCGGACGGCTCCTGGCGCCGTGCCTGGTTCGGACGGGGCGGCGGCGGTTGCTCGCGGCCCGCCGTGGCGCGGTGGCCGGTGCGCGCCCGGGGCGGCCGATCGGTGAGTCCCGTGCTGGACTCAGGCAAAGTTACCCAGTTCCGCGACCTTGTCAACCGTCTCCGGCGGGCCCGTCCGGCGGTCGCGCGGGACGGGCCGGGCCGGTGCTGGTCAGGCGCGGGTCGGGGGCCGGGCGGCGC
>NZ_RFFG01000081.1 GCF_003696215.1 Actinomadura harenae | reverse complement strand
GCCAACGCGGCCCCGGCCGCCGCGCCGGCCGCGGGCCCGGACGTCTGGGCCGCCGCCGGCCCGGCCGGAGTGGGCGCGAAGTCCGCCTACCTGTACGACGTGTCCGCCAAGAAGGCCCGCTGGGCCCGCGCGGACAAGACCAAGCGCCCGATCGGCTCCATGACCAAGGTCATGACCGCCTACACGGTGCTGAACGGCAAGGTCAGCCTGGACAAGGTCACCACCGTCCAGCGCAAGCACGTCGAGTACGTCACCAAGAAGTACAAGGACGCCAGCCGCGCCGGCATCGTCGCGGGTGACAAGCTGACCGTCCGGCAGCTGCTGAACCTGATGATGGTGCCGTCCGGCTGCGACGCGGCGTACGTGCTCGCCGACACCGTCGGACCGGGCTGGAAGAACTTCGTCGCCAAGATGAACGCCAACGCGCGCAAGCTCGGCATGAAGAACACCCACTACGCGAACTTCGACGGGCTGAACTGGCCGTCGGAGAAGTCGACGTACTCGACGGCGTACGACCAGACCCGGCTCGGCTACGCCGTGATGAAGAACTCCACGTTCCGCTCGGTCGTGAAGCAGCCGCGCTACTACCTGGGCGCGACGGGCTCGCACCACTCCTACAACCTGTGGAACACCAACCGCCTGCTCGGCTCGGGCAAGGGCGCGTACAAGGGCGCCATCGGCATCAAGACCGGCCACACCAACGCGGCCGGCTACTCCCTGATGTTCGAGGCCGTCCGCGGCAAGAAGACGCTCCTCGGCGTGGTCATGGACAGCTCCAAGACCGTCGAGGCGGCGCGCTTCACCGACGCCGCGAAGATGCTGAACTGGGGCTTCGGCGTCCGGACCGCCGACGTCTGGGTCGTCCCGCCGGTTCCGGCCGGCGCGAACGTCGACTGACGCACTCCCCCCGGCCCCCTGCACCGCCCGAGGCGCAGGGGGCCTCCCCATGTTTCGGCCGAACCGCTTGCGGGCGCCCCGGCCACCCGCGAAGCTGCATGAACTTTCGTCGGACGAGCGAAACGGGGACCGCTGATGCGACGCATGGGACTCCTGGCGGGCACGACCCTCACGATCCCCCTCCTGTCGGCCGCCCCGGCGTCGGCCGGCACACCCCATCCCGTCCTGGGCGTCCTCCAGGGGGCGGCGCCGTCCGCGCTGCACGCGAAGGCCGCCTACCTCTCCGTCGGCAAGGCCTCCTGGGGGCGCGGCGCCGACGTCCGCCGCCCGGTCGCGAGCGTCACCAAGCTGATGACCGCCCTCGTCGTCGTCCGCTCCGGCGGCCTCGGCCGGACGATCACCATCAAGCGCAAGTACCTCGCCTACGGCGCCAAGCACGGCGCGAGCATGGCCGGGCTCCACGCCGGGGACCGCCTCACCGCGCGCCAGCTCCTGTACGCGATGCTCCTGCCGTCCGGCTCGGACGCCGCCTACGCCCTCGTCGAGTCCTACGGCCGCACCTGGCCGAGGTTCGTCGCGAAGATGAACGCCACCGCCCGGTCCCTCGGCATGGACGACACCCACTACGACAACTTCGACGGCCTCCCCTGGCCGTCCCGCACGGCCGACTCCAGCACCCCGCGCGACCAGGTCGTCCTCGCCCGCCGCGCCCTGTCCGACCCGACCGTCCGCCGCGTCGTCGCCACCCGCGCCTACAGCCTCCCCCGCACGGGCGACCACGCCGCCTACACCTGGACGAACACCAACCGCCTCCTCGGCACCTACCGGGGCGCCCGAGGCGTCAAGACCGGCTTCACGAACACCGCCGGCTACTGCCTCCTCTTCAGCGCCAGACGCGGCAACCGAACCGCCTACGGCGCCGTCCTCGGCGAACCCACCTCCACCGCCCGCTTCACCGACGCCACCCGCCTCCTCAACTGGGCCTTCGGCCAACACACGACCGCCCTCCCCACCTTCCCCACCCCGTCCCAGGACTGATCCGCACCATCGAAGCGTCAACCACGAGTTGACGCCCGAGGGGCGTCAACCTATGGTTGACGTATGAGCGAACTTCCGGTGCGGCTCGGTGATCTCATCGAGTACGTGAACGAGCAGAGTCCCGAGGGCGGGCCGCTGGAGCGGCTGTCGGACGCCGTGGTGGTGTCGGAGTCGATCGGCGAGGCGGCCGATCACCTGGTCGGGCACTTCGTCGACCAGGCGCGCAGGTCCGGGGCGTCCTGGACGGAGATCGGGCGCAGCATGGGCGTCACCAAGCAGGCGGCGCAGAAGCGGTTCGTGCCCAAGGCGGGAGGCGGGACGGTGGAGGCGACCGGGCCGTTCTCGCGGTTCACCAAGCGCGCGATCAACTCCGTGCTCGCCTCGCAGGAGGCGGCGCGGAGCGCGGGCAACGACGAGATCCGGCTCGCGCACCTGGTGCTCGGCCTGCTGACCGAGCCCGAGGGCCTCGCCGTCAAGGCGATCCAGGAGCAGGGCGTCACGGTCGAGGAGGTGCGGGAGGCGGCCGTCCGGGCGCTGCCGCCGCGGGTGGAGACGGAGATCCCCACGAACATCCCCTACGCGCAGGACGCGGCGCGGGTGCTGGAGCGGAGCCTCCGCGAGGCGCTGCGGCTCGGGCACAACTACATCGGCACCGAGCACCTGCTGCTCGCCTACTTCGACGACGGCGGCCCGCTGCTGGACGCGAACCTCGACAAGGACGAGGCGGAGGAGTGGATCAAGTCCGTCCTGGAGCAGCTCCAGAAGGAGGACTAGGGCCCGCCTTCAGGTCGGCGCCCGTGGCGGGCGGCCTCCCTGAGACGCGCCCTAGCGGTCGCGGGCCTCGCCGCGGGCGTGGACGAGCGCCTGGAGCTCGGTGAGCTGGCGGGCGGCGAGGTCCTTCTCGGCGCCGTTGATGCCCATGGCGCCGAGGGACGTGCCGTCCGCCAGGTCGAGGGTGGGCCACGGCTCGCCGACGCTCATGTTCACGTCCACGATCTCGGCCCATTCGAGGCGGCGGGTGCGGAAGGCGTTCACCACCGTCACCCCCGCCTCGTCGGCCGTGACCCGGCAGCGCGCCAGCATGTGCAGCAGCCACGCCATGAGCAGCCCGAACAGGACCATCATGGTCCGGTCGAAGGTCTTGAACTGGGGCGCGACGATGACGGCGAGCAGGACCATGCCGAGCACGCTCACGCCCGCCGTCACGTACGCGATGAGCCGGGTGGTGCGGGGGCGCCACACCACCGGCAGCGTGGGAGTGTCAGTCAACGATCTTGCTGATCGGGATCTCGAGGATGTCGTGGGCTCCCGCCGCCTTCAGCGCGGGGATCAGGGTGTTCACCCCGCGCTTGGGGACGACGGACTCGACCGCGCTGGCCTCGCCGCCGGCGAGGGCGGTGACGGTCGGGGACGACATCGCGGGCATGATGTCGAGGACGCCGGGCAGGTCGGACTGCGCGACGTTCAGCTTGAGCAGGACGTTGCCGCGGGCGCGGATCGCGCCCTGGAGCAGGAGCGCGACGTCCTCCATGGCGGCGCGCTTCTCGTCGTCCTCGTAGGCCTCGCGGTTGGCGACCAGCTCGGTGTAGCTGGTCAGCAGGGTGTCGAGGATGCGCAGGCCGTTCTTGCGCAGGGACGACCCGGTCTCGGTGAGGTCGACGATGGCGTCCACGATGTCGGGCACCTTCGCCTCGGTCGCGCCGTAGGACGGCACGACCTTGGCCTTCACCCCGTGCCGGTCGAGGAACCGGCGGGTCATCTCCGGGAACTCGGTGGAGATGCGGACGCCCTCGGGCAGGTCGGCGACCGACTGCCAGGGGGCGTCGTTCGGCACCGCCATGATCACGCGGACCGGGTTCGAGGTGGCCTTGGAGTACTTCAGCTCGCCGAGGCTCACCACGTCCGAGTCGGTCTCGGTGATCCAGTCGCGGCCGGTGATGCCGAGGTCGAAGAGCCCCTGCTCGAGGTAGGTCGGGATCTCCTGCGGGCGCAGGACGCGGACCCGCTCGATCCGGGGGTCGTCGATGGACGCGCGGTAGTCGCGGTCGGAGGAGCGCCGGACGGTCAGGTCGGCGGCGTCGAACAGCTCCAGGGTCGCCTTCTCGAGGGACCCCTTGGGCAGAACGAGGGACAGCACAGCGTTCCCTTTCAGGAAGTGGTGACGGTGGGACGGATCCGGGAGGGACTCAGAAGCCCAGATGCTCCGTGTCATGCCCGGCGTGACCGTGATGCCGCGTACCTCGCAGGGTCAGAACCGTGCCGGATGCGGTCACCGTCGCCTCCCGTCCCTTCGATGCCATCACTTGCTGTAACTGCAGCCGACCTTACCATGCCGTGACCGGCGGACTCCTCCGGGTCACCCCGCGCCGCGACCACGCGGCGTGAGGTCAGAGCCTTCGCAGCTCCCCGAGGGTGAGGGCGGTGTCGAGCGCCGCGACGACCGACTCCCAGCCCTTGTCCTCCGAGCTGCCCGCGAACCCGCTCCGAGCCCGGGCCTGCCCGATGTCGTCGCAGGTCAGAACGCCGTTGCCGACCGGGGTCGACTCGTCCAGCGCGACCCGGGTCACCCCGGCGGTGACCGAGTCGCAGACGTAGTCGAAGTGAGCCGTCTCACCCCGGATGACCGCGCCGAGCACCGCCACCGCGTCCAGGTCGCGGGCGAGCTGCTGCGCCACGACCGGGATCTCCAGGGCCCCCGCGACGCGGACGACCACCGGATCGGCGACGCCGCACGCCTTCGCCGCGCTGGTCGCGCGCTCCAGCAGCTGGTCGGTGATCTCGGCGTTCCACCGGGTGCAGACGATGCCGAGCGTCAGCCCGGCCGCGTCGACGGTGGTGTCCTCGGGACGTCCGTGGCCGCTCATGCGAGATCTCCGATCCGGTGGCCGAGGCGGTCGCGCTTGGCGGCCAGGTAGCGGCGGTTGTGGGTGGTGACGGCGACGGGCAGCGCCTCGCGGCCGAGGACGGTGGGGCCGAACCCGGACAGGCCTTCGAGCTTGGACGGGTTGTTGGTGAGGAGCCGCATCGACTTCACGCCCAGGTCGCGCAGCATGTGCGCGGCGTTGGAGTACTCGCGGGCGTCCACGGGGAGGCCGAGCTCCATGTTGGCGTCCACGGTGTCGGAGCCGTCGTCCTGGAGGGCGTAGGCGCGGAGCTTGGCGAGCAGGCCGATGCCCCGGCCCTCGTGCCCGCGCAGGTAGAGGACGACGCCGCGGCCCTCCTCGGCGATCCGCGCCATGGCGGCGTCCAGCTGGGCGCCGCAGTCGCAGCGCTCGGAGTGCAGGACGTCGCCGGTGAGGCACTCGGAGTGGGCGCGGACGAGGACGTCCTCGCCGTCGCCGATCTCGCCGAGGACGAGCGCGACGTGCTCGCCGCCGTCCACGGAGCTGGCGTAGCCGACGGCGCGCCACATGCCGAACCGGTTCGGGAGGCGGGTCTCGGCCTCGCGGGTGACCATGGGCTCGGTGCGGCGCCGGTACTCGACGAGCTGCTCGATGGAGATCAGCGTAAGGCCGTGCTCCTTGGCGAACACCTGGAGCTCGGGCAGCCGGGCCATCGTGCCGTCGTCGTTGACGACCTCCGCGAGGACGCCCGCGGGCGGCAGCCCGGCCAGGCGCGCGAGGTCCACGGCGGCCTCGGTGTGGCCGCGGCGGCGCAGCACCCCGCCCTCGTGGTAGCGCAGCGGGAAGATGTGCCCCGGCCGGACGAACGCGCCCGGGCCGGTGCCCGGGTCGGTCAGCAGCCGCAGCGTGTGGGCGCGGTCGGCGGCGGAGATGCCGGTGGACACGCCGTCGTGGGCGTCCACGCTGACGGTGAACGCGGTGCGCATGCGGTCGCGGTTCTGGGTGGTCATCAGCGGGATCTGGAGGCGGTCCAGGTCCGCGCCGAGCATCGGCGCGCAGATCACGCCGCTGGTGTGCCGGATGGTGAAGGCGAGCAGCTCGGGCGTGGCCTTCGCCGCGGCGAAGATGATGTCGCCCTCGTTCTCGCGGTCCTCGTCGTCCACGACGAGGACGGGCCGTCCGGCCGCGATCGCCGCGACGGCGTCCTCCACCGGGTCGAGGACGCCGGAGCCGCGGGCGCCGCGCGCCGGGTCGGTTCCGCTCACCGACAGGGTGCCCCGGGTCATGTCGTCGGTCGTGTCGTTCGCGGACATCACGCCGTCACCGTCCCCTCGGCCCGCGCCTGGACGGGCGGCGTCCTGCGGGCCTCCTTGATCCAGTTGCGGAATCCGGCCATCACCATGACGAAGAAGATCCCGTACACGCCCCCGGACACCCACAGGCCCGACTTCAGGGCCAGCGGGACGCCGACCAGGTCCACCAGGACCCAGATGATCCAGAAGTCGACGAGGGCGCGGCTCTGCGCGAACGTCGCGGCCGCGCTGCCGACGAAGATGTAGGCGTTCGCCCACGGCGACCAGGCGACCTTCAGCCAGGTGAGGTGGATGAAGATCTGCGCGACCAGGACGGTGCCGAGCGCGAGCGCGGCGAGCAGGACGACCCGCTCCCGCGCGGTGCCCTTGCGGATGACCAGGGGGCCGCCGTCACGGCGTCCGCGCGCCCACATGAACCAGCCGAACGCGCCGAGGAAGACGAACAGGGCCTGCTTGAGGGCGTTGCCCGGGACGTGCGCGTGCAGGGACGCCGCGAGGAGCAGCAGCGCGCCGGCGATCTGCACGGGCCAGGTCCACAGCGTCTTCTTCATGGCGAGGTAGACGACGGTGAGGGACAGGACGTTGCCGACGAGGTCGGTCCACAGGACGTGCTCGCCGAAGAGGGTGAAGCTCGCGTTCAGCCAGTTCACGACGCGTCCTCGCTGTTCTGGACGGTCAGCATGCGCTCGACGTACTTGGCGACGACGTCGACCTCGAGGTTGACGACGTCCCCGACGCCCCTGAGACCGAGGGTGGTGAGGGCGAGGGTGGTGGGGATGAGCGCGACGCTGAAGCGGTCGGGGCCGGCCTCGACGACCGTGAGGCTGACGCCGTCCACGGTGATCGAGCCCTTGTTCGCGACGTAGCGGGCGAGGCCGGACGGGAGCGAGACCGTCACGACGTCCCAGCGCTCGCCGGGTTCGCGGGAGAGGACGGTGCCGGTGCCGTCGACGTGGCCCTGCACGATGTGGCCGCCGAGCCGGTCCGACACCCGGACGGGGCGTTCGAGGTTGACCCGCGCGCCGGGGGCGAGTGCGCCGAGCCCGGAGCGGTCGAGGGTCTCCTTGATGACGTCGGCGGTGAAGCCCTGGTCGTCGACGTCCACGACCGTGAGGCACACGCCGTTGACGGCGATGGACGCGCCGTGGACCGCGTCGGAGGTGACGAGCGGTCCGTGGATGGTGAGGCGGGCCGAGTCCCCTGCGGACTCGACCTCCTTGATCTCGCCGAGTTCCTCGACGATGCCGGTGAACATGTCCCGGGCCTCCCTTTCGGGGTCAGGCTCCGGGGTTCCTGCCAGCACGACGGTCGCGTACGGCGTGCAGCCCCATATCTCACCTCGAGCAGGGGCCGTCGCGCGCTGCCTCCCATCCGGACTTTAACCGTCGGTCCCGGAGTTCCACCGGGTCAACCGGCCGATGGCATCGGCCGGGTCGCGGACTATCACCGCCGGTTCGGACTTTCACCGACCCCGGAGCACGCGTTGCACTGCTTGCCAACCAGTGTGCCACGCCTCTTGTTCCCAGAACCATGTGAGAACGCCCACGACCCCACAAAATCAAACAAGCGCTCGTTCGGGTGTAGTCTCTTCGTCCGCTGAGGCGGGCCTTCCCGAACACCGGCGCGTCCGGCGCGTCCGGGGGCCGCCGGTGGCGAGGACGGCCGCACCGCCGAGAACGCTCCGGCGGGTCAGGGATGTGGGGTGGAAAGGTTGATCACACATGCCCCGGACGCTACGGATCCGAAGATCATCCTTCGAGGTGCCTAGGCGCCCCTGGAGGGTGTACCCAGGTGCACCTCTCCGGTCAGGGTCAGGCCGGCGGGGGTGGCGGTGACGTGGGTGAGGTCGGGGACGATCAGGTCGGCCTCGCCCAGGTCGGACGCGTCGTGGCTGGTCGCGACGGCCAGGACGGTCGCCCCGGCGGCGCGTCCGGCGCGGATCCCGGCGGGGGCGTCCTCCACGACCACGCACGCGGACGGTTCGACGCCCAGCTCGCGCGCGGCCAGCAGGTAGCCCTGCGGGTCGGGCTTGCCGTGGGACACCCGTTCGGCGGTCACGACCACCGGCGGCAGCGGGACGCCCGCGACGCCCGTCCTGATCGCGAGCTGGCCGCGGTCCATCGAGGTGACCAGGGCCCAGGGCAGGGCGTCCAGCGAGGTCAGCAGGCGGACGGCGTCCGGAAGGGCGGTGATCCCGTCGGTGCGGGACGCCTCCAGCGCGTCCAGCCGGGCGGTCGCCTCGGCGACCCGCCCGGCGGGCAGGAACTCGGCGATCCGGTCGGACGTGCGGCGGCCGTGCGCGCCGGCCAGGTACTCGCCGGCGTCCAGGCCGTACTCGGCCGCCCACTCCCGCGCGGCCGCCTCGACCAGCGGCGTGGAGTCGACGAGGGTTCCGTCCACGTCGAACAGGACGGCCGAGCACGGCAGGAAGGTCATCAGTGCACGGACCAGGGGGCGGAGGCGGTGGCCTTCTCGGCCTGGGCGCGCAGCCCGCGGATCGCCTCGGACGGGTCGTCCGCGCCGTAGACGGCGCTGCCCGCGACGAACACGTCCGCGCCCGCCTCGGCGCAGCGCTCGATCGTCTCGGCGCTCACGCCGCCGTCCACCTGGAGCCAGACGTCCAGGTCGCGGCCCTTGATCAGGTCGCGGGCGCGGCGCACCTTCGGCAGGACGACGTCCAGGAACCTCTGCCCGCCGAAGCCCGGCTCGACGGTCATCAGGAGGAGCATGTCGATCTCGCCGAGGATGTCCTCGAACCGGTCGACGGGCGTCGCCGGGTTCACGCCGAGCCCGGCGCGCGCGCCCGCGGCGCGGATCGTCCGCAGGGTGCGGATCGGCGCGGACGCCGCCTCCGCGTGGATCGTGACGCTCTTCGCCCCGGCCTCGGCGTACTGGGGAGCCCAGCGGTCCGGGTCCTCGATCATCAGGTGGCAGTCGAGCGGGAGGCGGCTGGTCCTGAGCAGCGCCTCCACGATCGGCAGCCCGAGGGTCAGGTTGGGGACGAAGTGGTTGTCCATCACGTCGACGTGCACCCAGTCGGCGGCGTCGGCGATCCGCTCGACCTCGACGCCCAGGGCGGCGAAGTCGGCGGACAGGATGCTGGGAGAGATCTGCGGAGCCATGATGCCCCCCAGCTTAGGAGTCCCGGCCACCACCGCGGCGGCCGGGGGCGGGCTCACGCGGGGCGCTTGCGCAGGAGCGCCAGGAACATGGCGTCGGTGCCGTGCCGGTGCGGCCAGAACTGGGCGTACGGGGTGTCCCGGACGCGGACGCGTTCCAGCGACGGCGCGATGCCCGTGAGGACGTCCGGGGCGTCGATCCGCTCGACGTCCTCGCGGCGGCGCAGCACGTCGTCCACGACGACCTGGGTCTCGGCCAGGTGCGGCGAGCAGGTCACGTACGCGACGACACCGCCCGGACGCAGCGACTCCAGGGCCGTCCGCAGGAGGTCCCGCTGGAGCGGGCCGAGCTCGGCGACCGACTCGGGGCCGCGCCGCCAGCGCGCCTCGGGACGGCGGCGGAGCGCGCCGAGGCCGGTGCACGGCGCGTCCAGCATGATCCGGTCGAACGACCCGGGACGCCACGCGGGCACCGTGCCGTCGGCGACGACGACGCCCGCCCGGTCGTCCACGGCGCGGGTGACCAGCGCGGCGCGGTGCGGGGTGACGTCGGCGGCCAGCAGCCGGGCGTCCCGCTGCGTCGCGACGGCCGACAGCAGGCCCGCCTTGCCGCCCGGACCCGCGCACAGGTCCGCCCAGCGGGCGTCCCGGCCGGACAGCGGGGCGGCGGCGAGGGCGAGCGCGACCAGCTGGCTCGCCTCGTCCTGGACGGCGGCGCGCCCGTCGCGAACGGCGGCGAACACCGCCGGGTCGCCTTCGGGCAGGACGGCCCCGACCGGCGAGTACGGCGCGGGGTCGGTCCCCTCCAGCTCGGCGAGCGTGGCGCGGCCGGGACGGGCGACCAGCGTGACGCGCGGACGGTCGTTGTCGGCGGCGAGCAGCGCGTCGATCTCGTCCCGCTCCGGGCCGAGCGCGTCGCGGAGCGCGGACACGATCCACTTCGGGTGGCTGCGGCGGACCGACAGCCGGGTCGTGGCGTCCATGTCGTCCGGGGCGATGATGTCGAGCCAGGCGGCCAGGTCACGCCCGGCGACCTTGCGCAGCACCGCGTTCGCGAACTTGGACTGGCCGGGCCCGGTGACGTCGCGCGCCAGGTCGACGGCCGTGCCGACGGCCGCATGCGGCGGGATCCGGGTCGCGAGCACCTGGTGCGCGCCGAGCCGCAGGACGTCCAGCAGCGGCGGGTCGACGCGGCGCAGCTCGCGGTCGCTGCACAGCGCGAGGATCGCGTCGTAGGTGCCGCGGCCGCGCAGCGTGCCGTAGGTCAGCTCGGTGGCCAGGGCCGCGTCCCGGCCGGTCAGGCCGCGGTCGCGGAGCCGCGCCGGGAGCAGCAGGTTGGCGTAGGCGTCGCGGGAGTCCACGGCGCGGATGACGTCGAACGCGGTGCGGCGGACGAGGTCCTGCGGGCGGCCGGTGCGGCGCGGCCCGTCCGGGCGGCGGTTGGCGTTGCTCCGGCCGCGGTGGTGGCGGGTGGGCGGCATCAGGCGAGCGTGTCCTTGTCGGTGAGAGAGACCCCGCGCGCCCAGTCGGCGGCGGGCATGCGGCGCTTGCCCTGCGGCTGGACGTCGCCGAGCGCGACCGGGTGCGTCGCCGTTCCGACCAGGACCTGGTTCTTGCCCGGGAGCAGGGCTCCGGGCGCCAGCGGCCCGGCGTCCGGGACGGGCCGGACGGGGAACAGCTTCAGCCGGGTGTCGCGGAACGTCGTCCACGCGCCGGGCGCGGGCGTGCAGGCCCGGACGAGCCGGTCGACGT
Source organism: Actinomadura harenae (assembly GCF_003696215.1). Taxonomy (GTDB): domain Bacteria; phylum Actinomycetota; class Actinomycetes; order Streptosporangiales; family Streptosporangiaceae; genus Spirillospora; species Spirillospora harenae. Next base: position 25,511 of record NZ_RFFG01000081.1, on the reverse strand, counting down.
GCAGGGCCGGGGACGTCCACTCGACGCGGGCGTCCTCCGGGGTGAGCTTGGCGGCGTGCGAGACGCCCTCGGAGGGCTGCGGGCGGGGCTCCAGCACCCCGGCCTCGATGCCGCTCATGGTGTCGACGAGCAGGTTCGCGCCCGCGACGGCGAGCCGTCCGAGCAGGTCGCCGGACGTGTCGGTCGGCAGGATCGGCTCGGTGAGCACCCCGTAGACCGGGCCGGTGTCCAGGCCCTCCTCGATCTGGAAGGTGGCCGCGCCGGTCACGTCGTCCCCGTGCAGGATCGCGCGCTGCACCGGGGCCGCGCCGCGCCAGGCGGGCAGCACCGAGAAGTGCAGGTTCACCCAGCCGTGCCGGGGGATCTCCAGCGCGGCGGGCCGCAGGATCGCGCCGTAGGCGACGACCGGGCAGCAGTCCGGCGCGATCGCGCGCAGCCGGTCCAGGAACTCGGGGTCGGACGCCTTGGCGGGCCTGAGGATCTCGATCCCGGCCCCCTCGGCGACCTGCGCGACCGGGCTCGGGACGAGCTTCCGGCCGCGCCCGGCGGGGGCGTCGGGACGGGTGACGACCGCGGCGACCTCGTGCGAGGACTCCAGCAGCGCCCGCAGGGACGGAACGGACGTCTCGGGCGTGCCGGCGAAGACGAGGCGCATGGTCAGAGAGCCTTCCCGGCCGTGCGGTGCGGGGACACCTTGACCTGCGGGACCGGGTCGCCGAACCACTCGGCCTGCCGGATCGCCTTCATCGCGGCCTTGCGCTGCTCGGCGTCCATCCGGTCGATGAAGATGATCCCGTCCAGGTGGTCGGTCTCGTGCTGGACGCAGCGGGCCAGCAGGTGCGTGCCCTCGACGGTGATCGGCTCGCCGTGCTGGTTGAAGCCCTTGGCGACGGCCCGCACCGAGCGCGGCGTCGGGAACGCCAGGCCGGGCAGCGACAGGCAGCCCTCGTCGCCGGTCTCCTGCTCGTCCGACAGGTCCAGGGACGGGTTGATCAGATGGCCGAGGACGTCGTCGACGTAGTAGGTGAACACCCGCAGGCCCACGCCGAGCTGCGGCGCGGCCAGTCCCGCGCCGGGCGCGTCGATCATGGTGTCGGTGAGGTCCTTGACGAGCCGGCGCAGCTCCTTGTCGAAGTCCTTGACCGGCTCGGCAGGGGTGCGCAGCACGGGGTCGCCGAAGAGGCGGATGGGCTTGACGGACAAGGACGGCTCCGTGGTCGTGGTCTCGGCGGGCTTGGTTCGGCGGGCGTGATTTCGCCTTCAGGGGCGCGCCGCGGTCATGGACCGTCGGCACGTCCAGTCTACGAACCGTCCAGTCTAAGATCCCCCGGCGGCCGACCGCGCCTTGAAGGCGGCGGTCCGGGCCGATTTCGCGGTCCCCCGGTCCGGATGGTGGTCGCCGAGCGCGCCGAGCACCTCGGCGGTCGCCGGATGGTGGCAGCGCCACAGCGCGGCCACGTCGTCCGGGACGGGCAGGGCGGTCACGGCCTCGACGGGGGCAGCGGTCTCCAGGCGCCCGGCGACGCCGTCCACGAACAGCCAGTCCGGGTCGGGCTCCGGCGCGGGCAGGCCGTGCCCGGTCAGCCAGCGCGCCGCGTACGGCCGGACGGTCGGGTCGTCCACGGCGTCCCGGACCTGCGGCTCGGCCTCCGCGCCCAGCCGGTCCAGGACGGCGGCGGCCAGCACCCGCTCGCCCGGACGGCCGTCCCGCATGATCGCGATCAGGTCGCGGGCGGCGCCCGGCCGGTCCCGGCCGTCCAGCCAGGCGGTGATCTCGTCGTCCAGGGTGTCCGGGCGGTGCAGGACGAGCCCGGCGACCAGCTCGGCCGCGGACGCCGCGGCCAGCGCCCCGACGACCGGCGCCAGGTAGCCGTCGGCGAGCAGCAGCTCCCGGACGCCCCAGACGCCGAGCGGGGTCAGCTCCAGGCCGCCGCCCGCCTCGGCCACCACGCCCCACGCGGCGAACTCGCCCAGCTGCTCGCGGAGCGCCTCGGCGACCGCCCGCGCGAGCAGCCGCGGGTCGCCGACCTCGTACACCGCCTCGACGTGATCGAGCAGGACGCGCGTCAGGTCGTCCGGAGCGGACGGCTCGCGCTGCTCGTACAGCTGGATCAGGACGCCGGTCAGCTCGCCGCGGACGAGCTCGGCGACCTCGACCTCCTCGTCCCCGGACGGCTCGGCCACCGCGACCTCGTCGAACCTGGTCAGCCAGGCCTCCAGAACGGCCGCGTCATCGTCCCCGCCCCCGGAGTCGCCGGAGTCGCCGGAGTCGGCGGAGTCGGCGGACGGAAGGAGGCCGGACGCGCGGGCCGCGCGGGCCAGCTCGTCCACGGACGCCAGCCGGACGGGCGGGACGACCAGCTCCTCGGCCCGCCGCAGGTAGTCCTCGGTCCGGGTGAACCGCTCGGACTCGGGCAGGGCCTCGAACGCGGCCACCCAGCGCTCGACGGCCGCGACGTCGCCGGTGTCCACGCCGTCCTCGGCCATCATCCCCGCGATCACCTCGGCGGCGGCGCGCCGCTCGTCGGTGTCGGCGTCCTCGACGACCCGGGTGAACGCGGGCGTGACCGCCTCCAGCTCGGCGACGAGCGCCGCCGCCCGCCCGCCGGGGAGCGCGCCCGTCCCGTCCAGGAAGGCGACCAGGGCCCGCAGCGCCGCGAGGATCGACGGGACCTCCCCGGCCTCCGCCACGACCGTCTCGGGGAACACCTCCAGCAGCAGCGCCCGCAGGGTCTCCGGGGTCAGCCCGTCCGGGCCGGTGAGCCCCAGTTCCTCGCGCGCGAGGTCGAGCAGCAGCTCCGCGCCGTCGACGTCCACGTCCCGGTCAGCGCCGCCCGGCCCATCGGCCCAGGTGGCGAGCCGGTCCGTGACGTCCCGCACCCACGTCTCATCGTTCACGCGGCCACCCTAGAACTCAGATGAGCTCCAGGGGGTCCATCTGCACACGGACGTACTCGGTCGTCTTCCGGGCGCTGCGGACGCCCTGCCCGGCCTGGAGCTCCCGGGCGAGCGGCAGGCCGTCCCCGCGCGGCACCCGGACGAGGGCCCGCTCGCGCGGAGGCTGCCCCGGCTGCGGCTTCTCAGCGACCGGAACCGGCCCGAGGACCTCGGCGGACGCGGGCAGGCGCGCGTCCGCCAGCAGCTCGCGGATCGCGGCCGGGACCGCCGTCAGCGACGCCATCCGGAACGCGGGCGGGAACCCCGCCTCGCGGCGCTCGCCCAGCTCCCGCTCGGCGAAGGTGACCGGATCCCAGCGGAGCAGCGCCTGGACGGCGGGCAGCGACCCGTCGGCGGCGACCACGACCGGCCCGCCCGGGCGGACGAGCGCGGCGGCGTTCATCCAGCGCCGCAGGCCCTCCTCGGCGGCCCGCAGGTCGGCCCGCCCGAGCAGCGCCCAGCCGTCCAGCAGGAGCGCGGCGGCGTACCCGTCCTCGGCGACCGGCTCCGCGCCCGGCGTGGACACGACCAGCGCCCTCCCGGGGCCGACCGCGTCGAGGACGCCCTCGCGCCCCGACGTCCGGACGGCCGCGCCGGGGAACGCCCGGCCGAGTTCCTCGGCGGTGCGGCGGGCCCCGACGACCACGGCCCTGAGCTGGAAGGACCCGCATTCGGGGCAGTGCCAGTCCCCCGCGATCCGGCCGCACCAGCGGCAGTACGGCGCGGCGTGCGCGGACGTCAGCGCCAGCGGTCCCTGGCAGGCCGAGCAGTGCGCCATCGTCCGGCAGCGCTGGCAGGACAGCGCGGGCAGGTACCCGCGCCGGGGCACCTGGACCAGCACCGGGCCGTGCTCCAGCGCCCGCCGGGCCGTCTCGAACGCCAGGTGCGGCAGCCGGGCGGCGCGGGCCGCCTCGTCCCGGGACATGTCGAAGTCGTCCCCGACCGGCCGGACGCGCGGCATCGCCGCCCGGACGGTCTCCCGGTCGGCCGTCAGGGCGTGCGCCCACCCCGTCTCGACCAGGACGGTCGCCTCGGTCGTCCGCGTGTACCCGCCGATCAGCGCCCCCGCCTGCGAACGGTGTGCGCGCAGCGCCAGCACCTCGCGCGGATGCGGGTAGGGCGCGTGCGGCTCGGCGTGCACGTCGTCCCCGTCGTCCCACAGGACGACCAGGCCGAGATCACGGACCGGCGCGAACATCGCCGCCCGCGTCCCGGCGACCGCCTTCACGGCCCCGCGCCGGATCGCCAGCCAGCGCCGGTACCGCTCGGTCGGGCCGAGATCGGCGGTCAGCGCGACGTGGCGTCCCTCACCCAGCTCCCCGGTGAGCGCGGCGTCCACGCGGGCCACGTCCCGGCCGTCCGCGAGGACGACCAGCGCCCCGCGCCCGGCGGCCAGCGCCGTCCGGACGGCCCGCGCGATCGCCGTGACCCGCTCGGGGCCGGGCAGGGCCGTCCAGACCCCGCGTGGGGCCCGCCCGGCGGCCAGCGCGGCCAGGAAGGACGGCCCGGCCGGGTACCGCGACCAGGGCCCGGGACCGTCGGGCGGCTCCGGGGCCGTGGCGGGCTCCCGAGGCGGCTCGCCCTCCGCCTTGGCGTGCCGGGGCGGGATCGCCAGCCGCAGCACGTCGGCGAGCGTCCCCGCGTACCGGTCGGCCACCTCCCGGGCCAGGGCCGCGATCTCCGGGGCCAGGACGGCCTCGGGCGAGGTCACCCGCTCCAGGAACGACAGCCGCCCCTCGTGATCGCTCTCCCGGACGCGGTCGAGCAGGAGGCCGTCCACGAGCTGACCGGCGAAACGCACACGAATCCGACACCCTGGCACGGCCTTGTCGTCGAGTTCGTTGGGTACGAGGTAGTCGAAGGGCCGGTCCAGATGGGGAAGCGACATGTCGACCGCGACCCGGGCCACAGGGAGGTGCCCGGCGGGGACCCGCGCGCCCTTCTTCGCCGCCTTCCCCACACCGTTCCCGGACGCCGCTTTGACCCCGCCTTTGCCCTGCGTCCCGGCCCGCCGGGGGGACTTTCCGGGCGCGACGGACGTCCCGGGCGGTACCGTCGTCCCGCCGGGGGCGTCCGGAATCACGTCCAGTCCCGGGATCAGCCCGGAGTCCCCACCGTCGTTGCTCACACGTTCGTCCTACCAGACCAGGGGGTGCGCCAGTCCCGTGGAACCGTCCGTGACCGGTTTGAACTCATTCGGGGATCGGTGGATCATTGGCCGGTGCCCCCCGGGCCCAGACCGTCCCTCCGGATCCTGTAGGCAGCGTTGACCACCGCATCGGCCTCCGCGCGGGTGGGCTCCGCCCCCGCCGCCCCCTCGACGCCGCCCGTACCCGGGCCGCGCTGGCGGCGCTGGGCGAACCCGCGCAACCCCGTCGTCGCCGCGACCGTCGTGGCGTTCGTCCTGCACATGGTCTGGGCGCTGTTCCTGGCCACCGAGGGCGGCGACCTCGCCGCCCAGGCCGCCTGGACGCACTTCGTCGGGCACTACCCGTGGGCCGCCTACAACCTGGGCTGGTACGGCGGCATCCACGTCGCGTCGTACAGCGTGATCTCGCCGTTCCTCATGGCCTGGTTCGGGATCCGGACGGTCGCGGTGATCAGCGGCACCCTGTCCGCGACGCTCTCCGCGATGATGCTGGTCCGGTTCCGGGCCCCCGTCGCGCTGCCCGCCGCCGTCTGGGCCGCCTTCGCGATCTCCTGCAACTCGGCGTCCGGGCGCACCACCTTCGGCCTCGGCCTGCTGTTCGCCCTCGGCGCCGTCATGTGCGCCTTCACCGCCCGCGGAACCCCGTTCCTGCGTGCCTCCGGCATGGTCGGCTTCGGCCTCCTCGCGACCTTCGCCAGCCCCGTCGCCGGACTGTTCCTGCTGGTCATCGGCGCCGCGATGTTCCTCACCGGACGCCGCCGCGCGGGCATCGCGATCTGCCTCGGCATGCCCCTGGTCGTCGGGACGACCACCCTGCTGTTCCCCTTCACGGGCGTCCAGCCGATCTCGCTCGCCGCGATCGTCCTCCCAGCGATCACCAGCGTGATCGCCCTCCTGCTCTGCGCCCCCCGCGACTGGAGGCTCATCCGGATCGGCGCCGCCGTCTACCTCGCCGGGATCACCCTCACCTGGCTGATCCCCTCCCCGGTCGGCAGCAACGTCGAACGCATGTCCCTGGTCTTCGGCGGCGTCTTCCTCCTCTGCGCCGTCGGCCGCGTCACCGACCGCCGCAGGCTCGCCGTCCTCTGCGTCGCCTTCATCGTCACGGGCGTCTGGCAGGTCGTGAAGCCCATGGACGACCTGATCCACACCACCCCCGCCGCCGAGGCCGCCACCCAGTCCCGCGACCTGATCACCCAGCTCCGGCGGCGCGGCGCCGACCGCGGCCGCGTCGAGGTCGTCCCGCTGCGCTCCCACTGGGAGGCGTCCGGCCTCAGCCGCCAGGTCATCCTCGCCCGCGGCTGGAACCGCCAGGTCGACGCCGAGCGCAACGCCCTCTTCTACGAGAAGACCCTCCCGGCCGACGCCTACCGCGACTGGCTCCACAAGTGGGCCGTCCACTACGTCGTCCTGCCCGAGCAGGAGATCGACTGGTCCTCCCACAACGAGGACGTCCTCGTCCGCGCGGGCCAGCCCTACCTCAACGAGGTCTGGCGCGACGCCAACTGGCGCCTCTTCCAGGTCACCGAGCCCACCCCCCTGGTCCAGGGCCCCGCCTACGTCCAGAGCTTCCGCCCCGACAAGGTCGTCGTGAACGCCCCGTCGAGCGGCACCTACCTCCTCCGCATCGCCCACTCCCCCTGGCTCAGCGTCAAGGGCCCCGGCAACGGCGCCTGCCTGGCCCAGGTCAAGACCGGCCCCGACAAGGACTTCGTCGAGCTCAAACTCCCCACCGCGGGCCGCTACACCGTAGGCGCCCGCTACGAACTCCCCCGCGGAACCGCGTGTAAGTGACCGGCTCCACACCTACGGCCGCCGCCTGCGAGTGGCAGCGGCCGCCTGGCATCAGCCCCGACATACGACCCGACATACGAAGAAAGGCCCCCGCTGGCGCGGGGGCCTTTCACGGGGTACCGGTCAGAGGCCGGCGTGCTTGGCGAGGGCCTCGGCGCGGTCGGTGCGCTCCCAGGAGAAGTCGGGCTCCGGACGGCCGAAGTGGCCGTACGCGGCGGTCTGGGAGTAGATCGGGCGGAGCAGGTCCAGGTCGCGGACGATCGCGGCCGGGCGGAGGTCGAAGACCTCGGTGACGGCCAGCTGGATCTTCTCGACGGCGACCTTCTCGGTGCCGAAGGTCTCGACGAAGACGCCGACGGGCTGGGCCTTGCCGATCGCGTAGGCGACCTGGACCTCGGCGCGGTCCGCGAGCTCGGCCGCGACGATGTTCTTGGCGACCCAGCGCATCGCGTACGCGGCGGAGCGGTCGACCTTGGACGGGTCCTTGCCGGAGAAGGCGCCGCCGCCGTGGCGGGCCATGCCGCCGTAGGTGTCGACGATGATCTTGCGGCCGGTCAGGCCCGCGTCGCCCATCGGGCCGCCGATCTCGAACCGCCCGGTCGGGTTGACCAGCAGCCGGTAACCGGTGGTGTCGATGTCGAACTCGGCGAGCACCGGGTCGACGACGTGCTCCTTGACGTCCGGGGTCAGCAGCTCCTTGAGGTCGATGTCCGGAGCGTGCTGGGACGACACGACCACCGTGTCGAGCCGGACGGCGCGGTCGCCGTCGTACTCGATGGTGACCTGGGTCTTGCCGTCGGGACGGAGGTAGGGGACCACACCGCCCTTGCGGACCGCCGACAGGCGGTGCGACAGCCGGTGCGCGATGGTGATCGGCAGCGGCATGAGCTCGGGGGTCTCGTTGCTGGCGTAACCGAACATCAGGCCCTGGTCGCCCGCGCCCTGCCGGTCCAGGTCGTCCTGGAGGCCCTCCTCGCGCGACTCGTAGGCGTCGTCGACGCCCTGCGCGATGTCGGGCGACTGCGCGCCGATGGAGACCGACACGCCGCAGGAGTGGCCGTCGAAGCCCTTCTTGGACGAGTCGTAGCCGATCTCGAGGATCTTCTCCCGGATCACGCCGGGGATGTCGACGTAGGTCTCGGTGGTGACCTCACCGGCCACGTGCACCTGACCGGTGGTGATCATCGTCTCCACGGCGACCCGGGAGGACGGGTCGTCCTTGAGCATCGCGTCCAGGATGGCGTCACTGATCTGGTCCGCGATCTTGTCCGGGTGCCCCTCGGTGACGGACTCGGAGGTGAACAGGCGGCGAGACACGTTACGTGAACTCCTTGCAGCGGCTGCTGACTGACGTCGCAGAACGGACTATTCGGTGTTGATGGCGGGAGACGCCGGCCCCCCGCCCCCGGGCTTGCGCTTGAGTTTTCCATGCGAGTCTATCGGGAACGACCTCGAGAACAGCTAGACCCGCGCCCGGTCCTCGGGGTGAGGCGCGCCTCAGTCACGCCTCAGGCGCGCCTCGGTCATGCCTCAGGCGCGCCCGTCAGCCGCGCGGCCGCCAGGTCCCACACCACGTCGGCGAGATCCTCCTTGGGGCCGCGCGGGATCTCGGTCGCCGAGCCGTCGGCGCCGAGCACGACCGCCGCGTTGTCCGGCCGTCCGAAGGTCAGGTCGGCCCCGACCTGGTTGACCACCAGCAGGTCGCAGCCCTTGCGCTTCAGCTTCTCCCGGCCGTGGGCGAGCACGTCGTCGGTCTCGGCCGCGAACCCGACCACGACCCGTCCCGGGCGGCGGTCCGCGCCCAGCTCGGCGAGGATGTCGGGGTTCTTCACCAGGCGGATCGGCGCGGGCTCCCCGTCCGGGTCCTTCTTGATCTTGGAGTCGACGTACTCGGCGGGACGGAAGTCGGCGACGGCGGCGGCCATGACCACCACGTCCGCGTCCCCGGCGGCGGCGAGGACGGCCTCGCGCATCTCGCGCGCCGACCCCACGGGGACGACGTGGGCGCCCGCCGGGTCCGGCAGGGCGGCGTTCGCCGAGACGAGCGTCACGCGGGCGCCGCGCGCCAGGGCCGTCCGGGCGAGCGCGTACCCCTGGAGCCCGGACGACCGGTTCCCGAGGAACCGCACCGGGTCGAGGGCCTCGCGCGTGCCGCCTGCGGACACCACGACGTGCCGTCCGGCGAGATCGAACAGGCCCGCCGCGTGCGGGTCGGCCCGCCGCCCGGCGGCCACGGTCCCGGAGCCGGTCTCCGCGGGCCCGGCGGCGGCGCGGGCCTTCAGCCAGCGGCCGAGGACGCGGCGGGCGACGTCGAAGAGCTCGGACGGCTCGGGCAGCCGCCCGCGCCCGGTGTCCTTGCCCGTGAGGCGCCCGGACGCCGGGTCGAGGACGATCGCGCCGCGCTCGCGGAGCGTCGCGACGTTCGCCTGCGTGGCCGGGTGCTCCCACATCTCGGTGTGCATCGCGGGCGCGAACACGACCGGGCAGTGCGCGGTGAGCAGCGTGTTGGTGAGCAGGTCGTCGGCCAGCCCGTGCGCCGCGCGGGCCAGCAGGTCGGCCGTGGCCGGGGCGACGAACACCAGGTCGGCGGACTGACCGATGCGCACGTGCGGAACGCCGGAAACCCCGTCCCACACACGGGTGGAGACGGGGTTGCCGGACAGGGCGGCCCAGGTGGGCTCGCCGACGAAGCGCAGGGCGTCCTCGGTCGGCACGACCGTGACGTCGTGGCCGGACTCGGTGAGTCGCCGCAGCAGCTCGCACACCTTGTACGCGGCGATCCCGGCGGCGACGCCGAGCACCACGCGGGGCTTGTCGGGGGCTGTCATACGGGTGACTCTAGGACGCGGCGGTCCGCGGACCGGACGCCGGGTCAGCCCTCGACGGGCTCGGCCTTGAGCAGGCCCTCGCGGACCTCGCGGAGCGCGATCGAGAGGGGCTTCTCCTGCACCTGGGTCTCGACGAGCGGACCGACGTACTCGAGCAGGCCCTCGCCCAGCTGGGCGTAGTAGGCGTTGATCTGCCGGGCACGCTTGGCCGCGATGCTCACGAGACCGTACTTGGTGTCGACGACCTCGAGCAGGTCGTCGACGGACGGGTTGGTGATGCCGTCGTTGCTGGCTGCCACGCGGTGGCCCTCCACTAGATGACCGACGTCGCGTCCCACCCCGTTCTCGGGGCGGCGGATGCGCGGCGCGGATGCTTACTGACGAACAGCCATCAAGACTAGCAGCTCGTGCACGACGTCCTGCACGGCCGTGTTCACCAGCGTGACGTCGAACTCCTTCTCGGCGGCGAGCTCGACCCGGGCGGCCTCGAGGCGGCGCTCGATCACCTCGGGCGGCTCGGTGCCGCGGCCGGTGAGGCGGCGGACCAGCTCGTCCCAGGAGGGCGGGGCCAGGAAGACCAGGCGGGCCTCCGGCATCGTCCCCCGGACCTGGCGGGCGCCCTGGAGGTCGATCTCCAGCAGGACGGCCTCGCCGCGGCCGAGACGCTCCTCGACCGGGCGGCGCGGGGTCCCGTAACGGTTGCCCGCGAACTCCGCCCATTCGAGGAGCTCTCCCTCGGCGACGAGCCGGTCGAAACCGGCGTCGTCGACGAAGTGGTACTGCACGCCGTCCTGCTCACCCGGTCGGGGGGACCGGGTGGTCACCGAGACCGACAGCCACACCTCGGGGTGGGCCCGCCGGATCTCGGCGACGACCGTGCTCTTGCCGACGCCCGACGGCCCGGAGAGGACCGTGAGGCGACGGACGAGCCGACCATGCGTCAGCTGGGAGCCGTCCGGCGCGGTCATGGGCGCACCGGAGCTGAACGGGTTGGTGCCGGATCCGGGCACGCCCGGGCCGGCCGCGACGGCAGCACCGTCGCGCCCGCTCGCGGATCGGGGGTCAGCGGTTTCCACCGCCGCCGAACTCACGCTCCAGGGAGGCGCGCTGGTTGGCGCCGAGGCCCCGCACACGGCGGGACTCGGCGATGCCCAGGCGCTCCATGATCTGCTTCGCACGGACCTTGCCCACACCGGGCAGGGATTCCAGGAGAGCCGACACCTTCATCTTTCCGATGACGTCGTCGGACTGACCCTCCTTGAGAACCTCGGCAAGCGAGGTCCCCCCGTGCTTCAGCCGGTTCTTAACCTCGGCACGCTCCTTGCGCGCCTTGGCAGCCTTCTCCAGGGCTGCGGCGCGCTGTTCGGGGGTTAGGGGCGGAAGAGCCACGCCGGGTCACCTCAGGTTTCCACTCGACGGAGTCGGACGGGACGGGAAACTAGCGAGTTCACGGCCCATAAGGCAACGTGAAGTGCCGTTTTACCCGCCACAAAATCACGAAAATCACTCCTTGGAGTGTCCTGAATACAGAGTGTACCCAACTCGGCCCCGTCAGACGGCCTCGGCCCCGCCACCTGGACACATAGCCAAGATCGCAACTTTCCCCCCATAAACCCCCGAAACCCGTCACTCATCACCCCGCCCAAAGATGATCTTGGTCACGTTTTCGCCCCGCCCCCGGGCACACCGCCGATCCGCACGCCCCAGGCGCGCGCTCGACGGACGACGATCAAAGATTTCCGGCCGAAGCGCGCTCCTCACCCCGCGCGCTCTTCACCCCGCACGGCGCTCAGCCCGCGCGGTGGTCAGCCCGCGCGGTGGTCAGCCCGCGCGGTGGTCAGCCAGCGCTGCCTCCAACCCCGCGCGGCCCTCAACCCGCGCGCAGTCCTCAGCCCCGCGCGTACTTCGCCCTGTGACGCGCTGAGGCCGCGCAGCGAGTGCGTTACCAACCGTGCGGGGCGACGCCGAAGGCGAGCCCCGCACGGTTGATCGCGAAGCGATGCCGCACTCGCACGAGTCACCGGGCCGCGCCCGAGCCGCCAGGCGAGGGCGCGGAGCCGGAGGCTCAGTCAACACAGCCGCCAGGCGAGGGCGCGGAGCCGGGGGCTCAATCAAACAACGTGGCGCAACGAAGTTGCGATGGAGGCGGCGGCGGCGCCGGGGTCGGGGGCGCCGGTGATGGGGCGGCCGATGACGAGGAGGTCGGCGCCGGCGGCGAGGGCCTGCTCGGGGGTGGCGACGCGGGCCTGGTCCTGGGTGGCGGCGCCGGCCGGGCGGACGCCGGGGGTGATCAGGGTGATCTCGGGGCCGACCTCGGCGCGGACGGCGGCGGCCTCGTGCGCGGAGCAGACGAGGGCGCGGGCGCCCGCCTCGACCGACAGGGCGGCCAGGCGCAGGACGGCGTCGGACGCGGGGCCCGCGAGGCCGATCCCGGCGAGGTCGGCGTCGTCCAGGGACGTCAGGACGGTCACGGCGGCGACGCGGGTGTCCGGGGCGGCCTCGGCGGCGGCGCGGATCATGGCGGGGCCGCCCGCGGCGTGGACGGTCAGGTAGGCGGGCTTGAGGCGGGCGACGGCGCGGGTGGCGCCCGCGACGGTCGCGGGGATGTCGTGGAGCTTCAGGTCCAGGAAGACCTGGACGCCGCTGGCCCCGCGGACGCTGGCGACCACGTCGGGGCCGTAGCGGAGGTAGAGCTCGAGGCCGACCTTGACGGTGCTCACGTGCGGGGTGACCTGGCTGGCCCAGCGCGCGGCCGTGTCCAGGTCGGGGGCGTCGAGGGCGACGGCGATGGGGGCCGGTACTGCGGTCACGGGAGTCTCTCCTTGGTGTCGGCCGCGGCGGGTTCGGGGGCCGGGGCGTCCGGGCGGCGGGGGCCCGCGGGCGCGGGGATCCGCGCCTCCCAGGACCGTGCGGAGCCCTCGCGGGCCTCCGGACGGGCGTCCGCGCCGCCTGAGCCGTCTGACTGCGCCCCGAACGCGGCGTCAGCGGCCGCGGGGGACGCCGGGCGCCTCCGGGGGCCGGACGCGCCGTTCGGCGCCTCAGCGGCGACCACAGGGGCCTCCCCGGGGTCGGCGGCGGCCTCCGTGTCGCCCGGGGGCAGGGGCAGGACGCGCGGCGGGACGTACCCCGCGGGCTTGTGGGCGAGCCCGACGGCGTCGGCGAGGTGCGCGATGCGGCGGGACGCCAGGGCGTCCTCCAGCTCGCGCAGCACGCGCAGCGGCGCCCCGGGCTCGTGGAACAGGGTGGTGCCGAGGGCGACGGCGCTCGCCCCGGCCAGGATGAACTCCAGGGCGGCGAGGCCGGAGTCGACGCCGCCGACGCCGATGATCGGGGTGTCGGGGAGCGCGGCGTGCACCTGGTAGACGCAGCGGACCGCGACGGGGCGGATCGCGGGCCCGGACAGCCCGCCGGACACGCCGGTCAGCGCCGGGCGCAGCGTGACCGGGTCGATCGCCATGCCCTCCATGGTGTTGACCAGGGTGAGGCCGTCGGCGCCCGCGTCCACGCAGGCGAGCGCGATGCGGGCGATGTCGGTGACGTCGGGGGCGAGCTTGGCCAGGACGGGGGTGCCGGGCCGCGAGTGCAGCCGGACGGCCCCGACCACGGCCGCGGCGGCGCTCGGGTGCCAGCCGAACATGCGGCCCCGGTCGGCGACGTTCGGGCAGGCGACGTTGACCTCGATCGCCGCGATGTTCGGGACGCCGCGCAGCCGCCGGGCGACCTCGGCGAACTCCTCGACGCTGTTGCCCGCGACCGACACGATCGTCCGGACGTCGCGGTCGACGAGCCAGGGCAGGTCGCGTTCGAGGAACGGCTCGACGCCGGGGCCGGGCAGGCCCACGGCGGTGAGCAGGCCGGCGGGGGTCTCGGCGGCGCGGGGGGTGGGGCGCCCGGCGCGCGGCTGGGTGGTCACCGAGGCGGTGGTGAACGCGCCGATCCGGGTGAGGTCGAAGAAGGGGGCCAGCTCGCGTCCGCTGCCGCCGCACCCGGCGGCGGTGAGCACCGGGTTGGGCAGTTCCAGCGAGCCGATCCGGACGGTCATGTCGGTGGACGCGGCGCTCATCGGTCGGTCCCCTCACGCGGCGGCACGGACGATCTGGAGGGCACGGGCGGTCTGGGGGGCAGGGACGGTCTGGACGGCCCGGGGGTCATCGGCCGGCTCCTTCGGACGGGACGGCCGACAGCACGCGCGGCGCGCCGAGCGCGTCGAACGGGATGGTGCCGAGGTCGCCCCAGCGGACCCGGTCGCCGCGCAGGACCGGGCCGTCCGCGCAGGCCCGGACCATGCGGGTGACGCCGTCGTCGCCGTGGAACGGCAGGACGCACGTCCCGCACACGCCGATCCCGCAGACGGCGGTGGACTGGAGGAACTCCTCCAGGAACACCTGGGACGGCAGCCCGAAGTCGCCCGCGACGCGGGTGACCGCGCGCAGCAGCGAGGTCGGGCCGCAGGCGTAGACGACGTCCGCGCCGGTCTCGTCGATGGCCCGGGGCAGGACGTCGCGGACGGTGCCGCGCTCGCCGAGCGAGCCGTCCTCGGTGACCGACAGGGCGGAGTCGCCGATGCGCTGGGCCATCCGGGAGCCGAACACCTCCGGGGCGGACCCGCCGGCGAGCACGAAGTGGACCTTGCAGCCGCGGCGGGCCAGGGTGTCGGCGAGCGCGAACAGCGCCGCGCCCTGGGGGCCGCCGCCGACCAGCAGGCAGTTCACCGGGTCGCGGGGCAGGCGGAACGGGCGGCCGAGCGGGCCGAGCAGGTCGACCTGGTCGCGGGAGCGGCGCCCCGCGAGCCAGGCCGTGCCGGGCTCGGTGTCGGCGAACACGATCTCGATCGTCCCGCCGTAGTCCGACTTGACCTCGTAGACCGAGAAGCAGCGCCGCACCAGCCGGGCGGAGTGCTCGCCGCCGACGGCGAGCGCCACGAACTGGCCGGGCCGGAACCGCTCGGCTATGGCCGGGGCCACCAGCGTCAGCGCGTGGTAGTCCTGCACCTGGCGGACCGTCAGGACCGTCGCCGACGTCTGCACCGGTGAGTCGGACACCCGTCTCCCTCTCGTCCTCGTCCGGGCCGGCGGGCGGCCCCCTTCGCGGGGGCCGGCCCGCCGGGGCCCGTTCTGCTCAGCTCACCCCTGCCCGAGAACGCCGTGCGCGCCGCTCAGGCGCTCGGCGTGCTCCTGGAGGGAGCGGACGCCGACCTGCCCGCCGGCGATGGCCTCGATGCCCTGCACGGCCGCGGCGAGCCCCTGGACGGTGGTCACGCACGGCACGCCGCGCAGGACGGCCGCGGTCCTGATCTCGTAGCCGTCCAGCCGGGGCCCGGACTGCCCGGGGCTCCCGAAGGGAGTATTGACGATGAGGTCCACCTCCCCGTCGAGGACGCGCCGCACGATGGTGGGCTCGCCCTCGGCGCCGGGACCGTCGCTGTGCTTGCGCACGATCTTGGCACGCACGCCGTTGCGGCGCAGGACCTCGGCGGTCCCTTCCGTGGCAAGAATCTCAAAGCCGAGGTCAGCAAGGCGCTTCACGGGGAAGATCATGTGGCGTTTGTCCCGGTTCGCCACCGAAACGAACGCCCGTCCCTTGGTCGGAAGCGGACCGTAGGCGGCCTGCTGCGACTTGGCGTAGGCGGTGCCGAACACCTCGTCGATGCCCATGACCTCGCCGGTGGACCGCATCTCCGGCCCGAGGACGGTGTCGACGCCCTGGCCCTTGGCGTTGCGGAACCGGTCGAACGGGAGGACGGCCTCCTTGACCGCGATCGGCGCGTCCAGCGGGAGGGCCCCGCCGTCGCCGGACGGCGGCAGCAGGCCCTCGGCGCGGAGCGCGGCGACCGTCGCGCCCATCATGACGCGGGCGGCGGCCTTGGCCAGCGGCACGGCCGTCGCCTTCGACACGAACGGGACGGTCCGGGACGCGCGCGGGTTGGCCTCCAGGACGTACAGGACGCCCGCGGACAGCGCGTACTGGACGTTCATGAGCCCGCGGACGCCGATGCCCCGGGCGAGCGCCTCGGTGGCCTCGCGGATGCGGCGCAGGTCGTCGTGGCCGAGGGTGATCGGCGGGAGCGCGCACGCCGAGTCGCCGGAGTGGATCCCGGCCTCCTCGATGTGCTCCATGACGCCGCCGAGGTAGAGCTCCTCGCCGTCGAACAGGGCGTCCACGTCGATCTCGATGGCCTCGTCGAGGAAGCGGTCCACGAGCACGGGGTGCTCGGGGGACGCCTCGGTCGCGCGGGCCATGTACGACTCGAGCGTGACGTCGTCGTAGACGATCTCCATGCCGCGTCCGCCGAGCACGTAGGACGGCCGGACGAGCACCGGGTAGCCGATCTCGGACGCGATCTCGAGCGCCTCCTCGTAGGAGGTGGCGGTGCCGTGCTTGGGCGCGGGGAGCCCGGCCCGGTGCAGGACGCGGCCGAACGCGCCGCGCTCCTCGGCCAGGTGGATCGACTCGGGCGAGGTGCCGACGATCGGGACGCCCGCGTCCTTGAGCTTCTGCGCCAGGCCGAGCGGGGTCTGCCCGCCGAGCTGGACGATCACGCCCGCGACCTGGCCGGAGCGCTGCTCGGCGTGCACGACCTCCAGGACGTCCTCCAGGGTGAGCGGCTCGAAGTAGAGCCGGTCGGAGGTGTCGTAGTCGGTCGAGACGGTCTCGGGGTTGCAGTTGACCATGACGGTCTCGTAGCCGGCCTCGGCGAGGGTGAAGGACGCGTGGACGCAGGAGTAGTCGAACTCCACGCCCTGCCCGATCCGGTTCGGGCCGGAGCCGAGGATGATGACCTTCGGCTTCTCCCCCGGCGGGACCTCGGTCTCCTCGTCGTAGGCCGAGTACAGGTACGGCGTCTTCGCCTCGAACTCGGCGGCGCAGGTGTCCACGGTCAGGTAGACCGGCCGGACGCCGAGGGCGTGCCGCACCTCGCGGACGACGTCCTCCTTCAGCCCGCGCAGCTCGGCGATCTGGGCGTCGGAGAAGCCGTGCCGCTTGGCGGTGAGGATCTTGTCGCGGGTGAGCGCGTCCTCGGCCGTGCGGATCTCGTCGGCGATCTCGTTCAGCCCGGCGATCTGGTCGAGGAACCACGGGTCGATCCGGGTCGCCTCGTAGGCCTCCTGGACGGTCGCGCCCGCCCACAGGGCCCGCTGGACGTCCCGGACGCGCCCGTCGTGCGGCTGGGCGGCCTTGGCGAGCCATTCGGCCTTGTCGCCGACGGCGCCCGTCCAGGAGAAGGACGAGCCCTTCTGCTCCAGCGACCGCAGCGCCTTCTGGAGGGCTTCGGTGAAGTTGCGGCCGATGGCCATGGCCTCGCCGACGGACTTCATGTGCGTGGTGAGCGTGCCGTCCGCGCCGGGGAACTTCTCGAACGCGAACCGCGGGACCTTGACGACGACGTAGTCGAGCGTCGGCTCGAACGAGGCCGGGGTGACGCGGGTGATGTCGTTCGGGATCTCGTCCAGCGTGTAGCCGACGGCCAGCCGCGCGGCGATCTTGGCGATCGGGAAGCCGGTCGCCTTGGACGCCAGCGCCGACGACCGCGACACCCGCGGGTTCATCTCGATGACGATCATCCGGCCGGTGCCGGGGTGGACGGCGAACTGGATGTTGCAGCCGCCGGTGTCGACGCCGACCTCGCGGATCACCGCGATCGCGACGTCCCGCATGTTCTGGTACTCGCGGTCGGTGAGCGTCATGGCGGGCGCGACGGTGATCGAGTCGCCGGTGTGCACGCCCATCGGGTCGAGGTTCTCGATCGAGCAGACGATGACGACGTTGTCGTTGCGGTCGCGCATCACCTCCAGCTCGTACTCCTTCCAGCCGAGGATGGACTCCTCGAGGAGCACCTCGCTGGTCGGGGACGCGTCGAGCCCGGCGCCGGCGATGCGGCGCAGGTCGTCCTCGTCGTGCGCGAAGCCGGAGCCCGCGCCGCCCATGGTGAACGACGGCCGGACGACGACCGGGTAGCCGAGGCCGGTCGCGGCGGCCAGGACCTCGTCCATGGTGTGGCAGATGACCGACTGCGCGGACTCGGCGTTGAGGCCCTGCTCACGCGCGACCTTCGCGACGACCTCCTTGAACTTCTCGCGGTTCTCGCCCGCCTGGATCGCGTCGACGTCCGCGCCGATCAGCTCGACGCCGTAGGTGTCGAGGACGCCGCTCTCGAACAGCGCGATCGCGGTGTTGAGGGCCGTCTGGCCGCCCAGCGTGGGCAGCAGCGCGTCCGGCCGCTCCTTGGCGATGATCTTCTCGACGGTCTCCGGGGTGATCGGCTCGACGTAGGTCGCGTCCGCCACCTCCGGGTCGGTCATGATCGTCGCCGGGTTGCTGTTGACCAGGACGACCCGCAGGCCCTCCGAGCGCAGCACGCGGCACGCCTGCGTGCCGGAGTAGTCGAACTCGGCGGCCTGCCCGATCACGATCGGTCCGGACCCGATGACCAGGACGGACCGGATGTCTTCCCTGCGCGGCATTACTTCCCGGCCTCCATGATCGAGACGAACTGATCGAAGAGGCCGGAGGCGTCGTGGGGGCCCGCCGCCGCCTCAGGGTGGTACTGGACGCTGAACGCCGGGCGGTCGAGCAGCCGCAGCCCCTCGACGCAGCCGTCGTTCAGGTTCACGTGGGAGACCTCGGCGCGGCCGTACGGGGTGTCGAACGGGCCGTCCTTGGGCGCGTCCACGGCGAACCCGTGGTTGTGCGCGGAGATCTCGACCTTGCCGGTGCGGACGTCCTGGACCGGCTGGTTCACGCCGCGGTGCCCGAAGCGCAGCTTGTAGGTGCCGAGGCCGAGCGCGCGGCCGAAGATCTGGTTGCCGAAGCAGATGCCGAAGAACGGCCTGCCGGCGTCCAGGACCCCGCGCAGCGCCGCGACCTGGTGGTCGGCGGTCTCGGGGTCGCCCGGGCCGTTGGAGAAGAACACGCCGTCGGGGTCCAGCGCGAGGATGTCCTCGGCGGTGACCGTCGCGGGCAGCACGTGCACCTCGACGCCGCGCTCGGCCATCCGGTGCGGGGTCATGCCCTTGATGCCGAGGTCCACGGCCGCGACCGTGAACCGCTTCTCGCCGATCGCCGGGACGACGTAGGCCTCCTTCGTGGCGACCTCCTCGGCGAGGGACGCGCCGGCCATCTGCGGCGACTCCTGGACGCGCCTCAGCAGCTCGTCCACGGGGGCCTGGGCGGCGTCGCCGGAGAAGATCCCGGCGCGCATCGCGCCGCGGTCGCGCAGGTGCCGGGTCAGCGCCCGGGTGCCGGTGATCGCGATCCCGACCACGCCCTGCGCGCGCAGGGCCGAGCCCAGCGAGCCGGTGGCCCGCCAGTTCGACGCGACCCGCGCGGGCTCGCGCACCACGTACCCGGCCACCTGGATGCGGGACGACTCGGGGTCCTCGTCGTTCACGCCGGTGTTGCCGATGTGGGGGGCGGTCATCGCCACGATCTGCCGGGCGTAGGACGGGTCGGTGAGGGTCTCCTGGTAGCCGGTCATGCCGGTGTTGAAGACCATCTCGCCGAAGGTCTCCCCCTCGGCCCCGTAGGCGACCCCGGCGAACGTCCGTCCGTCTTCCAGAACCAGAAGTGCGGGGGGTGGGGTCACTGAAGCTTTCCTTCCAGGACGGTCGCGCGGCCGCGCAGGAACGTGGCGACGACGCGTCCGGGCAGCTCCAGCCCCGCGTAGGGGGTGTTGCGGCTCTTGGACGCCATCGCGGCCGGGTCCACGGCGCGGCGCGGCGACGGGTCGTACAGCGTGATGTTGGCGGGCGACCCCGCCTCCAGCGGACGGCCCTGCCCGGAGAGGCGGCCGATGCGGGCGGGGGCGAGCGACATGCGCTCGGCGACCCCGGCCCAGTCGAGCAGGCCGGTCTCGACCATGGCCTCATGGACGACCGACAGCGCCGTCTCCAGGCCGATCATGCCCATCGCGGCCACGGCCCACTCGGTCTCCTTGGCCTCGACCGGGTGCGGCGCGTGGTCGGTGGCGACGACGTCGATCGTGCCGTCCGCCAGGGCGTGCCGGAGCGCGGTCACGTCGTCGGCCGTGCGCAGCGGCGGGTTGACCTTGTAGATCGGGTCGTAGGACGCGGCGAGCCCGTCGTTCAGCAGCAGGTGGTGCGGGGTGACCTCGGCGGTCACCCGGCAGCCCTTGGACTTGGCCCAGCGGATGATCTCCACCGAGCCCGCCGTGGACACGTGGCACACGTGCAGCCGCGACCCGACGTGCTGGGCGAGCAGCACGTCCCGGGCGATGATCGCCTCCTCGGCGACCGCGGGCCAGCCGCGCATGCCGAGCGCGGCGCTCATCTCGCCCTCGTTCATCTGCGCGCCCTCGGTCAGCCGGGGCTCCTGCGCGTGCTGGGCGACGACGCCGTCGAACGCCTTGACGTACTCCAGCGCCCGCCGCATGATCACCGCGTCCGAGACGCAGTGGCCGTCGTCGGAGAACACCCGGACGCCGGCGGCCGAGTCGGCCATCGCGCCGAGCTCGGCGAGCCGCTCGCCCTTCAGTCCCGCGGTGACCGCGCCGACCGGCTGGACGTCGCAGTACCCGGCCTCGCGGCCGAGCCGCCAGACCTGCTCGACGACGCCCGCGCTGTCGGCGACGGGGTCGGTGTTGGCCATCGCGTGGACGGCGGTGTACCCGCCCATCGCGGCGGCCCTGGTGCCGGACTCGACGGTCTCGGCGTCCTCGCGGCCGGGCTCGCGCAGGTGGGTGTGCAGGTCCACCAGGCCGGGCAGCGCGATGAGGCCCTCGGCCTCGACGACCTCCGCGCCCTCGGTGTTCACGTTCGCGCCGATCTCGGCGATCACGCCGTCCCGGACCACGATGTCGGCGGGGTCCCCGCCGAGGATCCGGGCGCCCTTGATGACGTACGCGGTGCTCATGACTGGGAGACCTCCTTGCCGATGGCGGGCTCGGAACCGCCGAGCAGCAGGTAGAGAACGGCCATGCGAGCGCTGACGCCGTTGGCGACCTGCTCGACGATGGTGGACCGGACGGAGTCGGCGACCTCGGCCGCGATCTCCACGCCCCGGTTCATCGGGCCGGGGTGCATGACGATGGCGTGATCCGCCATGCGTGCCATCCTCTCCGCGTCCAGGCCGTACCGGCGGCTGTACTCGCGGACCGTCGGGAAGTAGCTGGCGTTCATGCGCTCGTGCTGGACGCGCAGCATCATCACCACGTCGCTCTTCGGCAGGACGGCGTCCAGGTCGTAGGAGACCTCGGCGGGCCAGGTGTCGATCGCGACCGGCAGCAGGGTCGGCGGGGCGACCACGGTGACCTCGGCGCCCAGGGTGTTCAGCAGCAGCACGTTGGACCGTGCCACCCGGCTGTGGAGGATGTCGCCGACGATGGTGACCTTGCGTCCCTCCAGGTCGCCGAGGCGGCGGCGCATGGTGAACGCGTCCAGCAGGGCCTGGGTGGGGTGCTCGTGCGTGCCGTCCCCGGCGTTCACGACGCTGCCCTTGACCCAGTTGGCCAGGCGGTGCGGCGCGCCGGACGCGCCGTGCCGGATGACGACGCCGTCGGCGCCCATGGCCTCCAGGGTGAGCGCGGTGTCCTTCAGGCTCTCGCCCTTGCTGACCGACGAGCCCTTGGCGGAGAAGTTGATGACGTCCGCGCTGAGCCGCTTGGCGGCCGCCTCGAACGAGATGCGGGTGCGGGTGGAGTCCTCGAAGAAGAGGTTGACGACCGTCCGGCCGCGCAGCGTCGGCAGCTTCTTCATCGACCCCTCGGTCGCGCGCGCCAGTTCCTCGGCGGTGTCGAGGACGAGCAGCGCGTCGTCGCGGGTCAGGTCGGCGGCCGAGATGAGATGACGCTTCACTTACTTCTCCTCCTTCGGACCGAGGAGGACGGCGTCCCGGCCGTCGTTCTCGGCCAGCAGGACCTTCACCGTCTCGCGCGTCGAGGTGGGCAGGTTCTTGCCCACGTAGTCGGCGCGGATCGGGAGCTCACGGTGCCCGCGGTCCACCAGGACGGCGAGCTGGACGGCGCGGGGGCGGCCGAGTTCGTTCAGGGCGTCGAGCGCGGCGCGCACGGTCCGCCCGGAGAACAGCACGTCGTCGACCAGGACGACGACCCGGTCCTCGATGCCGCCCTGGGGCAGCTCGGTGCGGCGGATCGCGCGGGCGGGCCGCAGCCGCAGGTCGTCCCGGTACATCGTCACGTCGAGGGAGCCCCACGGGACGGGCCGTCCCTCGACCTCGTTCAGGGCCCCGGCCAGCCGCTCGGCGAGCGTCACGCCGCGGGTCTGGATGCCGAGCAGGACGACGTCCTCGCCGCCCTTGGTGCGCTCGAGGATCTCGTGGGCGATACGGGTGAGGGCGCGCCGGATGTCGGGACCCTCCAGAACCGCCTTCTGCTGGGAGTCCGGGCCGCTGTCACGGCCGGTCACGCGCGTCTCGGCCGGATCGTCCGGCCGGTGGGCAGCATTCACCGCCTGAACCTCCTTTCCCGCCTCACAGGACGGGTCTTAAAGGACGCCTTGTCCCGGACAAGGTAGCAGGCCGATCCCCCTGAACCGAACCCCTCCCCGGCGCATTCTGCCTGGTGAGAGCGGTCACACCGGGGCCGTGCGCCCGCCCGCGCGGAACGCGCGCGAGGGGGGCCTGCGATGCCCGCAGGGCGGGGCGTGCGGGCCTTCGCGGTGATCCGGACGACCCGGATCGACACCTACGGATTCGACCGCTTTTTTCCAATCGGCTTGACCTGGGAGCGTCACCGTTTTACCGTCACTGTCCGTAACCATCCCTGGAGGAGGACTTCCGGGCCGTGACAGGCCGGGGAATCCGACTCCGCCCGGCGCCGGACCCACCGGCGCCCGGGAATCAGAGAACGACGACGAGAGTGAGCCTGGGGGGCCGCGAAATGCCGTCTGAATACGCTAAGGCTCTCGGCGCGCGCCTGCGCGCCATCCGCACCCAGCAGGGCCTGTCCCTGCACGGTGTGGAGGAGAAGTCCCGTGGCCGCTGGAAGGCCGTCGTCGTGGGTTCGTACGAGCGGGGCGACCGCGCCGTCACCGTTCAGAAGCTGGCCGAGCTCGCCGATTTCTACGGCGTGCCGGTCTCCGAGTTGCTGCCCGGCGGAGCCGCGCCGAGCCCGCTCGGGCCAACGCCCAAGCTCGTCATCGACCTTGAGCGCCTGCAGCAGCTTCCGAAGGACAAGGCCGGTCCCCTCGCCCGTTACGCCGCGACGATCCAGAGCCAGCGGGGCGACTACAACGGAAAGGTCCTGTCCATCCGGCAGGAGGACCTGCGTTCTCTTGCCGTGATCTACGACAAGTCCCCGACCGAGCTCACCGAGGAGCTCATCGGCTGGGGCGTGCTGGACCCCGAGGCCCGCCGGGCCGTGGAGTCCTTCTAGCTCGAACCAGGGCCTCCGGGAACCCTCCGGAGGCCGGGCGGAGACACCTGTGTCGGACGGCCCGGCGGCCTCGTGCCGCCGGGCCGTCCGGCCGTCTGAGCCCCGGTCCTGGTCCCGGCCCGGGTTCTGGGGGCGGCCAGGGCGAGCGCGAGCACACCCGCCATCGACAGCGCCGTGACGATGAAACCGGTCGTGTAGCCGGACCCCGCCGGATGGCCGTGGACGGTCGAGGCGGTGAGGATGACCGCGCTGACCTGCGTCCCGAGCGAGCCTCCGACCGTCCGCAGGAGCGTGTTCACGCCGGTCGCCACCCCCGTCTGCGCGGGTTCCACCGCCGCGACGACCAGGTTCGCGACCGCCGCGTAGGCCAGCCCCAGCCCGATCCCCCGCGCGGTGCCGCCGAGGTACAGCTCCCACATCGCGTCATGGGCGAGCGCGACGACCACGTACCCGGCGCCCGTGAGCGCGGCCCCCGCCATGAGCACGGCGCGGGACCCGACGCGGTGGTGGAGCCGTCCGGCGGCGATGCCCGCGACCGTCATCCCGATGCTCGCGGGAAGCTGGAGCATCGCCGCCGCCGTCGCGCTCCCGCCGAACCCCGTCGGACGCGGCGCCTGCACCAGCAGCGGGAACAGCACCCCGCCCGCCATCAGGCCGTAACCGGCCAGCAGGGACGCGGCGTTCGCCGTCCAGACCCCGCGCACGCGCATGAGGCGCGGATCGACGAGCGGCTCGTCCACCCGCCGTTCCACGATCCACCAGACCGCCGCCAGGGCCACGGCCGCGCCCGCGAGCCCGAGCACCCCCGCGGACGTCCAGCCCCACGACATGCCCTGCGTGATCGCGGTCAGCGCCGCCACCATCCACGCCGAGAACAGGCCCGCGCCCCACCAGTCCACGCCCGCTCCAGGGTGTCCGGGCACATGCGGGACGAGCCGCCACGCCAGGACCAGCCCCGGCACCAGCCCGACCACCGGCATCCACAGCAGCCACCGCCACCCCAGCAGGTCGATGACCGGCCCGGCCACGCACCACGACAGCGCCCCGCCCAGCCCGAGCATCGACGACATCAGCCCGACCGCCGCCGCCGTCCGCCCCGCCGGGAGCACGTTCCGGATCACCGTGTACGCCAGCGGGAACACTCCCCCGCCGACCCCGGCGAGCGCCCGCCCGGCCAGCAATGCCCCCAGAGAGGGCGCAATCGCCGCCAGGACGGTCCCGGCGGTCGCGACGCCCAGAACCACCAGAAGCACCCGCCGGGGCCCGTACAGGTCACCCAGGCGCCCCACGACGGGCGTCGACACCGCCGCGGACAGCATCATCGCCGTCAGCCCCCACGCGGCGCCCGCCGCCGACGTGTGCAGATCCCGCTGCAGCAGGGGCATCGCGGGCGTCAGCACCGACATCGACAGCGAGTAGGCCACCACCCCCAGAAACGCCAACAGCGCGGGAAGCCCCCGCGCCGTCGCTCCCCCGGATCCCCTCGGCCCGGCCTCCGCCTCGCCGGTCACACGCTCACGCGCACCCCGTCCATCACGCCCTATTCGCCATATCGCCACGCGAATATTGTTGTCCGGGGCAAACGTATATGCACTCTGGATAAACCACTTAGACGCTCAAACAAGCCCTCGACGCCAGGTCCACGCCACCACAGCCCGTGACCACGTCCGGCCATCGGCCGAGGTCAGAACCAAGATCACTCCGCCTGCCGCGCACCTCCGTCCCCGTGGCACGCCTCACACCACCCGGCCCCACGACCGCGCCCCCGAATGCACTCGACAACGGCCCCCACACGGCGGAACGGGACGGACAGCGGCAGGCGCGGCACGGCGAGGGGGCAAGGACCCGGGCCGTCGCGGCGCGGTGAGGATGGCGCCGCGACGGCCCGGGCGGCCGGCCGTCCCAAGGGGCGCGACGGCCGGGGCGGGGTCCCCGGGTGAGGGCGCGGACGGGGCGGATCGTCGTCCGTGCCCTCACGCCGGGACGCAGGGCCCGGAGGAGCGGCCCCGCAACGCGCGTCCTCCGGGAGTCTCGGGCGGCGGCCTCAGCCCCCGCGGGCCGTCGTCAGCACAGGTTCTGCTGGATCGGGACGCCGAGGGTGTCCTCGACGAGGGTGACGAAGATGCCGGCGTCGTGGAGGAGTTCGTCGGCCTCGCGGGCGGTGACGGCCCGCGGGAGTCCGGCCTCGGCGGCGGCGCGCTTGTCGGCGCCCGCGGCGAAGTAGGCGGCCCATTCGCGCAGGGCCGGGTCGGCTTCGGGGAGCAGGACCCAGACGCTGCGCGGACGGGCACGGCGGCGGGTGAGATCGAGCGGCTGGTGGGCGGCCAGGACGGCCGCGGCGGCGCGCAGCGCGGCCAGGTGGGCGCTGACGTAGCGGACGGCGGGCGTGGTCGCCTCGGCGGCCTCGGCGAGACCGGCGCGGGCGGCCTGGAGCTGGCCGACGGCGGTGTGCGCG
>NZ_RFFG01000080.1 GCF_003696215.1 Actinomadura harenae | reverse complement strand
CGCCCGCGCCCCGCCCGCCCGGCATCCCCATGGGCCGCCCCTTCGGCGTCCCCGTCTTCGTCTCACCCAGCTGGTTCCCCATCGCGCTGCTCGTCACCATCATGTTCGAAGGCCAGGTCAGCGACGCCGTCGGACGCCCCGCCAGCTACCTCGTCGCATTCACCTACGCCCTCCTGCTCTACGGCTCGGTGTTCGTCCACGAACTCAGCCACGCCGTCACCGCCCGCGGCCTCGGCCTGCCCGTCCGCTCCGTCACCCTCAACATCCTCGGCGGCGAGACCTCCATCGAACGCGAGGCCCCCACCCCCGGCCGCGAATTCCTCATCGCCTTCGCCGGCCCCCTCGTCAACATCGTCCTCGCCGCCCTCGGCATCGCCGCCCACTACCTGCTGCCCCTGCCGCCCGTCGCCGTCCTCCTCGTCGACGCCCTCACCATCGCCAACCTCCTCGTCGGCGTCTTCAACCTCCTCCCCGGCCTCCCCCTGGACGGCGGACGCCTCGTCCGCGCCGCCGTCTGGAAGATCACCGGCCACGCCCGCAGCGGCGCCGTCGCCGCCGCCTGGATCGGCCGCGCCGTCGCCGTCGGCTGCCTCCTCACCGGCGTCTGGCTCGCCTCCCTCCCCGGACGCGGCTTCGGCTGGCTCGCCCTCCTCTGGTCCGCCATGGTCGCCTCCACCATCTGGATCGGCGCCACCCACGCCCTGCGCGCCGAACGCGTCCGCGACCGCATCCCCCTGCTGTCCGCCCGCCGCCTCGCCCGCCGCGCCACCCTCGTCACCGCCGACACCCCCCTCGCCGAAGCCGTCCGCCGCGCCCAGGAGGCCCACGCCGGCGCCCTCGTCGTCACCGACCACGACGGCCGCCCCCTCGGCCTCGTCAGCGAGAAGGCCGTCACCGCCACCCCCGAACAGCGCCGCCCCTGGATCACCGTCGGCGACCTCTCCCGCGGCCTCGAACCCGACCTCTCCCTCCCCGCCGACCTCACCGGCGAGGACCTGATCAACGCCCTCCGCCGCGCCCCCGCCACCGAATACCTCCTCCTCGAACCCGACGGCGGCGTCTACGGCGTCCTCGCCGTCAGCGACGTCGACCGCGCCTTCGCCGGAATCTGACCCGGCCCGCCCCCACCCGCGGCTCCAGCATCACCGGCGCCCCCAGCCCCGCCGACGGCCCCGGCCCGGACGAACCGAGCGGTCCCACAAGCCCGCTAGCCTTGACACCCATGAGCGAACCGACGCCGCCGACCTCCGGCGACACCAGCACCACCCCCGCGCAGGCCCCGGCCACCGGCCGGATCCCGCACGGCCCCTTCCGCCCCGGCGACCAGGTTCAGCTCACCGACCCCAAGGGCCGCATCAACACCATCACCCTCCAGCCCGGGAAGCAGTACCACTCCCACAAGGGCAGCATCGAACACGACACGATCATCGGCAGCCCCGAAGGCACCGTCTTCCGCTCCAGCGGCGGCGTCGAATACCTCGCCTTCCGCCCCCTGCTGTCCGACTTCGCCGTCCGCATGCCCCGCGGCGCCGCCGTCGTCTACCCCAAGGACGCCGCCCAGATCGTCGCCCAGGCCGACATCTTCCCCGGCGCCCGCGTCATCGAGGCCGGCGCCGGATCCGGCGCCCTCTCCTGCTTCCTCCTCCGCGCCGTCGGCGAACACGGCACCCTCTCCTCCTACGAGCGGCGCCCCGACTTCGCCGACATCGCCCGCGCCAACGTCGAGAAGTTCTTCGGCGGCCCCCACCCCTCCTGGAAGCTCACCGTCGGCTCCCTCGAGGACACCCTCACCGAGACCGAGGTCGACCGCGTCGTCCTCGACATGCTCGCCCCCTGGGAGACCGTCGACGCCGTCGCCAAGGCCCTCGTCCCCGGCGGCCTCATCTGCGCCTACATCGCCACCACCACCCAGATGTCCCGCATCGTCGAGGAACTCCGCGGCCACGGCGCGTTCGCCGAGCCCTACGCCTTCGAGACCATGCTCCGCTCCTGGCACGTCGAAGGCCTCGCCGTCCGCCCCGACCACCGCATGATCGGCCACACCGGCTTCCTCGTCACCGCCCGACGCCTCGCCGACGGCGTCACCCCGCCCCTGCGCCGCCGCCGCCCCGCCAAGGGCGCCCAGCCCGACACCACCCCGGGCACCGCCACCGCGCAGGACACCGACACCGCACAGGACGCCCCGGACGCCAGCCACGGGACCACCCCCGCCACGCCCGGCCGCGACGAGTCCTAGATCACAATCCGATCACCGGCGCCCCACCCGGCGCCCGCCCCCCGCCCACCACCCCCGCACCCGCCGCCCCACCCGCCGAACTCGGCAAACACCCGCCCAAGCACCCTCCAAGCCGCCCCCGCCGTCGCGCACCGCGACCGGAACCGCCCCGCCACGCCCCCGCCTCCCCGCCGCCCGGAACGCTCCGGCACGACACGAACACCGAATGGGCAGGTTACGGAAGCCCTCCAGATAGGTAGGGTCTCAGTAGGTCGTCGGCTCTTCGTGAGGAGGTGACGGGGCGTGGCCGCTCGTGACGAAGCTGGGGCGCGCAAGGCGCAGCACGAAAAGGAGGTTCGAGACCTCCAGACACAGGTGTCCTTCCTGGAGGAGGAGATCTCCGTACTGCGCCGCAAACTCGCGGAATCCCCGCGCCAAGTACGGGTACTGGAAGAACGTCTCCACGAGGCACAAGCCAACCTGGCCGCAGTGACAGGCCAGAACGAACGGCTCGTGGCGACCCTCAAGGAGGCCCGCGAACAGATCGTGGCCCTCAAGGAGGAGGTCGACCGGCTCGCACAACCACCATCCGGATTCGGTGTCTTCCTCGAAGCCCGCGACGACGGAACAGTCGACATCTTCACCGGCGGACGCAAACTGCGCGTCAACGTCAGTCCCGCCGTAGAGGTCGACGAACTCCAGCGCGGCCAGGAAGTGATGCTCAACGAGGCCCTCAACGTCGTCGAGGCCCTCGAATTCGAAGAGCAGGGCGAAGTCGTCATGCTCAAGGAACTCTTCGACGACGGAGAACGCGCACTCGTCATCGCGCACGCCGACGAGGAACGCGTCATCAAACTCGCCGAACCCCTCCGCGGCGTCCCACTCCGCCCCGGCGACTCCCTCATGCTGGAGACGCGCAGCGGATACGCCTACGAGAAGATCCACAAGGCCGAGGTCGAAGAACTCGTCCTCGAAGAGGTCCCCGACATCTCCTACGAGGAGATCGGCGGACTCGGCCCCCAGATCGAACAGATCCGCGACGCCGTCGAACTGCCCTACCTCCACGCCGACCTCTTCCGCGAACACCACCTCCGGCCCCCCAAGGGCGTCCTCCTCTACGGCCCCCCCGGATGCGGCAAGACCCTCATCGCCAAGGCCGTCGCGAACTCCCTCGCCAAACAGGTCGCCGAGAAGACCGGCCAAGAGGGCAAGAGCTTCTTCCTCAACATCAAGGGCCCCGAACTCCTCAACAAATACGTCGGAGAGACCGAACGCCACATCCGGCTCGTCTTCCAACGAGCCCGCGAGAAGGCGTCCGCCGGAACCCCCGTCATCGTCTTCTTCGACGAGATGGACTCCATCTTCCGCACCCGCGGATCCGGCGTCTCCTCCGACGTCGAGAACACCATCGTCCCCCAGCTCCTCAGCGAGATCGACGGCGTCGAGGGCCTGGAGAACGTCATCGTCATCGGCGCCTCCAACCGCGAGGACATGATCGACCCCGCGATCCTGCGCCCCGGCCGCCTCGACGTCAAAATCAAGATCGAACGCCCCGACGCCGAAGCCGCCAAGGACATCTTCTCCAAGTACATCCTCCCCGGCCTCCCGCTCCACCCCGACGACCGCGCCGAACACGGCGACAGCCCCGACGCCACCGTCGAGGCCATGATCCAGCGCGTCGTCGAACGGATGTACACCGAAAGCGAGGAGAACCGCTTCCTCGAGGTCACCTACGCCAACGGCGACAAAGAAGTCCTCTACTTCAAGGACTTCAACTCCGGCGCCATGATCCAGAACATCGTGGACCGGGCCAAGAAAATGGCCATCAAGCAATTCCTCGACACCGGCCAGAAGGGCCTCCGCGTCGCCCACCTCCTCGCCGCCTGCGTCGACGAGTTCAGCGAGAACGAGGACCTGCCCAACACCACCAACCCCGACGACTGGGCCCGCATCTCCGGAAAGAAGGGCGAACGGATCGTCTACATCCGCACCCTCGTCTCCGGAAAGCAGGGCTCCGAAGCCGGACGCTCCATCGACACCGTCGCCAACACCGGCCAGTACCTGTAACACCGGCCCACGCGACCCGCACCGACGGCGCGGCCCCCCCCCCGGGGCCGCGCCGTCGGCACGCCCGCACACCACCCCGCACCCCAACCGGACACGCCGCCCACCACCCCACCCGGCCCGTCCGAAACCCACCACGCCGCAACACCGGACCCCGGCCCCATGGCTCCACCCCGCCCACCCCGATAGGCTCGACGATATGAGTGTTCGGCGGGTGATGGGCATCGAGACCGAGTACGGCATCTCCGTACCCGGTCAGCCAGGGGCCAACGCGATGGTGACCTCCAGCCAGGTCGTCAACGCCTACCTCGCGGCATCGGCGGCACGAGCCAGAAGAGCACGCTGGGACTTCGAGGAGGAGAACCCCCTCCGCGACGCCCGCGGCTTCGACCTCGCACGCGAGGTCGCCGACTCCACCCAGCTCACCGACGAGGACCTCGGCCTCGCCAACGTCATCCTCACCAACGGCGCCCGGCTCTACGTCGACCACGCCCACCCCGAGTACTCCGCACCCGAGACCACCAACCCCCTCGACGCCGTCATCTGGGACAAAGCCGGAGAACGCGTCATGGCCGACGCCGCACACCGCGCCGGCCTCGTCCCCGGCACCCACCCCATCCAGCTCTACAAGAACAACACCGACAACAAGGGCGCCTCCTACGGCTGTCATGAGAACTACCTCATGAAGCGGGAGACCCCCTTCGCCGACATCGTCCGGCACCTCACCCCCTTCTTCGTCTCCCGCCAGGTCGTCACCGGCGCCGGACGCGTCGGCATCGGCGTCGACGGCCGCGGCGACGGCTTCCAGATCAGCCAGCGCGCCGACTTCTTCGAGGTCGAGGTCGGACTCGAGACCACCCTCAAACGCCCCATCATCAACACCCGCGACGAACCCCACGCCGACCCCGAGAAATACCGGCGCCTCCACGTCATCATCGGCGACGCCAACATGAGCGAGGTCTCCACCTACCTCAAGCTCGGCACCACCGCCCTCGTCCTCGCGATGATCGAGGACGCCTTCCTCACCGTCGACCTCTCCGTCGACATGCCCGTCGCCGCACTCCGCGCCATCTCCCACGACCCCACCTGCAAACACCTCCTCACCCTCCGCGACGGCCGCAAGATGACCGCCGTCCAGCTCCAGATGGAGTACCTCGAACAGTCCCGCAAGTACGTCGAGGACCGCTTCGGCGCCGACGTCGACGACATGACCAAGGACGTCCTCGACCGCTGGGAATCGGTCCTCCACCGCCTCGGCGACGACCCCATGCAGCTGTCCCGCGAACTCGACTGGGTCGCCAAACTCGAACTCCTCGAGGGCTACCGCAACCGCGACGGCCTCGACTGGTCCCACCCCCGCCTCCAGCTCGTCGACCTCCAGTACACCGACATCCGCCCCGGCAAGGGCCTCTACAACCGCCTCGCCGCCCGCGGACGCATGGAACACGTCGTCACCGAGGACCAGATCCGCCGCGCCGTCGACGACCCCCCCGAGGACACCCGCGCCTACTTCCGCGGCCGCTGCCTCCGCCAGTACGCCGACGCCGTCGCCGCGGCCTCCTGGGACTCGGTCATCTTCGACGTCCCCGGCCGCGAGTCCCTCCAGCGCGTCCCCACCCTGGAACCGCTCCGCGGCACCAGGCAGCACGTGGGCGCCCTGCTGGACCGCTGCCGCACCGCCGCCGACCTCGTCGCCACCCTCACCGGCCAGCGCTGACCGAGCCTCCGAGAAGCCCTCCCGGACGACGTCCGGGAGGGCTTTTCCGCACGTCCTGGAAGCGGGCGCGCACGTCGTCACGGAACGCCTCCGACCGACGCGCGTTCGTGACCGGTATGCCCGTTTCAGCGGTTGCCGGACGGGCGATAACCCCACCAGGCCCCCCGCGTCGGCCGCCCGGCCTGACCTGGGCGTCGGTGCCCGCTCGCCGCCAGTGATCGGGGATAGGGTTGGGGGTACCGGCAGAGTGGAGGTACGGGACATGGCCACGAAGGACACCGGCGGTCAGAAGCAGACCACCCACCGCACCGAAGAGGTCGAGGAGACCCAGGCGGCCCCCGAGAGCGACGTCCAGGAGAGGCAGGAGAAGCTCTCGGACGATGTCGACGCAATTCTGGACGAAATCGACGAAGTATTGGAAGAGAACGCAGAAGAATTCGTAAGGGGATTTGTCCAGAAAGGCGGACAATAATATACAAATCGGACATACTGAACCGAGGGGTCGTTCGAACGGTCAAACGTATGTCCTCGAACGTGTGAGCTGTTAGTCTCGAGCTTGATGGGACACAGTTCGCGCCTTCGAATTCCGGAGACCGCTCCGGGGGTGGGTGGGTGTGGTGATCGTTCTCAAAGAGTGCCGTGACTGTGGCGAGAGGAAGCCCGTCACGGAGTTCTTCAAGCGCAAGGCTTCCAAGGACGGCCTGGCCCTCTACTGCAGACCGTGTTTCGGTATCCGCACTGCGGAATCCAAACGCCGGAGGGCTGAGCGCGAGGGTCGGGAAGTGAGGCGTTACCAGCCGCGTCGGAGCGTTCCGGAAGGGATGAAATTCTGCCCCCGGTGCGAGGAGGTCAAGCCCCTCGAAGCCTTCTCGAAGAACCGGTCCTCACGATCCGGCGTTCACGGCTACTGCAAACCGTGCCATACGAAGGTTTGCGCGGAGAACAGGGTGCTGAATCACGGTAGCGGGCGGAACTATCTGCTCAAGCTCCGGTACGGCATCACGGAGCAGGAGGCCGACGCGATTCTCGCGGCGCAGGGCGGGGTCTGTGTGATCTGCCTGCGCCAGCCCGCGGCGCATGTGGACCACGATCACGTCATCGGACGGGTCCGGGGAATGCTGTGCTTCAAGTGCAACAACGGCCTGGGGCAGTTCGAGGACGAGGTCTGGCGCCTGGAGGACGCGGCCGATTACCTGGAAGGGCGCGGTTCGCATGCGCGTCGGCTGTGGCTGGAGTTCGACGCCACAACCATTGTGGGGCGGTCGCGGCGGCACCTGGAGGTGATGTACGGGGTGGCCCGTGCGGATGCGCTGGGGTCGGCTCGGCATTACAAGCTGCGGGAGAGGTACGGCCTGACCGAGGCGGAGGCGGATTCGCTGGTCGCCCTGCAGGGCGGCTTGTGTGCGATCTGTGGTGATCGGGAGCCGGAGCACATCGATCACTGTCATGACTCGGAGGCGGTCCGGGGTGCGCTCTGCCTGGGGTGCAACTCGGGGATGGGACTTCTGGGCGACGATCCGGGGACGATTCGGCGGGCGGCGGCGTATCTGGACGGGTCGCTGGTGACGGAGGTTCCGGTGGACGGGGGCGGGGTGCGGTTGTCGTTCACGCTTCCGGATGTGGATCCGGCCGGGGTGGGGAAGGACGGTTGGGAGCGCGTTCGGGACGAGGACGTGCGGAGGCGGAAGGCGCTGCGGGACGCGGCGTGGGAGGCGGAGTGGTGTTTCGGTGGTCCGTTCGCCGATCCGTTCGCCCAGGCGCTTGTGGGGTCGGCGCGCTGAGCCGGTCGAATGTGGGTGGAGTGTGCCGGACGGTCCTCTGGGGGCCGTCCGGTGATGGTTGTGGGGTGGAGTGCGGTGGGGGCCGGGTGGCTTGGCCGGAGTTCGGTGGGTTCGCCGTGGGCGGAGCGGGTGGGGGCGTGCACGGAATGCGGTGGGCGCGGGGTGAACAGTAGGGTCTAGGTGTCCGCGCCGGTGAGGTCGTGTTCGCGGGGCTGGAGCCGGTGCCGTGCTGGAGGGAAGGAGTCGCGTGGCGTCGCAGGATGCGCTTGGCGGGCGTCTGCCCGGGTTGTTCGGGAGTCCGGACACCTCGTCGTTCACGGAGTTCCTGGGGGCGTACGCTCCGGACGCGCTGCCGGGTCGGCGGGTGCTGCCGCAGGGGGCCGTGGGTGTGGAAGAGATTCCGCACGCGACGACGATCGTGGCGGTGACGTTCCCCGGTGGTGTGGTGATGGCGGGGGACCGGCGGGCGACCGCGGGGCATGTGATCGCTCAGCGGGACATCGAGAAGGTGTTCCGGGCGGACGAGTTCTCGGCGATCGCGATCGCGGGGACGGCCGGGATCGGCCTGGAGCTGATGCGGTTGTTCCAGGTGGAGCTGGAGCATTACGAGAAGCGTGAGGGGCGGACGCTCTCGATCGAGGGCAAGGCGAACCGGCTGGCGTCGATGGTGCGCGGGAATCTGGGCATGGCGATGCAGGGGCTCGCGGTGGTGCCGTTGTTCGCGGGTTATGACGAGGTCGAGGACCGGGGGCGGATCTTCTCGTACGACCCGGCGGGCGGGCGGTACGAGGAGCGGGAGTTCCACACGATCGGTTCGGGGTCGCCGTTCGCCCGGGGGTCGTTGAAGAAGTTGTTCCGGGCGGATCTGTCGGCGGAGGACGCGGCGCTGGTGTGCGTGCAGGCGTTGTACGACGCGGCGGACGATGATTCGGCGACGGGTGGTCCGGATCTGACGCGGGGGATCTTCCCTGTGGTGGCGTCGGTGACGGCGGACGGGTACCGGAGGCTGGGCGAGGACGAGGTGGGGGCGCTGGCGCGCAGCGTCGTCGAGGGTCGTTACGAGGCGCCGGGCGGTCCGACCGCCCCGCTGCGATAGAAGGGATGCAGGCCGGTGTCCATGCCGTTCTACGTGTCGCCCGAACAGCAGATGAAGGACAAGGCGGACTATGCGCGTAAGGGGATCGCGCGTGGCCGCAGTGTGGTGGTCCTTCAGTATGAGGACGGGATTCTGTTCGTGGCGGACAATCCGTCGCGGGCGTTGCACAAGATCAGTGAGATTTACGACCGGATCGCGTTCGCGGCGGTGGGGAAGTACAACGAGTTCGAGAATCTGCGGCTGGGTGGTGTGCGGTACGCGGATGTGAACGGGTATCAGTACGACCGCCGGGATGTGACGGCGCGCGGGTTGGCGAACGTGTACGCGCAGTCGCTGGGGACGATCTTCACGGAGACCAACAAGCCGTACGAGGTGGAGCTCGTGGTGGCGGAGGTCGGTGAGTCGGCGGAGCTGGATCAGATCTACCGGTTGACCTTCGATGGTTCGGTGGCGGACGAGCATGGGTTCCTGGCGATGGGTGGTCAGGCGGATGCGGTGTCGCAGGCGTTGAAGGAGCGGTTCGGGGAGGGTCTGCCGCTGGCCGAGGCGTTGCGGGTGGCGGTGCGTTCGCTGGAGGCTCAGGACAGTGAGCGCCGGCTTGAGGCGCGTTCGCTGGAGGTGGCGGTGCTGGACCGGCATCGGGAGCATCGTCTGTTCCGCCGGCTGGCGGAGGCGCGGGTGTCGGCGTTGTTGTCGGAGGAGCCGGGTGCGGCTTCGGTGGAGGACGAGGTGGAGGACGGCGGCGAGGGTTCGCCCGAGTCCTGAGGTCCTGCTGTTCCCGGGTGTCCGGGGGTGGTGTGTTCGGGGGAGGCCCGTCGCGGTGTGCCGTGGCGGGTCTTTCCTTTCCACCTTATTGATCTACGACGTAAAGGTGCCTGCCGTGAGGTTTGGCGGGGGCCGTGTTCCGATCCGGTGAAACAAGGGGCGGTGGAGGCTGCCAAGTCGGCGTCCGGACGCATAGGCTCGCTGTGTGGACAGGCGCATCTTCGGGCTTGAGAACGAGTACGGCGTCACCTGCACGTTCCGCGGTCAGCGGCGGTTGTCACCTGACGAGGTGGCGCGCTATCTGTTCCGCAGGGTCGTGTCGTGGGGCCGCAGCAGCAACGTGTTCCTCCGCAACGGCGCGCGGCTCTACCTGGACGTGGGCAGTCATCCCGAGTACGCCACGCCGGAGTGCGACAGCGTCGTGGACCTGGTGACGCATGACAAGGCCGGTGAGCGGATCCTGGAGGAGCTTCTCGTGGACGCCGAGCGGCGTCTGCGGGAGGAGGGGATCGCCGGTGACATCTACCTGTTCAAGAACAACACCGACTCGGCCGGGAACTCCTATGGCTGCCACGAGAACTATCTGGTGGGGCGGCACGGGGAGTTCGGGCGGCTGGCGGACGTGCTGATCCCGTACCTGGTGACGCGGCAGATCATCTGTGGTGCGGGGAAGGTGCTGCAGACGCCGCGCGGGGCGGTGTACTGCGTGTCGCAGCGGGCGGAGCACATCTGGGAGGGTGTGTCGTCGGCGACGACGCGGTCGCGTCCGATCATCAACACGCGGGACGAGCCGCACGCGGACGCGGAGCGGTTCCGCCGGCTGCATGTGATCGTCGGGGACTCGAACATGTCCGAGACGACGATGCTGCTGAAGGTGGGCGCGACGGATCTGGTGCTGCGGATGGTCGAGGCCGGCGTGGTGATGCGGGATCTGACGCTGGAGAATCCGATCCGGGCGATCCGTGAGGTCAGTCATGACATGACGGGCCGGCGGAAGGTGCGGCTGGCGAACGGCCGGGAGGCGAGTTCGCTGGAGATCCAGAAGGAGTACTTCGGGAAGGCGAAGGACTTCGTGGACCGGCGTGGCGGCGATCCGGTGGCCAAGCGGGTGCTGGATCTGTGGGAGCGGACGCTGCGTGCGGTGGAGACGGGTGATCTGGATCTGGTCGGCCGGGAGATCGACTGGGTGACGAAGTACAAGCTGATCGAGCGGTACCGGCGGAAGTACGATCTGCCGTTGAGTTCGCCTCGGGTGGCGCAGCTGGATCTGGCGTACCACGACGTGCATCGGGAGCGTGGGCTGTACTACCTGCTGGAGCGGCGGGGGTCGGTGGCGCGGGTGGCGCGGGACGTGGAGATCTTCGAGGCGAAGTCGGTGCCGCCGCAGACGACGCGGGCGCGGTTGCGCGGGGAGTTCATCCGGCGGGCGCAGGAGAAGCGGCGTGACTTCACGGTGGACTGGGTGCATCTGAAGTTGAACGACCAGGCGCAGCGGACGGTGCTGTGCAAGGATCCGTTCCGTTCGGTGGACGAGCGTGTCGACAAGCTGATCGCCGGTATGTGACGGCGGTGTGGACGGTCCGTGGGTTCGGCTGGGAGGCCGGGCCCGCGGGCCGTTTCGTTTTGGCCCTGTTCTCGGGGCGGGGTGGCGGCGGGGTGAGGTGGCGCTTGCCCGGAGGTGACCGGCCGGTAGGGTGAGCGGCCAGTTTGGATGTCGTGACGCCCCCGTGAAGGACCCTCTGTATGCGTCGTCGTGTTTCCGCCGTGTCCGCGGCCGTGGTGCTGGCCGCTCCGTTGTTCCTCGCCGCCGGGTGCGGCGGGGCGGATGTGCAGGTGTCGGTGAAGGGGGCCGCGGGGCAGCGTCCCGAGGTGAAGATCCCGAAGGGGACGCCGAAGGACGGGTTCGCGACGAGGACGCTGGCGAAGGGCAAGGGGCCGGGGGCGCGCAAGGGCGATCTGGTGGTCGCCGACTATGTGGGTTACCGGTGGAGCAAGGACGGCAGCAAGCTGCTGGCGTCGAGTTACATGACGGGGCAGCCGGAGGCGTTCCCGACGTGGGACATCGTGCCGGGGCTGGCGAAGGCGTTCGAGGGGGCGCGTCCGGGGGCGCGGGTCGTCGCGAAGATCCCGCCGAAGCAGGGGTACGGGGACGCGGGGGACCAGGGGCGGCAGATCGGTCCGGACGACACGCTGGTGTACGTGCTGGACGTGCGGGGGGTGTTCCCGCCGTCGGCGATGGCGCGGGGGAAGAGCCAGGCGGTGAGTGACGCGTCGTCGCCGCAGGTGGGGGATGGTGGCGCGGGTCAGGCGCCGTCGATCACGGTGCCGAAGCGGTCGGCGCCGAAGTCGTTGCAGGTGCGGACGCTGGTGCAGGGTGAGGGCCCGCAGGTGCGCAAGGGGCAGTTGCTGGCGTTGCAGTACAAGGGTGTGTTCTGGCGGGACGGCAAGGAGTTCGACTCGTCGTGGACGGGCGGGCATCCGCACGCGGTGACGATCGGGACCGGTCAGGTGATCAAGGGCTGGGACCAGGCGCTGGTGGGGCGGACGGTGGGGAGCCGGTTGCTGCTGGTGGTCCCGCCGGATCTGGCGTACAAGCCGCTGGGCGGGTTGCCGCAGGCGGGGATCCGCGCGGACGACAGCCTGGTGTTCGTGGTGGACGTCCTCGGGGCGTTCTGACCGTCCGGGCGTGCTGATGGTCCGGGCGGAACGCCCCGAGGGCGGGGCGTCAGAGCAGCCGGGCGGTGTGGCGTCCGGCGGCGGCGGCGGTGAGGAAGTAGGCGAGGTCCTGGTCGAGCCTGCGGCCCATGGTGGACATGCGGACGCCCCAGTCCTTCTCGGCGGCGGCGCAGACGTCGCGGAGGTCGGTGACGGCGGTGGGGATGAGGTCGTGCCGGTCGCCGAGGGAGGCGGCCTGGGCGGCGACGCGTTCGCCGAAGTGCCCGCCGAGTTCGGGGACGGGGATGTCGGCGCGGGCGAGGGCGACGCGTCCGTAGGCGGTGAGGCTGTGGTGGGACACGCCCTGGTGGCGTTCGCGGGCGTCGCCTTCGCTGACGCGGAGTGAGCCGACGGGGCGTCCGGAGAGGATGGACGCGGCGTTGACGGCTTCGCCGGCGGAGACTCCGGAGAAGCCCCAGCGGGTGCCGGTGCCGAGGTTGCCGGGGCCCTGGGCGAGGACGGCGACGTCGGCGTCGAGGACGAGGCGGGCGGCGAGCAGGCCGGTGTGGACGGTGACGGCCTCGAGGTCGCCGCCGAAGGCCTGTCCGACGGTGACGGTGGCGGTGAGGGCTCCGGCGTCCTTGAGCTGGGCGATGGACATGGAGAACCAGGCGGGGAGGGCGCCGCCGTCCGGCATGACGTAGACGACGCGGGTTCCGGGGCGGTCGGCGAGGAGGCCGGCGAGGATCGGGGGGAGCGCGGAGTGGAGGTCGGCGACGATCACCGGCATGCCGGTGAGGGAGTCGGCGTCTTCGAGGAGGGCGTGGTGGGGGGAGTCCTGTTCGTCGACGCCGAGGACGGTGGCCTGGAGCGGGGTGTAGCGGGCCTTGACGAGGTGTCCGGGGCTGTCGGGGTCGGGGGGGAGGCGGTCGGGGATCGCGGTGACCATGGCGTAGCCTCCGGTCCCCAGACCCATCGCCAAGGCCGTAGTGTTGAGCAGGACGGTGTCGCCCGGTTCGGGTCTGCCCACGAGCGCGGGGTAGGCCAGGGCGCGGCAGTCTCCGTCGCCCCCGACCGTGACGTCCAATTCGACTGCTCCGGGCCATTCGCGCCGGATGCCTCGTACTGTGCCTTCGCGCCATCGGATCACACCGGAGACGGTAGCGTTTTCCCCGGGGCGGCGACGAGGCGGCGCGCTCGGGCGCCGGCTTCGGCGCGGGAGGACGCGCCGCGGGCCGGACGGCTGGTGCGCGCGCCCGCCGGACGAGGTTTTCGGACGCGGAAGAGGTGGTGGCGAAGTGTCCCGGCGCAAGACCGAGCGCCTGCTCAATCTGGTGGTCTGCCTGCTGGCCACGCGGCGCTACCTGACGGCCGAGCAGATCCGTCGTGCCGTTCCCGGGTATCCGGACGGCGACGAGGCGTTCAAGCGGATGTTCGAGCGCGACAAGGAGGAGCTGCGCGAGCTCGGCGTTCCTCTCGAGGTCGGCAGCGACGCGTCCGGCGGGGGCGGCGAGGAGATCGGGTACCGGATCCCGCCGCAGGCCTATGAGCTCCCGGAGATCCACCTGTCGCCGGACGAGGCGGCGGTGCTGGGTCTGGCGGCGCGGGTGTGGCAGCGGGAGAGCATGGCGGACGCGGCGTCCGGTGCCCTGCTGAAGTTGCGCGCGGCGGGCGTGGAGACGGATGTGCCGACGGCGGTCGGCGTGGAGCCGCGCGTCGACACCGCCGACCCGGCGTTCGCGCCGTTGTGGGAGGCGGTGCGGGACGGCCGTCCGGTGACGTTCGAGTATCAGGGTGTGGGCCGCACGCACGGCGCGCGGCGGCATCTGGAGCCGTGGGGCGTGGTGAGCCGGCGGGGCCGCTGGTACGTGGTCGGGTTCGACCGCGACCGGGGCGAGCCGCGGGTGTTCCGGCTGAGCCGGATCGCCGGTCAGGTGCGTCCGGACGGCCCGGCGGGCAGTGTGACCGTGCCGGAGGGCGCGGACGTGCGCGCGATCGCGTTCGACCGCGACGAGCAGACCGCCGAGCCGCGCCCGGCGAGGGTGCGGTTGCGGGCGGGTGCGGCGCAGGGGCCGCGCCGGTGGGCGCGGGACGTGCGTCCGGTCGGCGACGGCGCGTGGGACGAGGCGGAGCTGACGTTCCGTGACCTGGACCGGTTCGCGCCGTACCTGGCGCGGTTCGCCGCCGACGTGGTGGTCCTGGACCCGCCGGACCTGCGGGACGCGGTGATCGGGCACCTGAAGGCCGTCCTGACGGCGAACGAGACGGCGGCCGGCGCGACGGCGGCGGGCATCACGGCGGTCGGCGTCACGGCGGCCGGCACGACGGCGGAGCGCGTGGACGCGGGCGGCGACGCGGCGCGGGCGGGGGAGCGATGAGCGGCATCGAGACGGGCGCTGCGCCCCGGGACGAGGCGTCCCGCGACGGGGCCCCGAAGACCGACGCGGTGAAGGCCGACGCGGTGAAGGCCGACGCGGTGAAGGCCGACGCGGTGAAGGCCGACGCGGTGAGGTCCGGCGGGCTGAGGAGCGACGCGGCGAAGGGCGAGGCGGTGAGGCGGGCCGGCGCGACGTCCACGGGGCGGCTGGCGCGGCTGCTGGCGCTGGTCCCGTACGTGGTGAACCGGGACGCGGTCGCGCTGGACGAGGCGGCCGCCGCGTTCGGGGTGACCGAGAAGCAGCTGATCGACGACCTGAACATGCTGTGGTGCGTGGAGCTGCGCGCGCCGGACCCGTACTGCCCGATCGACCTGTCCTACGAGGGCGGGGAGATCACGGTGACCGAGGCCGAGTCGATCGCGCGGCCGCTGCGGCTGAAGGCGGACGAGGCGGCGGCGCTGCTGGTGGCGCTGCGGATGCTGGCGGGCCTGCCGGAGCTGCACGAGCGGGACGCGCTGTCCCGGCTGATCGTGAAGCTGGAGGACGCGGCGGGCACGGCGGCGCAGGCCGCCGGGAAGGTCGCGGTGGAGGTGGAGACGCGCGGTGACACCCTCGCGCGGCTGCGGTCGGCGATCGACGCGCGGCGCCGCGTCCACCTGACGTACTACGTGCCGACGCGCGACGAGAACACCGAGCGGGACGTGGATCCGATGCGGCTGCTGGTGGTGGAGGGCACCACGTACCTGGAGGGCTGGTGCCGCCGCGCCGAGGCCGTCCGGCTGTTCCGCCTCGACCGGGTCACCGACCTCGCGGTCCTGGACGTCCCGGCGGACGTGCCCGACGGCGCGGAGCCGATCGACGTGGACGCGGGCCTGTTCCGGCCGTCCCCGCAGGACGAGACGGTGACGATGGAGCTGACGCCGCGCGGCCGGTGGGTCGCCGACTCCTATCCGTGCGAGTCGGTGACCGAGCTGGGGGAGGGGCGGCTGCGGATCGTGGTGCGGACCCCCGACACCCGGTGGGTGCGGGCGCTGGCGATGCGGCTCGGCGACCAGGGGCGGGTCGTGTCGCCCGCGTCGCTGGCCGGGGCCGTCCGGGACGACGCGGCGCGCGCCCTGGCCCTGTACGACCTGGTGTGAGGGGTCGGCTACCGTGAGTGGGATGATCTGGACGGGGCTGGCGGTGGGGCTGGCGTTCGCCGGGCTGGCGGTGCTGGCGTGGTGCTCGTTCCGCGTCTGGCTGGGCGTCCGGCGTCTGGCTCGTGAACTCGAACGGACGCGCCGGAGACTCGAGCCGGAACACTCCGCGCTGCGTGCCGAGGTCAGGGACCTGCGGGACGCCCGGACCCCTGTGGACTCCGGTGAGGGCGTACGATCGTCGTGAGTACCACCTGCTGAAGAGGACCGTCATGAACCTGGGCACGCCCGAAATCTTGATCCTGCTGTTCGTCGTCGTGCTGATCTTCGGCTCGGCGAAGCTGCCGCAGCTGGCGCGGTCCCTCGGCAAGTCCGCGCGCATCCTGAAGGCCGAGACCAAGGGCCTGGTCGAGGACGACGACGACCGCCCGCAGGCCGCGGCCCCGCAGGCCCCGGCCGCCGCTCCGGCGGCTCCGGCCGAGGACGCGCGGGAGCGTGCGGCCCGGTTGCGTGAGGAGGCGGCCCGGCTTGAGCGCGAGGCGGCCGCGTCCGAGCGGCGTCCCGGCGCGCTGGCGTCCGGTGAGCCGATCGAGGGGGTTCCGGTGGAGCGCGCTCAGTACCGCGCCAACGGCTGACCGTCCCCGCCCCCACGGCATCCGCCCGGACCGGCCGCGCGCCGATCCCCGACCCCTGAATGCCCACCATGAAGATCAAGAGGCAGCCCGTCGACCCCGAGGGCCGGATGCCGCTCATGGCTCACCTGCGTGAGCTGCGCAACCGGCTGATCAAGGCGATGCTCGGGCTGGCGGTCGGGACCGGCATCGGCTGGCTGTTCTTCAACCCGATCTGGACGTTCGTCACCGAGCCGTTCACCCGGATCGATCCCAAGCACTGCATCAACAACAAGTGCGACCTGGTGGTCCACGGGATCTTCGACGGGTTCTTCATCCACATGAAGGTCGCGCTGCTGGCGGGCGCGGTGATCTCCTCCCCGATCTGGCTGTACCAGCTGTGGGCGTTCGTCGCGCCCGGCCTGTACAGGCGGGAGAAGCGGTGGACGTACACGTTCATCGCGGCGGCGGTGCCGCTGTTCGTGGCGGGCGCGGCCCTGGCCTACGTCACGATGGACAAGGGCCTGAAGATCCTCATCGGGCTCGCGCCGGGCAGTTCCACGGTGCTGGTCGGTGTGGAGTCCTACCTGGGCTACGCGCAGGCCATGCTGCTGATCTTCGGGTTGGCGTTCGAGCTGCCGCTGTTCGTGGTGATCCTGAACATGGCCGGGGTCCTGCCGCAGACCGCGATCCGCCGGTACCGGCGCATGCTGATCTTCGGGATCTTCGTGTTCGCGGCCGTCGCCACGCCCAGCCAGGACCCGTTCACGATGCTGGCCCTCGCGATCCCCACGGTGGTGCTGTTCGAGGTCGCGGAGCTGCTGGCGTACTTCAACGACCGGCGGAGGGCCAACGCCCCCGATCCGTACGCGGGCCTGTCGGACGACGAGGCGGCCCCGCTGGACCTGGACCGGATCGACGCGGAGCTGGAGAGCGGCGGCCGCGGGGGACGCGGCGACGGCCGCTGACGCCGGAGACGGCCTCCGAAGGCCGGGGCGGCCGGTAAACCGGAGGCGGAAACCCGTCCGATGCAGGAAGATCGTCCAATGCGGGAAGATCGTCCGAATGAAGATGTTGGGCCCCGAATGGGGAATCCGGGCGGGCGAAACCGTAGGCTCGGAGGCATGAGCACCCCCGACACGCGGTCGGCCGAGCAGTCCCCGGCGGAGCGGTACCGGGCCTTCCGGGCCCGGACCGACGGGAACGGGCCCGCCCTGCTGGACTTCCGGACCCTGTACGACTTCGAGCTGGACGCGTTCCAGATCGAGGCGTGCCGGGCCCTGGAGGGGGGCAGCGGCGTCCTGGTCGCCGCGCCCACCGGTTCCGGAAAGACCCTCGTCGGGGAGTTCGCCGTGCACCTGGCGCTGCTCGGCGGCGGCAAGTGCTTCTACACCACGCCGATCAAGGCGCTGTCGAACCAGAAGTACGCCGACCTCGTCCGCCGCTACGGGCCGGAGAAGGTCGGCCTGCTCACCGGCGACAACAGCGTCAACGGCGAGGCCCCGATCGTCGTCATGACGACCGAGGTGCTGCGGAACATGCTGTACGCGGGGTCGCAGACCCTCGCCGGGCTGGCGTTCGTGGTCATGGACGAGGTGCACTACCTCGCCGACCGGTTCCGCGGCGCCGTCTGGGAAGAAGTGATCATCCACGTGCCGGACTCGGTGCGGCTCGTGGCGCTGTCGGCGACGGTGTCCAACGCCGAGGAGTTCGGCGAGTGGCTGCAGGAGGTCCGCGGCGACACGGCCGTGATCGTCGACGAGCACCGGCCCGTCCCGCTGTTCCAGCACATGATGGTCGGCACCCGCCTGTACGACCTGTTCGTCGAGCAGGGCAAGGGCGAGGGGCGGCGCGCGAAGCTGAACCCGCAGCTCACCCGGATGGCCGTGGAGGAGGTGCGGCGCGCGAAGGTCAACCAGGGGCGGCGTACCGGGCGGCGCCGCGCGGCGCGTCCGCAGCGGTTCCGGCCTCCGGCGCGTCCGGACGTCGTGGAGCGGCTCGAGCGGGCCGGGCTGCTGCCCGCGATCACCTTCATCTTCTCCCGCAACGGCTGCGACGCGGCCGTCCTGCAGTGCCTGCACGCGGGGCTGCGGCTGACGTCGAGGGAGGAGGCGGAGGAGATCCGCGCGCACGTGGAGCTGCGCACCGCCGACCTCGACCCCGCCGACCTGCACGTCCTCGGCTACCACGACTTCCTCGCGGCGCTGGAGCGGGGGATCGCCGCGCACCACGCGGGGATGCTCCCGACGTTCAAGGAGATCGTCGAGGAGCTGTTCACCCGCGGGATGATCAAGGCGGTGTTCGCGACCGAGACGCTCGCGCTCGGCATCAACATGCCCGCCCGCACCGTGGTGATCGAGAAGCTCGACAAGTGGAACGGTGAGGCGCACGTCGACCTGACCCCGGGTGAGTACACGCAGCTCACCGGGCGTGCCGGGCGCCGCGGCATCGACGTCGAGGGCCATGCCGTGGTGGTCTGGGGGCCGAGCGTGGAGCCCGCGTCGCTCGCCGGGCTCGCGGGCGCCCGCACCTATCCGCTGAACTCCAGCTTCCGGCCGTCGTACAACATGGCGGTGAACCTCGTCGGCGCGGTCGGGTTCGAACGCGCCCGCAACCTGCTGGAGCAGTCGTTCGCGCAGTTCCAGGCCGACCGGGCCGTGGTGGGGCTGGCCAAGCAGGTCCGCAAGAACGAGGAGGCGCTCGCCGGGTACGCCAAGGCCGCCGAGTGCCATCTGGGCGACTTCATGGAGTACGCCGCGCTGCGCCGCCGCCTGTCGGACCGGGAGGCGGAGCTGTCGCGGGAGCGGTCGGTGTCGCGGCGCGCGGAGGCGGCCCGGTCGCTGGAGCACCTGCGTCCGGGGGATGTGATCCTGGTGCCGTCCGGGCGGCGTTCGGGGCTGGCCGTCGTCCTGGACCCGGGTCTCGGCCGCCGCTCGGACGGGGCCGCGCCG
Organism: Actinomadura harenae; assembly: GCF_003696215.1. Lineage (GTDB taxonomy): Bacteria > Actinomycetota > Actinomycetes > Streptosporangiales > Streptosporangiaceae > Spirillospora > Spirillospora harenae. Next base: position 17,661 of record NZ_RFFG01000080.1, on the reverse strand, counting down.
CTGGTCCTGACCGCGGGGGCGTCCGTGCAGCGGCTGTCGATCCACGACTTCCCGCGGCCGGTGGAGCCCGTCGACCGGATCCGGGTGCCGAAGTCGTTCAGCCCGCGCAACCCGCAGATGCGCCGTGACCTGGCGTCGACGCTGCGGAACAAGGTGTCGGGCGACACGCGTGACCGGCGGCGCGTCCGCGACACCCCGGCCGGGGACGACGCGGAGATCGCGCGGCTGCGCGCCGAGCTGCGGGCGCATCCCGTGCACGGCTGTGACCAGCGTGAGGACCACGCGCGGTGGGCCGAGCGGTTCTTCCGGCTCGAGCGGGAGACCGAGCTGCTGCGGCGCCGCGTCGAGGGCCGTTCGCAGGTGATCGCCCGGACGTTCGACCGGGTCTGCGCCGTCCTGGAGCAGCTCGGTTATCTCGACGGGGAGGACGTCACCGACGAGGGACGCCGTCTCGGCCGCATCTACAACGAGCTGGACCTGCTGACGGCCGAGTCGCTCCGCGAGGGCCTGTGGGAGAAGCTCGACCACGCCGAGCTCGCCGCGTGCGTGTCGGCGCTGGTGTACGAGTCGCGGCAGCCGGACGACGCGTCCGCGCCCCGGACGCCCGCCGGCGCCGCGCAGGACGCCCTCGCCGGGATGATCCGGCTGTGGGGGCAGCTGGACGCGGTGGAGAAGGACAACCAGGTGTCGTTCCTGCGGGAGCCCGACCTGGGGTTCGCGTGGACGGCGTACCGGTGGGCGAAGGGCGACGACCTGGACGAGGTGCTGCTCGACGGCGACATGACGGCCGGTGACTTCGTCCGCGCCGTCAAGCAGCTGCTCGACCTGCTGGGGCAGGTCGCGGACGCGGCCGAGCCCAACAGCCACATCCGCAAGACGGCGCGGCGCGCGATGGACGCGATGCGCCGCGGCGTCGTCGCGTACACGTCGGTGACCTGATCCGGCGGGGCACGCCCGGCGCCGTGGTTCGGTTCACGGCGCCGGGGGTGCCCGGCCGTGGATGTCCTACGTGGGTCTCCTACGTGGGTGTCCTATTGGTCGTCCTCGTCGGCGGGGCGGCGCGCGAACTCGACCAGTCCTGGCAGGTCGACGACGGTGATCCGCCGCCAGCCCGTCCGGACCAGGCCTTCCTGGCGCAGCCGGTTCAGGCCGCGCGCGACCGTCTCGCGCGACGCGTCCATCCAGGATCCGAGCTCCTGCTGTGACAGGGGCGGGGCGATGTCGACGCCGCCGTCCGGCGCGGGCGAGGTGTGCCGGGCCGACAGCTCGGCCAGGTGCGCCAGCAGCAGGGCCAGGCGCTGGTCGCCGCGTACCGCGACGTGCGCGCGGGCCCGCTGGTCCGCGTCGTCCAGGCGGCGGACGAACGTGCCGCTGACCAGCCGCCACACCCGCGGATGGGCGTCGAGGAACGCGGTGAACCGGGCCGCGGGCACGACCCGCGCGCGGACGGTCGACAGGGCCGTCACGGTCGCCGACCGGTGCCGCGCGCCCAGCACCGCGCTCTCGCACACCAGGTCGCCCGGTCCCCGCACGGCGAGCACCACGGCGTGCCCGTCCTCGGTGGACGAGGCGACCTTCGCCCACCCCGACTCGATCACGATGATGTGGTCGGACTCGTCGCCCTGAAGGCACAGTGGCGTCCGGGCGGGGAACGACCGCGGTCGTGCCACCGCTCGCAGCGCGTCCCGCTCGGCGGTCGTCAGCGCGCCCCAGAAGTCGTCGGGGCGTACCGGGCTTTTCCTCTCGATCAACGGGGGTCCGTTCTCCGAGCCTCCCCGGGGAAGGGGGCTCGCGGTGTCGGGACGGGATGGCCGGCGCCCGCGGCGTTCAGGGGGAGTGGGGCGGTGAGGCCCGAGCCGCGGGCGCCGGCCGTTCTGCCGGTCGCCGCGGCGCCGCCGGTGAACCGTCGTGTCGCGCCGGGGCGCGTTCCTGCGGCACCTGCCTGCCAACCTCCTGCGACGACTCGGTGGTCTTCGGGGCCCCCCTTTCGGGTGCCCGCTCCCCCTCAGCAGACACCCCGCCCGCCCCCGATGCTGCCCCGTGCGCCCCATTCCGTCTGCGTCTTCTGACTCACTGTCAGAACCTTCGCGGCGAGACCGCCGGTCAACGGTGCGGGCTAGGGTTGCTTCGCATGACGCATGCCGGGATCGACGTCACAGCGGAGATGGTCCGGGATCTGCTGCGCGAACAGCACCCTGACCTGGCCGATCACCCTGTGCGGTTCGGTGCGCGCGGCTGGGACAACCAGCTGTGGCGGCTCGGTGACGACCTCGCCGTCCGGCTGCCCTGGGCGACGGAGTCCGCGGACGCGCTGCTGCGCAAGGAGCACACCTGGCTGCCCGCGCTCGCGCCGTCCCTTCCGCTGCCGGTTCCCGTCCCGCAGCGCCTCGGTGAACCCTCCACGCTGTTCCCGCGCCCCTGGATCGTCACCACCTGGGTGCCGGGCGAGCCCGCCGACCGCGCCCCCGTCACGCGCGGCGCGGAGTCCGCCGAGACGCTGGCCGCGTTCCTGAGCGCGCTGCACCGGCCCGCCCCTGAGGGGGCGCCGGCCGGCAGGCACTGCAGAGGGCCGCTGGCCGCCCACTCCCAGGCCTTCGCCGACGGGCTCGCCTCCGCGACGGAACGAGGACTGATCACCGACCCGGACGGCGTCCGCGCGGTCTGGGACGACGCCGTCACCGCGCCCGAGTGGACGGGCCCGGCGCTCTGGCTCCACGGCGATCTGCATCCGGCGAACGTCCTCACCACCGACGGCGCCGTCCGCGGCGTGATCGACTTCGGTGACCTCTGCGCGGGCGACCCGGCCTGCGACCTCGCCGCCGCCTGGCACCTGCTGCCCGACGGCGCCGCCGACCGCCTCAACGCCGCGTACCGGCCGTCCGCGGACGCCGCGACCCTGCGCCGCGCCCGCGGATGGGCGGTCCTGAAGGCCCTCGCCTGCATGCACATCGGAGAAGCCGGCGTCCGCGGCCTCCCGGGCGGCAAGACCACCTGGGGCCCGCCCGCCCACGCCGCGATACGACGCCTCATCGCGACCCGGCGCTGACCAGACGGCGCCCGTCCCCGGAGGCGGCGGTCACGCCCGTGATGGGTGCGTGCGGGTGAGCCGCCTCCGGCGGTGAAGGCCGGGCCGGAGGCGGCGGGGGTGCGTCAGGCGACGGCGGTCCCCTCGAGTTCGACCATCAGGTCGGGGATCGCCAGCCGCGTCACCCCGAGCATCGTCGTGGACGGCGCCACCCCCGCGGCGCCCAACCGCGCCGCGAGCACGCCGTAGTGCTCGAAGAGCCGGTCGACGTCGGTGGTGTAGACGTTGAGCCGGACCAGGTCCGCCAGGGACATCCCGGCCTTGCCGAGCACGGCCTCCAGGTTGTCGAGGCTCAGCGCCAGCTGAGCGCCCATGTCGCCGGCATGCTGCGGCCTGCCGTCGGCGCTCATCGCGGTCTGCCCGGAGGCGTACAGGGTCCGGGTGTGACCGGAGACGACCTCGCCCTGGTCGTAGCCCAGCTCCACCGACCACGGCCACGGGTTGACCGCGGTTCGTTCCACTGCCATATCAGCTCCACTCGATTCGTCGGCTTGTGTTCGATCGCGGCCATCTCTTTGGTCGCGGTGGTGAGCCTTCCAGCGAATCACGACATCTTCTGTCGTGTATTTCGGTAGCGTTCCGGGATGCGCGCCGACCGGTTGGTCTCGCTGGTCCTGCTGCTGCGGCAGCACGGCCGGATGTCCGCGCCCGCGCTGGCCCGCGAGCTGGAGGTGTCCACCCGCACCGTCCTGCGCGACGTCGAGGCGCTGTCCGCGGCGGGCGTCCCGGTCTACGCCGAACGCGGCAGGCACGGCGGGTTCGCGCTGCTGCCCGGATTCCGCACCGAGCTCACCGGACTGAACCACGACGAGGCCCTCGCGCTGCTGGTCGCCGGGTCACGGCGCGGCGCGCAGGCCTTCGGCCTGGGCTCGGCGCTCGCCTCGGCGATGCTGAAAGTGGTCGACGCGCTCCCCGCGAGCTACCGCGACACCGCGGCCGACGCGGCCGAACGGCTCCTCATCGACCCGGAGGCCGACCTCCTGTCACGCCGGACGGCCGCCGAGGAGGAGGTCCCCGACGCGGTCGTGGCCGAGGTCCGGCGCGCGGTGTTCGCCGGACACCGGCTGCGCATCCACTACGCGGCCTTCGGCCAGGACCCGAAGTGGCGCACGGTGGACCCGATCGGCCTGGTCACCGTCCGCGACCAGGGCTACCTGCTGGCCACCAGGTCCGGCGCCGACCGCACCTACCGGCTGTCCCGCGTCCTGGCCGCCGAGGAACTCCCCGAACCCGCCCGCCGGCCGGACCGCGTCGACCTCGGCCGCGCCTGGCAGGAACGCGGCACCCGCTTCCGGGCCGGCGCCGACCAGGTCACCGTCCTCGTCCGGATGGACCCGGCACGGCGCGAGGACCTCGTGGGCACCGCACTGGCCGTCCTCACCGAGGAGACCGACGCCGACGGACGTCTCCGACTGGAACTGACCTTCCAAGACCCCCGACATGCCGAATGGGCCCTCTGGCAACTCGCCACGACCGCCGAAGCCCTGTCCCCCCCATGGCTACGCGACGCCCTCCACCACCGAGCCACCACACTCGCCACCACCTACACCCACCCACCCGCCCCCTGACCCCCGCCGCCCCAGCCCCGCGCCCGGCTGCCTTCCCGTCAGAGGGAGCGGGTTGGATGAACCCGTGACTGTCTATGACGCGGCCCGCCGGTTCCCTGCCATTCCCGATCTGCGGGAGTTGTGCCGCTCGCTGGCGATGCTCGAAGCGATCCTGAGCCCGGACTGGGAAAGCCGCCACCACACCTTCAACGTCGCCTGGGCCGAAGGCGAGGAGGTGGCCTCGATGCGCAACGGGTCAGGAGACGAGTACTCCATCGTGTTCTCGGCGGCCGGGGTCTACGTGCGCGGCTTCGACCACGAATCGTCCATGAGCCCCTACCTCCACGACGGCGAGCCCTGGCCAGGCGTGATCGACGACGTTCCCGATGTCTTCAGGCGCTTCGTCGAGGAGCCCGCGTTCACCGACGAGGACGGGGTGCCCGTCGTGACGGCCTGCCTGTGGCGGGAGACGACGGATGACCAGTGGCGCCACGGCTCGATCGACTTCCCGCCGGGCCAGGCCGACCCCGATGGGGCGACGGGCCTGTTCCCACTACTGGTCGACCGCTCACCCGAAGCGTTCCAACGCTTCGCCGAGGACTACTACGAGGTCCCCGTGGACCTTGCAGCGGTGAAGGACGTGTATGCCTCGCGGCCACTGAACCAGGACCTCGTGTCGTCACTGAACCCAGAACTCACCCTGGCTGACCTGGCCGAAGACATCTCCGAAATCGGCTACCCCCAGGCCTAGCGACGCTCATCCGGGGTGGTGGGTGTCGGTTTCTGGGCGGGGTGGGGCAGAGTTGTGGGCGGGTGGAAATGGGGGTTTCGTGAGTGTCGTTCTGTCGGTGGAGGCGACGGTGTCCGCGCCTGGGTTGAGCCTGCGGCCGTGGCGTGTGGGGGACGCGGCGGCTCTTGCGGCGGCGCATCGTGACCCGGTCATGCGCAGCCGGTTGTTGACGTCTCTCGCAAGTGAGGCGGACGCCGTTCGGTGGATCGAGGAGCAGGGCGAGGGGTGGGCCGGCGGTACGCGGCTCAGCTTCGCCGTGTTGCAGGATGACCCTGCTGGACGGCTGGTCGGTCACATCGTGGTCAAAGGGGGAGGCGGCCCTGTGGCCGCCTCGGGCGAGGTGGGGTACTGGACGGCGGCCGAGGCGCGAGGGCGGGGAGTCGCGCCTCGCGCCCTTGAGGTCGTGTCGCGTTGGGCGCTCGGTCCGCAGAGTGTGATGCCTGTGGCGCGGCTCGACCTTCTGCATGCCGTCGACAACCCCGCTTCCTGCCGCGTGGCCGAGAAGTGCCGGTATGTCTTCCGGGCGCTTCTTCCGCCGCAGCCTCCCGCGTTTCCTGCGGAGGGGCATCTGCATGTTCGGACGGACGGCGGCGACTGAACGCGACGCGGGGCTCAGGTCAGGACGTGCCGCAGAGGGCCTTGGCGGCGATGCCCATGACCTCGGCGGTGGACGGGTTGCGGGTCGAGGGGTTGATGGACAGGACCATCGACCTGCCGCTGTCAGTGCGGAACGCGAAGGTCAGGTACCCGATCAGTTCTCCGCTGTGCCCCCAGACCGTCCCGCACGGCAGGTGGTAGGCCTGGAGACCCAGCCCGTAGTCGAACCCGGCCCCGGTCTCGACGGGGGTGCGCATGGCGCGGAGTGAGGCCGCGCTGGTCAGCCGGCCGCCGAGCAGCGCCGAGAAGAACCGTTCCAGGTCCCCGGCGGTCGAGATCATCTCTCCCGCCGCCCAGTCCAGTGAGGGGTTCATGCGCGTGGCGTCCACCAGCTGGGGAATCGGCTCGTACCCGTTGGCGTGCGGCGACGGCACTCCGGGACGGTCGCCCGGCACGACGGTGTGGCGCAGGCCCAGCGGCCGGAGGATCCGGCGGCGGACCTCCTCGCCGTACGTCCTGCCGGTCAGCTTCTGCACCAGCAGCCCGAGCACGACGTAGTTGGTGTTGGAGTAGTGCCATTTGCCGTCGGCGGGCAGCGTCTTCGCGAAGGCCACCTTCAGCAGTTCACCCGGACGGTAGGAACGGAACCGTGCGTCGCCGCGCCACCGGTTGGTGGAGTATCCCGGTTCGCTCATGTAGTCGGGCAGGTGGCTGGTGTGGTCGAGGAGCCGGCGGACGGTCACGTGCTCGCCGTCCGGCACGACGCCCGGCAGGTGGCGGGCGATGGGATCGTCGAGCCGGACCTTGCCCTCGTCCACGAGCTGGAGCACCACGGTCGCGACGAACGACTTGGTGACGCTCCCGATCCGGAAGTACCCGTCGGGGGACGGCCGCCCGCCCCGCTCGATGTCCCGCACGCCCGCCGCCTCGGACGTCGTGTGCCGCCCGTCGGAGATCCGTACCAGCGCCGCCGTCGCCGCCCCGCCCTTCACGATCCCGTCCAGCTCGGGGCGCGGCCCGGCGCCCGGGTGCCCCGCTGTGACGGCGAACGCCACCAGCGCGCTCATCAGTGTGTTCAACATGGGCTCGACGCTAGGGCGGCCGCCGCTGGGACAGAATGCGGTGAACCGCCGATCTCGCCTGCGGAAAACCGCATGTGCGCTCTAGCCGGTCTGGTCGTCGGAGGTCGGTGAGTGCGGGGCCTCTTTCGGGGGAGTGTTCGCGTGGGGCCGCTTCGGCGGCCGGGCGGTCAGGGGGAGACCGGGGTGGAGAGCTCCTGGTCGCCCCGGTAGAGGCGGGCGACGATCTCCTCGATGCCGGTCTCGCGCAGGGCGATGTCGCGGATCTCGTAGCGGGCGGCGAGCGAGGCCACGACGGACGCGGCGTTCGCGCCGTCCGGGAGGCGGAGCGTCTGGCGCGGGCCCTCCACGCCGGTCACCTCGACGCCGTCGAGCTCGACCGGCGGGACGGGCGCCGCCAGTTCGACGATCAGCTGCCGGTCCGCGCCCGCCGCGCGGCGCAGCGCGGCCAGGTCCCCGTCGAACGCCGGACGGCCATGGTCGATGATCATGACGCGGCGGCAGAGGCGCTCGATGTCGCCGAGGTCGTGGGTGGTCAGCAGGATCGTGGTGCCGCGTTCGGCGTTCAGGCGGGCGAGGAAACCGCGGACGGTCGCCTTGCTCACCACGTCCAGGCCGATCGTCGGCTCGTCCAGGACGAGGAGTTCGGGGTCGTGGAGGAGCGCGGCGGCCAGGTCGCCGCGCATGCGCTGGCCGAGGCTGAGCTGGCGGACCGGTGTGGCGAGGAACGGCTCGAGCTCCAGCAGCGCGGTCAGTTCCGCCAGGCGGGTCCGGTAGGCGTGCTCCTCGACCCGGTACAGGCGCCGGACGAGGGTCAGGCTGTCCTTCAGCGGCAGGTCCCACCAGAGGGTGGTGCGCTGGCCGAACACGACGCCGATGCGGCGGGCGAGCGTCGTCCGGGCGCGGGACGGGTCCAGGCCCGCCACGCGGATCCGTCCCGAGGTCGGGGTGAGGATCCCGGTGAGCATCTTGATCGTGGTGCTCTTGCCTGCGCCGTTCGGGCCCAGGTAGCCCAGGAACTCGCCGCGGTCGACGGTGAACGTCACCCCGTCGACGGCGCGGACCGGGGTCCGCTCGCGGCGCGGCCCCCGTCCCGTCCTGCGCCGCAGGACGAAGGTCTTGGTCACGTCCGTCATCTCGATCATGGGTTCCCCTCCCGGCACCGGCGTCCTCAGCTTCCCGTCGAGCGGTAGCGGCGCAGGCCCGCGCGCCACGCCACCGCGGCCACCGCGCACAGCGCCGCCCCGACGGCGGGCGACGCGAACCGCGTCCAGCCCGGAAGCCCCAGCGGGTCGGGGCGGCCGAGCACGTACAGGGCGGGCTCCCAGTTCACGAACGCCAGCGGGACGACGAACGTCACGCCGCGCACGAAGTCCCGCGCGAACAGCGTCATCGGGTACTGGGTCAGGAACGAGCCGCCATAGGTGATCGCCTTGGTCGCGCCGTGGCTGTTCAGCAGCACGAACTGGAGCGCCGCGCACAGCACCCACAACCCGGCGAAGATCACCATGCCGGACGCCAGCATGAGCGGCACCATCGCGACCCGGCCCGGCGTCCAGTCCACCGGCACGCGGGGCAGCACGAACGCCAGGACCAGCACCGGCGGGAGGAGCCGCCCGAACCGGCGCGGCGTGAAGTCCTCGGTCGCGATCTGGATCAGCGGGCTCACCGGGCGGACCAGCAGCGCGTCGAGGGTCCCGTTCCGGACGTGCTCCCCGAGCCGTTCGGTCGTGCCGAGCAGGATGTCGGACGCCCCGAACGACAGCGACGACGTGCCGTACAGGAACAGCACCTCCACCGCGGTGAACCCGGCGATCCGCGGCGTCCGGCCGAACATCACCAGGATCCCGGCGATGTCCATCCCGGCGGTGACCATGGTGCCGAGCGCGAGCAGCGCGATCGACACGGGGTACTGCGCGGCCGCCCGGATCCACGTCCAGGCGAGCAGGCAGTACGTCGAGACGGCCCGTCCGGCGCGGGTGGCCGCCCCGGCGTCGCCGTCCACGGCGCGGCTAACCACCCTGGGCCTCCAGCCTGCGCTGTGCGGCGCGGGTCAGGAGGCGTCCGGCCGTGAGGAGCCCGGCGGCCCAGGCCGCCTGGAACGCCAGCGCGGACAGCAGCGCGCCGCCGGTGCGGCGGCCGAGGAACACGTCGGCGGGCACTTGGACGAGCCCGGACCACGGGAGCGCCCGCGCGACGTCCCCGAGGGTCTCGGGGAACGCGACGAGCGGGACGATCATCCCGGAGAAGAACAGCGACAGCAGCAGCGTCACGGCCTGGACGCCGCGCTCGTCGTGGAGCCAGAACATCGACAGCGTGGCGAGGTAGCGCAGCGCGAAGCTCAGCAGGACGGCCAGCGCGGCCGACACCGTGAACGCGGCCGCCTCACCCGCGCTCGGCAGCCGCACCGTGAACAGCAGGGCGCCGACCAGCATCGGCGGCAGCCCGCGCAGCAGCAGCGTCGACACCGCGCGGCCGACGTCGTCGGCGAGCCACCACGCCTGGAGGTCGACCGGGCGGTGCAGGTCGATCGCCACGTCCCCGGACCGGATGCGCTGGGCCAGCTCCATCCCGCCGAAGATCTGCACCGGCCCGATGAGGGCCTGGGTGAGGAAGGAGAAGGTCACCGCGTCGGTCGCGTCGTAGCCGCCGAGCCCGGGACGGGCGTGCCAGAGCGCGAGCAGGATCGCGGCGCGGACGACGCCGAAGAAGGAGTTCGTGACGGCCTCGGCCATCGAACCGAGGGGATAGGCGGAATATCGTCGCAGCGCGTACCAGGAGACCCACGGAATGACGCCCACTCATCGGGAGCCTAGGGCGCGCTCCTTGAACGTTCCAGCGATTTTCCGCGGCCGGTCGATTCCGCGACTCCGCCCGCCCCGAGCGGCGGCTCCGGACGGCGGCAGGCACCGGACGGTGGCGGGCCCGGGACGGCGCTAGGCCCTGGACGGCGGCGGGCCCCGGAACCTGCCCTGGTTCCGGGGCCCTGGAGGTTGCCGCCCCTTCGCACGCCGGCGGCGTTTAAGGGGACGGATCATCATCATTCCGTTCGTGCTCTGCCGATTGAGCTATCGGACCATGGAGAGGTCCGAGCCAGATTCGAACTGGCATCCGACGGAGTTCGTCCGTCCCCGGTCGATCCGGCGATGAGCGGAGATGCTGAATCTGGAGCGAGAGTCTCAACTTCATGCGGCTGCCTCTTCCTGCTTGGGCTACCCGGGCACGCGGTGCACGGGGGAGGATTCGAACCTCCACTGTCGCCGACTCGGATCAGACTGAGCTTCATCCTCAGCTTCACGCCCCCTCCGGGGCGCGCCCCCGCGCTCCAAGCGGGGGAGTCTCGGGGTGTTCTCAGTTGTCGGGTGCGAAGAGGAACGCGAACACCGCGTCGCCGATCTTGCGGTCGGTGACCTCGGTCGCGTTGGCCTCCTCGCGGGCGAACTTCACCGCGGCCTGGAGCCGCTCGACCCGGTCGCGCAGCACGTTCACCCGCCGCGCCGGGAGCGCGCCGGAGAAGGTGACCTTCGTCCAGGTGCCCACGACGACGTCCTCGGTGTACATCTCGACCTGCGCCGGGTGCTCCTTGGTCGCCTCGTACAGGACGTGGCTGCGCGGGATCTTCTTGGTCCGCGCGGTCTCCACCGGCTCGGTGCGCCACACGTCCTGGCTCTCGTCGTAGGCCCAGGACTCCGACGGGTCGAGCACCGGCAGCTTGTCGACCAGCGTGCGCAGGTCGGTGAGCTGCTTCTCCAGGAACAGCAGGTACGGCACCGGGACGGCGGTCAGCAGGGTCCGGCCGTCCACGACGACGTCGGCGACGGCGTCGCGGTTCGCCCAGTCCTTGGTGGCGGTCACGTCGAACAGGCGGGTCAGCGCGCGGGCGACGTCGCGGAGCGCGTCCTCGGCCTTGACCTGGACGCGGGTGGACTCGGCCGGCATCGTCTCGCCGTCCTCGTCACGCGGCCGGTAGGTGCGCGACAGGCCCGAGAGCAGGGCGGGCTTCTGCAGCTCGTGGTAGGCGTCGGTCAGCTCGCGCTGCGTGCGCGACTTGACGCCCTTCTCCACGGCGATGATCTGGTTCAGCTTGGGCATGGTGCGGCGCCCCCTCTCGTACGGTGATGAACGCGGGTGAACACGTGCGAACCGCGTCGAAACGCGCGCGAACGTGATCACCGTAGCGAGGGGACGCCGCCTGAAGCACCCGAATTACTAGGGAAGTGCGGGCTTTCCGGTCGAGTAGATCCAGGTCTGGAAGAACGGGTTCAGATCCTGGCCGGAGACCTTGTTCGCGAGCGCCACGAACTGCGCGGTGTTCCCGTTGCCGTACCGGTGCGTGTCGGCCCAGGTCCGCAGCAGCGAGAAGAACGTGTCGTCGCCGATCTTCTCGCGCAGCAGCTGGAGCACGGTCGCGCCGCCGCTGTACACGCGGTCGTTGAACATGGTGTCCCGCTGCGGGTCGGCGATCTTCACCGACCAGTACGGGTCGTCCGGCTTGTCGGGGAACGGGTAGGAGTTGTAGATGTTCCGCACCCGGTCGTGGACGGACACGCCGCCGTGCTTCTCCGTCCAGTAGTACGCCGACCAGGACGCGAAGCTCTCGTTCAGCCAGATGTCCTTCCACTGCGCGACCGAGACGCTGTCACCGAACCACTGGTGGGCCAGCTCGTGCGCGATGGTGGAGGTGCTCCGGACGGCCGAGTAGACCGGCTTGCTCTGCGTCTCCAGGGAGAACCCGAGCGGCTGGCCCTGGTAGACCGCGTTGTCGGCGATCGCCCCGGTCGTCTCGAACGGGTACGTGCCCCACATCTTCGACCACAGGTCGGTGGCCTCGGCGGTCGTGTCGCTGAAGAACTTGACCGCGTCCGGCTGGTTCGTCTCCAGGACGGGGTCGACGGCGACGTAGCTGTTCAGGCCGCTCGGGGTCTTCGACTCCTTGACGTCCCACTTGCCGATGTCGATGGTCGCCAGGTAGCTGGCCATCGGCTTGTTCTCACGCCACTTGAACGTGCTGGCCTGCGTGGAGCCCTTGCGGCGGCTGAACGCCGCCATCCCGTCGTGCCTGCCCTCGGGCAGGCCGTTGGCGACGACGCTCAGGCCCTTCGGCACGGTCACCGTGAAGTCGTAGGTGGCCTTGTCGCTCGGGTGGTCGTTGACCGGGAACCAGGTGGACGCGCCGTTCGGCTCGTCCCCGATGAACGCGCCGTCGGGGGTCTTCAGGAACCCGTACGGCGAGCCGAACACGATCGGCGAGCCCACGATCGTCTGCGGGACGCCGCCGTAGGTGACCGAGACGCGGAACGTCGAGCCCTTCCGGAGCCCGTGGTTCGGCTTGATCTTCAGCTCCTGCCCGCGCCGGTTCCAGGACGCGCGGTGCCCGTTCACCACGACCTTCGACACGTCCATGCCGGACAGGTCGAGGTCGAACGACGACAGGTTCTGGGTGGCCCGCGCGGTCATCGTGACCGTCCCGTCGAGCTGCCCGTAGGTGGTGTCGTAGGCGACGTCGAGCGAGTAGTGCAGGGCGTGGTAGCCGCCGTTCCCCTCCAGGGGGAAGTAGGGGTCGCCCACGCCCTCGGCTCCCGGGGTGAACCGGACGTGCGAGGCGGCGGAGGCGGCGGGCGCGAACGCCACCACGGTGACGGCGGCGAGCGCCAGCGGAAGCAGGCGGCCGGGAGTCCGGACGGTGGAGACGCGGGGGGAACGTCTTGCCATCGTGGATGATCCTCTCCCTCGGGGGATGTGAAGATCACGATGCCCGCGGGTGGGACGAAAGTCGATAGATGTTCCTTAATCGGACGAAACGCTTCGCGAGTGACAACCCCGGAGGCCCCTCGCGCGTCCGCCCGCCCACGCGCCGCCCGTCCCGGACCCGGTTCAGGCCCGCTTCAGACCCCCTTCAGACCGGCCTCGGACCCGTTTCGGGCCCGGACGGCAGAAGGTCCCTCCGGGTGTAGGACGGAGGGACCTTCGCCGTGGGACGGCCGTGGGGGCGACCACGGCCGGTGGGCCGATTGGCCGGGCCGGCCGCGCGACCGGCCCGGTGGGGGGCCAGGTCGACCGGCCCGTCACGGGTCAGGGGGACGACCCGGAAGAGGGGTTTAGTGGAACTGCGCCTCTTCGGTGGAGCCCTTCAGCGCGGTGGTGGAGGAGTCCGGCGAGATCGCGGTGCTGACCATGTCGAAGTAGCCGGTGCCCGACTCGCGCTGGTGCTTGACGGCGGTGAAGCCGCGCTCGACCGACGCGAACTCGCGCTCCTGCAGCTCGACGTAGGCGGTCATGCCCTCGCGGGCGTAGCCGTAGGCCAGGTCGAACATGCCGTGGTTGAGGGCGTGGAAGCCGGCCAGGGTGATGAACTGGAACTTGAAGCCCATGTGGCCGAGCTCGCGCTGGAACTTGGCGATGGTCGCGTCGTCCAGGTGCTGCTTCCAGTTGAAGGACGGCGAGCAGTTGTAGGCGAGCATCTGGTCGGGGTACTCGGCCTTGACCGCCTCGGCGAACCGGCGGGCCTGCTCGAGGTCGGGGGTGCCGGTCTCCATCCAGATGAGGTCGGAGTACGGCGCGTAGGCCTTGGCGCGGGCGATGCACGGCTCGATGCCGTTCCGCACGTGGTAGAAGCCCTCGGCGGTGCGCTCGCCGGTGATGAACTCGCGGTCGCGCTCGTCCACGTCGGTCGTGATCAGGGTCGCGGCCTCGGCGTCGGTCCGCGCGATGATCAGGGACGGGACGCCGGCGATGTCCGCGGCCAGGCGCGCGGTGTTCAGCGTCTTGACGTGCTGCGAGGTCGGGATGAGGACCTTGCCGCCCAGGTGGCCGCACTTCTTCTCGGAGGCCAGCTGGTCCTCCCAGTGCACGCCCGCGGCACCGGCCGCGATCATGCCCTTCATCAGCTCGAAGGCGTTGAGGACGCCGCCGAACCCGGCCTCGGCGTCGGCGACGATCGGCGCGAGGTAGTGGACGTCGCCCGAGTCCTCGCTCCACTGGACCTCGTCGGCGCGCAGCAGGGCGTTGTTGATGCGGCGGACCACGGCCGGGACCGAGTTGGCCGGGTAGATGCTCTGGTCGGGGTAGGTCTGGCCGGCGAGGTTGGCGTCGGCGGCGACCTGCCAGCCGGACAGGTAGATGGCCTTGAGGCCGGCCTTCACCTGCTGGACGGCCTGCATGCCGGTGAGCGCGCCGAGCGAGTGGACGTAGTCCTCCTCGTGCAGCAGCTTCCACAGGCGCTCGGCGCCGAGGCGGGCGAGGGTGTGCTCCTCCTGGACCGACCCGCGCAGCTTGACGACGTCCTCGGCCGTGTAGGTCCGCTCGACGCCCTGCCACCGCTGGTCGGTGCTCCACTGCCGCCGCAGCTCGTCCGCTGCGCCCTTGAGGCGACCTTCGCTCATCGTTCTTGCCCTTCCATAAGCCCGGGACGGGACGGGACCTGACCGGGGCCGATCCGCCCCGGGGATGTCGTCCCCTGGGTGCTTGCCTCGACTATGCCCCGGCCGGACACGCCTGATGAACTGGCAAGTAACGAAACTTCTGCCGATTTTTCGCTATGATGAAGCGGTGACGACCTTGCGGCCAGAAGAACCCCTTAACTTGACGAGTGACGTAGATCTCGTCACCTTCGGGCAGCGGCTTCGCCATCTCCGGCGCGGCCGCGGGATGACGCTCGCCGACCTCGGCGAGCGGGTCGGCCGCGCGCCGTCCCAGCTGTCCCTGCTGGAGAACGGGCGCCGCGAGCCGAAGCTGTCGCTGCTGCAGGGCCTCGCGAACGCGCTGGAGGTCCCGGTCGAGGAGCTGCTGCGCCGCCAGCCGCCGACCCGCCGCGCCCAGCTGGAGATCGCCCTGGAGGAGGCCCAGCGCGACCCGGTCTACCGGTCGCTCGGCCTGCCGTACCTCAAGGTCGGCAAGCGGATGCCGAACGAGATCCTCGAGCACATCCTCGCCCTCTACGGGGAGCTGCGGCGCTCGCACACCAAGCCCACCGCGTCCCCGGAGGAGGCGCGAAAGGCCAACGCCGAGCTGCGCCGCCAGATGCACGAGCGCGGCAACTACTTCGGCGAGATCGAGCGCGTCGCCGCGCAGACCCTGGACGCCGTCGGCTACCGCAGCGGCGCGGTCTCCCAGGGCATGCTGATGGGCCTGGTCGGCCACTTCGGGTTCAGCCTCCAGTACGTGCGCGACCTGCCCCGGTCCGTCCGGTCCATCACCGACCTGCGGAACCGGCGGATCTACCTGGAGCGCGAGCAGCTCGGCATGCACACGCCGCGCACGATCCTGCTCCAGACCCTCGGGCACATCGCGCTCGACCACGACCAGCCCCGCGACTTCGCCGACTTCCTGCGGCAGCGCGTCGAGGCCAACTACTTCGGCGCGGCGATCCTCATGCCCGAGCGGGCCGTCGTCCCGTTCCTGTCGGAGGCCAAGCAGGCGCGCGAGCTGTCGGTGGAGGACCTGGCGGACGTGTTCTCGGTGTCGTACGAGATGGCCGCGCACCGGTTCACCAACATGGCCACCCACCACCTCGACCTGCAACTGCACTTCACCAAGAACGACGAGAACGGCACGATCTACAAGGCCTACGCCAACGACGGCCTGGTCTTCCCGCAGGACGAGGACGGCGCGATCGAGGGCCAGCGGATGTGCCGCGAATGGGCCGGGCGCCACGTGTTCGGCGCCGCCGACCGCTTCTCGGTCTACTACCAGTACACCGACACCCCGAAGGGGACGTACTGGTGCCTGTCCCACATCGACCCCTCGCACGAGCGCGACTTCGCGATCACCCTCGGCGTCCGGTTCGAGGACTCGCGCTGGTTCCGCGGCCGGGAGACCACCAACCGGGTCAAGTCGTCCTGCCCGGACGGCGACTGCTGCCAGCGTCCGCCGCGTGAGCTGGCCGAGCGCTGGGAGGGGATGGCCTGGCCGTCCGCCCGCGCGCACTCGCACGTCCTGTCGGTCCTGCCGCCCGGCGCGTTCCCGGGCGTCGACGAGGCGGACGTTTACACGTTCCTGGACAAGCACGCCGCCGAATAGCCGCCGCCATCGCGGACCGGCGCCCGCCGGGACCTTGACACAGGGGTCCCGGCGGGCGTTTCGTCATGTGACCCCGGCCACCTGTTACCCGTGGTAACCCCGGATGGTGCTACCGTGGGTAACAGGTCATATTGGAGGAAGGGTCAATAACGATGTCCGACACCGAGGCGACGCCGTTCTCGCTGGAGCTCAGCGATGACCTCACCGAGGTCAAGAGCTGGGTCCACGATTTCGCCCGCGACGTCATCCGCCCCGCCGCCGAGGAGTGGGACGAGCGCGAGGAGACCCCCTGGCCGATCATCCAGGAGGCGGCCAAGGTCGGCCTGTACTCCCTGGACTTCTTCGCCACCCAGTGGCTGGAGCCGACCGGCCTCGGCATCTCCGTCGCCTTCGAGGAGCTGTTCTGGGGCGACGCGGGCATCGCGCTGTCCATCGTCGGCACCGGCCTCGCCGCCGCGTCCGTCGCCGCGACCGGCACCCCCGAGCAGATCGCCGAGTGGGTGCCCCAGATGTTCGGCACCGCCGACGACGTCAAGCTCGGCGCGTTCTGCGCCTCCGAGCCCGACGCCGGCTCCGACGTCGGCGCCATCCGCGCCCGCGCCGTCTACGACGAGGCCAAGGACGAGTGGGTGCTGAACGGCACCAAGACCTGGGCGACCAACGGCGGCATCGCCGACGTCCACGTCGTCGTCGCGTCCGTCCACCCCGACCTCGGCAGCCGCGGCCAGGCCAGCTTCATCGTCCCGCCGAACACCCCCGGCCTCCGCCAGGGCCAGAAGTTCAAGAAGCACGGCATCCGCGCGTCCCATACCGCCGAGGTCATCCTTGACAACGTGCGCGTCCCCGGCGGCCTCATCGTCGGCGGCAAGGACAAGTTCGACGCCCGCATCGCCCGCGTCCGCGAGGGCAAGCGCGCCAAGGGCCAGGCCGCCATGAAGACCTTCGAGACGACGCGTCCCACCGTGGGCGCGATGGCCGTCGGCGTCGCCCGCGCCGCCTACGACTACGCCCTCCAGTACTCGACCGAGCGCGAGCAGTTCGGCCGGAGGATCGGCGACTTCCAGGCGATCGCGTTCAAGCTCGCCGACATGAAGTGCCAGGTCGACGCCGCCCGCCTCATGGTCTGGCGCGCCGCCTGGATGGCCCGCAACGGCAAGGACTTCACCAGCGCCGAGGGCTCCATGGCCAAGCTCATGGCCTCCGAGGCCGCCGTCCGCGTCACCGAGGACGCCATCCAGATCCTCGGCGGCAACGGCTACACCCGCGAGTACCCCGTCGAGCGCATGCACCGCGACAGCAAGATCTTCACCATCTTCGAGGGCACCAGCGAGATCCAGCGCCTCGTCATCGGCCGCACCATCACCGGCCTCCCCGTCCGCTGACGACCTGAGCTGCATGAACACTCTTCCTCCTTGCGAGCTAGTGCGCTGACCGGAAATGATCACCGGGTTGGGTGACACGCCGTCGGGCTTGCCGGGTTCGGGCGGGTTCTGTGTCCAGACTCGATCCCGTCGGGATCGAGTCTGGGGAGGTGGCGGGTGGCGG
>NZ_RFFG01000008.1 GCF_003696215.1 Actinomadura harenae | reverse complement strand
AACCGCCTGGTCGGCATCCTCCACGGATGCCTCAAAACCCACACCACCTACGACCAGGCAACCGCCTGGTCACACCACCACCACGACCTCGCCGCTTGACATCCAACCTCCAGGGATGTCTGACCCGTTCAGCGGGTGGCCTCGGCCTCGTTCAGCGGGCGGCCTCCGCCTCGATGACGGCGTCCACCTCGGCCTTGCGCGCGGCCTCCTCGGCGGCGAACCGCTGCGCGTCGAGCCGCTCCGCGTCGAGCCGGTCGGCGAGCTCCTCGTCGCCGCGCATGAGGGCGTCCAGGTCGGCGCGGGACGCGTCGAGCACGCCCATCTCCTCGAACGTCTCCCGGATGCGCGGGCTCCACAGGCCGATGTCCTTCACGCAGGGGACGATCCGGCTGAACAGCAGCGCCTGGAACATCCGCATGTAGGGGGAGTTGTTCACCAGCTCCTCGACCTCGGCGGCGGGGATGCCGAAGTTGGTCCAGATCTCCTTGCTGCGGATGCGGTCGCGCATGAGGTGGCAGCCCTGGATGACGAACTCCTCGCGCTCCTTCATCTCGGGCGCGGACAGCTCCTTGTAGTAGTCGCGTAGTGCGAGCCGTCCGAACGCGACGTGGCGGGCCTCGTCCTGCATGACGTAGGTGAGGATCTGCTTGGGGAGCGGCATGGTGGTCACGTCGCGCATGACGCCGAACGCGGCGAGCGCGAGGCCCTCGATGAGGACCTGCATGCCGAGGTAGGGCATGTCCCAGCGGGAGTCGCCGAGGGTCTCGTGCAGCAGCCCTTCGAGGTTGGTGTTGATGGGGTAGACGAGCCCGATCTTCTCGTGCAGGAACCGGGAGAAGATCTCGACGTGGCGGGCCTCGTCCATGGTCTGGGTGGCCGAGTAGAACTTGGAGTCCAGGTCGGGGACGGCCTCGACGATCCGCGCGGCGGTGAGCATCGCGCCCTGCTCGCCGTGCATGAACTGGGAGAACTGCCAGGACGCCGCGTGCCGCCGTAGTTCGGCGCGGTCGGTGTCGCTCATCCGGTCCCAGTAAGGGGTGCCGTAGATCGCGAGGGACTGGTCGGGGACGCCGAGGACGTTGTGCGGGTCGACCTCGAGGTCCCAGTCGATGCGGGTGGCCGCGTCCCACTGGCGGTCCTTGCCCTTCTGGTACAGGGCGAGCAGTGTGTCCCGTCCGTCGTCGTACTCCCAGGTGAAGCGGGTGTCGCCGCTCATCGGCACCGTCCGGATGGACGGCTCGACGGGGGTGGTGTACAGGTCATGGGTCGACTTGCTGGTCGGCATGCTGAACCTCCCGGCACGGGGGCGAGCCGCGACGTACGTACGTTGTACGTCCGGCGTACGTTGTACGTACCGTGTCATGGTTCACTTACCAGAGTCAATGGCCACGAAAGCGAACGAACGATGAGCGATGCGCCGACCCCCGCCACCCCCGAAGCGGCCGTCCCCGCGGTCCCTGACGCGGAGGTGCCGGAGCCGCCCGCTCGCCCGGCGCTGACCAGGGACCGGATCGTCCGGGCCGCGATCGGGCTCATCGAGGCGGACGGCCCGGACGCCCTGTCCATGCGCCGCGTCGCGTCCGCGCTGGACGTCGCGGTGATGTCGCTCTACAACCACGTCCCGAACAAGAGGGCGCTGCTGGAGGGCATCGCCGAGCACGTCGCGAACCGGATCGACCTCGCCGACGACCCGTCCGCGCCGTGGCCGGAGCGGGCCCGCGCGCTCGTGCGCGCCCACCGGAAGATGGCGCACGACTTCCCGCGCAGCCTTACGGTCGTGCTCACGCACAAGGTCGACACCCCGGTCGGGCTGCGGCCCGCCGAGCGGGCGCTGGCCGTCGCGGCGGCGGCCGGGTTCGACGGCCCGACGTCGGTCCGCGCGATGCGGGCGCTGCTCGCCTACGCGGTCGGGACGCAGATGCGCGAGGTGCGCGCCGTCGAGACGATCGCGCACCTCGGGACGCCGGCGTCCGACTCGTTCGCCAAGCTCGACCCGGACGAGTTCCCGCACGTCATCGCGCTGGCGCCGGAGATGGGCGAGAACGACCCCGAGGCCGACTTCGAGTTCGGCCTCGACCTGCTCATCACCGCCCTGGAGCTCCGCGCGGCCGCAGGCCCCGGGGGCGGGGCTCAGCGCGGCATGTAGGGGGCGAGGCCCTGGCGGCAGAAGTCGGTCATGTGCCGGGCGGCGTCCTGCGCGGTGACCTCGGGGCGGCCGGTGCGCCAGAGCGCGAGCCGCTCGCAGCCGCCGATGATGATCTCGGTGTAGGCGAGGACGGTCGCCTCGGGCGCCTCCGGCGCGAAGATTCGGATGCCGCCCGCGATGAGGGCGCTCTGCTGGCGGCGGGTGTCCTCGACGGCCTCGGCGGCGGCGGGCGGGGTGTCGACGGGCTGGCGCATGAGGAGCGCGAACGTGGGCGCGTGCCCGTCGATGAACTCGAAGTAGGCGACCATGCCGCGCCACAGGACGTCCTCGGCGTCCGCGCCGTCCGCCATGGCCCGCTGGGTGGCCTCGAACAGTTCCGCCTTGCTGCGGGCCATGCAGGCCTGCAGGAGGCCGTCCTTGGAGCCGAAGTACTCGTAGAGCATCGGCTTGGAGACGCCGCAGCGCTCGGCGATCTCCTCCATGGACGCGGCGCGGAAGCCGCGTTCGCCGAAGACCTCCTCGGCCACGTCGAGCATCTGCCGCTCCCGTTCGGGACGGGACATGCGGCGGCGCGGGCGCGCTGTGGCACTGCTCACAGGAAATCCCATCTATTGGACCTACCGTCAGTAACCTACCGGCGGTAACTTACCCATGGTAGGTCTCCGCGCGATGGGATGGACGAATGAACGAGCGCACCCCCCCGGCGATCGTCATCATCGGCTCGGGCTTCGCCGGGCTGGGCATGGCGATCCGGCTCAGGCAGCAGGGCTTCCACGACTTCGTCGTGCTCGAGAAGAGCGAGGCCCTCGGCGGGACCTGGCACGACAACACCTACCCGGGCTGCGCGTGCGACGTGCCGTCCCACATGTACTCCTACTCGTTCGAGCTGAACCCGGGCTGGTCGCGGATGTTCGCGCCGCAGCCCGAGATCCGCGCGTACATGGAGGCGACGGCCGACAAGCACCGCGTGCGCGACCACATCCGGTTCGGCGCGTCCGTCGACTCGATGGAGTGGGACGACGCCACCGGACGCTGGAACGTGACGCTCGCCGGCGGCGAGGTCCTGCGTCCCAAGGCGGTCGTGACGGGCATCGGCGCGCTGCACATCCCGTCCTTCCCGGACCTGCCCGGCATCGAGCGGTTCCAGGGGGCGGCCTTCCACTCCGCCGAGTGGGACCACGGCACCGACCTCACCGGCAAGCGCGTCGCGGTCATCGGGACGGGCGCGTCCGCGATCCAGTTCGTCCCGCAGGTGGCGAAGAAGGCGGCCAAGCTCGTCCTGTTCCAGCGGACGGCGCCGTGGATCCAGCCGAAGCCCGACCGCGCGATCCCCGCGCCCGTCCGGACGCTGTTCGAGAAGGTCCCGGGCGCGGCGCGCGCGTTCCGCGCCGGGATCTACTGGGCGCTGGAGGCCCGCGCGGTCAGCTTCGCGGTGAGCCCGAGCCTGTCCGGGCCGATGAAGAAGCTCGCGCTGAGCCATCTGAACAAGCAGATCGCCGACCCGGAGCTGCGCGCGAAGGTGACGCCGGACTACACGATCGGCTGCAAGCGCGTCCTGCTGTCGAACGACTACTACCCGGCGCTGACCCGCGACAACGTCGAGCTCGACACGTCCGGCGTGGCCGAGGTGCGCGAGCACTCGATCGTCACCGAGGACGGCGTGGAGCACGAGGTCGACGTCATCATCTACGGCACCGGCTTCAAGGTGACCGACGCGCTCGCCGAGATGCGCGTGACCGGACGCGGCGGCGTGAAGATCCAGGAGGTCTGGGCCGACGGCATCGAGGCGCACCACGGCACGACGGTCGAGCGGATGCCGAACTTCTTCATGCTGCTCGGCCCGAACACCGGCCTCGGCCACAACTCGGTCGTGTTCATGATCGAGGTGCAGATCGAGCACGTGCTGAGCTGCCTGCGCCTGCTCCAGGAGCGCGGGATGGACGCCATCGAGCCGCGGCCGGGCGCCGTCCGCACGTTCAACGACCGGATGCACCGCAGGCTGCGCCGCGCCGTGTGGAACGAGGGCGGCTGCCAGTCCTGGTACCTGGACGAGCACGGCGTGAACCGGACGCTGTGGCCCGGGTTCACCTTCGAGTTCTGGGCGTCGTCCCGGAAGGCCAAGGAGGACGAGTACATCCTCAGCCGCTGACCTGTGCGGAAACAGAGACTGCCCGACCGGATTCCGGGCGGGCAGTCTCTGTCTGGGGGGTCTAGTTGCTGGGACGGAGGCGCAGGCGGCGCGGGGCCGGGGCGGGCTGCGGGGGCAGCGCCCGCATGCGCGCGACCGTGAGGCGCTTCTCGGCGAGGTTCAGCCGGACGAGCCCCTTGGCGGTCAGGTCGCGGGCGGTGATGCCCTTGCCGAGCAGGATCCAGTTGGTGCGCTCGTCGCGGGCGAGGGTGCGGCGGCGGCGCGTCCAGAAGAGCGGGGTCATCAGCAGCCCGGACGCCACGACCACCGCGGCGCCGGCCCACGCGACCGCGCCGGGCTCCGCGCCGCTGAGCAGCGGCTCGTGCGCGGCCTGGAGGCTCGTGACGGGCGAGGCCGGCAGCGCGAACGCGGCGACCTGCGGTCCGGCGACGGGCGGCAGCGCGACGCTCGGGGCCTGGAACGCGTTGTGGTCACCGAGGGGGTCCAGGCCGGGCGGCGGGGCGTTCACGCCGGGCGGCAGGTTGCCGTACGCCCCGGGCGGGCCGCCGTTGCCGTTGCCGTTCCCGGGGATGGTCACGGACGCGGCCACGACGCTGAGCGGCGTCGAGACGCTGTGCGCGCCCGCGTTGCTGGACGTCACGGTCGCCTTGACGGTGATGGTCCCCGGCTTCGTCCCGGCCGGGACGGTGACCGAGCCCAGCACCGAGGCCGAGCCGGACACGCCGCCGACGTAGGAGCTCGCCGGGGAGACCGACGCGCCGCCGCTCGCGCCGAAGTCGACGGTGACGCCGCTCGCCGACCCCGACACCGTGGCGGACACCGACACGGTGTCCCCGGCGTGGACGGCCGACGTCGACAGCGCGATCCTGAGGCCGAGCCCCGGCTGCCCGTCGCCGGGCGGCGTCGGGGACGGTCCGCCGGGCAGGTTCCCGCCGGGCGTTCCGCCGCCCGGGGTCTCGCCTCCGGGCGTCCCGCCACCGGGAGTGCCACCGCCGGGCGTTCCTCCGCCGGGCGAGCCGGTGCCCCCACCCGGGGTCCCGCTTCCGGGCGGGTCGGTCGGGGGAGTGCTGGTCGGTGGGTCCGTGGGCGTCGTCGGCGGGTCCGTCGGAGTGGTCTCCGTCGGCGTCGGGGTCGGGGTCTCGGACGGCGTGCCGTCACCCGGCGCGGGCGTGTCCGACGTCCCCGACGTGGGCGTGGGGTCGGCGAACGCGGCGGGGGCCGCGAGGCCGCCGAAGGCCAGGACCGCGGCCGCGCCGAGGCCAGCGAACAGGGGAAGACCGACCGGTCGGGTACGCACCCCGCCTCACCTCAGCCATTCGGTGTCGTGGGAAACAATTTCTCGGACAGTAATATGACCACGTCCGAGGAATGGCTATCAACCCTTCCGGCCAGAGTTGTCCCGGATGACGAAAAGGGCGGACGCCGGACCCCCGGAATTATCATCAGGTGAGTGGTGGGGACGTGCCGGGTGTGCTGTCTCCCCGGTCGCCGGGCGGGGCCGGCTCCACTTCCTGGAGTAATCTCGTCGCTCGGAGTACGACCTCCATCGCGAAGCGTGAGTCGGCGTCGCCGAGCTTGTCGCCGAGCACCTCCTCCAGGCGCCGCATCCGGTACCGCACGGTCTGCGGGTGGATGTTGAGCCGGTCGGCGAGGTCGGCGGCCGTGCCGCGGGTGGTGAGCCAGGCGTAGAGGGTCTCCAGGTACCGCTCGGGCTGGCCGCCGCCGAGTTCGGTGACCCCGGCGAGGAGCCGCCGGGTGAGGTGGTCGACGACCGTCTCGTCCGACAGGAGCCACAGGGTGACCAGGTGCTCGCCGCTGTCGATCACGCGCTGGTCGCCGAGGGCGCCGGTGCGCGCGACGGTGAGCGCGCGGCGGGCCCAGCGCAGCGACTCGGCGGCCTTGACGGTGGGGACGGTGAGCCCGACGGCGAGCCTGCGGTCGGGCCAGCCGGAGGTGAGCATCCGCAGCCGCCCGGCGTCGACCTCGCCGGGCACCAGCAGGTGCGGCGCGTCCCCGGACAGGTCGACGAGCAGGTCGCGGTGCAGGGTGTGCGGGGACGGCTGGGGCCCGACGGGCAGCGCGACCAGGGTGACCTCGTCGGGCACGTTCCATCCGGCGAGCCGGGCGAGGTTCCCGACGGTCTGGGTGCTGGGCGGCGGCTCGCGCAGCAGGCTGTGCAGGAGCCGCCGGCGGTGGTCCTGCTGCTCCTCGTCCGGGCGGGCGGTGACGTAGCCCTCCAGGGACAGCGAGGCCAGCTGGTTGATGTAGGAGAACAGCTCGTCGGCGAGGCGTCCCATGACGGGGGCGGGCAGGTTCCGCTCGGCGGCGACCTTCATCACCCGCCGCCAGGCGACCTGCGCGCCGATCCGGTAGGCGGTCTGGAGGCTGGACAGGGTGCGTCCCTCCATCGCCTCGAACCGGCCGAGCCTGCGGTAGGTCTCGTCGTGCCGGTCGCGGGGCGTGGACGGGTCGGCGAGCGAGTCGACGAAGTGGGACAGGGCCCGCTCGACGCCGATCCGGAGCGCCTGCACGTAGGGGCCGTCGGTGGCGCGTCCGTACTCGGGGACGGCGCGCTTGATCTCGGTGATGATCTCCGCGGCGAGGGTGGGCAGCTCGGGCCGGACGAGCGCGACCAGCCACCGGGGGGCGGGGCCCGTCCCGGGGTCGCCGTGCGTCTGCGCCATCGCGCTCCTCCGCTGGGCGCGCTTCGGCGGCGACGGGGCCGGGGGGTTCCGGCTCGGCGGCCGCCTGGCGTGCCCGGCGGTGGTGTCAGGCCCCGGGCCGGCCGCGCGGGCGGGCGCGGGCGGACCGGGGTCCGGGGGTGGGACCGCCTCCGTCGCGTCGAGCGGGGGTCCCCACGCGGCGGTGCGGCTCGTGTGTTCTGGAGCACACCGACGTTAGATCAGCGCTCTCCTGTGATGCGGGCCACTTGGTATAACGAGAGCGTAAAATCACTTTCCGCTCCTTTTGTATGACCCTGCGTCGGGGTCGGCGCGGTCCGCCGGGCCGGGCGGGAGTGCGTCGTCCTCGTGCATGAGGGACGCCGCCCGCAGCGTCACATCCAGGGCGAACCTGGTTTTGGGGTCGCCCAGGCTGTCGCCGAGGTAGTGATCCAATTGCCGCAGCCGGTACCGGACGGTCTGCGGGTGGACGCGCAGGCTCTCGGCGATGTCCACGGCCGTCCCGCGCGTGGTGACCCATTCGGTGAGCGTCGCCGTCAGTTTCCGCCGGTGGCCGGTTGTCAGATCCGCCAGTGGAGCCAGGTGCCGCCGGGCCATCTCCTCGGCCAGGACGGGGTCGGAGAGCAGCCACAGCGTCGTCAGGTGCTCGTCGCAGGGGATGAGGGAGCCCCGGGGGATGACGCCCTCGCGCGCGAGCGTGAGGAGGCGGACGGCCCAGCGCAGGCTGTGCGCGACCCGCGACAGGGGGAGCGTGAGGCCGAGGACGCTGTCGGCCTCCTCCAGCGCGGCGCGCAGCATCGCGGCGCGCGCCGGGGTGAACGGTCCGGGCACCAGCAGCCGGGGCTCGGCGTCGTCCAGGTCGATGAGGACGTCGCCGTCCAGCGCCGAGCGGGTGCAGGGCGCGCCGGGTGCGACCGCGACGACCGTGGCGACCTCGGGAAGCGGCCACCAGGCGGCGTTCCGGGCGAGTTCCTCGACGGCCTCGGCGGACGCGGGCGGCTGCCGCAGCAGGGTGCGCAGCAGTTCCTGCCGCACCTCGCGGTGGTGCATGTCGGCGTGTTCGAGGGCCTTGCGGTGGCCGGTGCGGGCGGCGGCGACCGCCTCGTCCATGTAGACGATCATGGCTTCGACCAGGCCGGTCAGCCGCCCGGCGGGCACGCCCTCGCGCTCGGCGATGGACATGGTGCGCCGGTAGCAGACGTGGAAGGCCGTCCGGTAGGCCGCCTGGAGGAGGTCGAGGGTGCGGCCCTCGATGGCCTCGAAGTGGCCGAGCGCGCGGCAGGTCTCGTCGCGTTCGGCGCGGCCGGGGCCGTCGCCCGCGACGAGGTCGACGAACGCGGTGAGCAGCTGCTCCACGCCGACGCGGAGGATCCGCCCGTAGGCGGAGTCGGCCGGGCGGTCGTACTCGGGCACGGTCCGCCGGATCTCCGCGTCCACCTCGTCGATCGCGGCCGGGAGTTCGGCCCGCATCAGCCGGGCCAGGTGCCGGGGCACCCGGATGTCGAGCGGTCCGGACAGGTGATCCAGCGTGTCGGTCAAAACCTCACCGCCTAAGGGACGAGTGATCGGAGCACGCGTGTGATCCAGGGCACGCGGAGCTTAGGCATGGGTTCGGTGGGGGACAAGGGTCGGGGGTCAAGATGCCCGGTCAGTACTACACGGATGACAAGTCCGGGCGGTGGCGTTGCTCGTGTTCTGACAAACGCGGGTGCGCACCGGGTGATCGAAATCCGGTTACCGGCGAGTACTAACTTCGGGGGAATCCGCCGGGCCCAAAAAACTCATGTGCTGACAACCGGTCCGTAGCGTTGCCGATTCGTGGCTTTTCACTATTGAGTTCACGACAGTTTCCGCCGTACGGTCACCGCCACGGCAACAACATTCGACTCCTGTTCGCTGGCGGTGGTTCGTGGGAATTGAGGTCGCCGTCGAGGGGCTGACGAAATCCTTCGGCACACAGACGATCTGGCGGGACGTCACGCTGACGCTTCCCGCCGGCGAGGTGACCGTGCTCCTCGGCCCGTCCGGCACGGGCAAGACCGTCTTCCTGAAGTCGCTCATCGGGCTCATCAAGCCCGAGGACGGCACCGTCCGGGTGGACGGCGTGGACATGGTGAACGACCCGGACCGCCGGGTCTTCCGCGCACGCAAGCGCTTCGGCCTGATGTTCCAGGACGGGGCGATGTTCGGCTCCCTGAACCTGTACGACAACATCGCGTTCCCGCTGCGCGAGCACACCCGCAAGACCGAGCGCGAGATCCGGCGCATCGTGCTGGAGAAGATGGACACGGTCGGCCTGGCCGGGGAGGAGAAGAAGGTCCCCGGGCAGATCTCCGGAGGCATGCGCAAACGCGCCGGCCTCGCCCGCGCCCTGGTCATGGACCCCGAGATCATCCTGTGCGACGAGCCGGACTCGGGCCTGGACCCGGTCCGCACCGCGCACCTGTCCCAGCTGCTCATCGACGTGAACGCGCGCATCGACGCGACGATGCTCATCGTCACGCACAACATCGAGATCGCCAGCACCGTCCCCGACAACATCGGGATGCTCTACCGGCGCGACCTGGTCGCGTTCGGACCCCGCGAGACCGTGATCGCCTCCGAGGACCCGGTGATCGCGCAGTTCCTGCG
The DNA here is from genome assembly GCF_003696215.1 of Actinomadura harenae. Lineage (GTDB taxonomy): Bacteria > Actinomycetota > Actinomycetes > Streptosporangiales > Streptosporangiaceae > Spirillospora > Spirillospora harenae. The sequence continues at coordinate 141,284 of NZ_RFFG01000008.1, read as the reverse complement.
GGGCAGCCCCGAGGGGCCGATCGGGATGAGCGAGGAGAAGGACGCCGCGCTCCTCGCCGAGGAGGCCGCACGGGCCGCGAACCGGCCCCGGCCCGTCGCCCGTCCCATCGAGATCCCGGCGCAGCTGCGCCCCAGTCCGGGCGAGCCCGAGCGGTCCGGGGAGATCCGGCACGCGGCGCGCGTGGACGCGCTGCTGCCGTCCCTTCCGCACGCCGCCGCCGAGGCCATCAGGCGCGGACGCGTCGCGACCGCCGAGGCCGCCGCGGTCGCGGCCGCCGCACAGCAGGCCGCCGCGCAGCGCGCGGCCTCGGCCTCACAACCGGCCCCGCAGCCGGAGACGCACCCGGCGCCGCAGCCTCCGCCGCTGCCACCCGAGTTCAGACCACCCGGGGAGACCCCGTGACAACACCCCAGATGTCCGTACCCGGCGCGGCGGCACTGCGCCAGACGGGACGGCTCTTCGCCCTGGCGGGCACCGTGCTCGCCATGACGTTCCGAAGGCCCTTCCAGCTCCGGGAGCTCATCCAGCAGTTCTGGTTCATCGCCTCGGTCGCGATCCTCCCGACGATGCTCGTCTCGATCCCGTTCGGCGCGGTCATCTCGCTCCAGGTCGGGTCGCTCGCCAAGCAGCTCGGCGCGCAGTCGCTCACCGGCGGCGCGTCGGTGCTCGCGGTCGTCCAGCAGGCCAGCCCGCTGATCGTGGCGCTGCTGATCTCCGGCGCGGCCGGCTCGGCGATCTGCGCCGACCTCGGCTCCCGGACGATCCGCGAGGAGATGGACGCCATGGAGGTCATGGGCGTCTCGCCGATCCAGCGCCTCGTCGTCCCCCGGGTGCTCGCCTGCACCGCCGTCGCCGTCCTGCTGAACGGGCTGGTCTCGGTCGTGGGCGTCGCGGGCGGCTACTTCTTCAACGTCGAGCTCCAGGACGGCACCCCCGGCGCCTACCTGGCGAGCTTCTCGGCCCTGGCGCAGCTCCCCGACCTCTACGTCAGTGAGCTGAAGGCGCTGATCTTCGGGTTCATCGCGGGGGTCGTGGCGTCCTACCGGGGGCTGAACCCGCGGCCCGGCCCGAAGGGCGTGGGCGACGCCGTGAACCAGTCGGTGGTCGTCACGTTCCTGCTGCTGTTCTTCGTGAACCTCGTGATGACGGCGATCTACCTCGAAGTCGTCCCGGCGAAGGGGGCCTGATGGCGAGCGTCAGAACCATCCGGCCGCACACCTGGCTGGACCAGCCGGGCGACCAGCTCGGCTTCTACATCCGGGCCCTGCTGTGGACGCCGCGCGCGCTCCGCCGCTACCCGAAGGAGATCGTCCGGCTGCTCGGCGAGGTCGCGTTCGGCTCGGGCGCGCTCGCCGTCATCGGCGGCACGGTCGGCGTCATGCTCGGCATGACGGTCTTCACCGGTGTCGTCGTCGGCCTGGAGGGCTACGCGGCCCTGGACCAGATCGGGTCGGCCGCGTTCACCGGCTTCATCTCCGCGTACTTCAACACCCGCGAGATCGCGCCCCTTGTCTCAGGGCTCGCGCTGTCGGCGACGGTGGGCGCGGGCTTCACGGCGCAGCTCGGCGCGATGCGCATCAACGAGGAGATCGACGCCCTGGAGGGCATGGGCATCACCAGCCTCCCGTACCTGGTGACGTCCCGGATCGTCGCCGGGACGGTCGCGATCATCCCGCTGTACGGCATCGGCCTGCTCAGCTCGTTCCTGGCGTCGCGCGAGGTGACGGTGCTGGTCAACGGCCAGTCGACCGGTACCTACGACCACTACTTCAACCTGTTCCTCGCGCCCGAGGACGTCGTGCTGTCGTTCGCCAAGGTGCTGATCTTCAGCGTCATGGTCATCCTCGCGCACTGCTACTACGGCTACCGCGCCGTCGGCGGTCCCGCCGGGGTGGGCGTCGCGGTCGGCCGCGCCGTCCGGACGGCGATCGTGCTGATCAGCGTGACCGACTTCTTCGTCAGCCTGGCGATCTGGGGCGCGACGACGACCGTGAAGGTGACGGGGTAGCGATGGCGCGTTCGACGACCCTCCAGACGGTGGAGAAGCGCGTTCTCGGCGTGGCGTTCCTGCTGGTTCCCGCGCTGCTGATCTGGCTGTCCATCGCGATCTACGACAAGCAGTTCACCAAGGTCACGATGGTGACGCTGCACACCTCGACCGCCGGCCACGAGATGCACGTGAACGCGGACGTGAAGGTCCGCGGCGTCGTCGTCGGCGAGGTCCGGAACATCAGCACCGAGGGCGCGGACGGCGCCGTCCTGAAGCTCGCCCTGGAGCCGGACAAGGCCAGGTTCGTCCCCGGGGACGTGCAGGCGCAGCTGCTCCCGACGACGGTGTTCGGCGCGCGGTTCGTGTCGCTCGTCCCGCCGCCCGGTTCGACGGCCTCGCCCGTCCACGACGGCAGCCAGATCAGCGAGGACCACAGCCAGAACGCCACCGAGCTCTCGCAGGTCCTCAACAACACGATGGCGCTGCTCAACACGCTGCAACCCTCGAAGCTGTCGGCGACGCTGAACGCGATGGCGACGGCCCTGGAGGGACGCGGCGACCAGCTCGGCCGCAACTTCGTCCAGCTCGACGGGTACCTGCGCAAGCTGAACCCCGACGTTCCCGCCCTCGCCGAGAACTTCCGGCAGCTCGCGAAGTTCTCCCAGAACTGGGCGGACGCGTCGCCCGACCTGCTCGACGCGCTCACCGACTTCTCCGCCACCAGCCGGACGATCGTCGACCAGCGGCAGAACCTGTCGGAGCTGTACGACACGACCGGCCGCATGGCCGACGACCTGTCGGACTTCATGCGCCGCAACGGCGGCAACATCATCGAGCTGTCGGCGGCCAGCCGCGGCACGCTCGACCTGATGCGCCAGTACGCGCCCGCCGCGCCCTGCACGTTCCGCGCGCTCGCCGACTTCATCCCCCAGATGGACCGGGCGCTCGGCAAGGGCACCAGCAAGCACGGCGTCCACGCGATCGTCGTCTCGGTGCAGCAGAAGGGCCGCTACGTCGCCGGCAAGGACGACGTGCACTACGGCCCGGGCGGCGGACCGCGCTGCTACAGCGCTCCTTACTACCCCGGCGGCGGCAAGTCCCCGAAGGCCGTGCGGGTGGGCGCGCCCACCGCGGGCGCGGTCCCCGGCTCCGGACTCGGCCCCGCCAACTCGGCCTCGGAGAACGACCTGGTGAACGAGTTCGTCGCGCCGTCCATGGACGAGGTGCCCGACCGGCTTCCCGACTGGTCGTCCGTCCTGGTCGGCCCCCTCTACCGCGGGACGGAGGTGACGGTGAAGTGAAGCTCACCGGCCAGGGGCTCAAGGGCCTCGGGTTCCCGCTGGTCAGTTCGCTCATCTTCATCGTGGTGACGGTCGCCTCGACCGCGCTGCTCGCGGCCAGCATCACCGACACGACGTCCGGTGACCGGGTGTCGTACTACGCCAAGTTCAGCGACGTCGCGGGCCTGCACCCGGGGCACGGCGTGCGGATCGCGGGCGTCCGGGTCGGCCAGGTCGACAAGATCAGCGTGACCGACCACCGGCTCGCGCTCGTGAAGTTCTCGGTGGACCGGAACCGGCGGCTGCCCGCCGGGGTCACCGCGTCGGTGAAGTATCTGAACCTGGTCGGTGGACGGTACGTCTCGCTCGACCAGGGCGCGGGCACGCCCGGCGAGTACCTGCCGCGCGGCGGGACGATCCCCGTCGACCACACGACCGGGCCGCTGAACCTCACCCAGCTCTTCCAGGGCTTCCAGCCGCTGATGCAGGCGCTGTCGCCCGGGGACGTGAACAAGCTGTCGGAGTCGATCGTCCAGGTGCTCCAGGGCGAGGGCGGGACGATGACGAGCCTGCTCCGCACGGTCGGGCAGCTCACCAACACCCTCGCGAACCGCGACCAGCTGATCGGCGACGTGATCCACAACCTCACGACCGTCGTGGACACCGTGAACAACCGGGACAAGGAACTGGTCACGCTGGTCACGACGCTGCGCGAGTTCACCTCGGGCCTGGCCGCCGACCGCAAGGCGATCGGCGACTCGTTCGACGGGATCTCCGAGCTCGCCGACACGACCGCCGGGTTCATCGACGACACCCGTGAGCCGCTGCGCGACAGCGTCGTCCAGCTGGACCGGCTCGCGACCAACCTGAACCGCGACCAGCCGCTCGTGGAGAACTTCCTGCGGCGCTTCCCGGAGAAGGCCGACACCATCGGGCGGCTCGGCTCCTACGGCTCGTGGATGAACTTCTACCAGTGCGAGGTCCAGTTGATCGGCGTCCACTATGCCGGTTCCGACATCGACCACCGCCCGCCGCCCACCGGTGTCCCGCTGAAGGACGCGAGGTGCCGCGGATGAGCCCACGGATCCTCCCGCGCGTCAAGCCGCTCCGCGACCGCAACCCGATCCCGATCGCGATCATCGGCCTGGCCCTGATCCTGGTCGCCGGGTTCCTCGCCTACCGGGTGGACGACCTGCCCGTCGTCGGCGGCGGCACGACCTACAAGGCGTACTTCTCCGAGGCGGCCGGGCTCAAGGACGGCCAGGAGGTGCGCGTCGCGGGCGTGAAGGTCGGCAAGGTCACCGGGGTGTCGCTGGCCGGGAACAAGGTGAAGGTCACCTTCCGGGTCAAGCACACCTGGGTCGGCGACGCCAGCACCGCCACCATCATGATCAAGACGCTGCTCGGGTCGAAGTACCTCGCCCTGGACCCGCTCGGCGGCGGCACGCAGAACCCGCGCGAGCCGATCCCGCTGAGCCGGACGGTCTCCCCCTACGACGTGACCACCGCGTTCGAGGACCTGGGCCGGACGTTCCAGCAGGTCGACTCCACCAAGCTCGCGCAGAGCCTCACGACGATCTCGCAGACGTTCGCGAACACCCCGCCCGAGGTGCGGTCGGCCCTCACCGGCCTGTCCGCGCTGTCGAAGACGATCGCCAGCCGGGACGGCGACCTGGCCCGGCTGCTCGCCGGGACCAAGCAGCTGTCCGGCACCCTCGCCGCGCAGAACGCGCAGTTCGAGACGCTGTTCAAGGACGGCAACCTGCTGCTCGCCGAGCTGCGGAACCGCCGCGAGGCCATCCACCGCCTGCTGGTCGGCACGGCGAACCTCGCCGACGCGCTCGTGCAGCTCGTGGAGCGGCTGCGGGGCCCGATCCGGCCGATGCTGGAACACCTGAACCAGGTCACCGACATGCTCGAACGCAACCAGTCCAACCTCGACCGGGCGATCCGCGTCGCGGCCCCCTACACCCGCACGGTCGTCAACGCCACGGGCAACGGGCGCTGGATCGACGGGTACCTCTGCGGGACGGTCCCCAAGGAGTACCTGGTCAACGGCCGCTGGCAGCCCCCGGCCGTCGGCTGCGAGCCCCCGCACCTGACCGGAGGCCGCTGATGGGAGCGATCAGGGACAACCGGATCCGCGTCATGGAGATCATCGGCGTGGTGTTCGTGCTGATCATCGCGCTCGCCCTGTACGCGGTGCTCGACACCACCAAGACCCGCGTGATCCGCGCGAACTTCGCGACCGCGATCGGCGTGTACCCGGGGTCGGACGTCCGCGTCCTCGGCGTCAAGGTCGGCAGCATCCAGTCGATCAAGCCGCACGGCACGCAGGTGGCGGTCGTGATGAAGGTCGACACGGACGTCCCCGTCCCGGCGGACGCCCGCGCGATCGTCATCGCCCCGAACCTGGTGTCGGACCGCTACGTCCAGCTCGCCCCGGCCTACGGCGGCGGCCCGCGGATGCCGGCGAACACCACCATCGACGTCTCCCGCACGGCGACGCCGCTCGAGCTGGACGCCCTGTACGACAGCATCCGCAAGTTCAGCAGCGACCTCGGCCCGAACGGCGTGAACGCCCGCGGCGCCCTCTCGTCGGTGATCCACACCGGCGCGGCGAACCTCGGCGGCAACGGCCGGATGTTCAACACGACGATCGACAACCTCGGGCAGCTGTCGCAGACGCTGAACCACTCGTCGGGCGACCTGTACGCGACGATCAGCAACCTGAACCGGTTCGCGAAGATGCTGCGCGGCAACGACTCGCAGATCCGGCTCGCCGAGCAGCAGCTCGCGGACGTCACCGGGTTCCTCGCCGACGACCGCCAGGACCTGTCGGACGCCCTGCGCAACCTCGCGGCCGCGCTGTCGGAGGTCAAGGGGTTCATCACCGAGAACCGCGAGGCGCTGAAGAGGAACGTGGACAAGCTCGCCGACGTCACGCAGGTGCTCGTCGACCAGCGGGCCTCGCTCGCCGAGGTCCTCGACAACGCGCCGGTGCTGACGCAGAACGCGCTGAACGCCTACGACCCCGACACCCGGACGCTGATGTCCCGCGGCAACCTGCTGGAGATCACCAAGGCGTTCGGCAACCTCAACCAGAAGGGACTGGAGGGCACCGGCGCCGACACCCGGCCCGTGTGCGCGGCGGCGTCCGCGCAGACGCCCGCGCTGAAGCTCCAGTGCAGCCGCCTCCAGGCGAACGGCCTCACGGCGGTCTCCCCCTCTGGTTCCGGCTCCGTTCCCGCGCTGCCGTTCCCGCCCGCCGGTCAGGTCTACGCAGGGGGAGGTCGGTGATGCGACGTTTCCGTCTCACCGGGGCCGTCACGGCCATGTCGGCCGTCGTGCTGGCGGCGGGCTGCTCGCAGGTGTCGGTCGAGCAGCTCCCGCTGCCGGGCGGCGCCGCGCTGGGCTCCCACCCGTACACGGTGCACGTCCAATTGCAGAACGCGCTGAACCTCGTCCCGCAGGCCGCCGTCCGCGTGAACGACGTGCCCGTGGGACGGGTCAAGAAGATCTCGCTGCCGGACAACGCCTGGTACGCGGACGCGACCGTCCTCATCAACGGGGACGTGAAGCTGCCCGCGAACGCGACGGCGAACCTGGAGCAGTCGAGCCTGCTGGGCGAGAAGTACATCAAGCTCGCCGCGCCGGCGACCGACGCGTCCTCGCAGCGGCTCGCGAACGGCGCGACGATCCCGCTGTCCCGGACGACGCGGAACGCCGACACCGAGGAGGTGTTCGGCGCTCTGTCGATGCTGCTGTCCGGGGGCGGGCTGCCGCAGATCCGCACGATCACGCGGGAGCTGAACAAGACGTTCAACGGCCGCGAGCCGCAGATCCGCGACTCGCTGGAGCAGCTCAGCAAGCTGACCGGCACCCTGAACACCAACCGGCAGGCCATCGTGGACGCCCTGGACGGCCTGAACCGGCTGTCGTCGACCGTCGCGGCCCGCCGCGGCCAGGTCGACACCGTCCTGACGGACCTGTCGCCCGGGCTGAAGGTGCTCTCCGACCAGCGCGGGCAGCTCGTCGAGATGCTCCAGAAGCTCGACGACCTGTCGAAGGTCGCCGACGGGGTGCTGAAGAAGAGCCGGGACGACACGGTCGCCGACCTGACCTCGCTGTCGGTCGTCGTGCGGAAGCTGTCCGACTCGGGCCGCGACCTGCCGAAGTCGCTCCAGATCCTGTTCACCTACCCGTTCACGGACGAGGCCATGAAGGCCGTGAAGGGCGACTACCTGAACGGCTATCTCACGGTCATCGCCGCGCCGGGCAACGACTGCGTCATCCCGCCGGTGAAGGAGACGGACGCGAAGAAGAACGCGCCGAAGCTCCGCGCCCTCGCGCAGACCCCGCCCGCGGGCCCGCTGCCGACGCCCTGCCCGGCGAACAAGCCCACCCCGACCACGCCGACGGCGGCCCCGGCGCCCGCCAACTCGCCGCAACCGGCCCTGACCAACCCCGCGGGCGGGACGGGCAAGGGCACCGGCGGGACGGACCCGAACAGCCCGGCGCTGCCCCTGCCGACTCTGGGAGGCAACTGACATGCTGACCGTCGGCGCTCGCGTGAAGGCCATCGTCTTCACCCTGCTCGCCCTCTTCGTGATCTCCTACATCGCGATCACGTACGCGGACCTGGGAAGGTTCGTCGGGCTGCGCGGCTATTACGTCGTCAAGCTGGAGCTGCCCACCACGGGCGGCCTGTTCAAGGGCTCGGCCGTCTCCTACCGGGGGATCTCGGTGGGGAAGGTCGGCGACCTCAAGCTCACCTTGGACGGCGTCCTCGCCGAACTGCACATCTCCGACGGCGCACCGGACATCCCCCGCGATCTCAAGGCGATCGTGGCGAACCGGTCCGCCGTGGGTGAGCAGTACGTCGAGCTGGAGCCGGACCGGGAGGGCGGCCCGTACCTCGCGCAGGGCGCGGTGATCCCGCGCAGCGCCGCGACGACGCCCGTCCCGGTCGAGCAGACGCTGAAGAGCATGAACGACCTGTCCGGGACGCTGCCGCTGAACGACCTGAAGGTCGTCGTGGACGAGCTCGGCCAGGCGTTCGCCGGCCAGGGCCCGCACCTCCAGAAGCTCCTGGACACCAGCGGCGAGTTCATCGCCGCGTCCGACGCCGCGTTCCCGCAGACCGACGAGCTGATCAAGAACGGGAACGTCGTCCTGAAGACGCAGAACGACGAGGCCCAGGCGTTCAAGGACTTCGCGCGCAACTCCCATCTGCTCGCGCAGACGCTCCGGTCGTCGGACGGGAACCTGCGGACGATCTTCCAGGACGGGCCGCCCGCGATGCGGGAGACCTCCCGGCTCCTCAAGGAGATCCAGCCGGGCCTCCCGATCCTGCTGGCGAACCTGCTCACGACGTCCCGGCTCACCGACGCGCGCCTGCCCGGCCTGGAGACGACGCTCGCGAACCTGCCGAAGATCTCCGCGATCGGCCCGTCCATCGTCCAGGACGGCAAGCTGCGCCTCGGCCTGATCAACACGTTCTTCAACCCGCAGCCCTGCACCCGCGGCTACGGCGGAACGCAGTACCGGAACGGCACGACGGACCTCAAGCCGGTGAACTTCAACGGCAACGCGCACTGCTCGGAGCCCGCGAGCAGCGGCATCAACGTCCGCGGCGCCCAGAACGCCCCGCACTACGGCGTGCCGCCCGCGGCCGTCCCCGGTGTGGACAGGGCCAACCTCACCGCCGCGCAGCCGATCTTCACCGCCGTCGGGCTCCCGGCCATGGGACGCGAGTCCGGGACGTCGCTCCAGCAGCTCCTGGGGATCGGGCAATGACACGCATCGTCGGGCTCGTCCTGGTCGCCGCCTCCCTCGCGTTCCTCGGGTTCGCGGGGTGGCGGTGGTCCGGGACGGTCTGGAACGAGGACCGCACCTACGCCGCCCAGCGGGACGACATGCGGGACACCGCCGTCCGGGACATCGTGATGCTGAACAGCGTCGACCCGTCCCGGGCCCAGCTCGACATGGAGCACTGGCTCGACATCTCCACCGGCACCCTCCGCGACGCCCTCCAGCGCGATCTCCCCGCCGCCCAGGCGTCGTTCGCCAAGCAGCGGGTCCCGACCCGCGGCGAGGTCACGGCCGCGGCGGTCACCACGTTCGACAAGGACGCGGGGAAGGCGACGGTCCTGGCATCCGTCCGGGTGTTCCTCGGCGCGGACTCGGGCGGCGCGCCGTCCTCCGAGCAGCGGAAACGGTTCGAGGTCGGCATGAAGCGGATCTCCGACGGCCTGTGGAAGGTCGAATCGCTGACGCCGGTCGCCCCGGGAGGCCACCTGTGAGCGTCGAGGTCGAGGTCCGCGCGAGGCCGAAGAAGAAGCGGAAGCAGCCCGAGAAGCGCTCCCGGATCCTCCTCAAGCGCTGGTGGCCCTATCTTCTGGCGGTCGTCGTCGCCGGGAGCGCACTGGCCCTGAACACCTGGGCGTCCGACCGCGCGTCCGGCGGCCCCGCCACCAACCGCGCCCTGCTCGACAAGGCGGCCACGGCCGACGCCCTCTCGAACGTCAGCAAGGCGGTGGAGCGCGTCTTCACCTACTCCTACACCGACCCGGACACCACGTCCCGCGCCGCGTCCAGCCTGCTCACGGGCAAGGCCGCGGCCCAGTACCAGTCGCTGTTCGGGCAGGTGCGCCAGGAGGCGCCGCGCCAGCAGCTCGCGCTGACCACCAAGGTCTCGCGCGCCGGACTCGTCCGGCTCGACCGCGACGGAACGGCTGTGGTCGTGGTGTTCCTCGACCAGCAGTCGACACGGGCGGGCAAGGCCACGGGCACGCCCGTCGCCGCCCAGCTCATCGTCACAGCCCGCCGTTCCGGTGCGACGTGGCGCATCACCGAACTGCGGGCCGCCTGAAGGAAGGGGTGGATTTCAGGTGGACACCAAGGAAGAACTCAAGGACGAGGCCGACACCGCCGCCGCACCGGCGGAGGAGGAGAAGGCCGAGCCAAAGCCGAAGTCCAAGGTCAGGACCAGGGACGTCACCAAACGACCCGAGCCCGAACCCGAGGAGAAGGCCGAAGCCGAGGCGGAGGAACCGGAACCCGAAGAACCGGAACCGTCCAAGCCGGAGGCCGCCGAGCCCGAGACCAAACGAGGCTGGCGCCGCGACCCCCTGATCCTCATCGCGATCACAGTTACGGTCATCGCCGGCCTCGCCGCGGCCTGGTTCGGCTGGAGCTACCACCAGGCGTCGAACGACAAGACCCTCGGCCAGGCCCGTATGCGCGACGACGTGCTCCGCTCCGCCGAGCAGGAGGTCGTCAACCTGAACACGCTCGACTACACGAAGGTCGACCAGGGCCTGTCCCTCTGGCAGGACTCGACGACCGCGGACCTGTACAACCAGATCGTCCAGGGCCGCCAGCAGCTCGCCGACTCGGTGACGAAGGCGAAGACGGTCAGCACCGCCAAGATCCTGGAGTCCGGCATCACGGAACTGGACTCGGACGCGGGCAAGGCCGGCGTCATGGTCGCGATCCGCGTGACGGTCACGACCCCCGACGGGAAGACGTCGACCACGATCCGGCGCCTCTCCGGGCAGCTGACCAGGACATCCGACGGGTGGAGGCTCTCCGCCCTCGGTCAGGCCGCGACCTCGTCTGGTAACTGATGGACAAGAAGACAGAGACCAAGAAGAAGCGGATCCCCGGCACCGCCCGCACGCGCGTCGTCGCGCTCCTGGGCGTCGTCACCATCGCCTTCGGGACCACGGCCGCCTGGACGGCGACCAAGGCGAACGCCCTGACCGGTAATGCGGCGTCCGAGAACCACGCCCTCACCGACAACGCCCGCACGAGCGAGGTGAAGGGCGAGGTCACGAGCGCGCTGAACACGGTGTTCTCGTACAACTACGCCGACACCGCCAAGACTGAGCAGGCCGCGAAGAAGCTGCTCACGGGGGACGCCGTCCGGCAGTACGACGCGATGTTCGCGACCGTCCGCCAGCAGGCCCCCCAGCAGAAGCAGATCCTGACGACCACCGTCACCGACACGGCGGTCAAGTCCCTCACGGACGACAAGGCCCGCCTGCTGATCTTCGCCGACCAGCGCAACACCCGCACCGACAAGAACCAGACCAGCTACTCGGCCGCGGTCTTCGCCGTGACCGCGATCCGAGTGGGCGGCACCTGGAAGCTCAGCACCATCGACACCTTCGGAGGCTGAACGAAACGCCTCAGCACATAGCGACAAGCACCCGCTTGCCGTGACCGCCCGGTCGAAGGGAGAACAGTAGTGAAGCAGTCGGTACGCAAGGCCATGGTCGGCGTCATCGCGGCCACCTCGGTCCTCGCCCTCACCACCGCCCCCGCCCACGCGACCGGGCAAGGGCTGACCACCACCCACCCGATCACCCTCACCGGCACCGCGACGTGGAAGGACAACTCGACCGGCGAGACGATCTCCTGCACCAAGGTGACGGGAACGGGGACGGCGCAGGACGGCACTCCTCCGCCGAACCCCGTCGCCCAGATCACCTCGATGACGTTCAGCAGCCCGGCCAACCCGAACGGCTGGTGCTCCGGCCCCGGCGGCATCCTGGTGCAGATCACCCCGTCCGGCTTCCCGTGGCCCCTCAGCGTGACTGGCCTGACCGGCGGGGTGACGCTCGCTTCCCTGAGCGGCATCAAGGCGTCCTTCGTCGGCAGCGACAACTGCCACGCGACCGTCACAGGCCCCGGCGGTGCCGGTGGGACTGTCAGCGGCACATACAACATTTCTGCCAGCGTCCTGGCCACCGGCGGTACCGGCAGTACCTCCAACCTGACCGCCCAGACGGTGGATTTCAACTGCGACCCCACGCTGATCAACGCGGGCGACTCCTTCTCAATGAGGGTCTCGCTCACGATCAGCCCGCCCCTCAACCTGCTCTAGGAACTCAGGGCCATCGACACCTTCGGAGGCTGAACGAGCGCCTCAGCACATAGCGACAAGCACCCGCCTGTCGCGATCGCCCGGTCGAAGGGAGACCAGTAGTGAAGCAGTCGGTACGCAAGAGCATGGTCGGCGTCGTCGCAGCGACGTCGGTCCTCGCCCTCACCACGGCCACCGCCCACGCGACCGGGCAGGGGCTGACCACCACCCAAGACATCACGCTCACAAACTCTGGCAATGTCTCCTTCCGCGACAACGCGACCGGTTGGGGCTTTGGCTGCACGAACTCGATCGGAACGGGGACCGCCGACGTTGACGCCCCTCAAGCGAGCCCCGTTTTTCGGATCACTTCATTGACACTCACGAGCCCGTACTCCGGCTGGAACGGCCGGTGCGAGGGATTCTTCCCGCAGCAGGTCACAGCTGACACGACCACGCCCTGGGCTTTCAACGTGACGGGCTCCACCGTCTCCTACGTGACGCCCGGCACGCTGACAGGTGTGAAGTTGACCATCGTCGGCGGCGATGCCTGCCACGTGGTCGTCGGAGGCCCTGGCGGTGCTGGCGGAACCCTCAGTGCCAACTACAGCAACTCTGCACACTCCCTGAACATCAATCGGCCCGTCGGTACCAACAACCTGACCGTCCAGTCGGTGGATAACAACTGTGACCCCACGTTCGTCAACGTGGGTGACGCCTTCAGCATGTTCGGCACTTATCCGATCAACCCTCGCATAACCATCATTCGCTGATCCATCTTGCGAAGCGAGAAGGAATCTAGTGGTCACCTTACGTACCGATCGCGCCACTCGCAGAGGAAGGTGTAGTGGCACGTGAAAATTCATCGATCAGTCGAGGTGATCCCGATAGATGGAAACTGCTCGCGGGTAGCGAGTTGACGGCGGTTGGTAACTGATGAAGAAAAAGGACAGAAATCCCCGTACTGCCCGTGCTCGAAGAGTCACCCCTTGGAACGCTGCTGGAGAGGTGCCGGGCGTGAGTGTTCGAGCCTGGGCTGCCGAGGATTCGCCACATGGCGACGTGATGCGCCCACGCGAGGTGGCGAACCGGTGTGCACGGCGGCTCCCGCGGCGGCCGTGGGGCGTTGTCCGCATCGGTTCCGAAAGCACCGCTTAGGGCTCTGGCCAGCGAGAACAGTGCCTCCGAAGATGTTGGCCGTGCATCCCGGCACCCGTCCGGGGGACCTGTTTGAGGAAGCGCGCTTCCGAGATCGGTGTGTGAACGGCCGGCTCGTCCCGATCGTCATCACCTCCACCGCTGACCTCTGGCGTCACAAGGATCATCACTCGGTGATAAAAACGCAAGATCCAAAACTCACTCCGAGTGGATTCTGCGCCCATGCCGTTTGTCACTCTGTGATAAGTCGAAAAAGTTCCAAATCCCCTATTGAATTCGCTGGGGCCCCCGCTTATCGTCAGACCATGCAGACGGACGGGCCAGGGAGACCCTAGATCCCCCGGTGGGGGAGTAGAGAATCACCGCCGCCGAGCAGCGCCCGTCCATTTCCGACAGGTAGAGGAGATGCCCGAAACAAGCCGCCAGCGTCCCTACGAGAACTCGCAGATCACCCCACTGAAGGGAACAAGAACCGGCATGCGCAAGCTCACTCGCAACACCATTATTGGCGGCGCCGTCGCCGTCGCCGCCCTCGGCCTCACCAGCATCCCTGCCTCGGCCGTCACCGGCGTCGACATCTCGGCCACCGGAGCCGTCGCACCCAGCAACCCCATCAGCGGCGTCAACTCGGGCAACGTGACGGCGAAGGACAACAGCACCGGCGCGGCGATCACCTGTAGCAAGGGGACGGCGGCTGGCACCTCCCAGATCGGGGTGAACCTCCCGCTCGCCGGAGTCGCGACCGTCTCCAGCCTCGCCCTGTCCAGCCCGGCCAACCCGAGCGGCTGGTGCTCGGGCCCCGCCGGCATCACGGTGCAGGTCACCACGTCCGGATTCCCCTACACCATGAACGTGACGGGCGTGACCAACGCCTCCGGGGTCACCCCCGGCACGCTGACCGGTATCAAGGCGTCCATCGTCGGCAGTGACAACTGCCACGCGACCGTCTCGGGCCCCGGCGGCGCCGGCGGCACCATCAGCGGCAGCTACAGCAACACCTCCCACGCCCTGACCACCGGCGGCACGGGCAGCACCTCCAACCTGACCGTTCAGACGGTGGACGCCAACTGCGACCCCACCCTGATCAACGCCGGCGACTCCATCTCGCTCAACGGCAGCTTCACGGTCACCCCCGGATCCCCGGCGACGGGCTTCTTGACCATCAACTCCCACACCTGACGTCTGTAACGGCGTAGGCCGATGACCGGGCCGCCACGGGGACTCCTGTGGCGGCCCGCCCCGCTACCTGATCCAGAAGGACCTTCATGCTCGCGAGCCCCCGCCGAGTCGCACGAGGCGCAACTGTGACCGCCCTGCTGGCAAGTGCAGGCGTACTGGCCACTGTCCGAGTCGCGTCCGCTGATATCGGGGCGCAGGTGAGCTACCTGTGTGCGACGCCCAAAGCCACATACGAGGTGGCCCTTGAGGTCAAGGCCAAGATACCCGCAGCTGGTAAGACCAATACGCCGGTGCATATCAGCGATGTCGGCGTGACGCTGAAGGCACCGGGAAGTCTCCGCAGCGAGCTGATGGCTGTCGGCCAACCAGATTCGACGGGGGTGGCGCCAGCACCTTCGCTGAACGGCATGGCATCGATCGCGGTGAACGTCAGCCAAGGCCAGACGTCTGTCAATGCGGGATGGCCTGCCTTCTCGTTGACGTCAGCCCCAGGCCGGACGGACCAGGTGGTTCTGCAGGGGACCGGAGCCGTCCCTGCGCTCCTGACGGATCAGGCGGGGCAGGTCTTCTGGAAGGCCGGGCAGATGGTGCTCCGGCTGTCGGCGGGGGGAAAGAAGGCGTTCAATAGCACGCTGACCTGCACTCCTACGGGCGGGACGGTTCTCGGAAGACTGGCCTTGAAGGGAGGTACGACAGCCTCTCCCCTGCCCAAGCAATCACCGATGGCAAGTCAGCCGACGGAAGACGATTCACGCGCCGACTGCATCGTCCCTCCCTCCCCGACAGAACCGGGCGGAGGGATGAATCCAGACCCCCGCCTGGGGGAGCCCCCTCCGGTGCCCGGAACGACCCCAGGCCCGCTGAGGCCGCCGCGTCAAGGTCAACCCAAGTGCGGGAAGGCGGCAGGATTTGGAAATTTGGGAAAATTGAAGGCCGCCGTTCCGGTTGGCGCGCAGATCAGATTCCGCATGAGCATCCAGAGTCACCCCGATTTTGCGCATAACTATTTCCGAAGCCTGAGTTATGGGAGTAATGCCACTACTCCATCGACCGGGACTGCTTTGGGGTTTGGATTCATGCCGACGACTGCAACGGTGGTCACCAGGCAGACGGCCCCACCTGGCGGCTCCAATGAAATGGCGAATCTATACCTCGATGCGCCACTGGATTCCAGCATTCCGGTTCCTTTTGAGACTCGTGTCTATGCGCGCTCATTTGTAGACCTCCGGGTCGGAGGAATATCCGTAAACGGCACCAGGCTGGGAATTGGAGAGAACTGTCATACTGGCGCACTTCCACTGGACATTTCTGCGGATATGGGCAATGCCAGTGTCGGTGTGTTGAGCCCGGAGATGGGCGGTACCTATACGGGACGTGTATACGTTCCGAGCTTCAGTGGCTGCGGGGTTGGGGAAGACCTGACGCCTCTCGTGGACGCGACCAGTGCCGGAACTAGTAACTATCTGAAGATCGAATCCGGTCCGTGGTGTAATTCGAGCCCGAATATTCCGTGGGACTGCGAGAACGAGCCGGAACCGGCCGCGTATACGATTCTCCCAGGTGGGGCGGCACGAGCAACGGTCAGTCCATTCACTTTGACTGGCGCGAACGGCAATTCGGTCCGCTGTGACTCCGCGACCTTGAAGATGAGTTTCAAACGTGGGCGCTACCTGTCTATGTATCGGGTCGCCACCGTTAGTGGGGCCGAGTTCAAGAAGTGCGTAAGAGCTAATGGTGGAGTTCCGACCACGGTCCGCGGCACCGGCTTCCCCTGGACGCTTCACATGCGGCGGGATCAAGGAACGCCAGGTCAATGGTCCATGACTATGGCCGGGGTTAAGTTCGAGTTGGCGGGGTCTGACGGCTGCGACTTCAGCTTGAATCTCATAGCCAATGACTATGAGACAGATTCGCCAGCCACATTGGGACTCCTGACGCTTGATACCACTAGAGATCGACTCAGCATTCCTGATGGTCTTTCCGATAATATGGTGAGCGTCGGCGTCCACTCTCAATGTGATAACCCGGACCCGGACTTGCAGCCGAGTGCGAGCTGGAATTTTTCCGGCGACAGCTTCTCGTTCAGTCCGCACCAGAAGATCACCTCTCCCTGACGCGCCCTGCCGTCGTCGGGTCGTCGCTCCCCATCGATTTCGGTCCAACCGTGGGCCGACAGAGGAGAAAGGCAAGGCCATGCGCAATAAGTCGTTCACCAAGTGGACGGGGCGTGGGATGGCGGCGGGTGTCGCGGCTCTCGCGACGACCGCGGGTCTGATGTCCGGGACGGCCGCGCATGCGGATGACCCGATTCCGACGTTCGACTTCGCGGACTGCCCGACGTTGCCGGCGCCGTACGTGAAGGAAGGCTCCATTTGTATGGAGGCGATCGTCACGAGCGGGACGTTCCAGCTGGGAAGCTTCAACCAGCAGATCACGTCGCCGATCAAGATGACGTTCGCGAGTGCGTTGAACCCGGACACGCAGCTGTACACGCCGATCTTCGGGAAGATGCAGGCGAGCAAGATGCTGGTCCAGCCGGGGATCTTCGGTGATCCCATCGTGACGGCGGTCTACGCTCAGCCGGAGTACGCGGGCGTCTTCGACCAGCCGACGGGGCCGGACTTCCACATCAAGCTCGGCATGCGAATCCGTCTGAGCAACCCGTTCCTCGGCGGCAGCTGCCTGATCGGTAGCAGCAGCAACCCGATCGCGCTGAACCTGACCACGGGCACGACCAGCCCGCCGGCGGGTACCGCTCCGATCACCGGTAAGGCCGCGACGATCGTTCAGAGGACGCCGTTCGTGATCCGCTCGGCGACCCACGTGGACAACACCTTCGCGGTGCCGGGCGCCAACGGATGCGGGCTCGGAGTCGGCCTGGTCGACGCGATCGTCAACCTCCAGGCCGGTGTCCCGGCGGCGGCGGGCAAGAACCAGATGGTCTTCAACGAGTACATCGGGCAGAAGGCCTACACGGCTCTCCCGTAGTTCCGTTGACCCGGGCCGTGTCCGCGCGACCACCACCCCTGTGCGGACACGGCCCGTTCCACGTCCCCGCCCGATGTGAGGGCGGGTAGTCGGCTACCTGCCAGGAAGAAGGCCGGGGCCGACGGCATTTATCGGGGGCTGTTTCTCAAATCGACTCCAGCCCGGACGACGGGCTGGCAGGGAAGAAGGAGATGGCCATGCGGAAACTCGCGTCCACAAAGCGTGGCTGGCGTCGAGCGGCGGCGGGTGTCGCTGCTCTTGCGACGGTTACGGGTGTCATGTCGGGGACGGCCGCGCATGCGGATGACCCGATTCCGACGTTCGACTTCGCGGACTGCCCGACGTTGCCGGCGCCGTACGTGAAGGAAGGCTCCATTTGTATGGAGGCGATCGTCACGAGCGGGACGTTCCAGCTGGGCAACTTCAACCAGCAGATCACGTCGCCGATCAAGATGACGTTCGCGAGTGCGTTGAACCCGGACACGCAGCTGTACACGCCGATCTTCGGGAAGATGCAGGCGGACAAGATGCTGGTCCAGCCCGGCATCTTCGGTGACCCCATCGTGACGGCGGTCTACGCCAAGCCGGAGTACGCGGGCGTCTTCGACCAGCCGACGGGGCCGGACTTCCACATCACGCTCGGCATGCAGATCCGCCTCACTAACCCGTTCCTCGGCGGTACGTGCCTGATCGGCAGCAGCGGCAACCCGATCACGCTGAACCTGACCACGGGCACGACCAACCCGCCCGCCGGTACCGCTCCGATCACCGGTAAGGCCGCGACGATCGTCCAGAGGACGCCGTTCGTGATCCGCTCGGCGACCCACGTGGACAACACGTTCTCCGTCCCCGGCGCCCAGGGCTGCGCCCTGGACATCGGACTCGTCAACGCGATCGTCAACCTCCAGGCGGGGATCCCGTCGGCGGCGGGCAAGAACCAGATGATCTTCAACGAGTACATCGGCCAGAAGGCGTACACCGCGCTTCCCTAGCGAAATGTAGGCACCCGAGTCGTGCCCGCCGCCCACCCGCAGCGAAGGGCACGACTCGTCCACCCGCACCCCGCGAAGGAGAGAAGATGAGACTCAGTAAGTCAGCACGTCGCGCGTTCTGCGCCACCGCCGTGGCCACCGCCGCGCTGGGCCTGGCGGCCGCCCCCGCCCAGGCACGCCAGGCCACACTGACCGATACGATCCCCACCTTCGACTACGCGGACTGCCCGTCCCTCCCCGCGGGCGCGGATGTCTCCGGCTCGTTCTGCTTTGAAACGATCTCCCCCAGCGCGAAAGTGACAATCGGAAACGTCACTCACGATATTTACAGCCCGCTCAAGACTACCTTCGGGAGCCCCTGGTCTGATGAATCTGGGTATGGCGCCAATATCTTTGGCGGACTGCGCAGCGAACCGTTCCAGGTAGCGACTCGGCAGGGGGAGCCTGTATATGCCCGAGTCGAATCTGCGGGTACCTCTGATTTGCTTCCAGGCTATCCGGGCCTGGATCTCCGATTCAAAATCAGGTTCACGGGGGCCGACCTCGGAAGTAACTGCACGGTCGGGACGGACGGTCATCCCATCTTCGCGCATCTGATCACCGGAACCACCACGCCCCCGCCTCCGTATCAGCCGATCACCGGAGTCCCATGGACGCTGGCCGCGCCGGGTGTTCACCAGGGAACGATGGTCGACAACACGTTCTCCGTTCCGGGGGCGAGCGGATGTGGCGACAGCGGCAACGCGTTCCTCAACCAGCTCGGCGGTCTGCCCGCACCGGCGGGCGCGAGTTCGATCGTGCTGCCGACGTACCTCGGTGCGATCTCCTACTCCAAGCTTCCTTAGGCCAGACAGCTCAGCCCATGTTCACCCTTCGGCAAGGAGAACCATGAGACTCAGCAAGTCTGCACGTCGCGCGTTCTGCGCCACCGCTGTGGCCGCCGCCGCATTGGGCCTGGCGGCCGCCCCCGCCCAGGCGCGCCAGGCCACACTGACCGATACGATCCCCACCTTCGACTACGCGGACTGCCCGCCCCTCCCCGCGGGCGCGGATGTCTCCGGCTCGTTCTGCTCAGAGGCGATCGCCAGCAGTGGAAGCGTGACGATCGGCAACGTCACCCACGCCATCGACACCCCGCTCAAGCTGACCTTCGGGAGTCCTTGGTTCGACGACTCGGGACCTACCCAGGTCTTCGGGGCGCTTCGCGGTGAGCGGTTCCAGGTGGCGACTCGGCACGGCGAGCCGGTCTATGCCCAGCCCGAGTACGCGGGTGCCTTCGAGTTCACCCCGGACGCGAACCTGAACCTCAGTTTCAAGATCAGGTTCACGGGTGGCGACCTCGGAAGCAACTGCACGGTCGGGACGAACGCCAATCCGATCTCCGTACATCTGATCACCGGCACCACCGCTCCGCCGCCCCCGTACCAGCCGATCAGTGGCGTCCCGTGGAGTGTTGCCGCACCGGGTGTGCACGCGGGAACGGTCGTGGACAACACGTTCCCTGTTCCGGCGGCGAGCGGGTGCAGTGACAACGGCAACGCGTTCCTCAACCAGCTCGGCGGCCTGCCCGCAGCAGCCGGTGCCAGCACGGTCATCCTGCCTCTGCACATCGGCATGATCTCGTACTCGAAGCTCCCGTAGCCGCACCCGGTCCAGCTTGTTGGGGACGTACTGCAATTACGGGAACGTTTGTGGCTACGCCCAATATGGCTGGCACGAGCTTCTGAGGGAAGGTCCGGGCGGCGGCATTGCTGTGTGCGTGCTGCCGCCCGGACGTGGCCCGTTCATCTGGCCTGTCGAAGAGACAGAGGCTGGTGCGTGAAGCGACTTGTATGCGCACAGGGTTCACCGCGCTGAGGTCACGATATGTGCGTGAAGCGGATGGCGGCCTTGGTGGTGGCGTCGGGGTCGGCGGTGGTCAGGGCGTCGAGGAGAGTTTCGGCGGATGACGCGCTGATGAGGGTGGTGCCGGCGGCGCGCCAGATTCCCCGGTTGTCCACGAAGACGTCCCAGTGCGGGTAGAGGTCGCGGAGGACGGCCGTTAGGAGTGTGCGAGCGCTCACGCGTGCGCGCGTAGGAGCGCCCATACGACCTTGCCTCCTTCCTGGAGACGTGCGAATCCCCATGCCGGGACCATGAGGTCCACCATCGCGAGGCCGCGTCCGGTCAGTCCGTCGAGAGTGAGGGGCTCGACGGACGGAAGTTTGGCGCTCGCGTCCAGTACCTCTATGACGGGGCCCGCGTCCGTATGGAAGACGCGTGTGGTGATGGGGTCGCCGTTGGCGGAGCCATGGCGGTGTGCGTTCGTGGCCAATTCCGTGACCACTGTGCGTGCGAGGTAGACGAGGTCGCCGTCGTACTCGTGCTCGGTGAACCAGTCCGCGACGAAGTCGCGAGCAGCCTTGATGGATTCGGGCTCGGATTCGACCTCCAGTACCGCGACGCCGGTCGGTGGCGGAGTCGGCCGAAGTTGGGAATCTGTGATCATCACCTGCGCCTCGAAAATGAGTCGGGAAGTTCTTGCGTTCTGTCATCATCCAGTCACGAAGCGACGTACGTTGAGCTGAGACCGGGGGAGCAGTCACGACTCACTAGCAGCGGTTACCGGGTGATGCCGGAGCCGGGTCAGGGGTTCTCATGGCCGCGAAGAAGATCGATCCGCACCTGCGCACGTTCGGCGCGAAGGTCAAGCGCTTCCGCGTGGAGGCGGGGCTCAGCCAGGCCGACCTGGCCAAGCTCGTCAACGTCACCCGCAGCTACATCGCACTCATCGAGCTCGGGCGCACGAGATGCCGCAAGGACTTCTCCGAACGGCTCGGCGCGGCCCTCAAGCGGAATGACGACGTCGCCGAGGCATGGGATGAGCTCGTCAGCAGCGCCAAGTACCCGCAGTACTACGTCGACTTTGCCACCCGCGAAGCCACGGCCACCATGCTTCGTACTTATTCCGCGGACATCGTGGAAGGCCTGCTGCAGGTCGAGTCGTACGCCCGCGCCATCCTGCCGAGTGACGCGGACCTGCTGGCCAGGCTGAAGCGTCAGGAAGTGCTCAAGCGGGATCCGGCGCTGACGGCGTGCTTCATCCTGGACGAGTCGGTTCTGCGGCGAGAGGTGGGCTCGCCCGAGGTCATGAACGAGCAGCTCAGGCATCTGATCGAGCTTTCAGGTCGGCCTGGGGTCTATCTTCAGATCTCACCCACGGCTTACTATCCGTTTGTCAAAGGGTCGTTCGCGATTGCGACTCAGAGCAATCGCGAGGAGTCCGCATATGCGGCTTCGGTCTTCGGGGGCGAAACTTCCGAAGAGACAGAGCACTTGACGAAGGCGAACGAGTTGTTCGCGATGCTTCAGGCGCGTGCTTTGAACGTGGCGGACTCACGCGACTTCATTGGGAAGGAGCTTGAGAACAGGTGGACGTGACCGAGCTTGAGTGGCGCAAGTCCACCCGCAGCCATGCCGACGGCGATCAGTGTGTCGAGGTCGCGGCGGCGGGAGCGGGTGTCCTGATCCGGGACAGCAAGGCCCCCCATGTGGGCCACCTTCTTGTCGACCGTGCTGTGTTCGGCTCCGCTGTGGGGTGGATCAAGCAACTGGGCCAGGCGTAGTCCTTGCAGAGGTGGTCACGATGACGGACGGCTCGTGGCGAAAGTCCTCCCATAGCGGTGAGGATGGCGATCACTGTGTTGAACTGGCCTGGGCACCTGAGGGGGTTGCGGTTCGAGACAGCAAGGCCCCGAAAGCTGGGCATCTACTCATGTCACGCAGCGCCTTCCGGCTTGCTGTTGCCAGCATCAACAACAGACGGGTGCTGGTGCCAGGGCGGTGATGAAGGCACGAAGGATGTGGGTGGCCGTCTCGTCCGGGACGGCCACCACTGCGGCTAGGGCAGCCGCGCTCGCCCGGCCACAGGAGGCTTGGGCCTCGCGGAGAGCGCCTGCAACGGGCATAGCGGGGTCGATGTCCGATACGCGTCCTTCGGCCAAGGCCGTGCGGGTCGCGTCCAGGCGAGTGGGCCTGCCGCGCAGGGAAAGCATGTCCTCGGCGTGGAGGAAGACTCGGCCTGCCAGGCGTCCATACTCTCGCAAGGTCTCTACGACGTCTGAATCCGCGCCGCCTAGTTGGGCGCCGATGCGGGCGGGGAACTCCAGGAGTGCTGAGAAGACTTCCTCTGCGGGAGTGCCGCTGCCGGGGTCGAGGCGTTCGGCTCTCAACGCTGCCAGCTCGCCGAGCCAATCCGAGAAGGACCATGCGATGTCCGGAGCGTGCACGGCCACGAGCCGGGTGGCCTGGGCCAGGAGGAAGTCTCCGGCGAGCACGACGCTGGTCGAGCTCCAGTCGACGCCACGAGACTCGGTCGGTGTCCCGCCAGGGCCGAGGAAGACCATGGCCCCCAGCGTTGCGAGTTCGATCGCGGAGCCGAGCGCTGCGTACTCCGGCGAGGGTGGCCGCCCGGCTGCGGCGAGTGCGGCGTAGAACGGGACAGCCGGCCGAAGTCGCTCGTGCGGAGACGAGTCGGCGGCGATCAGAAGCCTGGCAAGGAAGGGCCATTCGCCACGGATCGTTGCCACGCCGATCTCGTCACAGGCCGCCAGGAACGGAGCGAGGACCGCTCCGATCGCGCTGGGCAGTTCCATGCGCTCGGTACCCGTCAAGCTCGAAATGCCCTCGGGCAGCAGGACGGTGCGGCGTGCCTTGGCGAAGAAGGGACGGTCGCTGTCAGCGGTGGCGGAGAGGACTCGCCACGTCAGGTGATACCGGCGAGCGGCATGCCGGGCCGTCTCGAAGTAGCCCACATAGCTCGCGGCCAGCCGACTCCTGTACGCGGATGCGGCGCTGAGCGGGTCGTCCACGAAGTCGGCGATGCAATCCGCGGCGAGAAGGCCGCTCTCGACCGCCCCGCCGATACCTTCCCCGGTGAATGGATTGGCGAGGCCCGCGGCATCTCCGATGTGAAGACGGTCGTTCACTACAGCAGCCTCAGGGCTGAAGGTGCTGCTGAGTGGTCCCGAGTGGGGGACACCAATGGGGATGGCGTCGTGAAAACGCGGATCCGTCGCAGCGAGGTCGCGGAGGGCGCGCGCCATGAGGTCGACGTCCTGGACACCGAGCTGGGCGGTCCCCACCGTCACAACGCTGTCCTCTGAACTGGGCGTCACCCAGACGAACACCGGTGTCTCACGCGGATCGGATGTAGCGGGGGCCGGAAGCCGCATGACGATCGATTCGTCCAGGCGAACGCCGGTCAGCCGCTGAGCCACCGCGGTTCCGTTGGGAGAGCCGGACGGAGCACCCGTTGCCATGACGATGTGCCGTGCCGTGACGGTCACACCCGAAGACAGCTCCACCATGTGTGTTCCGCCGGGAAGCAGAACGATCTCGGTTGCCTTCGCGTTGAGGTGTGTCGCTCCTGCGTCTGTGGCGGCCCGGATGAGGCCACCCCGCAGGGCACCATCGGAACAGGCCGCGGAGCCTGTGACCGCGAGCCCACGTGGACGACCGTCCCCGCAGCGGAGCTCCGCTGAGTCGATCTTGAGAATCGGCAGGCGAGGAATGGCGTCCAGGAGGGTCAGCGCACGCACGGCGGGACCGCTGAGGAGGACGTCATGGCTCTCGCCGGGAGGGACGAGTGGTCCGACCAGCAGGGGACGGATACCCCGGCGGGCGAGTGCGAGAGCGGTGGTTGCACCGGCAGGGCCCGCACCGACGATCAGGACGTCGGTGGAGATGTCGTCGGGCACGTCGTCTCCCTGAGCAGAGTCAAGTAAGCGGCGAGGCCTTCGAGAGCCTCGCCTGGTGGGAGTTCAGTCAATGCGCTCTCGCAGGTGGCGAGCTGATCCTCGGCCAGAGAACGGGCTGCCGCGAGGCCGCCAAGGTCGATCACCAGTGCCCTGACCTTGGGGCCGTCCTCAGGACGAAGGGCCGGGTCCATGAGCAGGGCTGCCAACTCGCCTGTGTGGTCCCGGTGGAGAGCGCAGAGTGTGGGCGCGCCGAAGACACCGAGGAGGTGATCGTTGCCGTCCGGCTTACCGGAGCGCGCATCGGGATCCAGGTCGAGGCAGTCGTCCAGAAGCTGGAACGCCACGCCGAACGCGGTTCCGAACCGGGCGAGTAGACGGGCCACGTCCGGTACGAGGCGTGCCTCGGCCGCCCCGAGGACGCAGCACAATTGGAAGAGGTCGCCCGTCTTCCGCTGGGCCAGCTCGAGGTAGTCGTCCAACGAGAGCCGGGTGTCGAAGGCGCGCTCGACGTCCAGCATCTCGCCGTAAGCCAGTCCTGCGGCGGCCTCAGCGACGGCACGGCTGATTCCCGCACCCAGCTCGGCGGCCTCCATTCCGGCGAGGGAGAAGCACGCGAGGCCGGCCAGCGAGGCCCGCTCCGCACCGAACTTCGCATGGGCGGACGGGACCCCACGCCGGATGTCCGCGCGGTCGATCACGTCGTCATGCAGGAGCGAGGCCAAGTGAAGGAGCTCCACCACAGCCCCGAGCCGCGCCGTTCGGCCGGGGTCGGCGCCCCCGGGACCGAACGCCGCACATGCCGCGACAAGGGAGGCCCGGAGGAGCTTGCCGGGCCTCCCCGCCAGCTCGACGACCGCCGGACGGACCGCCACCGGCAGACTGTTCGCCAGCTCTACCATGCGCCGGACGACACGCTCGTTGTGGTCGGCCAGGATCATTCGAACGGCGCCGACGGTGTCATGTCCACGGTAGGTACCGCCTTCAGCGCGGTGTAGACCTGCTGTGCCAGGGCGTCGTTGTTCATGAACGCGATCATCTGCGTCCGGTTCATGCCGAGCATCTTGACGAGGACCTGGTCGTACATGGTCCAAGCGGCTTTAGCTTCTTCCGCGGTGAGGACCGACTGGCTCAGCCCGTCCATGATGAAGACCGTGTCCCGCAGATGCTGCTCGGTCACCGTCGCCGTCGAGGTCGGGTCCGTGATGACGTTCGCGATGAAGTCGCGGTACCGGGTGTGGAACTGCTGCGCGTAGTACTGCTCCTCGGTTGTGGGGGTCTTCCCGGCCAGCCGGTCCTTGACCATCTGGCTGTTCATATACGTGCCCTGAATGAGCAGGCGGCCGACCGGCGACTGCATCAGGTAGCTGTCGCGCAACTGGTCCGCTAGGGCGTTCTCGCTGGTCAGGTCAAAGCCGTAGTAGCTGCCGATGGTGCCGAGAAGCGGACAGGGGATCAGGCCGAAGTCGGGGTAGGTCTTGCCGTCTCCGCCTTCGCAGGCGATCGAGCCCGAGTCGCCGAGCAGCGAGAAGAACGGCACGAAGATCACGTTCTTGATGGTGATCTGCCCGACCGGAGATCCCGCGTCGACCTTGATGGTGTTCCCGATGCTCATCACGGTGCCGGAGCTGTAGGCGGATGTCCGACCGACCTTCTCCAGCTTCATGCCGACGGTGGGTGCCTTTGTGCAGTTGGACGCTGACGTGGCGTTCGGGAACTTGAAGTTGAGCTGCGTGCGCGTTGTCTCAGCGACCGTCAGGTAGCAGAACCCGTAGTTGTTGCCCGCAATTGTCATGCCGACCGCCGGATGAGTTGGGCTGATCTCAGGCATCAGGTCGTTCGCGACGGCGGTGGTGTTGCCGATGCCGGATGCGAACCCGGCCAGCGCCGCATCGACCTCGGTGCCGTCTTGGAGCGGGACGTACCGCTTCAGTGTGCCGATCGGTTGCGTGCCCGCGTTGGCCGCGAACCCCGGCTGGATGATGCTCTCCCCGGCCTTCGCTTGGTTCGATCGTCCGACGGCGTGGGCGGCCGTCAGCATCGCTGGGGCATTGTCGGTGAGGTCGATGACGGTTGCGCCATAGGTGGCCGTGACGTTGCCGGTGACCTGGTTGGAGATGCCGCATCCCTGGCGGGGCGGTCGGAACGCCGCGTCGATCGGTCCTGCCAGTGTTGTTGTCCCGTCCGGTGCGACGAGTCCGGCTCCGAGAGTCGGAGCCGGCCCGGCCTCCACCACGTCCACGCCCCAACGCACACCGTCGATCGTGACCGTGTCCGGAAGCAACCTGCGGCGGCTGATCAGAGCCTTCGGGCGCTTCTTCTCCACGAGGACGGTCACAACGGGCTCTTCTTGCCAAGACCCACGGCGCAGCCTGAATCCAAGGCCGACGCCGACCACATTCGGGTCGCCGTGCAGGTACTGCTCCACCAACTGGTCTCGTGCACGTTCAAGCTGGCCATGCGCGTGCGCGGTAAACCTCATCGGCGGTCCTCCAAATGCTGAACGGGAAGGGGCTGCTCGCCGCGCTCACCGAGGTGACGCAGACCGCCCACCCACATCTGCGCGGGGTGACTGGAATTCGGATCGAACGCCGATGACACCGTCGCGATCGCGAGCGCCGCCACCGCTTCGACGGACGTCCGATGCTGGTAATCGGAGGAAAGCCGACCGATCTCGGCAAGCAATCGCGCCCTGCCCTTGCGGTCCGCGCCACGTGCGAGCAAGGCGTCGGCGCCAGCGGCGACATGCTTCGCACGCTCAGCATCGAGCCGTTGTACCGCCTGGTCAAGCCGTGCCTCGTCCGCGCGGGATTCAGGCGTTCCGTCCTCCCCGAAGTCGGGGAATCGCACCGGCACCCGCGCGCCTGCCTTCGCGACCGCCAAGATGACGGCCCGCTGCCTGTCACTCAGCAGTGCCTCGACTCCGTCCGCGGAGATTCCCTGCTTCGATCCGACCGCCACCACGGTGGCGGATCCGACGATCCCGGCGGCTCCGATCACCGCCCGGCGACTCAGTCGGGTTCTGTCGTCACGCGCCGCGCTCACCCTCGACCGCTCCTTTGTCTGAATCGTGCTCGAGTATGAGATGAGGAGTTGTTAGTTGAGGCGGAAAGATCCGTACACAGAGGCATTGTCGCCAGGATTGATCAGCGTAGGATCGCAGTTGATATCGACGCTGGTCACCTGCAGGTTTCCGCCCTTGAGGGTCACTGTATGGGTCCGGTGATTGAAGGTGAAGTTGATCATTCCGCCCCCGGAGGGTCCCGCGATGGTCGCGTGACAAGCATCTGAGCCCACGACTTGTACCGTAAGTCCGCCAGCCTTCGGGGATATGATCGTTCCATTTGATATTGCCGTATTAACGTCCATCGATGTAAGGCTGATCTGGAGAGGGTATGAGGTGATGGTCATTGTGTAGGTGAGTCCCGAGGGGCCATTGCATGCGCCGTTCGGGTTGGCCGGAGAAGTGAGGGAAACGGCGGTGGCGTTCGCAAATCCCGTGAGGGTGCTGCCAACGGGAACTGTGGCGACCTGCCCGGAAGCCGTCCCCTTGGTGCAGCTGATTGCAGCGCCGGTTGTCTCGTCCTTCCCGGTGATGTTCCCGCTGTTGGTCATCGTGAAGGTCTTGGGGGCGGTCGCTGCCGCCCTGATGGCAGAGGGGGTTTCGGGTGCAGCATTCGCTCTGTTGGACTTGGGGGTGGATTCGACGAGAGAGAGGCCGAGTGCCGTGGTGGCGCCTATCACGGCGAGTGTGATAACGGATTTTTTCACAGGACTCTCCGGTGGAAGGTTCGGATAGCGTGCGGGGTGATGTGCAGGCTTGCAGGTTTCCACCGCTGATCCGGATCTCGCGAACGCGGCGGTTCTCATCGTTCCGGTGTTCGGCCTGGAGGACAGTGAACGCCCGCAGACTAACCTTGACTCAGTGGTCAAGCAATGGTGAATCGAAAATTCCCCCGAAGTGACAAAACGCAAGTGAGGGTGTGTTCGTTAGCGCTTAGCCTGAGTCTTGATTGGTGTCAATAGTCGATGACCTCGAAGAAGTTGCCAAGGGTGTCTCTCGCGCGACCGACTGTGGCCCCCTGAGGCTGCACCGTGTGTGCCTGTCGACGGCGCGGGCAACCGCTACTGCCCTGACCCGACTAATCCGGCTTGTGTGGAGATGGAAGTGCGCCCTCGGATTCTTGCCGCCGCCTGTGGTGCGGTCTGCACTTCGCCCTACGGGCGTCTGTGTTCGGCGACATCATGCAGTGACGTGCATAGTCGTTGACCAGCGCAGTCGGTCCTCCTAGCGTCCCAGTCACGACCACGCATAGCTGGGAGGGCGCGATGGACGAAGTCGAACTGACCCGGATCGCCGGGACGTGTACTCGGGACGACTGTCCGACGGTGTATCGCACCGATAGGGGGACGCTGGCGGTGCAGGGTGACCACCTCAAGGGGCATCGGACGCCGGAGGGCGAGGCGGTCGTGGAGATTCCCGAGGAACTGCTGCGGGAGGCCGTCCGTGCTCTTGGCTGGTGACGACTGGCGCAACTTCTTCAACTCCTACCGGCACGACGCCTTCCGGCTGGAGACGCTCCCCGCCTACGGGGTTCCCGAAGAAGACGAAGAGTTCCGGGTCTGGCGGGAGACGGGACGTCTGGACATCCCCGCGGACGACCCGTGGCTCGTCCGCGTCCGCCACTACCGGGAGACCGGACGTGACATCGGACGCGTCCACGTGCTCACCCGCCCCCTGACGGAGTACCTGCGGTTCGAGTTCGCCTTCTACCCGCACAGTTCGGAGGCGGGGGAGGAGATCCGGATCCTGGACGTCACCGACCGTCCGAACCCACTCGCGAGAGCCCAGGACTTCTGGCTCTTCGATGACACCCACATCGTCCTCATGCACTACGCGAACGACGGGACGCAGATCGGCCGCGAACTCCTGGGCGACGCCGACCCGTCCCCGTACATCGAATGGAAGTGCCTGGCCCTCGCGCACTCCGTCCCCTTCCCGGAGTACGCCGCCGGGTGACCCTTGACCCCCAACGAGCCGGCGACGATCGCCAAAGGCTGGCCCGTGCCCTGCGAGACCTGCGGAAAGCGTCGGGCCTGTCCGGAGAGAGACTGGCCCGGCGCTGCAACATGTCCCAGTCCAAGATCTCCCGTATCGAGAACGGCCGGGCGCTGCCGTCGGTTGTGGACGTCGAGCGCGTCCTGCTGGCGCTGAGCGTGGACGCGGCGACCCGTGACGAACTGCTGAACCTGGCGCGGGTCGCGAACACCGAGTTCCGGGACATTCGCGCGTCGGTGCGCCGAGGGCTGCATCACCGGCAGCGTGAACTCGCGGCCCTCGAAGGCACGGCCACCCACATGCGCTACTTCCTGCCGTCCCTGGTCACGGGGCTCCTGCAAACACCCGAGTACATGCGGGCTGCCATGGACATGCCCATCGAGCCGGCAAAGGGGGACACGACGCGGGCTGTTGCCCTGAAGCTGGAACGCCAGCGGGTTCTTCACGACCCTTCTAAACGGTTCGAGTTCCTTCTCACTGAGCAGGCCGTGACATGGCGCCTTTGTGCACCTCCGGTCATGGCCCTCCAGCTGGACCGCCTTGTTTCCCTGTCACGTCTCCCTAACGTTCGCATCGGCGTGGTGCCGACGACCCGCGACCTTGGCGTCGGGCCGATGAACACCTTCACCCTGTACGATCGGCATCTGGTGACGGTCGAGACGTTCACCGGCCAAATCGTGCTTCGCGATCCGAAGGACATCGCCCACCATGTGAGCCTGTTCGCATACTTCTCAGATCGATCCCTGTGGGGAAACGAGTCCAGATCATTCTTGCTGGCGGCGTCCCGTGAATTCATGCGGCCACGTGAATGAACCGCATCGCGTCACGGGAAAGGGAATACCTTTCCCGTGACGGGATCTTGCCGAAGCTTCAACGGGGTCGAGTGCCATTCGGCCTGCGGATTGTGGAGCTCGGCGGGATCCGACTCGGTTCCGATGAAGGGAGAACGTTCGTGGCTGCTGGGACGAACCGGTACCTGTTCAAGGTCAGTACGTTGTGCAACGGTGAGGACGCCGGGTGCGGGTGTGTGGAGGTCGCCACCAACCTCGCGGACGCGGAGACCGGCGGGACGATCGGGCTCCGCGACTCCAAGACCGGCGTCACCTCGGTGTTCACCCGCCACGAGTGGGAGGGCTTCATCCAGGGCGTGAAGGCCGGAGAGTTCGACATCTGACCGACCGGCGGGCCTGGCCCTCGTCCCTGGTCGGGAGGGCCAGGCCACTCCTTATACCCAGGGGAGACAGTGGCGACGTTCGATCACGACTACTGGCGGGACGCGTCCCCGGCCATATGGGAACGGCGAGGGCTGCACTGGCACTGCCACTCGTCCCGCATGGACGGCGAGACCTACGGCAACGAAGCGGCACGACGTGACCCGGCGATGGACCACGCCCCGAAGGTGATCAGGGACTGGCTGCGAAAGCCCACCCGCACGATCCGGTGCGTGGCCACGACCCCGGAGGACGGCATCGCCTGGCTCCGCGCCCAGTGGACCCCGATCAGAGACCACATCGGCCAGGAAGCGGACGCCATCCCTGACCAGGTCAGATTCGGACGAGCCCTGCACGACCTCCGATCCGGGAACGACGTGTGCTGGGGACACTGGCTCGGCGGCACCACCCACCTCCACCTGGCGCTGATCGGCACGCCCGAGACCTGCCACTGACACCCCACGACCAAAACGCGGCGGCCGGACACCCGGACCTCCTCCTCAAACGGCGGCTCACCCGGAGCGCCCTCGAATCCGGCGAGGCACCGCTCCTCCCTGCCGCGCCCGCTCGTGGACGGCCACCGTCCAGGCCGTCCACGATTCGCCTACCGACTCAAGCGAGGAAGCCGCCGGTTGAGTCCTGTGACGCGCACGCGCGGCGCGTCGATCACCATGATCGGGACGGGTCTCACACCCCCGGGTTCCGGCCGCCGCCGGAACCCGCCCCCCGAAAGGACGCCCCGACATGAAGCACCCCAAGGCCGCCCTCGCCGCCGCCGTCGCCACGTTCGCCCTCGCCCTCGGCGGCCTGACCGGATGCGGCGCCAAGTACGCCGAGCCGTTCAAGGACGCCCCGCGCTCCGGACACGACAACGGCGTCCCCGCCGACCTCATCCGCATGCCGGACGGCTTCAGCAACGCCGCCACCAAGTGCGACCACGGCAACCGCATCTACACCGCGTACCACGGTGACCAGCCGTACGGCTCGATCGCCGTCGTCCCACAGGACCCCACCTGCCGCAACGTCACCCCCTGACGCCTCCGCCGCACCGCCACCCTCGGCGGGGCGGGGACACCCTCCAACCGCCCTCCGCCCAGCCGCGGTTCAGCCGGGCGCCCGACGCCCCCGCCCGGAAGCTCTCACCCAGGCGAACCGGCCGCCCGGCCGCTGCGGCCGGTCAGCTCCTGCGCGAGATGACCATGATGTATTCGCAGGGGGCGTCCGTCCGGTTGGCGAAGCCGTGGTCCGCGTCGGCCTGGAGGAACAGGGAGTCGCCCGCGTCCAGGGTCTCGCTGATCCCGCCGACCGCGACCGTCAGGGACCCCTCGATCACCATGAGCTGCTTCTCCGTCCCCGGCGGATACGCGGGCAGCAACCCGGTCGACACCTGCGCCGGAAGATAGTGGACGACCATCTCGGCCCGTCCCGCCCCCGGCGCCGCCGACACGATGTGCCGCTCGAAACCGGTCTCCGGGTCACGGAACACGGCCCGGTCGTTCTTGCGCATGACCACGGCCACCCCGGACGCCGCAGCGCCCGGCGCACCGATCAGATCCGACAGCGACACCTCGAGCGCATGCGCGATCCTGGACGCGACGCCGATCGTCGGGCTCTTCTCACCACGCTCGACCTTGGACAGCATCGCCCGGCTGACCGACGACCGCTCGGACAACTGTTCCAGCGTCAGGTCCGCCTCCTCACGCCGCCGCCGCACGTTCCCGCCGAACGCCCCGGCCAGGTCGTCCCCGTCCCGCGTCCCGTCCGCGCCTCCGCCTTGCCCGATCACCGTGCTCCTCGATCGCTGGGTTCCTCGCCGTCCACAGTGTATGTATTCTCCTAAAGAAGATACAGTCTCCTATAGAAGATGTGACGGAGGATTCCATGCGCCTGCTCTCGACCGGCCGGCTCCACGCCACGTTCGAACTCGGCGACCTGCGAGTGGTCTCGCTGCGGGACGGCTACATCGACATGCCGCCCACCCGCCTCCGCGACGAGGACGGCTGCGCCCTCGCCGAACTCCCCGCCGCCGTCCCCCTCGCCGGCGACAACCTGCGCCTGTCGGTCAACGCCTTCTACGTCACCGACGGCACCCGCTCGCTCCTCATCGACACCGGCGCGTCCAACGCCTGGCACGACCCCACCATGGGCCTGATCTACGAAGCCCTCGACGAAGCGGACGTCGACCGCGCCCAGATCACCGACGTGGCCATCACCCACAAACACGAAGACCACGTGAGCGGCCTCATCACCCCGGACGGCTCAGAAGCCTTCCCCAACCTCGAACGCGTCTGGATCGGCGCAGGCGACACCTCGGTCTTCACCGGACGCCTCGCCCCCCTCCGCGACCGCGTCGTCCCCGTCTCCGAAGAGGTCGCCATCAACGACTGGGCCACCGCCATCCCCAGCCCGGGCCACACCCCCGGCCACACCGTCTACGACATCGCCAGCGGCCCCAGCCACCTCCTCGCCTGGGGCGACACCGTCCACGTCCCCACCCTCCAGTTCACCCACCCAGAAGTCACCTGGGAACTCGACAACGACCAACCCCAAGCCCGAGCCGCAAGAGCAGCCCTCCTCGACCGCCTGACCCAGCCCCACCACTACGTGGCCGGCGCCCACCTCGACTCCCCAGGCATCGCCCGCATAACCCCCACCACCCCCACCAGCTACACCCTCACCTACCTGGCCCCCTCAACCACCTAACCCACCCCACCACCGCCCGCCCGCTCCCCGACCAGAGGAGCGGGCCCACACCACCCCCACCCCTCCGAGACGACCCGCCCTTAACACCCCGCCACCCCTCCCACACCCCGGCCCCCGGCCGCCACCACAACGCCACGCCCCAGCGCACACACCCGAACCCGCCCCCGCGCGAGCGTCCGCCCAGCGCTACGGCCACCCGCAGGCAGTGATAAGCCTCCGGCGGAGGCGGGAAAGTGGCCGGATGTGGCCACGGCCTGCTTGCCAAATCCCGCCTTCTCCGGCGATGCCCCGCAAGTCGCCTTGGCCTCCCGTTCGCCACTGTCGGTGACGATCGGTAGCTTCTCGTGACATGCCAGGACGACGACACGATGGCGTCAGAGCCGTCCTTCACGCCCACCCCGAACTGTCCAGCTGGGCACTGGCCACGTTCGCGGGCACCGAACTCCCCGACATGCCCTGGACGATCGGCGACAACGAGGCCAACACTCGCCCGTCCCGCGACCTCCACAGCGACGTCCTCACCATCGGAGGTCAGGCCCAGGCACCGGCCTGCCTCGTCATCAACGAGTTCGAGACCGTCCTCAGTGAGAAGAAGCTCGAACGCTGCGTCGAGTACGCGGTCGCCTGGTGGCTGTACCACTCCAAGCCGACCGCCGGCGTCCACGTCTGGTCTTCACCCCCGACCCCAGGGCGGACGAGTACCGGCGCACGGTGACCGTCAAGTGCGGAGCCCTCGCGCTCACCCTCGACATCTGCATCGTCGGCCCCAACCAGATCCCGAAGATCGAGACCACCCGGCAGGTCGCCGACAACCCCAGCGTTGCGGCGCTGTCCGTCATGGCCCACGGCCACCTGGACGGCACCTGCGAGCGCTTCCTCGGAGGGCTCAAGGACGCCGGAAGTGTCGAACACGCAATGCGATACATTGACTACGCGCTGGAGATGGTGGAAGGCGCGGCGAAGAGCAACCTGGAGGTTCTCTTGACCATGAGCACCGAGAATGAGGTCGTCAGCGAGTTCAAGCGCACCCAGCAGGCCATCGGCAAAGTGCAGGGCAAGGCCGAGGGGGAAGCCAGGGGTAAGGCTCTGGCCGCGGTTCAGCTCCTGGAGCATCGCGGGATGAAGGTTCCTGCGGACATGTGGGCTCGCGCGGACGCGTGCACCGACCTGGAGCAGGCGGAGCGGTGGTTCAAGCGCTCCCTCGACGTGGAGCGTGCCGAAGACCTGCTGGACTGACTCAATCTGATGGCGGACGGGAGCATGTGCCGTCCGCCATCACGATTTGTGAAGCTCCCCATCGCTGGACACGTCTGAGTGGCCGATCTGGAGGTTCTCCACGCATGAGCACTGACCACGAGGTCGTCAGCGACTTCAAGCGCGCCCAGCAGGCCATCGGCGAAGCCCGCGGCAAGGCACGGACCAAGGCTCAGGGCGCCCTGGAGGTCCTGGAACATCGCGGGGTGAAGGTCTCGGCGGACATGTGGACTCGCGCGGACGCGTGCACGGATCTGGAGCAGGCGGAGCGGTGGTTCAAGCGGTCGTTCGACGTCGAGCGGGCTGAAGATCTGCTGGACTGACGTGATCTGACGGCGGACGGGTGTGTGTGCCGTCCGCCGTTGGTGTGTTCAGAGTTCGTAGTCCTCGGCCAGGTCGTTCCAGGGGAGGTCGGCTATCGCCGTGGCGGCGAAGTCGGGGACGGGGGTCGCCAGGTCGTGCTGGAACCAGATGACCGTCAGCCGTGAGCGGTGGAGGACCTCGTCAAGGTTCGGGTCGACGCAGGTCGAGGTGAACGAGCCGCGGCAGTGGAAGGCGGGGAGCTCCTCGACCGGGCCGAACGGGAGACTCGAGCCCGTGCCGCGATCCGGGTAGTGGCGTTCCGGGGTGATCACGTGGCGCGGGGACGTCCGGTACGGCGTCTCGGGGCCCCTGGCCAGGCTCGCCAGGAGGCGATCGTTGAGCAGCGCGCACGGATAGCCCTCCAACAGCCCGTCGTTGGTCGAGGAGATCTCCAGGTTGTTCAGCGCGACCTGGCGGCCGGAGGTGAGGGTGATCGTGGCGAGCGGCATGGCGGGATTGTGGCAGGACGTCCCCTCCCTGGGTATTGGGTTTTGGGCCGGTTGATCCTGGTTCGGTGGGTAGCCTCGGCGGATGTCGCACAATGTCGCGCTCGCGAACGTTCTCGCTCACTGCGGTGGTGACCCGGAGCAGGCCGCCCAGTATCTGTCGCAGGCGATCGCCGGTGAGCCGCAGGACCCCGCGCCGTATGCGGCCGCCGTCGAGTTGATGGGCGGGTTCGGAGGGCTTCCGGACGATGACGCCCGGGTCGCGCCGGTGGTGGCCTTTCGGTACTTCCTGGACGGACGCATGGACGACGCCGTTCTCGTCCTCGGGGCGCTCGGCGGCGTCAGCCCCAGGATCGCGTGGGCGGACGCCCCGTGGTTCGCCGATGAGCGCTTCCTCGCCCAGGTCGGCGCCGAGGCGCTCTGTGAAGGGGGCCTTCGGCTCTTCGATCACGGCGCTGAGCCGGAGCAGGTAGGGGCGGGGCCGTGGCTTCGGGCCGCCGAGGCGGTCGCGGATCGGGTGGACGACGCCGAAGACCTGGCCAGGATGGCGATCCTTCTCCGCACCTTCGGCCGTCCGGACGAGTCGCTGGCGCTCTGCGACCGTGCCGACGCGGCCGGGTCGAGCGTGTTCACCGAGGTCGTCCGCGCGGGGACCTGGCGCGTCCTCGGGAAGCTGGACGAGGCGGCGGCCGCGTTCACCCGGGCGGTCGACCTCGAACCGGACAACTGGTCGCTTCATCTCGACCTGTCCGACCTACACGCCACCCGGGGCGACCATGCCGCCGCGCTCGCGGCCGCTGAGCAGGGGCTTCGTCACGCGCCGGACGAGCCGAAGCTGCGGGCCGCCCGCGCCGCCCACCAGGCCCGGGTCACCGGGACGCCCGAGGCGTTCGCCGAGTTCGAGCGTGAGGCGGCGCAGCTTGAGCCCGGTTACCGGGACTGGCTTCGGCGGCAGGCCGGAGGCGAGGCCGCCCGAATCCCCTAGCGGGAGGGGGCCCAGGTGGCGGAGGATGCGGGACGGGCTGGTGGTGGGACGGCTTCCAGGGGGCTGGAGCTGCCGGACGCGGGGGTCGCGTTTCGGTGGCTCCAGCCCCGGAAGGCGCTATCGAACGTCAGCAGCGTCGTTCGAGACCCGTTGCCGACCTCTCGTGGGCCCACGGCGGCCACTTGCACGGATTCGGACGGTGGTGGTGATGGTGCGGGCGCACCACGACCGTGGTCTCGTCCGTGCAGTCCCTGCGGGCCTTCCGCTCCGGGGACGCCGTGCACTGCCAGCTGACGGTGTTGTGCAACAGGCCGGGCCTGAAGGCGCGGACGGTGTAGGTGATCTCGGCGGTCTGGCCTGGGAGCAGGTCTCCGGTCCAGGTCAGAGAGCGGCCGGTGCGGTCGACGGTGCCGGTGGTCGCGCGGACGGGCCCCACGATGAAGCCGTTGTCGAGCACGTCGGCCAGGTCGTCGGTGACGGTGGCGCCGTGGAAGGTGTGGGCGCAGGTGTTGGTGACGCGGATGCGGTAGCGCACCACGCCGCCGACGAGGACCTTGGTCCGGTCAGCGGTCTTGTCCACGTGGATGTCGTCGTTGGAGCACTCCTCCGGAGGAGGGACGGGGCACGAGCCGGCCTCATAGGTGAGCGTCGCCTCCCCGTCGCCCTGGCGGACGCCGGTCTCGTACGTGGCTCCGGTGGGGCCGAGGCTGGATCCGCCTCCTCCACCTCCCGCGTACACGGTGTTGGACGTGGAGGAGCCACCGGCGCCTCCGCCGTGCGCGCCCCCGCCGCCTCCGCCACCCGCTCCCATGTGCGGGTCCGCGAGGTCGACCGCGCCGTCTCCGCCGACGCGTCCGATCGCGTCGCCGCCGGGGACGCCGGGCTGGTCGAACTCCGAGATGGGCTGCCCGCCCGCGCCGCCCGTTCCGCCGTTGCCCCCGGACGCGCCGCCGCCTCCCGCGCCGGGTTGGGCCGGGCTGCCGCCGTTGGTGCCGGCCTGACCGCCGTCGCCGCCCGGGCCCAGCGGTTCGCCGGACAGATGGCCCGCGCCGCCGCCTCCGCCTCCGGCGATGACGAGCGGCTCCAGGGCGAGAGCGACGGTCGTCGCGCCGCCTCCACCGGCGGCGACGCCGCCGTTGCCGGGACTTCGGTCGCTCCGGAAGGCGCCGGGTTGACCGCCGCCGCCGTAGCCGCCCGCCGCGGGTGTGGACGTAATGGCGGATCCGCCCGTGCCCGCGCCGCCGACGTCGATCGTCAGCACGTCCCCGGGAGTGACCGGGACGGTCGCGTGGACGCCGCCGCCCCGGCCGCCAGGGGAACCGTAGAAGGCGTCGCCGCCCGCGGCTCCGAAGGCGTCCACCTTCAGTTCGCACACTCCTTCGGGGACCGTGAACTCCTGCGGGGACCCGGTGTAGGCGAACGTCCGGATGGTCTCCTGCGCGTGGGCGTCGGCCGGCACGAGCGCCAGCGACGCGGTCATCGTGGCTCCCACGGTCAGGGACAACCACCGAGAGTTAAGAATGATCACATACAGCAACATATGTTTGATCAAGTCACGTCCCGGCACGTCTGCGGCAATGATCTCCCCATGCCCGTCATCGCCCGAAGGGTGTTGATCGCCCCGGGCGAGATGGCGGAGGATGCGCACGAGGCGGTGTCAGGAGGAGGACGGGTGGACGACGCTGAAGTGCGGGCCCAGCTGGAGCGGGTGCGGGGGCGGATCTCCGAGGAGGAGAGCGTTCCGGAGCTCGATCTTCAGGCGAATCTGCGGCTGATGGGTCTGCGGATCCGGGCCGCGTGGCTGCTCGTCGCGGACGGACGGTACGACGACGCCGTCAAGGCGGCCGAGGGGGCGAACCGGGCGCGGAGTGCGGCGATGGCGGCGTCCTCGGGGCCGGGGTACGGCGGGGCCGTCTCGTGGGAGGCGTGCGAGGTCGAGGCCGTCACGTGGCTCGCCCGGGGGAAGTGGCGGCGCGCGGAGAAGGCGGCGCAGCGGGCGCTCAGCGACTTCGACGAGCAGATCGACAACTACCGGCTCTTCGAGCTGGCGCAGCAGGCGCAGGGGAAGGTCCGTGCCGACCGGGTGTGGAAGGCGTTCGAGGACCCGGCGCAAGCGCTGGCCGAGTTCGACGCCCACGCCTACGCGATCAGGAAACTCGGCGACGGAGCCTGAGCGGTAGCGTCCGGCGTTTGATCACCAGCGCGCTGCTCTCCAACCCGGACCCGGACGACCGGGACGAGGCGCTCACCGCCCTCGTCCCGGCCCGCGTCGAGCAACTCGCCGCCGAGCCGGCCCTGCCCCTCGACCGCGTGATCGCCTGGGGCTTCGTCAAGGCCGTCCTGTCGGACGTCTGGACGGCCGAGGACTGGAACCCCGGCGACACCCGGTCCCCGCTCAGCCGCGCCCACGACGTCGCCCGGCTACTCCGCCCGCGCCTCTCCCGACTCCGCTTCGCGCATCACGACCGGCGGGTGACCCAGCTCGGCCGCGACCTGCGCCGCGTACTCGGCGTACTCGCGGACCTCCTCGTCCTCGTGGTCCAGGGCGCGTTGCAGCAGGTCGAGAGTCTCGTCGTCCGCCCGCGCGCCGCCCGTCGCCATCAGCAGCGCGACCAGGGACTTCGGCGCGTCGGCGTAGGAGTCGGCGAGCTGCGTGCGGAGCATCTGCTCGCTCCACGCCGACATGTGCTCGCCCACGGTGGACCGGATCGCGATCGCGCGCTCCTGCGTGTCCGCGCGGACGAACAGCGCCTTCACCCCCACCTCATCGCACTCCACCTCCATCAGGAGGTTGTCGCCCGCCTTCCACACGTCCGCGAGCGTCTCGCCGCCGAACCCGCCCGACCCGTACTCCTCGAACGACAGGTCCGTGGCTGCGGTGACGGCGGCGAGGAGCGCGTCGTCCACACCGTCCTCGAGCCGGATGACCAGGGCGCACCAGTAGCGGCCGCCCTCCACGATCTGGAACATCGATTCGTCCACCTTCGGGAGCCTGAAAACCCGCCAGCGTAGTGACGCCCGGCTCCCGGCGAAGGGAGATCCAGAACCTTTCCGCTCACGCGTCGCGGAGGCGGAAGAGCAGCGCGCCCAGCGCCAGGCACCCCGCGGTGTACAGGGCCAGGACGCCCAGCCCGTGCCAGGGGGAGAGCGGCAGCGCCGCGAGGTTCTTCGTCGCCTGCACCGACAGCCCGGCCTTCATCGGCGCGTACTTCTCCAGCCTTAGCTTCCAGTGCTCGGACGCCACCAGCCGCGTCAGGATCGGCACCGCGTACAGGACGCTCAGCACCGTCATGATCGCGACCCCGGAGTCGCGCAGCGCCGTCGCCAGCCCGAGGCTGAGCAGGGCGACGAGCCCCAGGTAGAGGACGGTCCCGGCGGCGGCGCGCAGGGTCGCGCCGTCCGTCAGGGGGAGTGCGGCGAACCCGTCCGAGGCCACGACGAACCGTCCGGCCACCAGCGAACCCGCGACGCCCAGCACCCCGCAGACGGCCGCGAGGACGGAGACGACCACGGCCTTGGCCGCGAACACGCGCAGCCGCCGGGGCATCGCGACCAGCGTCGGGCCGATCGTGCCCGTCCCGTACTCGGCGCAGACCGTGAGGCAGGCCAGGACGACCATCGTCGCCTGCCCGTACTGGATCCCGCCGAGCACCAGCTTCGGCAGGTCCTGCGGGCCGTCCGACGCGCTGACGGCCGTCGAGACGAGCGTGCCTACCAGCACGGTCAGCGCGCATGTCGCGAGCAGCAGCCACGCCGTGCTGGACAGCGTCCGCAGCTTCGTCCACTCCGCGTGCAGTTCCCGGGTCACGCGTCCCTCCCGCGCCACTCGCCGCCGCGCGTCACGCGTCCCTCCGGCGCAGCTGCCACCACGCGAGCAGCATCGCGGCCACCACGTACAGGACGGGGACGGCCAGGCCGGCCCACGGCGACAGCGGGTAGCAGCCGTCCTCCGGAAGACACGCCTCCGAGGTGAACGAGTAGTGCGGCGCGCTCTGCTGGATGGCGAACCCGGCTGCGGGCGTCGCGCTCAACAGGAACCGCGCCACCCCGAGCGGCAGCGCGGGCGCGAGGATCTGCGGGATCAGCACCACGACCAGCACCACCGCGATCGCCGCCGCGCTGTGCCGGAACACCGCCCCGAACGCCATCGCGAGGACGGCCACCAGCGCGACCAGCAGCGCCGACCCGAGGACCGCCCGCAGCGCCGCCGGATCGGACAGACTCCACCGCGGGAACCCCGGCGGTTTGAATCCGGACGACCGCAGCCGCGACTGCGCCATCGGGAACGCCACCGCCAGCGCGGCCGCCGACACGGCGAACACCGTCACACCCAGCACCAGCGCCTTCGCCACCAGCATCCCGCCGCGCCGCGGATGCGCCGTGAACGTCGTCCGGACGAGCCCGTGCCGGAACTCCGACGTCATCGACAGCGCGCCCACGGCCACCACCACGAGTAGCCCGACGAGCGCCCCCTGAAGTCCGCGTTGCACCAGGTCGGAGCCGCGCGGCAGCGGTCCGAACTCACCCGATCCGGTCACGGTGACCGTGCCGCCCGAGAAGGACGACCCGTCCTTCACCTCCGGCGCGGGATCGTCGCCGGGCGGCCCGCCCATGAACGGGCCGCCGATCTTCGTGTCCGTCCACGTGCCGGGATGCGCGCCCGTGACGTTCAGGTGGTCGAAGACGCCGACCGCGTGCGCGGGCAGGTCGTTGATGCTCAGCGCCCCGAAGTTCCGCTTCATCTCGGTGTACGCCGGTGACCCGGTGAAGATCCCGGCCTGCGCGGTCGCCGGGACGCTTCGCGGCGTCACCGTGCCCGCCTTCTTCCACGTCGTCCCGTCGTCCGAGACGGAGGCCGTGAACCGCGAGCCCGCCCGCGTCAGCCGCAGCCACTTCGCGGACGACGCCACCTGCTCGTCATGCAGGAAGTCGTGCTGCAACCGCACTCCGTGGCCGGGCGTCACCATCAGCGCCACGAAGGACGCGCCGGGCGCCGTGCCCGCCCTCACCATGATCCCGGCCTTCGCCCACGGCACCGTCTTCGACCCGGGCGCCCCGCCCTCCACGCGGCTCGTCAGCGACGTCACGC
Organism: Actinomadura harenae; assembly: GCF_003696215.1. Lineage (GTDB taxonomy): Bacteria > Actinomycetota > Actinomycetes > Streptosporangiales > Streptosporangiaceae > Spirillospora > Spirillospora harenae. The sequence continues at coordinate 99,979 of NZ_RFFG01000008.1, read as the reverse complement.
GCGCCGTGATCGTTCCGTCCCCGCGCAACTCCTGGCGGACGAACTGGAGCCCGTCCCGCACCTTCTTCCCCTCGGGCCCGGTCGGCGGCCCGTCCTCCCGGCCGCCCGCGTGCTGCACACTCCCGCCGGACGCCCCCAGCAGCGACACCACCACCATCGCGGCCGCCGCCGCGAGCAGCGTCAGCGTCCACCGGCGGACCGTCCGCAGCTTCGTCCACTCGGCCCGGACCTGCCGGAACAGCACGGCGCTCATGCCGCACCGCCCGGAACGCCCTGGAACTCGGCGGCGTCGCGTGTCAACTCCATGTACGCCTCCTCCAGCGTCGCCCGATGCGCGCTGACCTCGGCGAACGGCACCTGGGACGCCCCGAGCGCCGCCACCGTGGCCTCCGCGTCGAGCCCGGTCACCGTGAGCGCGTCCGCGCCGACCGACGCGACCGTCCCGCCCGCGTGGCTGAGCACCGCCATCGCCTCGGCGGGCGCGCTCGTCCGCAGCGCGACCCGCCCGCCGGACGCCGCCGACAGCAGCTCCGGGACGCTCGTGTCCGCGATGACCCGGCCCCGCCCGATCACCACCAGGCGGTCCGCCGTGTCCTCCAGCTCGCCCATCAGGTGACTGGACACGAGCACCGCGCGGCCCTCGGCGGCCAGCGACCGCAGCAGCCCGCGGATCCACACGATGCCCTCCGGGTCGAGGCCGTTGACCGGCTCGTCCAGCATCAGCGCCCGCGGATCACCGAGCAGCGCCGCCGCGATCCCGAGCCGCTGCCGCATCCCGAGCGAGTACCCGCCGGCCCGGCGCTTCGCCGCGCCGCCCGCGAGCCCCACCCGCTCCAGCACCTCGTCCACGCGGCGCGACGGGAGCCCGGCGGCGTTCGCGATCCAGCGCAGGTGGTCGCGTCCGCGCCGCCCGGGGTGCAAGGCCGACGCGTCCAGCATCGACCCGACCGCGCGCAGCGGATCCCGCAGCGACCGGTACGGACGGCCTCCCACGAGCGCCCGCCCGCCGTCCGCGGCGTCCAGGCCGAGGATGATCCGCATCGTCGTGGACTTCCCCGAGCCGTTCGGCCCGACGAACCCCGTCACCAGGCCGGGCCGCACGGTGAACGACACTCCGTCCAGCGCACTGACCTGCCCGTACCGTTTGCGCAGGCCGTCGACTTCTATCTCCATGCCTGACGACGCTAGGCGGGGCGGCGGGCGCGGCGCGTCCCCCACGTGAGCGGTCTTCGCCGTCCCCGGTTCGAGGGGCGGGTCCCCCACACGAGCGATGGCGGGATGTCCGGAACATCGGGAAGATGGCCTGCGTGCGGGGACGTGTCGGAATCGGGGGACTGCTGGCGGTGACCGCCGTCGGCGAGCTGACCGGCCACGGTCACGGCACCGGCACGCTGCTCTACGCGCTGCTGCTCTGCCTGTTCACCACGTTGCCGTTGGTCATCCCGCATGTCCCGCTCGCGGCCGTCGCCGTGTCCGGCGCGTGCCTGACCTCCCTCGCCGCGACCGGCGGCCTCACCTTCTCGGGCTGCGCCGCCCTCCTCATCACCCTCCACCTGCTCGGACGGGACGGGACGTACGCGCTCGCCGCCGTCCTCATCGTCCCCTTCGCCGTCTTCGCCCTGCTCCCGCATCCCGGCCTGACCGCGCGCGTCGCCGCCGTGCTCGCGCCCGTCGCCGCCGGGGCCGGGCTCGTCCGGTGGGCGCGCACGCAGGCCGAACGGCAGACCGCCGCCGAGCAGACCATCGGCGCGACCCTCCTGGAGAACACCGCCAAGAGCGAACGCGCCCGCATCGCCCGCGAACTGCACGACGTCGTCGCCCACCACATCTCGATGATCGCCGTCCAGGCCGAGACCGCCCGGCTCGCGACTCCCGGCATGCCCGCCGACGGCGCGAAACGCCTGCTCGGCATCGGCGACACCGCCCGCAGCGCCCTCACCGAGATGCGCCGCCTCCTCGGCGTCCTCCGCGAGGACGCGGGCGACGGCGAGCAGGCCGCCCGCAGGCCCCAGCCCGGCCTCGCCCAGCTCGTCGGCCTCGTCGAGGAGACCCGCGCCACGACCGGCTCGACCGTCCGGCTCATCGTCAGCGGGCCCGTCGCGCCCCTGGACCCCGGCGTCGAGCTCACCGCCTACCGGATCGTCCAGGAGGCCCTCACCAACGCCCGCCGCCACGCCCCCGGAACCGCCGTCGACATCGAACTCCACTACACCCCGGACGCCCTCGAACTCCGCGTCCGCGACCTCGGACCCGGCCCCCGCGACGACGTCCGCCCCGACGCGCACGGCCTGCTCGGCATGCGCGAACGCGCCGCCACCGTCGGCGGCGACCTCCGCACCGGCCCCGCCCCCGGCGGCGGCTTCCTCATCGAAGCGACCCTCCCCGGACGGCCCGCGTGACCATCAGCATCGTCGTCGCCGACGACCACGAGATCGTCCGCTCCGGCTACGCCGCCCTCCTCGGCACCCAGCCGGACTTCGCCGTCGCCGGGACCGCCGCCGACGGCGCCGAGGCCGTCCGCCTCTGCGCGACGCTCCGCCCCGACGTCGTCCTCATGGACGTCCGCATGCCCGGCATGGACGGCATCGAGGCCACCGAACGCCTCCGCGCCGCCGACCACACCCCCCGCGCCGCCGGTCACATGCCCCGCGTCCTCATCCTCACCACCTTCGAGCTGGACGAGTACGTCTACGACGCGCTCGCCGCCGGGGCCAGCGGCTTCCTCCTCAAGGACGTCACCGCCGAACGCCTCTTCGAGGCCGTCCGCGTCGTCGCCGCCGGGGACGCCCTCCTCGCGCCCGGTGTCACCCGCCGCCTCGTCGAGGAGTTCGCCCGCTCCCGCCGCCGCCCGAGGACCACGCCGTCCGCGCTCGCCGCCCTCACCCCGCGCGAGACCGAGGTGCTGCGCGCGATGGCCGAGGGCCTGTCCAACCCGGAGATCGCCGTCCACCTGGTCGTCAGCGAGGAGACGGTGAAGACGCACGTCAGCCGCATCCTCGGCAAGCTCGGCCTCCGCGACCGCACCCAGGCCGTCATCGCCGCCTACGAGTCCGGCCTGATCGTCCCCGGCGCGTGACGGTGTAGCGGGCACCACCACCGACACGGGGCCGCGCCCGGTCGCCGCGTCGAGCACCGGGTCCTAGCGTCGAAGGTGTTGATCAAGAACGCTCTCACCAGGAGATTCACCGTGCGCAAACCCGCATTCCTCGCCTTCGCCGCCGTGGCCCTGACGTCCGTCGCCACCGCCGTCCCGGCCTCGGCCGCCGCTCCCTCCACGTTGCAGCGGGACGCGGACGCCCTCCGCGACCTCGGCGTCACCGGCGTCCAGGTCCGCGTCACCGGGCCGGACGGCCGCTCCCGCGTCGTGACCAGCGGCGTCGCCGACGTCCGGACGAAGCGGCCCGTCCCGTCCAACGGACGCTTCCGCGTCGCGAGCGTCACCAAGACGCTCACCGCCACGACCGTCCTGCAACTCGTCGGCGAGGGGCGCCTCTCCGTGGACGACACCGTCGAGCACGTCCTGCCCGGCGTCGTCCAGGGCAACGGCAACGACGGACGGAAGATCACCATCCGGAACCTGCTCCAGCACACCAGCGGCCTGCACGACGACATGCCGTCGATCGACTCACCCGAGTCCTACGCCCTGCACCGCCTCGACACCCACACGGCCGAGGAACTCGTCGCGCGCTCCATGAACCACAAGCCGGACTTCGAGCCCGGCAAGGGCTGGCACTACTGCAACACCGGCTACCTCCTCCTCGGGATGGTCATCAAGAAGCTCACCGGCAACCCCTGGGACACCGAGGTGCGGAACCGCATCCTGCGTCCCCTCGGCATGGACCACACCACCTTCCCGGGCGAGTCGCCGCGCATCACCGGCCCGCACGCCCGCGGCTACCAGCTGTTCGAGACCGGCGGCCTCACCGACGTCACCGAGAACCGCGACAGCGCGTGGGCCGGGGCCGCGGGCGGCCTCATCAGCACCACCGCCGACCTCGACCGCTTCTTCCGCGCCCTCGACGCGGGCCGCCTCCTGCGCCCCGCCCAGCAGAGGGAGCTGCGCCGCGGCGTCCCGGTCCAGGGCCCGCAGGCCGTCGTCTGGCCGGGCGCGACCGACGGCCTCGGCCTCTTCTCCCGCCCGCTGACCTGCGGCGGAAGCTACTCCTTCCACCCCGGCGACATCCTCGGCTACAAGACCCGGAACGCCGTCACGTCCGACGGCCGCCGCAGCGTCGTCATCTCCATGTCCACGATGCTCGAGGACAGCCTCGACCACACCGTCCAGCAGGAGGACGCCGTCTCCGCCCTCATCGAGAACGTCCTCTGCACCACCCGCTAAAGCTCGACGCCCAGGAACTCCAGGAACGCCGCCGCGGGCGGGCTGGGCCGGTGACGCGACCAGATCAGGCGCTCCACCCGGCCCGGCGCGTCCCGGACGCACACCGTCCGCACACCCCACAGCCGCTGCGCGTAGTTCGCCGGGAGCATCCCGACCGCCAGCCCCTGCCGGATGATGTCCGCGATGAAGTCGGGGGACGTCACCTCGAACGCCACGTCCCGCTGGACGTCCGCCGCCGCGAACGCCTGGTCCGACTGGGACCGGCCGATCGTCCCCGCCGCGAAGTCCACGAACGTCTCGTCCGCCAGGGACGCCAGGTCGGTCTCCGGCACGTCCGCGAGCCGGTGGTCGGGCGCGACGACCGCGACCAGGTTGCCGTGCTCCAGCTCCAGGTCGCTCACGCCCTTCGGGACGCTCCCGGGCAGCATCCCCAGGAACCCGATGTCGAGCGCACCGTCCTTGACCTGCTCGATCAGCTCCTCGCTGATCCCCGCCCGCAACGTGATCCGCACCTGCGGATACATCTTCCGGTACCGCTTCAGCAGGGACGGCAGGTCCACCGCCGCCACCGTCGTGATCGCGCCGATCGCCAGCCGCCCCCGGATCTCCCCGGACGCCGCCGCCACCTCCGCGCGCGCCCGCTCCGCCGCGTCCAGCGCCTGCCGCGCCGCGGGCAGGAACGCCTCCCCGGCGGGCGTCAGCCGCACCCGCCGGCTCGTCCGCTCGAACAACCGCGCCCCGAGCTCCCGCTCCAGCCGCGCGATCTGGTGCGACAACGCCGACTGGACGACCCGGCACCGCTCCGCCGCCCGCGTGAACCCGCCCTCCTCGGCCACCGCGACGACGTAACGCATCTGCTGAAGATCCATTCGATCAATCTACAATCGCGATCGATCTGATGAAAAGAATGCGTTGGACTCATTGATCTTTTCGGAGGCATCCTCTTGGCATGGCGATCACGACTCACCGGCCCGCCCCCCAGCAGGCGGCGGCCGAAGGCGGCGGCCTCAGCCGCGGGCTCCTCCTCCTCATGGCCGTCGCGACCGGACTGACGGTCGCGTCGAACTACCTCCCCCAGCCCCTCCTCCACCTCATCGGCGGCTCCCTCGGCCTCAGCACCGGCATGGCCGGGCTGATCGTCACCGCCGCGCAGGTCGGCTACGGCATCGGCCTGTTCCTCCTCGTCCCGCTCGGCGACCTCTTCGAACGCCGCCGCCTCGCCGTCACCCTCTACCTCCTCACCACCGCGTTCCTGCTCATCTCCGCCGTCGCCCCCAACGGCACGGTGCTCCTGATCGGCACCGCCCTGACCGCGCTGACCTCGGTCGCCGCCCAGGTCGTCGTGCCCTTCGCCGCTTCCCTCGCCGCCCCCGCCGAGCGCGGACGCGTCGTCGGCACCGTGATGATGGGCCTGCTCCTCGGCGTCCTGCTCGCCCGTACCGTCTCCGGCGCCCTCGCCGAGATCGGCGGCTGGCGCACCGTCTACTGGGTCCAGGCCGGACTGATGCTCCTCATGGCCGTCCTGCTCCGCCGCAACCTGCCGACCCTGCACACCCCGGCCGGCATGACCTACCCGAGGCTCCTCGGCTCCATCGCCACCCTCATGCGCGAGCTGCCCGTCCTCCGCTGGCGGATGGCGGTCGGAGCGCTCTCCTTCGCCGCCTTCTCCGCCCTCTGGACGTCCCTGACCTTCCTGCTCTCCAGCGACGCCTACGGCTGGAGCGAAGGCGCCATCGGCCTCATGGGCCTGTTCGGAGCCCTCGGCTCCGTCGTCGCCAACGTCGCCGGACGCCTCGCCGACCGCGGCCGCGTCCAGCTCGTCACCGGCGTCGGCGCCGTCGTCTACCTCGTCTCCTGGCTGCCCCTCGCCCTCGGCGGCCACAACCTCGCCTGGCTGATCGTCGGCATCATCGCCCTGGACATGGCCCAGCAGGCCCTCCTCATCAGCAACCAGAACGTCGTCTACGCCCTGCGCCCCGAGGCCCGCAACCGCATCAACTCGGCCTTCATGACCGGCAACTTCGCCGGCGGCGCCGCCGGCTCCGCCCTCGCCTCCCTCGCCTGGATCCACGGCGGCTGGTCCTCCGTCGCGATCCTCGGCGCGGCCCTCTCCACCGCCCTCCTCGCGGCCTGGCTCCTCGAACGCCTCACCACCCGGTAACCCCGGATGCGACCCCCGACCAGCCGATGTCCCATCCAGCGGCGCTGCGCCCGGCCCACCCGGCCCGCAGCGCCGCGAACCTTTAGGCCCACCGCAGCCCGACCCGACGCCCCACCGCATCGATCCCGGTCACGACCACACCGACCTCTTCCCCCGCCTCGGGAACGTCCGCCATCTCACTCTCGTGGACCAGGCCCTCGATCCCGTCCGCCACCCTCACGAACACCCCGAACGGCACGCGCAGGGTGACCGTCCCCCTGACGCCCTGCCCCACTTGAACCCGCCGCGCGAACTCCTCGAACGGATCGGGTGACAGAGCCCGCAGCGACAACCGCGCCTCACCGTTGTAGGTGTCGACCCCGAGGAAGGCGCACCTGATGCGCTCGCCCACCGAGACCACCTCGGTCGCGTCGTCGAACCGCCGCCACGACAACTCGGGAATCGTGATGAACCCGACCCCGGGGTACACGGGATGCGGCGGCCCATCGTCCAACGCCACGAACACGCCGAACGACTCGATCGACGCCACCACCCCCGAAACCACCTGCCCCGGACGCAGCCCACCCAGAAACCGCCACAACCAGGCTTCGTCCCCCCGAGCGCTCCCATTCCGCATGCCGACATCCAACCCCGTGGATCCCGCAGCCGGTAGGAGCCGAAGAAGGGGTCAGGCGTCCAGCACCAGGTGCTCCCACACGCGGACGTCGAACGCGCCGCCCTTGACGTTGATCGTGAAGAACGCGCTTCCGGAGTCGCGCTCTTCCACCACGTCCGCGCCGAGGAAGCGGCCCCAGCGGTCGAAGGTCTCGCGGACGGCCGCCTCAGTCCCCGTGTCCGGTTCTCCCTGCAAGACCCGGCGGGAGCCGTGGTAGGGGAGCCACCAGTCCAAGGCGGGGAGATCCTCGGCGAGGAACGTCCCGAGGGTTCGCACGGCCTGAAGCTGGCGGCGACGGATCGCCGCGGCCCCCTCGCCCGTCAGCGGTGGCGCTTCTTCCACGGGACGGCCGCCGACCCCGAGCCACCGCCGGGGCGCCCACTTCCCGCACTCGATCTCGATCCCGTCCCACCTGACCTCGACCTTGGCGCGAACGTGCGCGAAGGACCGCTCCACCACCAGCGGAGCCTCCAGGAACTCGGCCCAGGGTTCGAGGAACGCCCGCAGCTGCCGCTCGTGCTTGCAGTCCTCGCTCTCCCCGAGCAGGCTCCCGTCCGCCTCGACCTGCCAGCGAAGCGGCGGCAGGTCATGCCGCAGGAATCCGCCCAGCACCTCCACGGCTCGTGCCTGATGGACGAGCGACCCACGAAACCCACGATTCACACCTCCACTCAACACCCCCCACCCACACCCTTCGGTCACGATGCCTCCATGACGTTGGCGACGGTGTTCACGGAGCTTCTCGGGGTGCGGCATCCGATCGTGCTTGCCCCCATGGGCGGGTCGGCCGGGGGCGCGCTGGCCGCGGCCGTCTCGCGCGGTGGCGGGCTCGGCATGCTGGGGTCCGGGGACGGCGACGCCGAGTGGCTCGCACGGGAGGCCCCGATCGTCGCCGGGCAGGGGCTGCCGTGGGGCGTGGGGTTTCTGACCTGGCGGGTCGACGTCCAGGGTGTGGAGCGGGCGCTGGAGTACGACCCGGACGCGGTGATGTTCTCGTTCGGGGATCCGGGGCCGTTCGCGGACGTCGTGCACGACGCGGGCAAGACGCTGATCGTCCAGGTCACCGGCATGGACGAGGCGCGCCGGGCCCTCGACGTGGGCGCGGACGTCATCGTCGCGCAGGGCACGGACGCGGGCGGCCACGGAGCCAGGCACGGGCGAGGCACCCTACCGTTCGTCCCCGCCGTGGTCGATCTCGTCCAAGGGGCTCAGGTGCCGGTGCTGGCGGCAGGCGGGATCGCCGACGGACGCGGAGTGGCCGCCGCGCTCGCCCTCGGCGCGGACGGAGCCCTCATCGGGACCCGCTTCCAGGCGACCCGCGAGGCCCTCGTCGATCCGGACGTCCGAAACGCCATCGTCGACGCGAAGGCCGAGGACACCAGGCGCAGCGGCATGCTCGACAGGCTGCGCCGCTCGCCCTGGCCCGCGCGCTACACGGCCCGCACGCTCGCGCATCCCCACCTCGACAGACATCGCGGACGCGAAGAGGGCGACATCGCCCGTGACCGGCGGGCCCAGCGCGACTACCAGCGTGATCTCGACCAAGGCGCCATCCCCGCGATGCCCGTCTGGGCGGGGGAGGGCGTCGACCTCATCCGCGACGTCCCGTCCGCCGAGGAGCTCGTCAGGACGCTCGCCGCCGAGACCGAAACCGCCCTCGTCCGAGCCGCGCGGGGCCCGCGAGGCAGAATGGTGGGATGAAGGACGCCTTGCTGCCTCGTTCGCTGGCCAGGTTCAACCGGATCGTCACCAACCCGCTCCAGGGCCTCTGGGCCCCGTATCTGCCGCCCTACGCGGTGATCGTGCACCGAGGACGGAAGTCCGGACGCGAGTACCGGACGCCCGTGGTCGCCTTCCGCCACGGCGACCAGCTGGTCGTCGGCCTGCCGTACGGGGCCGACAGCGACTGGGTCCGCAACGTCCTCGCCGAGGGCCGTGCCGGGGTCGAACGGCTCGGACGCCTCCGGCGCCTGGAAGACCCGCGCGTCGTCGACGCCGACACCCCGCCCGACGAGCTGCCGGGCATGGCGCGCCGCCTCGTCCGCCGCATGGACGTCCTCGTCGCCGACATCCGGCGGGACTAGGACGGAGCGGGCCCGAACATCGGCCGGATCCCCGCCACGATCTGCCGGATCATCGGGCGCTGCTCCGCGGGCGACCGCCCGCGCAGGTTCAGCACCGGGTCGATGCCGTCGTAGTACGGCGCCAGCGCCAGGAACGGCAGCGTCATCAGCAGGAAGGACGCCAGGACCTCGACGTCGGCGTCCGGATGGATGTCGCCGCGTTCCCTCCACAGCTTCAGCGCCGGGTCGATGACCTGGAGGTAGTGCTGGTTCGCGGTCTCGCGGATCACCGACCGGACGCCGTTGTCGAGCTCGAAGTTCGTCGCCGCCGTCACCCCGCGCTCCAGTGGATGGTCCGCGTAGAACTCCGACCACTCGCACAACGCGTCGAACAGCCAGCCGTCGAAGGGCTGCTCGAAGTCGAGGCGGGCGATGCGCCGTTCCATCTCCTCGCGGATCCGCCGGGACGCCTCGTCGCACACGAACGCGAAGAACTCCAGCTTGTCGCGGAAGTACTGGAACAGCGAGCCCTTGGCGATGCCCGCCTCGCGCGCGATGGTGTTCAGGCTGCCGGTCGAGTAGCCGTGCTCGCCGAACTCGCGCATCGCCGCCTCGAGCACCCGCTCGCGTTTGGCGACGTTCAGGCGGAACCATGTGGAAGTCGGCATCGGCCGTCGGCTCTCCGAAATGATCACTGGGGGTGTCAGATCACGGTGACGCGACGGTCAGCGTAACCGCCCCGCCACGTCCGCGACACCCGATCCCCGATCTTCCGCAGGCCCTGTCCCCAGGGGCTTTGCGGCCGATCGGGCCGCCCCCGCGCCCGCCGCCCGCGTCGTCGCAGGTAGACGCCGTGAAAGCCGGGAAGGATCAGTCGGCGAGGCGGAGCAGGATGCGGAGGACCTCGTCGATGATCTCGGACGCGCCGGACGCCGAGTCCGCCAGCGCGATCTCCCGCCCGGCCTCGCCGATCACGGTCGTCAGCACCATGCTGAGCACGGCCGTCGCGCGGTCGCCGCCGTCCTCGCGGCGCAGCAGCAGCCGCGTGTTGCGCTCGATCCAGCGCTGCGCCCGGCCCCGCCGCATCAGCGAGAACCCGGACGGCCCCTCACCGGCGTGGAACAGCCGCGCGGCCGACCGGCGCTCCCAGCACGTCTCCAGGTAGGCGCGCGCCCCCGCGACGAACTGCGCGATCGGGTCGTCCTCCCCGGACGAGCGCGCCTCCGCGACGGCCTCGGCGGCCCGGCGCTCCTGCTCGCCGGAGAGCTCCTCCCACAGCGCCAGGTACAGCCCGGACTTGCCCCCGTAGTGGTGGTACAGGCTTCCGACGCTGATCCCGGACCGTTCGACGATCTCGGCGATGCCCGCGTCCGCGTAGCCGCGGTCGGCGAACACCTCCTGCGCGGCGTCCAGCAGCGCGCGCCGGGTGGCGTCCGCGCGCGCCCACTGCCGGGACGCCGGCGCCCCACCGTTCTGCATCGTCCGATCGTCTCAGTACCAGTGGTGCGCCGACCACCAGGACCAGGCGCCACAGGGGTCGTGATACCGAGCCTTGATGTAGGCAAGACCCCAGGCGATCTGCGTGGGGGAGCTGTTCTTCCAGTCGGGGCCCGCGTCGGCGAGCTTGTCGGCGGGGAGCGCCTGCGGGATCCCGTACGCGCCACTGGACGGGTTGGTGGCGTGCTGGTCCCAGCTGGACTCGTGGTCCCACAGGGTCTCCAGGGAGTCCCAGCAGTTGCCCCAGCCCTTCATGGCGCTCATCCTCTTGCCCCACGCCTTGTTCTGCTTGGCGCTGGGGTTGGACTTGGCGAGCCGTTCGCGCTCCTGCTGGAACTTGAGCTGCGCGCGCGCCTTGGCGTCCCGCTTGGCCTTCTCCTTGAGTGCCTTCAGCCGCCGCTGCTGCTCCTCGTAGGCGTTCTTCTTCGCCTGCGCGATGACCCCGGCCGCGACCGGGTCCATGCTGGACGACGACAGCCGGGCGAGCATGTCGTTCGTCGAGAACGCGCCGCCGGCGGCGGCCTTCGGCGGCTCGCCGGGCCCCATCCATTTCGGGATGACCCAGACCATCGCGCCGAGCATCGCGGCGATGCCGACGAGGGTGATGGTGACGTTGTGGGTGAGGATCCGCCAGGCCTTGCGCACCTTGCCGGGCGGACGCTCCCAGGGGTCGTCGCCGGAGAACTCCGGATATTCCGCCGGATACTCGTCCGAGCGTTCTTGGGAGCGCTTCGAGGAGCGTCCGGACGAGCGCCGCTTGCCACGCCGCGGGGGGCGTGACGAGGACGACGGGGGACTCGTTCGGGTCGGTGCCATGCCCATACCTTGCCGCAAGGTCGGAGCGGGTCGTCCGTCAATCCCCTGGTACGGCGCCTGTGTCGCCCTGCTCACACCCGCGGAGAAGAGGCCGGCCGCGCTCAGATCTCCAGGTCGCCGAACGCCAGGCGCGCGGGCTGGAGCGACTCGAACAGCGGCCGGTGGAGCCCGGCGAGGCGGCCGAGCGGGCCGTCCGGCGACTCGAGCGCGACGTTCACCCGGCCCGCCAGGTCGCGTCCGGACGGCGTGATGACGACGAGGGTGGCGCGCCGGTCGCGGGGGTGGCGGTTGCGGGACACCAGGCCGTCCGCCTCGAGCTGGTCGACGGTCAGCTTCACCGAGGTCGGGTGCAGCATCAGGAACCGGCCGAGGGTGCTGAGCCGGGCCCGTCCGCCGGACGTCAGCGCCAGCGTCGTCAACAGGAAGAACCCGGTGCGGCTCAGCCCGCGCGGCTCCAGCTCCTCGTCCAGCGCCTTCTTGATCAGCTGGTAGAGGCGTCCGACGGAGCAGATGGCCATGAACGGCCACGGCTGGCCGGGCAGGCCCTGGCCGTCCCAGCGGTCATGGATCCCTGTCTCCAGCGGGTCGGCCGGAGGGGCGTCGGGCGTCGCCGGACGAGCGCCGGACGGGACCGGACGGCCCTCGTCCGGCGAGGCCGGACGGCCCGGGAGCGGCGCGGCCGCCGGGGCCGCGGGGCCGTCGAGATCTTGGTGCACCAGCAGATCCTAGCCCCGGACCCGACGGGAAGTAAGTACTCGCTTCTTAGACCTTTTTCTCATAGAGTGCTCCAGATCACAGGCGGTGCCGGTGTGTCCGTGTGATGCTGCTGCCACCTGTGTGCTGTACCCGTGCTCGACCCTGAGTGTGCTCGACCCGCGTGTGCCCGACCGGACCACCCTGTGCTCCATCGGACGGCCCCCGCCGCCCGAACACCCCAGGAGGCACGAATGCTCCGTCGCCCCGGCCCCCCGGGGGCGAGATGGCCCTGAGCCTCACCGGCGTGCCGGATCTCGCCCGGCGGCGCGCCGCCCGCGCACTGGACGAGACGGGCCTGCTGTGCGTCACGTTCCTCGAAGGGCTCCGCCGCACCTGGGACGTGCGCCAGTGGTGGGGCGAGTTCATCGAGCAGTGCTGGTTCCTCGCCCGGGTCACCTCGATCCCCGTCATGCTCATCGCGATCCCGCTCGGCGCGACGATCTCGCTCCAGGTCGGGGACATCGCCCGGCAGCTCGGCGCGGCGTCCGCGACCGGGGCGCTGCTGATCGCCGCGATGGTCCAGCAGGTCGCGCCGCTCGCCGCCGCGCTGCTGGTGTCCGGGGTCGGCGGCTCGGCCATCACCTCCGACATGGGCGCCCGCAACATCCGCGACGAACTCGCGGCCATGGAGGTCATGGGCATCAACCCGATCCACCGCCTGGTCACCCCCAGGCTGTGGGCGGCCAGCACCGTGTCGGTCCTGCTCGCCTCGGTGGTGATCGTCGCCGGAACCCTGGGCGGCTACTACTTCAACGTCATCCAGCAGGGCGTCAGCCCCGGCGCGTTCTTCGACGGCGCGACGACGCTCCTCCAGTTCCCGGACCTGGTGATCACCCTCTTCAAGGCGTGGGTGTTCGGGTTCATCGCCGCCGCGGTCGCCTGCTACATGGGCATGAACTGCGACTACGGCCCGGTCGGCGTGGGACGGGCGGTGAACCGGGCGGTCGTGGTCACCTCGATCGTCGTGTTCGCCTCGAACTACGTCCTGACCACGATCTACCAGGTCCTGTTCCCCCCGAGGTTCTGAATGGTCGCCATCTCCCCGGTCCGGCGGATCGGCCGCGCGGTGCGCGGCCGGACGGCGAACCTGTCCGCCTCCTTCAACCTTCCGGTCTTCCTCGGCCGCGTCCTGTACGGGCTGCTGTTCGACATCATCCTCAAACGCAAGTACGGCCGGACGCTGGCCAAGCAGGTCAGCGACATCACCGTCGGCGTCGGCGCGCTCGTCATCGGCGGCGGCATGATCTTCGTGATCGCGACGATGTCGCTGGCCACCGGCGCGATCGTGGGCCAGCAGGGCTATCCCGGGCTGGAACGCATCGGCGCGGAGGCGTTCACCGGCCTGGTCGCGTCCTACTCCAACGTCCGCGAGGTGACCCCGATCATCGCGGGCGTCGCGCTGGTCGCCCAGGTCGGGACGAGCTTCACCGCCGAGATCGGCGCGATGCGGATCTCCGAGGAGATCGACGCCCTGGAGGTCATGGGCATCAACTCGCTGGTCTACCTCGTGTGCACGCGCGTGGCGGCCGGTGTCATCGCCCTGGTGCCGCTCTACCTGGTCTCACTGTTCATGGCCTTCTGGGCCACCAGGTTCATCTCCGTCTCCGTCTACGGCCTGTCGCCCGGCATCTACGACTACTACTTCCACCTCTACCTGCCGCCGATCGACGTCCTCTACAGCGTGATCAAGGTGGCGATCTTCGCGTTCATCGTGATGTTCGTCCACTGCTACCGCGGCTACTACGCGGCGGGCGGGCCGGTGGGCGTGGGTGTCGCGGCCGGGCGCGCGATCCGGGAGTCCACGATCCTCATGATCCTGATGAACCTCCTGCTCAGCTACATCTTCTGGGGTCACGGCGGCACGGTGAGGTTGACCGGATGAGCGACGAGACCCTCTCCGGGAGGACCCGGACGCTGTTCGGCGCCGTGGGCGTGGGGGCGCTCGCGGTCTCCGTCGCCGCGCTGGCGCTGAGCGCGATGCCGGGAAGCGGCGGTTCGACGTACTTCACCGCCGAGTTCCACCGCGCGGGCCAGGGCCTGGACCCGGGCAAGTCGGACGTGAAGATCCGCGGGATCACGGTCGGGACCGTCCAGAAGGTGAAGCTCGACCGGGACGGCCGGGTGACCGTCCGGATGCGCGTCGACAAGGGCGTGCGGCTGGCGCAGGGGACGAGCGCGCGGATCGAGCCGGTGTCGGTGTTCGGCCCGAAGGACCTCGTCCTCGACCTCGGCAGGAACGAGACGACCGGCCCGTACCTGAGGAACAACGCCGACCTCGGGCAGGGCAAGGACCCGGTCGAGCTGTCCGACACCGCGTGGCCCGCCTACAACCTCACCAAGGCCATCAACCCGGACGAGCTGGCCACGATCCTGCACACCTTCTCCGCCGGGCTGGACGGCCAGGGCCCCGCCCTCCGCCGTGCACTCTCCAACGGCGCGAAGGTCATCGACGCCACCGACCAGGACAAGGCCCAGCTCAAGACCATCATGGACAACGTCGCCGGGCTCGCCCCCACGCTCGCCTCACGCGGCGGGACGATCAACCAGATCGTCGGCGACGTCAACCGGATCGCGCCCGTCGTCTACGACCGCCCCGACAAGATCGACCAGATCCTCGACGGCGCGAGCGAGCTGACCGGACGCGTCGGGGACTCGCTCCGCGACCACGGCGGCAACATCGGCAACCTCGTCGACGGCGCGGGCGACGCCGCCCACGTCGTCCACGGCCAGCAGAAGAACATCCCGGTGCTGCTGGACGACCTGAACGGCTTCTTCACCCTGCTCGTGAAGGTCATCAAGGTCCCGGGCCCGAAGGGCACGATGATCGCCAACGTGGTCGGCCCGCTCCCGGTCGACCCCTGCAAGGTGTTCATCGACATCTGCGCCGTCACGCCCACGACCACGGTGTTCGACCAGAAGGCCAACGTGGACCAGAAGAACGACGGCCTGAAGCGGGTGACGCGCCGGTGAGCCCCCGCATCCGCCTGCGCGGGAAGGCCGCCCGCGGCCCGGACTACGCGACCACGGCGAAGTTCCTGGTGTTCGTCGTCGTCACCGGGATGCTGACGTTCTTCATCGGCCAGCAGATCCTCGGCACGAGCTTCAACGCCCGCTACAAGCTCACCGCCGAGTTCGACGACGTCACCGGCCTGCTCACCGGCGACCAGGTGAAGGTCGCGGGCACCCCGGTCGGCCAGGTGAAGAGCATCAAGGTCAAGCAGGGCCGGGCCGTCGTCGGGATGGCCGTCGACAAGGACCTCAAGCTCCCCGACGACTCGACCGCCGCGATCCGCTGGCGCAACGTCCTCGGCCAGCGCGTCGTCTACCTCGAACCCGGGCAGAGCTGGACGATGCTGCGCGGCGGCGCCCGCGTCCCGCACACCCGGTCGGTCGTCGACCTCGGCGAGGTCGTCAACGCGATCCAGCCGCTGGTCAACAACCTCGACCCGAACCAGCTGAACCGGATCCTGTTCGCGCTCTCCCAGGCCCTGGACGGCAACGAGACCGCGATCAACACGCTGATCACCAACCTGGACGGCCTGCTCCAGACGTTCGGCTCGCGCAAGCAGACCATCCAGCAGCTCATCAAGGACTACTCGGCCGTCACCGATGCCGTCGGCGTCCGGGACAAGCAGATCGCGCAGAGCGTCGACAACCTGCGCGACCTCGCGAAGGTGTTCGCCGACAACAAGCAGGTGCTGGAGAACGCCGTCGTCCAGGTGTCCGGCGTGACGACCAACCTCAACGCCGTCCTCGGCGGCAACGACGCGCAGCTCGCCCGGATCATCGACAACCTCGGCAAGTTCAGCGACACGTTCCGGATCAACGTGGACCAGCTGGAGAAGATGGTGCAGACGCTCCCGCTGCCGCTCCGGCAGCTGTTCGCCACCACCAACGGCGGCCACTTCCTCCGCACGGACGTCATGTGCCTGAACCTCGTCGAGGGCCCCTGCCCGTTCCCGATGAGACTGCCGAACGAACCGGGGAACGACGGGCCGTCCCAGCAGGACCTCGCCAAACTCAAGTCGATCCTCAACGGGGGGCGGTGACCGATGCCGCTGTTCCCCTCGCTGCGCGACGTCAACCAGAAGCTCGTCGCCGTCGCGACCCTCGGCGTGATCGGCGCGGGCTGCGTGTTCGCGTTCGCCGTCGGCCAGCTCCACCTGTTCGACCAGGGCTACGCGATGAGCGGCGCCTTCACCGACACCGCGGGCATCAAGAAGGGCCAGGACGTCAAGGTCGCGGGCGTCAAGGTCGGCCGCGTCACCGGCGTCCACCCGAGCTTCAGGACCGGCACCGTCATCGTGTCGTGGCAGGTCGACAAGGGGATCGACCTCGGACCCGACACCCACGCCGCGATCGAGACGACCACGCTCCTCGGCGGACGCTACCTGCGGCTCAGCGGCCCGGTCGCCCACCCCTACATGGCGAGCCTCCCCGAGGCGCGGCGGCGGATCCCGGTCGACCGCACCCAGGTCCCCTTCACCGTCCCGGACGCCCTCCAGGGCGCGAACAACATCATCGGGAAGCTGGACGAGAAGTCCATCAGCCTCCTGCTCACCGAGATGTCGAAGATCAGGTCCCCGAACGCGGCGAAGCTGAACGAGATGCTCCGCAACCTCCAGTCGCTGGCGCGCGCGCTCAACGACTCCTACCCCGAGGTCGAGAAGCTCGTCGAGGGCTCCAAGACCATCACCGGGACGCTCGCCGCCAAGGAGGGGCAGCTCAAGGAGATCATCGACAACAGCCGGATCCTGCTGCGCGTCCTGGTCGAACGCCGCGACCAGCTCGCGTCCACGATCGGGCAGGGCAGCCGGACCGTCCGGACGCTGTCGAACACGATCTCGCGCAACCAGCGTCAGCTCGACACCCTCCTCGACAACCTGCACCTGCTGACGACCCGGCTCGCGCCGAACATGGACGTCCTCAACACCGACCTGTCGCTGCTCGGGCCGACCTTCGAGGGCGTGTCCAACGTGCGCGGCAACGGCCAGTGGATCGAGGGCGTCCTGTCCGGGCTCGGCCCGCTCCAGCCGAACGGCCCGATCTCCACGCCCATCGACCCGCCCGGTGGGAAGACCGCCGACCAGACCGGCGCGCGAGGGGGAGGCAACTGATGACCCGCAGGAAAGGCGTCCTGGCCGGCGTCTGCGTCGTGCTGGCGACCGTCCTCGGCGGCTGCTCGCTGTCCCCGGGCGGGGGCGGCGGGAACCGCGAGATGACCGTCTACCTGCCGAAGGCCCGCTCCTTCTACAAGGAGTCGAAGGTCATGGTCATGGGCGCGGACGTCGGGTCGGTCGACTCCGTCCAGACCGACGGCGACCGCATCCGGGTCCGCTTCCACATCTCCCGGGACGTCCCGCTC
This sequence comes from Actinomadura harenae, assembly GCF_003696215.1. Lineage (GTDB taxonomy): Bacteria > Actinomycetota > Actinomycetes > Streptosporangiales > Streptosporangiaceae > Spirillospora > Spirillospora harenae. The sequence continues at coordinate 82,327 of NZ_RFFG01000008.1, read as the reverse complement.
CCCAAGGGCGTCCAGGCGGCGATCGTCCCGCTGAACCTCGTCGGCGAGCGGAACCTCGTCCTGCACCCCGCGTGGAAGCCCGGCGACCCCAAGGAGACCTCCGACACCATCCCGATCGAGCGGACGACCGTCCCCGTCGAGGTGGACGACGCGCTGAGCTCCTTCACCAACCTCGCCAAGGCGCTCGACCCGACCAAGGTGCAGCCCGCGCTCGACCGGACCGCGAACTCCTTCAACGGCAACGGCACGACGTTCAACGCGACGCTCGAGCAGAGCGCCCGGCTCGTCCAGAACGTCGCGGGCCAGGACAAGAACCTCATCGCCGTCGCGAGCAACCTGCACCGCCTCGCCGGGGTCGTCCGGGGACGCGAGCAGGTCCTCGGCGAGATGATCCAGGACTTCAGCGCCGCCAGCCGCGTCCTCTCCGGGGAGCGCGGCGAGATCCAGGACCTCGTCCACGGCCTCGTCGACCTCTCCCGCAACGGCCAGAAACTGCTCGACAAGTACAAGGGGCAGCTGCCGGAGGACCTCGCCGTCCTCACCCGCGTCGCGCTCATCCTCAAGGGCAACGCGGCGCGCCTCGCCCAGCTCGTCAAGGCGCTCCCGACGCTGAGCGGCGCGCTCATCAACGGCTACAACCCGAAGAACAAGTCGCTGCAGATCCGCGTCGCGACCGACGCGTTCCTGCGGACGTGGCTCAAGTCGATCCTCCGGGACGACGACGTCGGCTGCCCGCTCCCCAAGCCGAACTCCAACTGCCCGTGGCCGGGCTCGGGCGACCTCACCGGAGGCCACTGATGCGCGGACGGACGCTCGCGGCCCTGCTCCTCACCCTCACGCTGGCCCTCACCGGCTGCTCGTTCCAGACGTTCGGCGCGCCCAAGGGCAAGGTCCACCTGACCGCGGACTTCGACGACGCGCAGGGCCTGGTCGCCGGGCACAGCGTCCAGATGTCGGACGTCAAGATCGGCACCGTCCTGTCGGTCAGGCGGGACGGCTACAAGGCCAAGGTCACCATGGCGATCATGGACCGGTACCGCCTGCCGCAGGGCACCCGGGCCGAGATCAAGGTGACCTCGTTGCTCGGCGAGAACTACGTCGACATGATCCTCCCGCCCGGCGGAAGCATGGACCGCGGCCCCTACCTCGCCAACGGCGCCCGCATCGGGGACGCCACCGTCCAGCCCGCGTTCGAGCAGGTCATCGGCCAGACCGGCCCGCTGCTGAAGTCCCTGGCGGGCAACGACATCAAGACCATCGTCAACGCGGGCGCCACCGCCCTGGACGGCCAGGGGCACAAGCTCAACAAGACCGTGAAGCAGACGTCCGACCTGGTGAAGCTGTTCGCCGACCAGCGCGCCGAACTCGGCGCGTCGATCGACGACTTCGCCCGCCTCGGCCACTCGCTCGCCGCGGGCAAGGACGCCCTGAACCGCGCCCCCGGCGAGATCGCCAAGACCACCGACCTGCTGAACAAGGACAAGGACAAGATCCTCAAGACGATCGACCGGCTGAGCTACGCGGCCGCCGAACTCAACGACAAGGTCCTCTCCGGACGCGTCGCCACCTTCCGCCGCCTGCTGAACGACGTCGACCCGATCATCGCCGAGCTCGGAAGCGAGCGCACCCGCCTCACCAACCTGGTGAACGGCCTCGTCTCCTTCGAGCAGAAACTGCCCCTGGCCAGCTACGACGGCAACCTGATGATGTACCCGGTCCTCCGTGTCATCTGGCCCGACGGGACCCCGGTCTTCCCCGGCCTCGGCGGTTCCGGCGGTTCCGGCGGCTCGGGCAAGAAGGGCGCCAAGAGCACCAAGGGCACCAGCGCGCTCCCGCCCAAGGTCCGCGACGCCTTCCCCTCCCTCGACTCCCTCCTGGAGCCGCCTCGATGAACAGGCGAATCGCGATCAACCTCGGGGTGTTCGGCGCCCTCGCGGTGGTCATGACGGTGTGGGCGTTCACCAACGTCGTCCGGTTCGACGCGATCGAACGGCCCTACCACCTGACCGTGGAGTTCGAGTCGTCGCCCGGACTGCACCCGAACTTCGAGGTCGACTACCTGGGGGTGCGCGTCGGGCACATCCAGCAGGTCAAGCTCGTCAAGGACCGGGTGGTGGTGCGGCTCGGCATGGACCGGGGCGTGAAGATCCCGCAGGGCGCGACGGCCGCGGCGGCGCGCAAGTCGGCGGTCGGCGAACCGGTGGTCGAGCTGACGCCCGCGCCCGGCATGGGGCACGCGCCGCCGATGCGTCCGGGCACGGTCATCCCGAAGGAGAAGACGTCCGTCCCGCCGAAGTACAGCGACCTGTTCGCGGCCGTCCTCCAGACGCTCGACGCGATCAAACCCGAGGACGCCAAGATCATCACGCACGAGCTGGCGGCCGGCTGGTCCGGACGGCAGGACTCCCTGCGCCAGATCATCCAGGGCGGCGACCAGCTCGCCGGGACGTTCGCGCAGAACACGCGGATGCTGGACGGCCTGGTCAAGGACCTCGCCCGCATCTCGACCGTCCTGAACCAGAACCGGGACGCGCTCGGCGAGGGCGTCGACAACCTCGCGTCGCTGACCGGCGCGCTCAGCCAGGTGCGCGGCGAGCTCGCCGAGCTCCGCGACCGCGGGCCCGGCCTGCTCGACTCGGTCAACACGCTGCTCGACAAGAGCGGCGACGACCTGAACTGCATGGTCGACAACCTCGGGACGCTGCACCTCAAGCGGTACGACCCGGCGATCCTCACCCACCTCGGGCAGATCTTCCAGCAGGCGCCCGCGCTGGGGAAGGTGCTGAACGGCATCATCGGCGAGAACCAGGGCCAGACGGTGCTGAACGTGGCGTTCATGTTCACGCTCAAGACCCAGGCGGCGCTCGAGTACAAGTACCCGCAGCCGCAGCCCCAGGTGACGACCCCGCCGACATGCCCGGGCGGCCGGGTGCCCGGAGCCGTCCCGCAGAAGCCCTACCAGGGCAAGAACACCGGGGAGACGCTCCCGGCGCACGACCCGGCGCTCGACCGCCCCGCGAACATCGACGCGAAGAACGCCTCGGGCAGCAGCGGAAGCCCTTCATCCGGGCCTCCGGCTTGGCTAATGTACGTCCCCCCGGTGGTCGCCCTGATGGTGTTGATCAGGGTGCTGATGGGGTCGGTGCCCGTGATGTCACGCCTGTCCCGCCTGCCCCGGCCGCGCCGCCGCCGCAGGAAGTGAGTCCATAGTCCCGCGAGGAGTGCTCCAAGTGACTGCGAAGACCACGAACCCCGGCAACGACGAGGCCGCCGACGAGGCCGCGTCGTCAGAGGCGGAGGTGGTCGCCAAGGACGACCATGAGGCCGGGGAGGCGAAGCTCAGGACGGCCCCGGCCAAGCGGAAGCGGCGCGTCCGGGTCATCGAGGTCATCGAGGACGACGACGACCTCGACGAGGTGCTCGAGGCCATCGAGTCCGGCGAACTCCTCGACGAGCAGTCCGAGGCGAAGCCGCAGCCGAAGGCGGAGAAGCCCAAGCCGCACCCCAGGCCGAAGCCCCTCCTCGTCGAGGACGAGCCCGAGGAGGAGAAGGCCGCCGAGCCCGAGGCGAAGGCGGCCGCGCAGGCGCCCCCGGACGGCGGCGGCCCCGTCCTGGAGTCCGCCTGGGGCGGCTTCAGGATGAACCGCAGGTCCGCGGTCGCGACCGTCGTGACCATCGCGCTGATGGCGAGCCTCGGTGTCTGGCAGTGGACGACCGCGTCGAACCTGTCGGGCCAGAAGCAGGAGCGGGCCGACGTGGAGAAGGTCGCCGCCGCCTACGGGGACGCGGTGTTCACCTACAACGCGTCCAACTACCAGGGCCAGATGGCCAAGGTCCAGAAGCTGCTCGCGGGCGACCTGCTCGACCTCTACAAGCGCTGCACGCTGCCGAACCTGGGCGAGAACTTCAAGTCCAACCCGAACCTGGCACTGACGTCCCGGACGAGCAGGGTGTTCGTCGGCGACGTGGACGGCAGGTTCGCGACCGCGGCGGTCGCGACCGACATCACCGTCCAGAGCAGCCAGGGCACGACGTCCGCCCCGGCGAGCCTGATCCGGCTGTCGCTCGCGAAGAGCGGCGGCTCGTGGAAGGTGACGCAGCAGTTCGCGTCCGGGGTGAACCAGCAGAGCAACGACTGCTCCGGTTCGAGCCAGATCCCGGTCAGCCCGGGCGGTCAGAACGGCCAGACCGGCAACGGCGGCAAGCCGTCCTCGACCCCCTCGGCGAAGCCGACCAACTAACCCGTCGGCGACGCCGACGACCTGACGCGTCGGCGAAGCCGACCAACGGACACGGACGCGGACACGGACGCGGGCCCGGACGGAACCGGGCCCGCCCGCTCCCCGCCTACGGCGTGACGAGAACGGGCCGGTCACAGACCCCGCGCACCGGATAGCAGGACGAACTGATCCCGCTCAGGTCGAAGCTGTACAGCGAGACCAGTGCGACGTTCGGCGAGGTCACCTTGAGCGTGACGGTCCGCCTCCTGGTCGTGTCGCAGTAGATGTTCCGGGTGGTCCGCTCCTTCGACCGACCGCCCGCGACGTACGCGAACACGTGGCAGCCGTCCGCCGCGACCTCGGTGGTCGTGAACACCGCGCGGTCGGCGTACCAGGTCACGGTGCCCTTCATCGACGACCGTCCGTACGGGACGCTGAACCGGCTGGTCTTCACGGCACCGGACCCGGACCCGGCGGACGCGGGGGCGGGGGCGGGGGAGGCGAGGCCGACCGTGGCGGCGGCGGCCAGAGCGAGGACGGCGGGTTGACCCCAGGCGCGCATGGGAGCTCCCGAGAGGTTGGGGGACTACGGGAGCACGAGCCTAGGGAGCCCCACGCGCGTTGATCAACTCGTCCGTCCGGAACCTGTGCGAGTCAGGACGGAAGGTCAGGACGCGGAGGCCGCCGGCCGTCCGCCCTGAGGGGTGGAGGCAGGGCGGGCGGACGGCGGGCGGGGCGGGCGGCCAGAGAGACGGAACGGTCTGAGTCGGAACGCTCAGAGACGGAACGGTCAGAGACGGAACGGTCAGAGGTAGCGGGCGGCGGCCTTCTCGGCGGGGGCGTCCGCGCCGGTGACGCCGTCCGGCCCCTTCGGGACGCCGTCGTCGATCCCCTCGGGGCAGTTGACCGTCACGCGGTGCATCTTGCGGCGCTGGGTGTAGTCCGCGACCGCGTAGTGCTGGGTGGGACGGTTGTCCCAGAACGCCAGCGTGCCGACGCGCCACTTCAGCCGGACCTGGAACTGCGGGTCGCGGACGGCGTCGAACAGCAGCGGCAACAGCGCCTCGTTCTCGCGCCGCGACAGCCCGATGAGCCGCGTCACCGACGACCGGTTCACGTACAGGGCCTTGCGCCCGGTCTCGGGGTGGACGCGGACGACCGGGTGGACGGACGGCGGGTTCTTCTCCTGCATGGCGCGCAGGTCCATGCGGTGGCCCTTGTCGATGGCCTTGGTGACCGACATGGTCAGGTCGTGCTCGGCGTACAGGTCGTCGCAGAGCCGCTGGAGCCAGGGCGCGAGCGAGTCGTAGGCCATGTACATGTTGGCCCAGAGCGTGTCGCCGCCGACCTCGGGGAGCATCACGGCGCGCAGCAGCGACCCCATCGGCGGGACCTTCATGAAGGTGTTGTCGCTGTGCCACTGGTCGCCGCCCTCGCCCTTGGGGTCGGTCTGGTCCAGGACGTGGACGGCGCTGCCCGAGGTGTCCATCGGCGGCATGTTCGCGGTGCCGAACCGCTTGGCGAACGCGACGTGCTCGTCGTCGGAGATGTGCTGCTCGCGGAAGAACAGCACCATGTGCCTCAGCAGGCCGTCCCGCAGGGTCTGGACCTGCTCCTCGTCCAGGGGCTTGCCGATGTCGACGCCGCTGACCTCGGCGCCGATGTTCGCGGTCATGGGCTGGAACTCGATCATGTCCTGGTGCCTCCATCGGGGGGTGCGGACGGCGGCCGGGGGCGGCGGCGCTCGCGAAGCCAAGCAATCGCTAGGTTGACTTTAACCGATGGAGGCGGACGCCTGTCCAGAGGAGACCGGGACGGACCTGGGGGATCAGCGGGAGTAGTGCTCCACGACGAGCTGCTCGTCGCAGACGACGGGGATCTCGGCGCGCTCGGGCAGCCGCGACAGCCGCGCGGTCAGCGCGTCGTGCACGACCTCGAGGTAGGGAGGGACGTGCTCGGCGTGCGCGCCCGCCGCCGCGACCTGGAACGGCTCCATCGAGCGGCTGCGCTCGGCGATCTGGACCACGTCGCCGGGCCGCACCTGGAAGGACGGCCGGTCCACCCGGTTCCCGTTGACCAGGACGTGCCGGTGCACCACGAACTGCCGGGCCTGGTAGATCGTCCGGGCGAAGCCGGAGCGCAGGACCACCGCGTCCAGCCGGCGCTCCAGGTCGACGATCAGGGCCTCGCCGGTCTTGGCCCCCTTGACCTTGGACGCCTTGGCGAAGGCGTTGCGGAGCTGGGCCTCGCGGATGTTGTACTGCGCGCGCAGCCGCTGCTTCTCGCGCAGGCGGATCTTGTAGTCGGACTCGTTCTTCCGGGCCCGTCCGTGGACGCCGGGCGGATAGGGGCGCGCCTCGAAGTACCTCACGGCCTTCGGCGTGAGCGGCAGGCCGAGAGCGCGGGACAGACGGACCTTCGGCCCGGTGTTGTTCATGGATTGACCTCCCGACGTGGGACATGCTTACTTAGGTAAGGCTAACCTACATAGTCAAGGAGGCAGGGATGCACCAGCCGAGGCCCACGGCGGCCGAACGGGCGCGGACGGCGGCCTACGGCATCGCCGGCGCGGTGCTCGTCGCCCCCGGCGTCCCCTACGACCCGGTGCCCGCGCACACCACCGACGAGAACGGCGCCCCGCTGCTCCTTATGCCCCGCAACTCACCCACTGTGGTGGCTCTCACGGGCGCCGACGATCTCCCCGCCACCCTCCGGATCAGCGACGTCGCGCCCGTCCCGCTCGCCGACCGGGTGCGCGGCCGCGCCTGGCTCCACGGCTGGGTCTCCGAACTCCCCGCGGGCGAACGCCGCGCCGCCGCCGACCTCCTCGCCCGCCTCCACCCCCGCCCCGAACTGCTCGACCTCGCCGCCGAGCCCGACCCCGCCGCCGACCCCGCCGACCCCGTCGACTCAGCCGAGTCCGCCACGTCCGACTGGACGATCCTGACCATGGACCTCGCCGAGATCGAGATCGCCGACGCCTGGGGCACCGCCGACCTCGGCCCCGAGGAGTACCGGGACGCCCGCCCCGACCCGTTCGTCGCGGTCGAGGCGTCCCTGCTCGGGCACCTGGACGCCGCGCACCGCGCCGAACTGGCCCGGCTCGTCCCCGGCGCCGAACCCGGACGGGTCCGCCCGGTGGCGCTCGACCGGCACGGCCTGTGGCTGCGCGCGGACGGCGGCGACCTCCGCGTGGGCTTCGGCGGCGAGGTCGGGGACGTCCACGGCCTGCGCGGCGCGTACCGGCGGCTGTTCGGCTCCGGCGCGTCCGGGCGCGTCAGGGGTTCGTGACCACGTACGTGCCGGGGATCCGCGCTCGGTACGTGGTCCCGCCGCGTAGGGATACGGGTCCGATGGCCGTGGAATCCCGGATGTAGGTACGGGTCGGTGCGCGGGATAGTTCTCTCACCGGCCGAGAGCGCCCCGCCCCAACGGGCAACGGGCCCCGGCCGCCGGAGCTCCTTCGCGGGGTGGGAGTTCCGGTGGGCGGTCCCTCTCCTTCCGAGGGGGCGGGCGCTCCGGTCGGGCAGCACGACTGGACGGCGAGCACGGACCAGACGTGCGGCCGTCGACAAGTGGGGTTCGGCGGCCGCATGGGGACGGGGTCGCCGCACCGGGACCGGGGGCTCTCGGTGCGGTGGAAACCCGGACGAACCGATCGGGGGATCGGGGCGTCCAAAAGAACGACGCACCTCTTCGGGGGAAGCGGGGCGTCAGGCGGAAGGACGGACCGGCGGGGGCCGGAACGTCCGCGGGGGAGGCGTCCCGATGGGGGCCGGGACGCCCCGCACGACACGCCCAGGTCGGGGGACCGGGGCGGACGGGGAGCCCGTGCTCCGGGTCGGGGGATCCGGAGCCGCGGCGACGAGGCGGACGCACCCGGTCTCGGGGGACCGGGTGCGCCGTCCCGCGACACGCGCTCCCCACACCGAACGACACACGACACCCCCACGCACCGGAAGCCGCACAGACGCACCCGCACACCGCAAGGCGTGCGGGGCGCGTTCCTGCGCGCCGGACGGCGTGTGGGGGACAGACCTGCGTGCCCGGCCGGGGGGCCGGGGACGCGGGGCGCTCCGAGGCGGCACGGACGGGCCTGCGCCCGTCCCGCCGCGGCGGGGTGCTCCAGGGGGCGCGGCGACGGGTGGGGAGTCCCGGAGCCGCGCGGCGCGACGGTCCTGCGGTACGACCCCACGTTCCGAGGACGGTCCTGCCGAAGCCTTCACCTCGGGAGACGCCCGGCACGGGCGCTCCCAGGGACGCCCGCGCGACGGTCCTCCCGGAGAACGCCCCGCCAGGGCCGTTCCCACGGGACGACGTCAGGCGCGGGCCCTCCCAGGGACGCCCCGTGAGGGGCCGTCCCGGCGGGACCCCGAGCGAGGCACATCCCGGAGAACGCCCCCAGGGCGTTCCCGCGGGACGTCCTCGCGCACGACGGCGGTCCCCGGTCCGGCTCCCCTCGCCGGGCCGTCAGAGGTAGAAGCCGGTCGCGGTGCCGGGGGCATCCGGGCCGTCGGCGGGGCGCGGCTCTCCCTTGCGGAGAGCCGCCAGCTCCGCCAGCGTCGCCCCGTCCGGGCCGATCGACCTGCGGGCCGCGTCGTCGGCCTCGTCGCCGAGCCAGGCGACCGACTCCGCGCGTCCGAGCCGTCCGACCTCGATCTGGGCCAGGCAGCGCCCCGGGCGGACGACCGCCGGGTGCAGCTGCGCCAGGTCCTCGTTCGTGGTGATCGCGACCAGCACGTCCCGGCCCTGCCCGAGCATCCCGTCGGTCAGGTTCAGCAGCCGGGACAGGCCCTGCCCGGCCGACTGCTTGGCCTCACCGCGGATCAGCTCGTCGCAGTCCTCCAGGATGAGCAGCCGCCAGTCGCGCTCCTCGTCGTCCTCCTCGCCCATCGTCGCCTGGAACAGGTAACTGGGTGAGGAGAACAGCACCTCCGGGTCGAGGACGCAGTCCGACCGGCACCACTCCTTCCACGAGCGCGCGAGCGCCCGCAGCGCCGTGGTCTTGCCGGTGCCCGGCGGACCGTGCAGCAGCAGGATCCGGCCGTCCACCTCGCCCGGCGTGAGCGCCATGACCCGGTCGAGCGCCGTCGCCACGCCCGCGTTGTAGTTGCGGCGGACGTCGATCCACGGATCGGCCGTGATCGACCGTTCGGTGCGCTGCGGACCGTGCCTGCCGTGGTGCCAGAACCCCATCTCCACGTGCGTCTCGGCCGGCTTCGGCGGCTCCGTCGCGTCCCGGACGGTCTCGTCCAGGACGGACGCGGCGAGCTCGTCGTCCACCGCCGACACCGCGACGTACGCGGTGCCGTGCGAATAGCGGTTCACCAGCAGCGTCCAGCCCTCGCCCACGGCGAGCACGGACTTCTTGTCCTTCTCGTGCGCCACCCGCAGCAGCCGCGCCCCCTCCGGCAGCAGCGGCGCGTCCTTGCGGACGTCGTCCAGCCGCGTCGACCGCGACCAGGGCTGCTCCCCGGACGCGAACGGACGCAGGGACAGCACGTCCATCACGTCCGCGGGCGAGTTGCCGTCGTTGAGGTTGAGCACCACGGGCAGCGTGAGATCGTCACCGGAGGCCGTGGCGACCTCCGGAGCCTCGACCAGATGCAGGAACTCTCCGTGCCCCTCTCGTGATGCCGTCATGTCCTCGATGATCGGTAGCCGGAGCCGTCCGCGTCCAGTGGTTTACTTCTCTTCCGTTTCGTCCGACTTGACAGCCGGCGCGGAGTCGGTGCCTGCCGCGGACGCGGAGTCGGTACCCGCCGCGGACGCGGAGTCGGTGGCCGCGTCCTTCGGGGGCTCGGTGGGCTCGGTGGTGGGCTTGGGGGACTCGGCGGCGGGCTTCTCAGTGGCCGCCTTCTCAGCGGCGGCCTTCTCGGCGGCGGCGCGGGCCTCGCGGCGGGCGCGGCGCTCCTCGGCCTCCTGGGCGTCCAGCGCCTCGGCCTCCTCGGGGGTGGGCGCGGATCCGCCCAGGTAGGCGGGCTGCCACCAGGTCTCGGAGCCGGACGGGATGTCGGGGTACTCGCGCTGCGCCTTCTCCAGCAGCTCGGAGATCCGGGCGCGCAGGTCCTTGGTGACCTGGTCGTAGTCGTCGCCGCGCTTGGGGTACATCGGCTCGCCGATGAGGATGGTGACCGGGACGTTCCGCTGGAACAGGCGCTTCTTGCGGCCCTTGGTCCACATCCGCTGCGGGCCCCAGATCGCGATCGGGATCAGCGGGACCTTGCCGGCGACGGCCATCCGGACGGCGCCGCTCTTGATCTCCTTGACGGTGAACGAGCGGCTGATCGTGGCCTCGGCGAAGACGCCGACGATCTCGCCGCCCTTGAGCGCGGTGAGGGCCGCCTTGAAGGAAGCGGCGCCCGCGTCCCGGTCGACCGGGATGTGGTGCATGCCGCGCATCAGCGGACCGCCGATCTTGTGATCGAAGATCTCGCTTTTCGCCATAAAGCGGGCAAGTCGCCCAGCGGGGTGGACGGCGAGCCCGGCGAAGATGAAGTCGAGGTAGCTGATGTGGTTGCTGACCAGAACCGCGCCCCCGGTGGGCGGGATGTGCTCGGTCCCCTCAAGGCGGATCTTCAGGTTCAGGGCCCTGAACAGGCCGAGCGCCGCCTTGATCACCGGTGGGTACACGTATTCCGACATGCCTGCAACCTACCTTGCCCCGCACCTCCGCCCAGCAAGATCACGGGCGGTCGTGCCGGATGGATCGCGCGGGAGGGGCCGACTCTGAGAAGCTGTGTGGGACAGCGGTGGGCTCCGGTGAAGGGGGGTTGCGCGATGGATCCGGAGATGACCGGCGGTGGCCGGGCGGGCGCTCCGCGCGACGCGGCCTCCGACGTGCACGCCCTGATCCGCGATCTGCTCCCCGTCCTGGCGCCGAGCGCCTGGCTGGACGCCGCGACCTCCGAGATGGTCCTCACGATCGGCCACTCCCAGGCCCGCGCCTCCACCGCGACCGTCCTGGAGCGCTGCGCCGACCAGCCCCGCACCCGCTGGCCCAGCCTCGTGGACGAGTGGGTCCGCGAGGTCGGCGACCGCGCCTTCCGCGCCGTCGGCGAGATGGAGCTGTTCGGCGACGTCCGCGAGCTGCTGCGGCTGCGCATCGTCCCCAAGCTCGCGCCCCGCGACCGGGAGGGCCTCGTCGTCGTCCCGGCGGGCGACCACTTCGACGCCGTCGTCGTGATCGACCACCCGCGCTACGGCGGCCCGCTCACCCGCGACCGCGCCGGGCTGCTCGGCCTGCGCCGCCTCGGCTACGTGATGACCAACACCCACGACCGGGAGCTGGCCGACGTCGAGGTCCGCGACCAGCCGCTGCTCCCCGGACGCGACGTCCGCGTCGTCACCAAGCCCGGCAGCCGCTACGTCTCGGCCCTGCTGTCGGAGGTCCACCAGTTCCTGCCGTCCCCGAACGAGCACGGGGCCCTGGTCGGCGTCCCCAGCCACAACACCCTGCTGATCTACCCGATCGCCACCCGTGCCGTCGCGGACGTCCTCCCCGTCTTCGCCGACGTCGTCGCCGAGATGCACGCGGCCGCCGACGACCCCTGCGCGCCGGGCGTGTACTGGTCCCACGGCGAGCGGCGGCTGACGCCCGTCCTCCCGACCCCCGGCGGCCCGGCCAACAGCGAGTTCACCGACCTCCTCCAGACCCTGCCCGAGGAGTAGGCGAGCCGTGCCCCCGGGCGCCCGTCCGGGCGCCGGAAGCACGGCTCGTGGCGTTCAGGGGGTCAGGGGATCTTCCAGTCGACGGGCGACGCGCCCTGCTCGGCGAGCAGCTGGTTGGCCTTGCTGAAGGGACGGGATCCGAAGAACCCGCGGTCGGCCGACATGGGGGACGGGTGGGCCGACTCGATGCACGGGACGCCGCCGAGGAGGGGACGCAGGTTGCGGGCGTCCCGGCCCCAGAGGATCGCGACGAGCGGACGGCCCCGGGCGGCGAGGGCGCGGATGGCCTGCTCGGTGACCTCCTCCCAGCCCTTGCCCCGGTGCGAGGCGGGCTTGCCGGGCATCACGGTGAGGGCCCGGTTGAGGAGCAGGACGCCCTGCTGCGTCCAGGGGGTCAGGTCGCCGTTGGACGGCTGCGGCAGGCCGAGGTCGTTGCCCAGCTCGCGGTAGATGTTGATCAGCGAGCCGGGCAGTGGGCGGACGTCCGGGGCGACCGAGAAGGACAGGCCGACCGGGTGGCCGGGGGTCGGGTACGGGTCCTGCCCGACGATCAGCACCCGGACCTCGGCGAACGGCTGCTGGAAGGCGCGCAGGATGTGGGGGCCGGCGGGGAGGTAGCGGCGTCCCGCCGCGACCTCGGTGCGCAGGAACTCGCCCATGGCGGCGATCTGGGGGGCGACGGGCGCGAGGGCGTCGGCCCAGCCCGCCTCGACGGTCTCCGCGAGTGGTCGTGCGGTCATGGCGCACCAGCTTAGCCAGGGTGGGAATCTGACCACATGCGGACGGTAGAAACAGGTAATTTTCCAACTGTCCACGCGAAGGCGCCCAAGTTAAGCGGGTGAAACGTCCCGTTAAGTCGGCGTTACTTCCTGACATCCCGCATTGACCTACCGTGGCGTACCGCATAACTCCTTGAGGCAGGGCATCGCCCCGACGACGCCCACCACGACGCCCACCACGGCGGACCGACCACCTCCAGCAGGGCCCGGCGCACGATCCAGCGACGAGAGCGGGACACCAGCAGATGACGCAGCTGACCACCCTGGACGCCACCTTCCTCCACGCCGAGAGCGGCGGCACACACGCCCACATCGCGGGGCTCGGCATCCTCGATCCGGGGGCGCTGCCGGGCGGCCGGGTCACGGTGGCCGCCGCCGTGGAGCTCATCCGCGAGCGCGCGCACCTCGCGGCCCGGCCCCTCCGGCAGCGGCTCGCCGCCGTCCCCTTCGGCCTCGACCACCCCTACTGGGAGGACGACCCCGGCTTCGACCCCGCGCGGCACGTCTCGGAGATGACGCTGCCCGCCCCCGGCACCGCCGCGCAACTCGCCGAGGCCATCGCGGAGCTGCACGCGCGGCCGCTCGAACGGGGCCGTCCACTGTGGGAACTGGTGCTGGTCCAGGGCCTGGAGGGCGGCCGGGCCGCCGTGTACGTCAAGGCGCACCACGCCGCGGTCGACGGCGTGCTGGCCGCCGAGACGCTCGCCGCGCTGCTCGACCTGTCGCCCCAGCCGCGCGAGCTGCCCGCCGACGACGCCGCCCCGCTGCGGGCCCCGAGCCCGTTCTCGCGGGTCGGCACGGGCCTGCTGAGGACCGCGGCGCACCCGTTCCGCGCCGCGCTGTCGGTGGCGCGCACGGCCCCGCACCTGGACGAGGTGCCGGGCGTGGCGGCGCTGCCCGGCGTCGCGCGGGTCTCCCACGCCGTCCAGGGCGCGCTCGGCATGGAGCCGGTGCCGGAGGCCCCGCGGGTCAGCGCGCCGCCGACGCCGTTCAACGGCCCGGTCGGGCCGCACCGCGCGGTCGCGTTCGCCGACCTGCCGCTGGCGGAGGTCAAGCGGGTCCGGACGGCGCTCGGCGGCAGCGTCAACGACGTGGTGATGGCGGTCTGCGCGTCCGCGCTGCGGACCTGGCTGGACAAGCGCGGCGCGCTCCCGGACGGCCCGCTCGTCGCCGGCGTCCCGGTGTCGCTGCGCCCCACGGGCGCCGGCGGGGCCGGGAGCGAGGCGGGGAACCAGGTGTCGCTGATGTCGGCGCCGCTCGCCGTGCACGTCCCCGACCCGGCCGACCGGTACGCGGCCGTCCGGGACGACATGGAGCGGGCCAAGCGGCGGTTCGTCGGATCGTCCGGGGCGTGGGTGCGGGACCTCACCGGGCTGGTGCCCGCGCCGCTCGCCGGGCCCGTCGCGCGGCTCGCGCTGAGCGTGCTGCCGGGGCTGCCGGTCCGTCCGCTGAACCTCATCGTGTCGAACGTCCCGGGCCCGCAGTTCCCGCTGTACCTGTGCGGCGCGCGGGTCCTCGCGTACTACCCGCTCTCGGTGGTCAGCGGCGTCAGCGGCGGCCTGAACATCACGGTGTTCTCCTACGACGGGACCGTCCACGTCGGCCTGGTGACCTGCCGCGACCTCGTCCCGGACCCGGACGAGCTGGTCGACCACCTCGCCGACGCGCTGAACGAGCTCACGGCGCTCGCCGGGGAGTGATCCCCAGGGCGCGCCGGTGCCGCCACGCCAGTCGCAGGGCGGCGGCGCCGGCGGGCTGCGCCGGCTCGGGCACGGACCCGTCGAAGTCCGCGAGCCGGACGCGTCCCTCCTCGTTCTCCCGGACGAGCCGCTCGCCGAACAGCGCGTCGAACGCCTCGTCCTCGAACACGACGACGGTCAGCAGGTCGAGGGCCAGCGTCAGCGGGTCGGCGCCGAGCCCGAGATGGTAGGCGCGCAGGGAGCCGTCGCGCAGCGCCCCGGTCATCCGCCGGTGGAACGGCCATGCCTCCTGGTCGAAGTCGTCCGGGTACTCCTCGGACGCGCCGAGCAGCTCCTCCGAGTACTCGCGGACCATCGTGAACCACGGGTCGAGCTCGGCGGCGCGTCCGGTCAGCGGCTGGAACAGCCCGACCGGCATCACGTGGTGCAGCCCGCCCGCGTGCGCGACCATCGCCGGGTCCCGCCAGTGCAGGACGTACCGTCCGGACGTCGTGACCGTCAGCGTCGTGATCGCGAGCAGCGACGGACGCCGCGTCAGGTCGGTCGGGTCGCCGACCGCCGTCCGCACCGGAAGCCCGGGGACGTCCGCGACCAGCTCGTGCGCGACGGCCTCGCCCACGTTCACGCCGTCGAAGTAGTGGGCGGGGCCGAAGGTCAGCGTCAGGTCGTCCACGGCGAGGAGCCGGTAGGACGACCTGTCCTCGAAGACGCGCGGGCGCGCGAGGGCCGCCATGGCGTCCGCGTAACTGGTGAAGCCCTCTGGAAGGCCCGCCATGGGCGATGTGACGGCGGGAGGATCCGGGAGGGGCACCCAGTGCGTCCGGACGTCCGCCAGGGGCGCCGGGGCGTCTGGGATCCACTCGGGACGTGTCAGCAGGGTCGTGTCCTCGACGCGCGGGACGTCCGGGTACAGCGCCGCCGCGGCGAGCCCGAATCCGTACCGGTCATCGTTCAGGCGTGCCCGCGTCTGCTCCCACATGTCCCTCACGCTACATAAGTGAGCTTCAGCAGCAGGCTTCCGCGATGCTCCCCGGGCGGACGTCAGGTGAGGGCGGCGCGCAACGCGTCGAGCGTCGCGGCGTCCAGTCCCATGCCGTCCCGGAGGAAGTCGTCGAACGAGCCGAACAGGGCGTCCGCCTCGTTGAACGCGGCCTCCAGGTAGGCGGGCCGCTGCTCCAGCAGCGGGCGCAGCAGCTCCGGCTCGGCCATCTGGCCCATCTCGCCGATCGCCTCGAGGATCTTCCCGGTGGTGCGCCGCAGGTAGTGGTTGGAGCGGAGGAAGTCGTCCATGATCGTGGCACGCTCCACGCCGACCGCGGCCAGCAGGACGGCGGCCAGCCAGCCGGTGCGGTCCTTGCCCGCCGTGCAGTGGAACAGCAGCGGCCCCGACCCGGCGTCCGCGACGAGCCGGACCGCGTCGGCGAACCGGCCGCGCTCCGCCTCGTCCCGGACGAACGTCCGGTTGATGTCGATCATGAGGCCCTCGAGCCGGCCGTCCCCGAACGCCTCGCGCTGCCGGACGGCGTCGCCGCTGCCGATCACGTCGTAGAACACGCTCAGGTTGCCGCCGCCGACGGGGAGGTGGACGGTCCGCACGCCGTCCGGGAGCCGGTCGCGGCCGTTGGTGTCGACCTCCATGGGGGTCCGGAAGTCGATGACCGTCCGGACCCCGAACTCCGCCAGCCGCCGCACGTCGGCGTCGCTCAGCCGGGTCAGCGCGTCCGCGCGCAGGACCCGGCCGGACGCCGTCGCGCCGCCCCCGGGCAGGGGATGCCCGCCCAGGTCGCGCACGTTGTCGGCGCCGTCGAACGGGAGGTGGCCGTGAGAGTCCTCGAGCAGCATGACCTCATCGTCCCGGACGCCGGACAAAAGGGACCAACTGGGGTCAGTTGGACCGCAGTTCGAGCGTGCAGCACTTCGGCCCGCCGCCCGCCTTGCGCAGCTCCGCCAGGTCCACCGGGACCGGCTCGAAGCCGTGCTCGGCCAGTGTCTTGACCAGCCCGGTGGCCTCCGCGTTCACCACCACGTTCCGGCCGTCGCTCACCGCGTTCAGGCCGAGGACCGCCGCGTCCTCCTCGGTCGCGATCACCGCGTCCGGGAACAGCCGCTCCAGCACCGCGCGGCTGCCCGGCGAGAACGCCCCCGGGAAGTACGCGACGTTCTCGCCGTCCAGCGGGAACAGTGCCGTGTCCAGGTGGTAGAAGCGCGGGTCCACCAGCCGCAGCGTCACCACGGGACGGCCCAGGAACTCCTGCGCCTCCTGGTGCGCCGCCAGGTCCGTCCGGAACCCCGTCCCGGCCAGGATCAGCCGGTCCATCGTGAGGAAGTCGCCCTCGCCCTCGTTGGTGTGCTCGGGGTCGCGGACGTCCGGGAACCCGTTCGCGCGCAGCCAGTCGCTGTACGCGGGGCCCTCGGCCGCCCGCTCCTCGAAGGTGAACCGGGCGCCGTACGCCCGCCCGCCCACCACCAGCGCGCCGTTGGCCGCGAACACCATGTCGGGCATGCCGGGCAGCGGGTCGATCAGGCTCACCTCATGCCCGAGCGCCAGGTACGTCGAGCGCAGCTCCTCCCACTGCGCCACGGCGAGCTCCGCGCTCGCCCCGGCCGACGGGTCCATCCACGGGTTGATCGCATAGGTGACCGCGAAGTGTTCCGGACGGCACATCAGGTAGTGCCGCCGGAGCGCCGTCCGCTCCGGGATCGCCGGTGCGGCGGACGGCTGCTGGGTGGGGGTGACGGTCATGACACGCGCTCCTGCTCAGTCCACGGGCCTCAGATGATCGAAAGCCTAGGAACGCCGCGCCCCACACCCAACCCCACGAAATTGCGCTGACCAGGAGTTTCGTTGCGTCTACCCCGCCCACCCCGGCGATTCGTTGCGCCACCCCACCAGCCCGGCACTCCGGGCGCAAAGCGCCCTCCGCGCCGGGCGCGCGCCCACCACTCGCGTGCGCCGGCCCGCCCCCGCGGGCGTGGCGCTGTGGTGCGCAGGCGTCGGGAGGCTCTGCGGCAGTGGATCGCCTGCCGTTCGTGGAGGGAAAACGCACGCGGCCGTCCCCGCGGGGCGGGGACGGCCGGTGTGAGCGCCGTGGTGGTGCCGGGTCGCTAGAGGTTGATCATGTGGCCGGCGAGGCCGTGGACGGCCTCCTTGACGGCCTCGCCCAGGGTCGGGTGGGCGTGGATGTTGCGGGCGACCTCGTGGACGGTGAGGTCCCACTGCTGGGCCAGGGTGAGCTCCGGCAGGAGCTCGGTGACCTCGGGGCCGATCAGGTGGCCGCCGAGGAGCTCGCCGTACTTGGCGTCCGAGACCAGCTTGACGAAGCCGACGTCCTCGCCCATGCCGAGGGCCTTGCCGTTGGCGCTGTACGGGAACTTGGCGACCTGCACGTCGTAGCCGAGGTCGCGGGCCTGCTGCTCGGTGTAGCCGAAGGACGCGACCTGCGGCTGGCAGTAGGTGGCGCGCGGGACCATGACGAAGTCGATCTCCATGGTCTCGGCGTCCGCGATGGTCTCGGCGGCGACGATGCCCATGGCCTCGGCGGCGTGCGCGAGCATCAGCTTGGCGGTGACGTCGCCGATCGCGTAGATGTGCGGGACGGACGTGCGGCAGCGGCCGTCCACGTCGATCGCGCCGCGCTCGGTCAGCTGGACGCCGGCCTTGTCGAGGCCGTAGCCCTCGACGTTCGGGGCGAAGCCGATGGCCTGGAGGACCTTGTCGGTCTCCAGGACCTTCTGGGCGCCGTCCTTGCCGGTGATCGTGACCTTGACCTTCGCGCCGGAGTCGTCGATCGCGTCGACCCGGGTGGAGGTGAGGACCTCGATGCCGAGCTTCTTGTAGCGGCGGTTGAGCTCCTTGGAGACGTCGGCGTCCTCGTTCGGGACCATCCGGTCGAGGAACTCGACGATCGTGACCTTGACGCCGTAGTTGTGCAGGACGTAGGCGAACTCGACGCCGATGGCGCCCGCGCCCGCGATCACGATGCTCTCGGGCAGCTCGGAGGAGAGGATCTGCTCCTCGAACGTCACCACGCGCTCGGACAGCTTGGTGCCCGGCAGCAGGCGGGTGTGCGCGCCCGCCGCGATGATGCAGTTGTCGAAGGTCACGGTCTCGGACGAGCCGTCCTTCTTGGCGACCTGAAGGGTGTTCGGGTCGGTGAACGTGCCACGGCCGTCGAAGGTCGTGATCTTGTTCTTCTTCATCAGGAACTGGACGCCCTTGACGAGCTTCTCCGAGACCTGACGGCTGCGCTGGTAGGCCACCCCGTAGTCGAACGACACCGGGCCCTCGGCCTTGATCCCGTACTTCTCCTGCTCGGTGGTGAAGATGTGGGCCAGCTCGGCGTTGCGCAGCAGGGCCTTCGAGGGGATGCAGCCGACGTTGAGGCAGACACCGCCCCAGTACCGCTCCTCGATGATGGCCGTCTTCAGGCCCAGCTGGGCCGCGCGGATCGCGGCCACATAGCCACCCGGGCCCGCGCCCAGGACCACGACGTCAAAGTGTTCGCTCATTCCTCCGACGATATTGCGCGCGGAGCAGTGCTCGCATCTTATGCGCCGTCACCGGGGAGGCGTTCGTCACACTGTGTCAGGGTCGGCCCTGGTTGCGGGACGGTAACGTTCAATGGACGCCCGTCCCCGTCACACCTCCGGAGGAGTAGTCCAAGGTGCGGATCCCCAAGCCTGTCAACGCGGCCCTCGACTGGGCGGAGCTGCATTTCGGCGCGCTCGCGGCGGTGGTGGCGCTCGTCGTCGCGGCCGGGGCGGCGCTCGCTCTGCCGCGCCTGGTGGGCCTGCCGCTGGCGGGGTTCGTCCTCGGCACGGCCATCGGCGGTTTCCTGGTCTACGCGCGGATGTCCAGGCGACTCGCGCGGGCGCGCAAGGAGAACGACGACCTCCTGCGGGAGAACGGCGCGATGCGGCACCGCAACACGGTCCTGTCCAGCGGCGTGATCACCCGCCAGTCGCAGACGACGCAGGCGCTCCTGATGATCCCGGACGACGAGGACCTCGACGGTGGCGGGAGCGGCGGCACGAACCGCACGCAGAGCACCGTCCAGCTCCCCGAACTTCCTGACGGGTTGTAAGCCCCTTCCCGCCCCACGGCGACCCGATGATCACGCAGAGTGATCGTCGGGTGATCGACTTCTTCCAGGCCCGGGCGCCGTCGCGCGCTCCCGGCGCCCGGGCCGCGCGCGCCCGGGCGCGCGCCCGGGTAAGGGTCACCTAAAGGATCCACCTTCTGTGACACAAGGTGAGGTAATACTTCCGTTGTGTCAGTGTGATTACGCTGGGTAGTGTCACTGCTGCACGCGGTCCATCCTCCGGCAACGTGTCGGTCAGGCAAGGCCGTGCGCGAGAGCACGCCATTCGGCGGCCGACACACGAACCGGAACGGTGGTGTCCAGCGTGACCGAACAGCAGACCGACCAACAGCAGCGGAGTCTGGGGACGGCGGCGGCGCGGAACCTCGCGACGACGACCAAGTCCGTGCCCCAGATGCAGGGCATCTCCTCGCGCTGGCTGCTCAAGCTGCTCCCGTGGGTGCAGTGCGGGGGCGGTGCGTACCGGGTCAACCGGCGGCTGGCCTACACCGTCGGGGACGGCCGGGTCGAGTTCATCCAGACCGGCGCGAACGTCCAGGTGATCCCCCTCGAGCTCGGCGAGCTGCCGGTGCTGCGCGGCTACGAGGACGAGGACGTCCTCGGCGACCTCGCGGGCCGGTTCGAGCAGCGCGAGTACGAGCCGGGCGACGTGATCGTGGCCGCCGGGCAGCCCGTCGACACGGTGGTGCTCGTCGCGCACGGCAAGCTGGAGAAGGTCGGCGAGGGCGAGTACGGCGGGGAGGCCGTGCTCGGCACCCTCGCGGACGGCTCGTTCTTCGGCGCCGACGCCCTGCACGGCGAGGCGCACGACTGGGCGTACTCGGTCCGGGCCGTCACGGCCGCGACCGTCCTGACCCTCGCGGCGTCCCGGTTCCGCGAGCTGGCCGACCGCGCGGAGAGCCTGCGCGAGCACGTCACCGCGTTCCGGGACCGTCCGGAGAGGGCGGCCAGCGCCGAGGGCGAGGCCGAGATCGCGCTCGCGGCGGGCCACGACGGCGAGCCCGTCCTGCCCGGCACGTTCGTCGACTACGAGCCCGAGCCGCGCGAGTACGAGCTGAGCGTCGCGCAGACCGTCCTGCGCGTCCACACGCGCGTGGCCGACCTGTACAGCCAGCCCATGGACCAGGTCGAGCAGCAGTTGCGGCTGACCGTCGAGGCGCTGCGCGAGCGGCAGGAGCACGAGCTGGTCAACAACCGCGACTTCGGCCTGCTGAACAACGCCGACCTGCGGCAGCGCGTGCACACCCGGTCCGGCCCGCCCACCCCGGACGACATGGACGAGCTCCTCACCCTGGTGTGGAAGGAGCCCGCGTTCTTCCTCGCGCACCCGCGCGCCATCGCCGCGTTCGGCCGCGAGTGCAGCCGGCAGGGCGTCTACCCCGAGCCCGTCGAGGTCCAGGGCCACCACCTCCCGGCCTGGCGCGGCGTGCCGATCTACCCGTGCAACAAGATCCCGGTCAGCAGGACCCGGACGAGCTCGATCATGCTCATGCGGACCGGCGAGTCCGCGCAGGGCGTCGTCGGCCTGCACCGCACCGGCCTCCAGGACGAGGTCCAGCCCGGCCTGTCGGTCCGCTTCATGCAGATCGACGAGCAGGCGATCATGTCCTACCTGGTCAGCGCCTACTACTCCGCCGCCGTGCTGGTTCCGGACGCGCTCGCCGTGCTGGAGAGCGTGGAGATCGGGGTGGCGCAGTGACCACTCCCGCCAACGGGAACGGCGACGGGGCCGGGAACGGCTCCGGCAGCGGCTCCGGCAATGGGGGCCACCAGCTGAGCCTGTCGACCAGGGCAGCGCGGAACCTGGCGACGACCACCAAGTCCGCGCCCATGATGCAGGGCATCACGCCGCGCTACCTGCTGCGGCTGCTGCCCTGGGTGGAGGTCGCGGGCGGCACCTACCGGGTGAACCGCCGCCTCGCGCACACCGTCGGGGACGGGATCGTCGAGTTCGTCAACACCGGCGCGGCGATCAGCGTGATCCCGGCCGAGCTGGCCGAGCTGCCGCAGCTCGCCGGGGTCGACGAGCCGCTGCTGCAGGACGCCGCCGGACGGTTCGTCCAGCGCGAGTACGAGCCGGGCGACGTGATCGTCCAGCCCGGCGGGCCGGTCGACCGGGTGCTGCTGGTCGCGCACGGGAAGGTCGAGCAGGTCGGGCGGGGCGAGTACGGCGCGGAGGTCGTGCTGGACCTGCTCGCCGACGGACGCTACTTCGGCGCCTCGGCGCTGCTGCCCGCGCCGGGCGAGTGGGAGCACGCCTACCGGGCGGTCACCCCGACGACCGTCCTGGTCCTGTCGAACGAGCAGATCGGCGAGCTGCTCGGCCGCTATCCGGAGCTGCGCGAGCGGCTGGCGACGTACGCCGACCGGCCGCTCCCCGCGACCAACGCCAAGGGCGAGGCCGAGATCGCGCTGGCGTCCGGGCACGACGGCGAGCCCGTCCTGCCCGGGACGTTCGCCGACTACGAGCCGGCCCCGCGCCAGTACGAGCTGAGCGTCGCGCAGACGCTGCTGCGCGTCCACACCCGCGTCGCCGACCTGTACAGCGACCCGATGGACCAGGTCGAGCAGCAGATGCGGCTGACCGTCGAGGCGCTGCGTGAGAAGGAGGAGGACGAGCTGATCAACAACCGCGACTTCGGGCTGCTGCACAACGCGGATCTGAAGCAGCGGATCCAGACCCGGTCCGGGCCGCCGACGCCCGAGGCGATGGACGACCTCCTGAGCCGCCGCCGCGGGACCAGGTTCTACCTGGCGCACCCGCGCACGATCGCCGCGTTCGGCCGCGAGTGCACCCGGCAGGGCGTCTACTCGGGGACGGTCGAGCGGTTCGGCCGGCGGATGACGGCCTGGCGCGGCGTGCCGATCTTCCCCTGCGACAAGATCCGGGTCAGCGACTCCGGCACCAGCGCGGTGCTGGCGATGCGGATCGGCGAGGACGACCAGGGCGTGATCGGCCTGCACCGCACGGGCCTGGCCGACGAGCTCCAGCCCGGCCTGTCGGCCCGGTTCACCGGCATCGACGACAAGGCGATCATGTCCTACCTGGTCTCGGCCTACTTCTCCGCGGCCGTCCTCGTGCCGGACGCGCTCGGTGTTCTGGAGAACGTCGAAGTCAACCGATGACCGCTCTTCCCCTTTCCCCCGCATCCTCCCCCCTCATCCTCACCAGGAGGCCGTAGTGCCCCGCCGACGCACCGCGCCGACGCGCGCCGCAGCGACCGTGCCAGCGGTCCCGTCCGCGACCGAGGCGACATCGAGCCCCGCCCCGCCCGCCGCCCGGCGGCCGCCCGGCCCGGCCGACCCTTCGGCGCCGTCCGGATCGTCGTCGGCGGGGCGGACGCTCACCTGGGCCCGGGACCTGATCGACCCCGGGTTGCGGGAGGCCGTCCGGACCATGCCGGACTCGATGGCCCGGATCGCGGCGTACCACTTCGGCTGGGAGGACGCCGAGGGCGAGCCGGCCCGCGCGGACGGGGGAAAGGTGCTGCGGCCCGCGCTCACGCTGCTGTGCGCGGAGGCGGTGGGCGGCACGGCGCAGGCCGCGCTGCCCGCCGCCGTCGCGGTGGAGCTGGTCCACAACTTCTCGCTCCTGCACGACGACGTGATGGACGGCGACCTCACCCGGCGGCACCGGCCGACCGCGTGGAACGTGTTCGGCGCGGGCGCGGCGATCCTCGCCGGGGACGCGCTGCTCGCCCGCGCGCTCGAACTGCTCGCCGGGCCGGGGGAGGGCGTCGCCGTGCTGTCCCGCGCGGTGCTGGAACTGGTCGAGGGGCAGTCGAGCGACATGTCGTTCGAGCGCCGGTCGGACGTGGGCCTGGCCGAGTGCGTCCAGATGGCCGACCGGAAGACGGGCGCGCTGATCGGGGCGTCCTGCGGGCTGGGCGCGCTCGTCGGCGGCGGGTCGGCGGAGCGGGCCGCCCGGCTCACCGCGTTCGGGCACCGCCTCGGGCTGGCCTTCCAGCTCGTGGACGACCTGCTCGGCATCTGGGGGGACCCGGCCACCACCGGCAAGGCGGCGCACTCCGACCTGCGCAGCCGCAAGAAGTCCCTGCCGGTGGTCGCGGCCCTGACGTCGGGCACGGCGGCGGGAGGCGAGCTCGCCGCCCTCTACCACCAGGACCGTCCGCTCGGGGACGCCGAACGCGTCCGCGCGGCGGAGCTCGTCGAGGCCGCGGGCGGGCGCGAGTGGGCGCGCGCCCGCGCCGCCGAACTGGTGGACGAGGCCCTCGCGGAGCTCGACGCGTCCCGTCCGGTGGGCGCCGCCGCCGACCACCTCCGCGACCTCGCCGGCCTGGTCACCACGCGGGACCACTGATCACCTACTGAGACCACCTGACGAGCCCGGCGCCGCGGCACGCCATGCCGCGGCGCCGGGTCTTTCTTCAGCCCTTCGGCCCTTCAGCCTTTCGGCCAGGTGGAGAGCAGCTGGTGGAGGGCCTCCAGGGCCTTCTCCCAGGACGCCTGCACGCTGCGCGGATGCCCGAACGCGCCGTTCGCCTCCAGGGAGATGAACCCGTGGAAGGTGCTGCGCAGCAGCCGGACGGCGTCGGTGAGGTCGGGGTCGGGCAGGTCGTAGGCGCGCATCATCGCGGCCGTGACCTCGACGCCCCGCGATCCCTTCGCTGGATCCTTCGGCGGGTCGTCCGCCTTGTCCTTCGCGATGTTCGGATCGACGGGGATCTGCATGGCGGCGTAGCGGCCGGGATGGTCGCGGGCGTAGTCGCGGTAGGCGTCGGCGAACGCGACCAGGGCGTCGCGTCCGGCGCGTCCGGCGACGGCGTCGGCGATCCGCTCGGCCTGCTCGTCGCCCGCCTGGAGCGCGACGCGGCGGCGCAGGTCGGCGAGGCTCCGGATGTGCGAGTAGAGGCTCGCGTCCCGGACGTCGAACCGGCGCGCGAGCGCCGAGACCGTCACGTTCTCGATGCCCCGCTCGTCGGCCATCTCCGCCGCCGCCTGGACGATCTTGTCGACGGTCAGCCCCGCTCGGGCCATGCGTCCCCCTTGCGAATCGTGGTCGGGCGGCTCTGGTCGGTCGGTGGGAGTGGTCAGGCGCTGCGGGCGTAGCGGGCGGGCGGGACGCCGACCGTCGCGGTGAAGTCGCGGACCAGGTGGGCCTGGTCGAAGTAGCCGAGGTCCGCGGCGAGCGCGGCCCAGTCGACGGCGTCGCCCGCGTCCGCGCGGGTCGCGGCCTCGTGGAGCCGGGCGCGGCGCATCACCCACTTGGGGCTCACGCCGACGTACTCGGCGAACAGCCGCTGGAGCGTGCGGGTCGAGACGCCCAGGACCCCGGCGGCCTGGTCGACGCGGAACAGGTCCGGCCGCGCGATGAGCCGGTCGACCATCCCGGCGACCTCGTCCGCCACCGGGTCGGGCTCGGGCAGGCGGTCGAGCAGGAACCTCTCGGCCGGGACGGCGAGATCGGCGGTCTCCCGGTGCGCGAGGACGTCCCGTCCGGCTTCGGCGACCTCGGGGCCGAAGATCTCGGCGGCCGGGACGACGCGGTCGGCGAGCGCGCTCACCGGGCCGTCCAGGAAGGGACGGAAGCAGCCGGGACGGAACTTCACGCCGAGCACCTGCCCCTCGCCCTCGAGCCGCCGCACGAACAGGTCGCGGACGACCCCGTAGACCAGGGGCTCCGGCTCCTCGAACACCAGGTGGACGCTCGGGTAGGACAGGACCTTGCTGTCCTGCGGCTCGTCCACCCGCCAGCGCACGTGCCAGTACAGCTCGACGAACCGGGCGGCCTCGCCGGACGGGGCGTGCCGCCCGGTCACGACGGCCTCCACCTGCCGTCCCGGGTACAGGACGCCGCGCGCCACGCCCTCGCTGGGGGCCTCGCTGTCGCAGGGTGCCGCGTTCTCCACGGACACCACCCTAGCTGGCGCGAATCTCCAAGAACCGGGAGGTGGCGGGCCCTTAGCGTGGTCGTCATGAAGGACCTGCACTCTCACATGAAGGAATGCGCCGCCGAGGCCGCGCGCGTGGCCCGGGGCGTCCGGGCGGACCGCTGGGACACCACGACGACCTGCGCCGACTTCGACCTGCGGACGCTGGTGAACCACTGGGTCCTGTACACCTCGCACGGCCTGGAGCACCGCGCGCGGCGTGAGGCCCTGCCGGACGAGCTGACCGAGCGCGACTTCACCGCCGACCCGGACTGGGCCGTCGCGTACGCCGCGCAGCTCGACCGGGCCGTCGCCGCCTGGGCCGACCCGGCGGTGTGGGAGGGGGACATCGACCTCGGGGAGATGTCCGTCCCGGCGAAGGACATCGCGGGCATGGTGATCAAGGAGATGGCCGTGCACGGCTGGGACGTCGCGGCGTCCACGGGGCAGGAGTTCGCGATCTCGGACGAGGCCGCCGCGTTCGTCCTGACGGTGGTCGAGGAGAACGCCGAGATCTACCGGCAGTACGACGGGTTCGCCGACCCGGTGGAGATCGACCCGGCGGCGCCGGTGTTCGCGCGGGCGCTGGCCCTGTCGGGCCGCGACCCGGACTGGACCCGCTGACCCCGGCCGGCCCCGGCCGATCCTGAACGGAACACCGGCACGGCGGTCGGGCCGTGCCGGTGTTCTGGCGTTTTCGCTCATATGTTCGATTAGAGTGCTCGGTGTGACGACCGAGCACGTGCCCTTCCTGTGCCCGCGCGGGCACCGCCTGGGGCCCGGCCGCGTGATCGTCGGCTGGTCCCCGTGCGGCTGCCCGCCGTGCCTGGAACGGGGCCGGGGCCTGCGCGGCCACCGCACCTACCTGTGCCTGGCCTGCAAGGACGAGCACGTGACCACCATGTGCTACCTCCCGCCCCACCTCCCCGGCGCGGACGCCGCGCACCGCTGGCCCTGAGCCGTGCGGTGCGCGGCGTCCCCGCTGAGTTCCTGCGCTGTCTTCCCGCGCCGTGTGCCCACGCAGAGTTCCCGCGCCGTGTTCCGGCGCGGCTCACTCGGTGCGCAGCGCGGTGGACGTGCGGGTCCGGGCGGCCCATCCGGCGGGCAGCAGCGCGCCCGCGACCGCGATGAGCACGCCGCCGAGCAGCAGGGCGCCCAGTAGCGGCAGGTGGAAGACGGCCGTGTCGGCGGCCGGGATGCCGGTCCCGGCGGCCTTCCCCATCAGCGGCAGGACGGCCGCGTGCAGCGCCATGCCGATCGGGATCCCCGCCGCCGCGAAGCACACCCCGACCGCCCCGACCGTCGTGACGATCATGGCGACGACCTCCCGCGGCGCCATCCCGAGCGCCTTCATGATGCCGAGGTCGCGCACCCGCTCGCGGGTGTCCAGCACGACGGTGTTGAGCACGCCGAGCCCGGCCACCGTGACGAGCAGCAGCGTCATCGTCCCGGCGAGGGCGTCCATGGCGACGACGGTGGTGCTCAGGTGCGGGCCGTCGTTCGGCCGGGCGGACGCGCCGATCTTCGCCAGCGCGGTGTTCAGCGCGGTGGCGTAGGACTGCGTGTCGGTGCCGTGCCTCGGGTCGATCTGGAACTCGGTCATCCCCGTGTCGAAGCGCACGCCGAGGGCGGCGACGGACGCCGCGTCGGTCATCACGTCCATGCCGTCGTTGCGCGTCGAGAGGACCTCGCCGACGATCCGGACCCCGGCCGTCCGTCCCGCGTTGGTCAGCGTGAGGGTGTCGCCGACCCGCGTGCCGGTCGCCTTCAGCAGCCCGGACGGCACGACCGCCTCGCCCGCGCCGTGGAACCAGCGTCCGGAGACCATCTGGAGGGCGCCCCACGACGCGTCCCCGGTGTAGGCGACGAGCGGGACGGCCGTGGTCAGACCGGAGAGGCCGATCCGCGTGTCGGACGTGCTGAAGTACCGGCCGGTGCCCGGCTGCGCCTCGATGAGCCGGGCGACCGCGTCCCGGTCGGCGGGCTTCCGCGGCCCCCCGCCCAGCGCCGTGGTCCGGTGCGGGTGCGGCTTCGCGGACGCGGGCCCCTGCGACGCGGTCGAGTCCTGTGTGGGGCCCGGGGCCGGTGGGGCGGGCGGTGCGCCGCCCGGGCCGTCCATCGCGACGGTGTGGGCGATGACGGCTCCGGGCTCGTTCCGGTCGATGCCGTTCTGGATGCCGTTCAGCGACAGTGCGAGACCGACGCCGAACGCGACCGACGCCGTGCCGAGCATCAGCGCCAGGCCCATCGCCACCGACCGCGCCGGACGGGCGAACGGCGCGGCGAGCCCGAGCGCCAGCGGGCGCGACAGCGGCAGCCCGCCGAGGACGCGGCGGACCGCCCGTCCCCGGCCGGGACGCGGCGCGCGGCCGACCGCGATCGCCTCGGCCGCGCGGAGCCGTCCGGCGCGGAGCGCGGGCACCAGCGCCGTGAGCGCGACCGCGGCGAGCGCGAGGACGGGCACCGCGACGTCGATCCACGGCGCGACCGTCGTCTGCGCCCCGGCCTGGTAGGCGGTGGCCTCCTGGCGCAGCGTCGGGATCGCCAGCAGGTTCCCGAACACGACGCCGAGCCCCGTCCCGATCGCCGCGGGGATCAGCGCCTTCCCCACGTACCCGGTGACGACCTGCGCGGGCGTGAAGCCGAGCGACTTCAGCACGCCGATCCGGTGCGTCGCGGCGGCGACGGCCGCGTTCACCACGACGCCGATCGTCAGCACCGACATCACGAGCGCGAGGATCCCGAACGCCACGATGAACGGCACGAACGTCGCGGTCTCCCGCTGCGCGGCGTGCCGGATCGACAGGTAGGAGCCCGTGCCCGTCAGCGCGCCGCGCGGCGCGGCCGCGGCGACGGCGGCCTTGCCCGCCGACACCTGCGCGTCGGTCGCCGCGTGCTTGAACCGGTAGAGCATCTGGTACTCGGGGGTGCGCGAGGTCAGGGACGGAACCTCCGCGGGCGCGACCCACGCGTCGGCGCTGCGTCCGATCGAGCGGGCGCGTCCGACGACGGTGAGCGTCGGACGGCCCGGCACCTGCGTGAACGCGACCTTGTGGCCGACGGGGACCGGCGCGCCGTCGAAGTCGAGGACGATCTCGCCCGGCGCCGTCGCCCACCGGCCCTGGACGAGGTCGACGTCGTCCACGGGGCCGTCCGGCCGGGGGCGTCCGGCGATGGTCATCGGGGGAGCGAGCGGCGCGGCCGGGTCGGGGTCGGCGTCCTCGACGAAGGACGGGCGGAGCGTCAGCACCGCGAACGGCCCGGCGGCCGCCGTCACCCCGGACGCGCGGACGGTCGCGGCGAGTTGGTCCGGCGTGGCGCGGTTCCCGTCGAACCGGGCGGTCAGCTGCGCGCCGTGCTGCCTGGCGAAGGCGTGGTCGAACGGCCCCTGCGACGCGGTGATCAGCCCCATCGCCAGGACGGACGCGGTCACCGCCAGCATCGTCGTCAGCGTCAGCACCAGCGTCTGCACCCGCTTGCGCGCCACGCCCGAGCGGACGATCCCGCCGAGCGCGCTCACCGGCTCACCATCCGCGTGATGCGGCCGTCGGCCAGCTCGATCGTCCGGGTCGCGCACGCGTCGGCGAGCGCGGTGTCGTGCGTGACCAGCAGCATCGTCTGGCCCTCGGCGTTCAGCGTGGTCAGCAGGTCCCGGACGTCGGCGGCGGACGCCGTGTCGAGCGCGCCGGTCGGCTCGTCCGCGAGCAGCAGCGGCGGCCGGTTCATCAGGGCGCGGGCGACCGCGACGCGCTGCCGCTCGCCGCCCGACAGCCGTCCGGGGAACACCTTGGCATGCCGGAAGATCCCGAGCTTGCCGAGCAGTTCCTCGGCGCGGTCGCGGGCCTCGCGGCGCGGCACCCGGGACAGCTGCGCGGGCAGCAGGACGTTGTCGATGACGGTCAGATCGTCCAGGAGGTTGAAGAACTGGAACACCATCCCGACCCGCGCCCGCCGGTACCTGGCGAGGGCGGTCTCGGACAGGTCGTCCACCCGCGTCCCGGCGACCGTGACCGTTCCGTCGGTCGGGCGGTCGAGGCCCGCGACCAGGTTGAGCAGCGTCGACTTCCCGCTGCCGGACGCGCCGAGCACGGCCAGCGCCTCGCCCTGCTCCACGGTCAGCGTCAGGTCCGACAGGGCCGGCCTGCCGTCGTCATAGGACTTCGTCACCGCGCGGATCTCGATCACGGCGTCTCCTCATCGTCTTCGGGGGGTCGGCCTCGACGGTAGGAAGAGGGACGCGGGTCGCGCGTCGCCCGCGCTGATGGAATCGGGTCGGCCGCGCGGACGACTCCCGCGGCGGGTCATCCGCGCGATGTACGCCTCGCGGCGGTCCGCGGGGGTCGCCGGGAGGATGTGCCGTGAACTGGCGGCTTGTCATAGTTGTCCGGTGAGCAGAACCGTCCTGACCGACCGCCGGGCCGCGCTCTGGTACGCCGTCTCGCGGGTGACCCCGGACCCGCCGTCACGCACGTCCCGCTGGGCCGTCGTGGCGGACGTGGTGCTCGCCGTCATCCTGGCGGCGGGACTGCTGAGCGTCACGCTGGACGCGTCCAGCGGCGACGGCCCGGGGAACGTTCCCGTGCCCCCCGCCCCGCCCGAGGGGGACGGGGTGGGCGGCGTCCCCGCCGCCCAGGTGCCCCCGCCGATCCCGCGCGGCGCGCACCTGCTGGAGCTGTCGCACACCTCGCTCTCCGGGACCTCGCTGTGGTGGCACTACGCGCTGGCCTTCCTGATCGCCCTGCCGCTCGCCGTCCGCCGCCGCTACCCCCTCGCCGCGCTCGGGGCCGTGTCGGTGGGGGCCCTGCTCTACCACCTGCGCGTGGACCTGGACCCCACGTACACCTTCGCGGCCCTCGTCATCGCCGGTTACAGCGCCGTCGTCTACAGCCCGCACCAGAGGCCCGCGATCGCGACGGCCGGCCTCGACCTCCTGCTGCTCGTCGTGTTCCGGCATGAGCTGCTGCCGCAGATGAGCCCGGGGCTGCTCGGGTTCCTCCTGCTGACCCCGGTCGGCCTCGCCGCCAACGCCGTCCACACCTGGCAGCAGCGCGTCCGCGAGGTCGAGGCGCGGCAGGAGGCGGCCACCCGCCGGGCCGTCGAGCGCGAACGCTCGCGCATCGCCCAGGAACTCCACGACGTCGTGACCCACAATGTGAGCGTGATGGTGGTTCAGGCGGGCGCGGCCCGCATGGTCCTGCGGGACGACCCGGACCGGGCGGAGACCGCCATGCGCGCCGTCGAGACCGGCGGGCGCGCCGCGATGACCGAGCTCCGGCACGTCATGAACCTGCTCACCATGGACGGCGAGCCCGAGGAGGCCGACCTCGCGCCGCGTCCCGGCCTCGCGCAGGTTCCGGCCCTCGCCGACCGCGTCCGCGCGACCGGCGTCCAGGTCGAGCTCGTCGTCACCGGCGCCCCGTCCGACCTGCCCGAGGGCAAGGACCTGGCCGCGTACCGGGTCGTCCAGGAGGCGCTCACCAACACCGTCAAGCACGCCGCCGGAGCGCGCGTCGGCATCGTCGTCGCGCACTCCCCGGACGGGCTGGCCATCGAGGTCACCGACACCGGCGGCAGCGCCACGTCCCACGCGGGGAACGGGCGCGGCCTCATCGGCCTGCGCGAACGCGTCGCCGTGTACGGCGGCGTCCTGGAGCACGGTCCCCGGGCCGTAGGCGGCTACCGCGTCCACGCGACCTTCCCGGCGGCCCGGTGACCGCGCCCGCAGGGCCCGAGGGCGCGCCCGGAGGGCCGGGGGCCGCGCCCCGCGTCGTGATCGCGGACGACCAGGCGCTCGTCCGCACCGGCTTCGGCATGATCCTCACCGCCGCGGGCATCGACGTGGTCGCCGAGGCCGAGGACGGGGCGCGCGCCCTCGAGGCCGTCCGCGCGCTGCGTCCCGACGTCGTCCTGATGGACATCCAGATGCCCGTCCTGGACGGCCTGACCGCCGCCCGCCGCGTCCTGGCCGCGGGCGACCCGCCCCGCGTGATCATGCTGACGACCTTCGACCTCGACCGCTACGTCTACGCCGCGCTCGCCGCCGGGGCCAGCGGCTTCCTCCTCAAGGACGTCTCGCCCGAGCACCTCGCCGCCGCCGTCCGGCTCGTCCGCACCGGCGACGCCCTGCTCGCGCCGACCATCACCCGCCGCCTGGTGGAACGCTTCGCGACCCGCGAGGACGCGTCCGCCCTGCACCGGGACCTGTCCCCGCTGACCGGCCGCGAACTCGAGGTCCTGCGCCTGCTCGCCCGCGGGCGCACCAACGCCGAACTCGCCGCCGACCTGCACCTGAGCGAGGCGACCGTGAAGACCCACGTCGCCCGCATCCTGTCCAAGCTCGACCTCCGCGACCGCGCCCAGGCGATCATCGTCGCCTACGAGACGGGCCTCATCACCCCAGGAAGCCCGTGATGTCCGAGTTCACCCGGATCAAGATCCGCGTCGGCGCCCTGGTCTTCCACGCGGACGAGGTCGCCCTCATCCACCGCGTCCGCCGGGCCGCGCCCCTCCACACCGTCCCCGGCGGCAACGTCGAACCCGCCGAGGACCTGCTCGCCGCGCTGCGCCGCGAACTCGCCGAGGAGCTGGCCCTCGACCTCGCCGACGCGACCCCGCCCCGGCTCCTCTGGACCGTCGACCAGATGGTCACCCGCCCGGGCCCGACCCCGTCGCCGCGCAAGCTCCACCTGGTCTACCGCGTCCACATCACCGGGGACGTCCGGCGGACGCTCGCGACCGAGGAGACCGACGACACGCCGGGCGGCCACGACGTCGGCCGGATCGTCTGGGTGCCCTACCGCGACACCGCGGGGCTCTCCCTGTACCCGCCGGTCGCCGCGCGGCTGGCCGCGCTGCCATCCCCGGACGCGCCCGTCACCGACGCCGCGGTCCCGCCCTTCAACGACACGAACTACTCGTGGCTGTGAGGACGGCGTCGATCGTCCGGCGGCACATGGCGGCGAAGGACGGATTCGTCTCGCGATAGTACGGAAGCCCGAGCAGCGCCATGGAGAGGGCCCAGCCGCGGCCGCGCAGCCAGGATGCGTCGTCGACGCCGAGCGCCTCGCGGAAGATGCCACGCTCGCCCGCGGGGAGCACGGCCCACGCAGGCATCAGGTCGCAGGACGGATCACCCAGCCCGGCGGTGCCGAAGTCGAGGACGCCGCCGAGCCGCCCGTTCCCCGCGACCAGCAGGTTGGCGGGGAGGAGGTCGGAGTGCGCCCACATCGGCGGCCCGTCCCAGGCGGGGGCGGCGACCGACTCGTCCCACAGGGCCGTCGCGCGCGCGGTGTCGAGGTCGGCTCCGAGACGCGTGATGGCCTCGCGGGTCGCGGCGTCCACGTCCGCCAGGTCACCGCCCCGGTAGGACGCCGGGCCGTCGCGGTAGGGGACGCCGCGGACGGCCCTGATGAATCCGGCCAGGTCGAGGGCGAGGCCGAGGGGCTGATCGGCTCCGGGAGCGGGGTGCGTTCCGTCCAGCCAGCGGTGCACCGACCAGGGCCAGGGGAACCCGGGGCCGGGTTCGCCGAGCGCGAGCGGTTCCGGGACGGGGACCGGCAGGTGCGGCGTGAGGAGGGGCAGCCATTCCCGCTCGTTGAGCAGGGCTTGCACGCCGCTCTCAACGCGGGGGAGACGGACGGACATGGTGTCGCCCAGCCGGAACAGGGCGTTCACCGTCCCCGGCGAGCTGACGCGGTCGATCGGCAGCTCGGCCCAGGCGGGGAACCGTTCGCGCAGGAGGCCGCGGACGAGTTCTTCGGTGATGGTCGCCTCGTCGGCGTGCATCCGGCTCATTCCCGGTATGAGACCTGGCGGGGGGAGGCGTGGGCAACGGATTTACGATCGGGGGATGCGGATTGATCTTGTGGCGCTGGTGGTCGACGAGTACGACCCGGCGATCGAGTTCTTCACCGGGGTGCTCGGGTTCGAACTGGTGGAGGACACTCCGGCGCTCACGAACGACGGGCGGCCGAAGCGGTGGGTGGTGGTCCGTCCGCCGGGCGGCGGGACGGGGCTGCTGCTCGCGCGCGCGGACGGGGAGCGGCAGAAGGCCGTGGTCGGGGACCAGGCCGCCGGGCGGGTCGGGTTCTTCCAGTGGGTGGACGACTTCGACGCGGCGTACGAGCGGATGGTCGCGGCGGGGGTGCGGTTCGTGTCGGAGCCGCGGGACGAGCCGTACGGGCGGGTCGCGGTGTTCCTCGACATCGCCGGGAACCGCTGGGACCTGCTCGGGGAGGCGGACGGGTAGGCGACCCGCCCGCCCCGGCCGAGGCGTCAGTTC
Organism: Actinomadura harenae; assembly: GCF_003696215.1. Lineage (GTDB taxonomy): Bacteria > Actinomycetota > Actinomycetes > Streptosporangiales > Streptosporangiaceae > Spirillospora > Spirillospora harenae. The sequence goes on along the minus strand of NZ_RFFG01000008.1, from coordinate 48,683 downwards.
GTGCGGATCAGGAGCTTGCCGATGGTGCCGCGTCCGGCGAGGTCGCGGTGGGCCTGCGCGGCGTCCTCGAGCGCGTACTCGGCGTGGACGCGGATCTTCAGCTGTCCCAGGAACGCCCAGTCGAGCAGGTCGCGGTAGCGGAAGCGGAGCTCGTCCGGGTCGGCGACGAAGTCGTTGAGGGTGGGACGGGTGAGCTTGACCGAGCCCGCGGCGGCGAGGCGCATCGGGTCGACCGGCGGGACGGGCCCGCTCGCCCCGCCGAACAGGACGAACGTGCCCCGCCGGCGCAGGGACGCGAGCGAGCGGTCGAAGGTGCTCTGCCCGACCCCGTCGTAGACGGCGTGGACGCCGAGCCCGCCGGTCAGGTCGCGGACGCGGCCGTCGAACCCGTCGTAGCCGACCAGGACGTGGTCGGCGCCCGCCTCGCGGGAGATCTCCGCCTTCTCGTCGGTCGAGACCGTGGTGATGACGGTCGCGCCGAGGATCTTCGCGACCTGCGTCAGGACGAGCCCGGTGCCGCCCGCCCCGGCGTGGATCAGGACGGTCTCCCCCTTGCGGATCGGGTGCGAGTCGGTCGCGAGGTAGTGGGCGGTCAGGCCCTGGAGGGGGAGGGCCGCGGCCTGCGCGTCGTCCACGCCGTCCGGGACGGGCAGCAGGCGCGCGGCCGGGGCGACCAGGTGCCGCGCGTACGAGCCGGGGACGCTCTCCCAGGCGACGCGGTCGCCGGGCTCGACCTCGGTGACGCCCTCGCCGACGGCGACGACGCGTCCGGAGCCCTCGCTGCCGGGCACGTACGGCAGCTCCATGGGGTAGCGGCCCTCGCGCTGGTAGATGTCGAGGAAGTTGACCCCGGCGTAGGCGGTCTCGACGATCGCCTCACCCGGTCCGGCCTCGGACGGCACGTCCACCCGCTCGGGCCGCAGGACCTCGGGTCCGCCCTGCTCGCGGATCACGATCGCCGTCGATTCCATGTGCCACTCCCCAGTTCTCGCGCCGTTGTGTCCCTTCACCGGGCAAACCCGCGGCGAAGGCTGGTCATTCCGATCGGAATGATCAACGTTCCACGATCCCACGAAGCTCCCGTCCGGGAGTGAAGCGCGGTCCTGGGTGGGTATGTGTGCCTATGTGTGGTGGCTGGGGGGCCTCAGCCCGCGGCGGCGCTGGTACGTCGGCGGGATGACGGCGCTCGCCGTCGTGGTCGTCCTGGTCGTCGCCGGACGGCTCACGCTCGCCCGCGCCGTGCGGCACGCCGGGCCCGCCGCCGACCAGTCCGCGCCCGGCCCGGTCGTGCTCGTGCCCGGCTACGGCGGCGGGACGGACGGCCTGGCCGCCCTCGCGATGCGCCTCGAACGCCTGGGACGCCGCACCGCGATCGTCGTCCCGCCCGGCGACGGCACCGGTGACCTGCGGAAACAGGCGAGCGTGCTGGACAAGAAGGTGAACGCCCTGCTGCGCGGCGGCGCGCCCTCGGTGGACGTCGTCGGCTACTCGGCGGGCGGCGTCGTCACGCGGCTGTGGGCGCGCGACCACGACGGCGCGCACAAGGCCCGGCGGATCGTCACGCTCGGCTCCCCGCACCAGGGCGCGGACGTCTCGGCGGCGGGCGCGGCGCTGTCGCCCGGCGCGTGCCCGGTCGCGTGCCAGCAGCTCGTCCCGGGCAGCGCGCTGCTGCGCAAGCTGGGCCACCGCGTCGGCGACCGGCCCGAGTGGATGTCGGTGTGGACGACTCGCGACCAGGTCGTCACGCCGCCCGGGTCCGCCCGCCTGGACGGCGCGGTCAACGTCGTCCTCCAGCAGGTCTGCCCGGACGCCGCCGCCGGTCACGACGACCTGCCGTCCGACCCGCTCGTGGACGGCATCGTCCTGCGCGCGCTCGGCGGCGACCCGATGACGGCCCCCGCGCCGTCCGACTGCGCGTCCCTCCGCGCGCCCGGATCGTGAAGCGCCCGGATCGTGACGCGCCCGGATCGTGACGCGCGCGGTCAGGCGGTGATGTCGCGGGTGGCGAAGTTGGCCCAGGCGGCGGCGAGGAACACCGCCACGTAGACGGCCTGGAGCGCGAGGCCGCGCCCGATGTCGTGCCAGAGGACCGGGGCGCGGAAGAAGTCGATCCAGGCGAGCCAGTACCGCGTGGGCAGGTAGGGGTGGACGGACGCCGCCGCGTCCAGCGACACGAGGATCTGGCTGGTCACCAGGGCGGCGAGCGCGCCGAGGGCCGCGCCGAGCGGCGAGTCCGTCACCGTGGACAGGAACAGCGCGATCGCGCCGACGCCGAGCATCGACACCCCGACGTAGAGCATCGCGCACGCCAGCCGCAGCAGCACCTGCGGCGTGGTCAGGCCCGTCCCGGACATCGAGGTCACCAGGCTCGCGCCGGTCACCGCCGAGGCGGGCTTCGCGCCGAACACCGCGATCCCGACCGCGTACGAGCTGACCGTCACCGCGACCACCGCGACCAGGACGAACCCGGTGAGCGCGGCGAGCTTGGCGACCAGCAGCCGCGTCCGTCCGACGGGACGGAGCAGCAGGTAGCGCAGCATCCCCGAGCCCGCCTCGCCCGCGACCGCGTCCCCGCCGACGACCGCGACCGACACGGGCAGGAACAGCGGCAGCACCATCGCGAGCGCCGCCGCCGGGTACAGCGTCCCGTTCGACAGGACGGCCGCCAGGAACGCGGGGCCCTGCCCGGCGGGCGGCGCGACCTTCGTGACGCCGAGGAACGCCGCGACGAGCCCGGGCAGCCCGCACAGCAGGAGCAGCGACACCCACGTCCGGGGCCGCCGCAGCATCTTCACCAGCTCGGTCCGGATCACGCGCCCTCCCCGGCCGGACGGTCGAAACGGTCGGCGCTCGCTCCGGTCAGGGACAGGACGACCTCCTCCAGCGTCCGCCGCTGCGGGCGGATCTCGGCGACCCGCATCCCGTCCGCGACGAGCCGCGTGTTCAGCTCTGCGGCGTCCGGGGCCTTGACCAGCAGCCGGTCGCCGTCGCGGTGCTCGACGAGGCCGTCCAGCAGGACGGCGGCGCGCGCCGCGTCCGGGGTGCGGACCTCGACCAGCCCGGTCGGCGCGCGCAGGTCGGCCATGTCCCGCTGGAGGACGAGCCGTCCCCGGTCCATCACGCCGACGCGCGTGCACAGCTCCTCGACCTCGCCGAGCAGGTGGCTGCACAGCAGGATCGTCGTGCCGTCGTCGTTCAGCGCGCGCAGCAGGTCGCGGATCTCGCGGATGCCGCGCGGGTCCAGGCCGTTGGTCGGCTCGTCCAGGATCAGCAGCGCCGGGTCGTGCAGGAGCGCGGCGGCGAGGCCGAGCCGCTGCCGCATGCCGAGCGAGTACGCCTTGACCGGACGGTCGTCCACACCGCCGAGCCCGACCCGTTCGAGGGCCTCACCGACGCGGCGGCGGCGCGTCCGCCGGGACCCGCGTCCCGGCCCGGACGCGTCGAGCAGCGCCAGGTTCGCGCGCCCGGACAGGTGCCCGTACGCGCCCGGCCCCTCGACCATCGCGCCCACGCGCGGCAGCACCTCGCCGGTGCGGCGCGGGATCGGCCGGCCCATCACCTCGATCTCCCCGGACGTCGCGAACACCAGCCCGAGCAGCATCCGGACCAGCGTCGTCTTGCCCGACCCGTTCGGCCCGAGCAGCCCGTACCGGTCGCCCTCGCCGACCGCGAGGTCCACGTCCCGGACGGCCACGACGCGCCCGTACCGCTTGGTCAGCCCCCGCGTCGCGATCATGACGCGAGCTCCCCGGCGGCGGCCGTCAGAACCTCGGGCCGGACGGCCCCGACCAGCAGGAACGTCGGCCCGGCGTCGGAGTGGAAGAGCATCGCGTTCAGCAGCGGCGTGGTCAGCATGAGGTACTCGCCGCCGCGTCCGCGCGGCGGCCGCAGCGGGGTGAGCGCCGCGCCCGCCTCCTGCGCCGCGCCCACCAGCTGCTGCCCGTACCGGGGCGGCAGCGGCGCGACCGCGAGCGATCCGAACCCGCCCGCGTACCCCCGGATGCTCGCGACGGACGCCGTCCCGGGGAGGGCCTCGCGTCCGGTGAGCCGGTCCGGCAGCCGCAGGTTCGTGAACGTGACCAGCCGGGACAGCAGGTCGGGCGCGTCGACCGTGCCGCGCGGGAGGCCGCGCGCCGGACGCGGCGCGACGTCCTTCGCGGCCGGGCGCTTCGGCGCGAACTCCAGGAACCGCGTGGTCAGCGCCGGACGCGCCGTCCCGCGCGACACCACGCGCACCTCCAGCGGCACGCCCGTGGACGGGTCGCTCCACACGTCCACCGCGCCGACCGTCGTGTCCGGGTCGGCGGCGGTGACGCGGAGGCCGTCGGCCGACCGTCCGGCGACACGGCGCGGCTTCAGGGTGGTCAGCTTGTCCTGCGCGCGCACGAGCTTCAGCAGGCGGCGCGCCAGCGCGGGCGGTGTCAAGTCGGTCGCGTTGGGCAGTCGCACGGCGGGATGCCCGGCGATGCGCGTGTACTGGTTCTGCTCGTAATCCCAGATGTCGAAGCTGTCGCCGTTGGACAGGTAGTCGCGCTCGCCGGTCGTGGACAGTTCGGCGAGCCGCCAGCGGCGCGTCCCGTCGTACCAGGAACGCATGCGGGACGTGCCGTGCAGTGGGCCGGTCGCCTCGTCCAAGCCGGGAAGGTCGGGAAGGCCGAGCGAGCCGGTGACCTCTATGAGCCCCTCGTGCGCGCGCGCTCCGGACCCGAGTACGCGCCGCACCAGCTCCGCCGGTTTCAACCCCGAGGACGACGCGGGTAAGGCGGAGAGCACGATCGGCGTGGCACAGAGCAATGCCACGAACGCCACCACCACAGCCCAGCGACACCGGGTCGCGCGACGGACCACGCTCACGTCAGCGAGCGTACGCGGCCCATCCTGATTTGCGTCAGTTCGTCCCAGGCGTGCTGTCGTTCCCCGCCAGGATCAGAGGTCGAGGCTCCCGCTGTTGTTGTTGATCTGGACGACCTTCTGCGCCGACCCGTAGAAGTTGTTGGAGTACGACGCCCGCGGCTGCGCCTGGACGGCGGCGCGCAGCGTCTCCAGCTCGCGCCAGAGCTCCTGGTTCGCCTCCGCCGCCTGCCGGATCAGCGCCTCCAGGGCCTCGGCCTCCCGGCGCACCTCGGGGTCGGCCTCGGCCGCGCGCCGGATCACGCCCGAAAGGGCCCGCGCCTTCTCCGGCCCCTCCGGTGCCTCCTCGGCCTTCGCGAGCTCCTCGTCGTCCTTGAACCGGCCCCGGATCAGGGCGTACAGCTGCCTGGTCCCGTTCCGCACGGGGTCGCCCGCCATCTCGACGGCCTTCCCCGTCGCGGCGGTCAGAACGGCGATCGTGATCGGATCCATCAGGAGCTCCCCGGGCCGGGTTCGAAGGGCCGTCAGGACGACGGCGCACCGACTCCATCATGCCCGTCCCCGCCCGGACGCGAATCGGTGTACGTTTCCGGCGGAGCGGTCGGAAACCCTTGCGGGAAAGGGGCTCGCGTGCGCGAAGGCGGCGACAACACCTTCACCGGGGACGCGCAGAAGGTCATCCAGATCGGCACCTTCAACGAGGCGCGGCCGGACTGGGACACCCCCTGGCAGGCGCCCGGCCCGGCCGACCTGTTCGTCGACCGCTCGGACGCCCTGGAGGAGCTCCTCGACTTCGCCAGCGACGCGACGGCGCAGCCGCGCACGGCCGTCGTCACCGGACCGCCCGGCGTCGGACGGCGCGCGCTCGTCCGCCGCTTCGCGTTCCGGACGCGCGACCGCTTCCCCGGCGGCAACCTGTACGTGGACGCCGCCGACCACGGCGCGGACGCCGACCCGTTCGTCCTGCTGGGCGAGTACCTCACCGGCTACGGCCTGACCTCGCGGTGGATGCCGTCGACGATCCCCGGACGCGTCGGGCAGCTCCGCACGCGCTCGGCGGGCCGCGCGACGCTCGCCATCGTCGAGAACGCCGCCGATCCCGCGCTGGTGCGGCGGCTCAAGCCGTCCGCGCCCGGCAGCCTCGTCCTGGTCACCCCGGCGCCGGGCGCCGACCTGGGCGAACTCCGCCTGGACGGCGCGCGCTCGGTCGACCTCGGGCGGCTCGCCGACGAGGACGCCCTCGACCTGCTGACCGCGCTCTGCGGCCTCGCCCCGGACGGCCCGCCCGCCACGCGGATCGTGGCGCTGTGCGGTGGGCTGCCCCTCGCGCTCCGTGTGGTCGCCGCGCAGATCGCGGCCCTGCACGACCGGACGGTGGACGATCTGGTCGCCGAACTGGCCGACGAGGGCCGCCGGTTGCCGGCGCTGTCCCTGGGGGAGGAACCGCTAGTGTCCGCCGCTTTCACCACGGTCTACGACAACCTCCCCGACCCCGTCCGCCTCCTGTACCGGCGGCTCGCGCTGATCCCCGGCCCCGACTTCGCCGCCGGCACCGCCGCCGTCGCGGCGTCCCTCGACGTGGACGCCGCACGGCGCGGCCTCACGGCTCTCGCGGCCGCCTCCCTGCTGGAACGACGTGCCGGTGGGCGCTACGCCTTCCACGACCTGGTCCGCGTCCACGCGCGCGAGCGCGCGCACGAGGAGGAAACACCGGAGCAGCGCGAAACCGCCGTCCACGAACTCGTCCGCCATCACCTGGCGACGGCGGCGTTCGCCGACCACGTCCTCATGGGGACCCGGACGCGCGTCGCCGACCTTCGCGACCTCCTCGCCTCGCGCGCCGACCCGTTCCGCGCGGACGGCCCGAAGGAGGACGACCCGAAGGAGGCCAAGCGAAAGGCGCTGGCCTGGCTGGACGCCGAACGCGCCGGGCTGGTCGCGGTCGTCGGGGCCGCGCGCGAGCGGGGCTGGCACACCGAGACCTGGCAGCTCGCCGAGGTCCTGACCGGCTACTACCTCAACCACCGGCACCTCGCGGACTGGGCCGCGACCAGCGGTCTCGGCGCGCGGTCGGCGCGCGAGTCCGGCGCCGTCCTCGCCGAGGCGCGCCTGCGCTCGCTGGTCTCGCGCGCCCACACCGACCTGGGCGACCACGCCCGGGCGGCCGAGGAACTGGACACCGCGATCCGGCTCGCCGACCAGGCCCTGCGCGACGCCGAGGGACACCCCGGGTCGGCCGATTCCGCGCGGGCGCGGATCCTGCTCGCGTCGGCGTGGGAGTTCCGGGGCAGGCTGCTCGACCTCACCGATCCGCAGGCCGCGCTGGACGCCTACGACCGCTCGTACGCCCTGAACCGGGAGGCGGGGGAGTGGCGCGGCGTCGCCCTCGTCCGCTACTTCCGAGGCCGGACCCTTCACGCCCTCGCCGACGGGAAGTCCACCGTGGAGTCGGACGGGCTCCGTCGTCAGGCCGCCGGTGAGCTGGACGCGGCGCTCGCGCACTTCCGGTCGATCGGCGACACGCGGATGGCCTCGCGCGTGCTGATCGCGCTCGGGGGGCTGCACGCCGACGGCGGCGACGCCGCGACGGCGATCGGGTTGCTCGAAGAGGCCGCCGCCGCGCTGGACGGTGTCCACTACGAGGCCGAGGCGAGGCTGCTGCTGGCCGGCCTCGCGGACGATCCGGACGCCGCGCGCGAGCACCTGCGGCGGGCGCTCGCGATCTACCGGGACGCGGGCGACCCCCGGGCCGACGACATCGCGCGGCGCCTTACCGAAGGGTGACGGTCACCTCACCTGTCGGCAAGACGAATCTTCCCTCCAAGGGAGCGCCCGCGCGGACGCACGTGTAGACGGCCGCCGCCGCGAGCGTCGGATCGTCCGTCCCGGCGACGTGAAGAAGACGGCCGTCGCGGTGGCCGACCATGCAGCCGCCCTCCGCCGTCACCGTCGCGGCGAGCAGCCGGGCGTCGTCCGCCAGCCGCCCCCGGACCCAGGACGCGTCCCCCGGCAGCCGCCTGACCAGCACCGACGCGTTCCAGAACGAGGCGCGGTCGCGTTCGTCCTCGGCGACCGAGCGGTGGTGGAAGGCGTCCGGGACGGGCGGCGGCCCCTGCGGAACGCCGATCGGGAAACGCCACAGCGCGATGCGCCCGGGCGCGGTCGGCCGCGTGTGCACGTGGAAGGAACGCGGCCGGACGACCGGTTCCGGAACCGGATCCTCGAAGGCGCGCACCGCCGCCGGAAACTCCGGAGGATCAAGACCGAGGCGTGAGTACAGCAGCGCGCGCAGCGCCTCGGCAGCTTGTCCCCGGTGATCGAAGACGTCCGCCGCGATCCCGGAGACCGGGCCGCCGGCCAGCGCCTTCTCGATCTGCGGCAGCAGCGGGAGCCGGACGTCCAGGCGCGGCGCGCGGCGGGACAGCTCGTCCGGCGGCGTGCCCGGGACGGCCGTCGTCGGCCCCGGCGGCCCGAGCAGCACCGGACGGTCGAGCGCCGCGCCGTACAGCGTGACCGAGCCGTGGTCGCCCACGACCAGGTCGGACGCGACCAGCGACGCCTGCCATCCGGCGCGCGGCGGGATCCGGACCAGCCCGGCGTCCGACGCGTCCGCGAGGACCTGGCCGACCTTCGCCGGGCCGTGCCGGCTCGCGATGTTCGGATGCGTCACGACCGCGACCGCGTACTCGTCCGCCGGGAGCGCGCCGAGCAGCCGGGCGGGCAGGTCCGGGACGCGGCCGAGCAGCGAGTCCGCCGCCCACGTGGACGTCACGACGAGCAGCCGCCGCCCCTCCGCGACCCCGAGCGCGGCGCGGTAGTACTCGCGCAGCGGCAGGCTCGCCCGCATCCGGTCGAACGCCGCGTCACCGACGGTCACGCACCGGTCCGCCGCGTCCGGATGGGCGTCCTGCAGGGCCTCGGCCTGCGCGTCGTGCGAGGTCACGAGGGACACGTCACGTCCGCGCAGGTACCGGTCCGGGACGACCCCGGAGACGCGCGTGCCGCCCGCCGTGTCCGGGACGATCTTGTGGAAGCCGATCCCGTGCGGCAGGACGACCACCGGGACGTCCGCGCGGAACCGGGACAGATCGACGTTCTCGCTCGCGGTCAGGACCAGGTCGCAGGCGAGGTCCCCGGCGTCCGCCCACGGGACGCGCCGCCAGCCCGCCGCGCGCACCAGCTCCTCGGCGCCGTCGAAGAACGCGGTGCCGTCGTCGAACGCGAACAGCACGTCCACACGGGGATCGCCGCGGAACACCGCCAGCGCGTCCAGCAGCCGGACGGCCGAGGTGTAGGTGCGCCCGACCGCGAGGACGAGCCGCTCCCCGGGCCAGGTCCCCCAGCGCCCGCGCTCGCCTGGATCCCACCGCGAGGCGACCTCGTCAGCGCCCACGGCCACGGGAACCGTCGCACCGCAGGTCAGAGGGCCCGAGCGCTCCTAATCCTCGCGAGGTCGCGAGGTCGCGAGGTCGCGAGGTCGCGAGGTCGGCCGCTTCTCAGGATAGGCACGGTTCTTCCGGAGGACGGGGAGGACGCCGGGAAGGGCATGGTTCGTCGAACTGTGCGGAGTTTACTGGCGGTTCAGCGCCCGGCTCACCCCCGCGACCGTCGTGGACGCCAGCGTCCACCCGGCCAGGATCAGCCCGTACGCGAGCCACTGGTACCCGCCGTGCGGCGCGAACCGGTCCTCCTGGCCGAGGCTGATGATCGGCAGCAGCAGGTCCAGCGCGTAGGCGAACGCGTTGAACGGCGGATGCTCGTCCGCCTTCAGCGGCGGCGGATGGTGCAGCGCGAACACCGTCGCGCCGACCGCCCACAGCGCGGCCAGCCACGCCGCCGCGCGCAGCGGACGGTACCCGTACCCGATCGTCCAGTCCTGGAGGTACCCCCAGGCGCGGCCGTACCAGGGCAGCGTCCGCCGGTAGTGCCGCTGCTTCGCGATCTGGACGTTCCGGGCGGCCTTCTCGTCCCCGATCCGCCGGTAGAACGCCGCGAGCTGCTCGTACGAGTGCGGCACGTACCCGTCCCGGTCCCGCTGGAACACCTCGATGCGGGCGAGCGCGGGCAGCCGCGGCGTCAGCGCGGCGTAGCTCAGCCCGTCCAGGCTCACCTTCTCCGGCCACACCCGCGGCGGGATGTTCAGCAACCGCAGGGACGAGCGGCGCAGGCTCACCTCCCCGACGACCGGCTCGGCGTCCTTGAACCAGACCTCGCCGATGTCGCAGCCGCTGGCCCGCAGCGCGACGTCGCCCGGGTTCGACAGCCGCGAGCGCGTGAGGTTGAGCTGCCCGCCGATGGTCGCGCCGCGCAGGTTGACCCGCCCGTCCGCGCGCAGCAGCCTGCCCCGGACGTCGCCCGCGACCGTCGCCATCGTGGCGTCCAGGACGGTGTGTCCCGGACGGGTCAGGACGGCCTCCTCCAGGTTCAGCGACCCGCCGATCCGCGCCCCGACCAGCCTGAACCGGCCGTGCACCTGGAGGCCGGGAGCCCACACGTCGTCGGTGAGCGTCGCGTGGTTGAGATGCAGGGCGCTCTTGCCGGCCGTGCTCCCCGGCGTCCCGAGCCGCGCGCGTTCCATGAACAGGACGCCGCCGATGTTCGCGCCGCCGAGCTCGATCGGACCCGGGACGACCGCGTCGGTGATCCGCAGGACGCCGGACACCCGGATCGTCGCCGCCTCCAGCCCCGGCAGGAACGACCGGCTCAGGTTCACCTGCCGGAAGTGCCCGCCGTACAGGTTCGGGACGTCGTCGAAGTGGCATCCCCACAGCCGGATCGCGTGCTCGACGGTCGCGTACCGCAGGTTCAGCCGCCCGGTGATCCGGGCGCCGCTCACGCGCAGCGCCGCGATCTCACCGTCCCGTGCCGGGCCGTCCAGCAGCAGGGCCCGCAGGACCCGCGCCCGGACGGTCCGCTCCGGCCCCCACGAGGCCCCGGACGACGCGTCCTCGTCCGGGGAGGCGCGGAAGTCGACCTCCCTGCCCAGCGCGAACGCCTGCCAGACCCGCCGTTCCGCCCCGGACAACTCGCTCCGCCGCACGCCGCCGCCTTCCACAGGAACCCCCTTGGTGACATGGACGACCTACCGGACACCGCCGTTCCGTGCCCCAGGGTCCGGGCACGCGAAAAATCCCCGTGCCGTCCGGCAGGGGATTCAGGGGGCCGCGCACTCCCGGGGGCCGGCCGTGTTCCCCGGGGCCGTCCGTCGCGGGACGGGCCCCGGGGGCCGCTTCAGGAAGCGGACTTCTCCTCGTCCGACGCGGGCTTCGCGGAGCCCAGAGGGGCGGCGGTCTGCTCGGACTCGTGGTCCTGGCGGCCCTGGGACGGCCAGGTGTCGAGCCGGGTGCGGCGGGGATTGGCCAGCGCGGAGCTCATCGTTGTCGTCGTCCTCCCATGGTCCCGTCCGCCGCCCGCGTGGTTCGCCGGCGGTGGGACGGAAGTGAGTACAGCGAACAGATTTTCGCGGATGACCCCGTCCATACCGCAATTTGGTCTAGACCTGCGGTCCCCGGGAGTTCGGACAAACTTGATCATTTAGGTATCGACCGGCGGGAGGCCGCTCCCTAGGCTCGACCCCGACGACCCACCCACAGTGACCGACCGACAGCTACCGACCACAGTGACGACGTGAGCGAGGACGAGCATGACCACCGCCCCGGAGGTCCCCGACATCCTGTCGCCGGAGTTCGCGGCCGACCCCTACGCCGCCTACTCCGCCTACCGGGAGAAGGCGCCGCTGCTGTGGCACGAGCCCATGCAGAGCTACATCGTCTCCCGTTACGAGGACGTCTCCCGCGTCTTCAAGGACCCGGTGTTCACCACGGCCAACTACGACTGGCAGCTCGAACCCGTCCACGGCCGGACGATCCTCCAGCTCAGCGGGCGTGAGCACGCCGTCCGCCGCGCCCTCGTCGCCCCCGCCTTCCGGGGCAGCGAGCTCGAGTCCCGCTTCCTGCCGGTCATCGAGCGCAACTCCGCCGAGCTCGTCGACGCCTTCCGCCGGGACGGACGCGTCGACCTCGTCGCGCAGTACTCCACGCACTTCCCGGTCCGCGTCATCGTCGACATGCTCGGCCTGGACCGCGCCGACCACGCCCGGTTCCACCGGTGGTACACCTCGATCATCGCGTTCCTCGGCAACCTCACCCAGGACCCCGAGGTCGCCGCGGCGGGCGAGCGCACCCGCGTCGAGCTGGCCGAGTACATGATCCCGATCGTCCGGGAGCGGCGCGCGAACCCCGGCGACGACCTGCTGTCCGCGCTCTGCGCCGCCGAGATCGACGGCACGGCCATGAGCGACGAGGACATCAAGTCGTTCGTCTCGCTACTGCTCGCCGCCGGCGGCGAGACCACCGACAAGGCGATCTCCGCCGTCTTCGCGAACCTGCTCACCCACCCCGGGCAGCTGGACGCCGTCCGCGAGGACCGCTCGCTGATCCCGCGCGCGTTCGCCGAGACGCTCCGCTTCACCCCGCCCGTCCACATGATCATGCGCCAGCCGTCCGAGGACGTCGAGATCGCCGGCGGCACCATCGAGGCGGGCAGGACCGTCACCGCCCTCATCGGCGCCGCCAACCGCGACCCGGACCGCTACGCGAACCCGGACGCGTTCGACATCTTCCGCGACGACCTCTCCGCGGACACCGCCTTCTCGGCCGCCGCCGACCACCTGGCCTTCGCGCTCGGCCGCCACTTCTGCGTCGGCGCGCTCCTCGCCAAGACCGAGGTCGAGGTCGGCGTGAACCAGCTCCTGGACGCCATGCCGGACGTCCGCCTCGCCGACGGCCACACCCCCACGGAACAGGGCCTCTTCACCCGAGGCCCCGCCGAGCTCCCCCTGGTCTTCACCCGCTGAGACGAACCGGGGGCGCACCGGTCAGTGGAGGGGCGCCCCCGGGTTCAGGGGAGGTCGAGCGGGAGGTCGGTGGTGGCGGTGAACTTCACGGGGAGGGAGTAGAGGCCGCGCATCCAGACCGACGGACGCCATTCGAGGGCCTCCGGGGCGACGGAGAGCTCCATGTCCGGGAGGCGGTCGAGCAGGACCTCCACGGCGGTCTTCGCGATGACCTCGGCCAGTTCCGGGGCCGGGAACGGGCAGCCGTGCTCGCCGTGGCCGAACGACATGTGCGCGCGGTTGGCGACCGGGCCGCCGAACTCGCGGGGCGTGACGCCGGGGTCGCGGTTGGCGGCCGCGAGGCCGAGGACGAGCAGGTCCCCGCGGCGGACGCGCTGGTCGCCGAGCTGGCAGTCGTGGACGGCCCAGCGCCCGATGAAGTTCTGCGTCGGGGTGTCCTCCCAGAGCACCTGGTTGAGGGCGTGGGAGGCGCTGCCGCGGCCGCCCTGCATGGTGTTGGAGAACTTGTCGTCCACCAGCATCAGGCGCAGGGCGTTGCCGATCCAGTTGCCGGTCGGCTGCTGCGCGGCGGCCATGACGATGAGCAGGTCGATGACGACCTCGTCGTCGGTGAGGTCCGCCGGGTGCGCGAGGAGCCGGGACGGGACGTCCGAACCGGGCTCGCGGTGCTTGTCGGCGACCAGCCGCACCATCCGCGCGTGGATCCGCTGGTGCGCGGCGACCGGGTCGGAGTCGACGTCGAGGGAGTCCGCGACGTCCTTGACCAGGGTCGGGATGTCCGCCTCGGGGAGGCCGAACAGGCGCGCGACGACGTGCAGCGGGATCTGGTGGGAGTACTGCTCGATCAGGTCCGCGTGCCCGTACCCGGCGAACGTGTCGACGAGCCGGTCGGCGACCTGGCCGACCGTCATGCCGAGCTCGGTCCGGTCGAACGCGTCCAGGGCGTCGCCGACCGCGCCCGCGCGGCGCTGGTGCTCGGCGCCCTCGGCGAACATGATGGACGGCGTCCAGCCCACGTACGGCATCAGCGGCCAGTCCTCCGGGATCATGTCCCAGGCGTTCCAGCGGCGGCAGTCGCGCGCGAACAGCTGCGGGTTCGCCGTGACGTGGTGCACCTCGCGGTAGCCGAGGACGAACCACGCCGGGACGTCGCCGTCCAGCAGGATCGGCACGACCGGCCCGTACCGCTCGCGCAGCGACCGGTACAGCTCGGCCGGGTCGTCGGCGATCGTCGGCCCGTACAGCCGGACGGGCTCCGGGCGCGCCGCGGCGTCCGGCGCCGGACCGGCCGGGACGCCGGACTCGGGGGCGGGGTCGGTCATCGCGCGTCCTCTCCGGCGGGAAGGTCGTGCAGCCTGGTCAGGTGGTGGACGAGCTCGATCAGCACGGTCTTGCTGGACTCGCGGAGCCGCGCGTCGCACTCGATGAGCGGGACGTGCCCGTCCAGGTCGAGCGCGGCGCGCACCTTCGCCAGCGACGGCCCGCGCTCGGCGAACCGGTTCACCGCCACCACGAACGGCATGCGGTGGTGCTCCAGCCGGTCGATGGCGTACCAGGAGTCCTCGATGCGGCGGGTGTCGACCAGGACGACCGCGCCGAGGCTGCCGGAGAACAGCTGGTCCCACAGGAACCAGAACCGCTGCTGCCCGGGAGCGCCGAACAGGTACAGCACCTGCCGGTCGTTGAGCGTGATGCGGCCGAAGTCGAACGCCACGGTCGTGGTCGTCTTCTCGGGGACGGCGCCGGCCTCGTCGATGCCCTCGCCCGCCCGCGTCATCAGCTCCTCGGTCGACAGCGGGCGGATCTCGCTCACCGACCCGACCATCGTGGTCTTGCCGACGCCGAACCCGCCCACGACGACGATCTTCAGCCCGTCGGAGGCGGTGCCGCGCAGCGGGGTCTCCGCCAGGGGCGGGGCGGCGGGCGGGTCAGAGGTTGTGGAGTCCAACGAGCACCTGCTTCAGGGTTTCCAGGTCGGGGAGTTGCTCGGGTTCGGGGGCCGAGACCGGGTGGCGGACGGTGATGCGGCCGTCCGCCAGCATGTCGCGCAGCAGGATCCGCACCACGCTGACCGGCAGCGCCAGGTGCGCCGACAGCTCGACGACCGCGACCGGGGTGTCGCGGCAGAGCCGCAGGATCCGCACCTGCTCCGACGACATGCCGGGGAGCGGGCCGATCTCGGCGACGACGAGCGCCACCAGGTCGAGGGACGCGTCGCGGCGTCCCCCGGTGATGGTGAAGTACCGGTCCGGGTCCTCCTGCTCGTGCCGCCGGGCGCTCATCGCCGCGCCGTGTGCCGGGGCGGGGCGGTCAGGTACGAGCCCATCTGCTCGACCAGCTCGTTCATGGAGTGGCCGACCAGGCCGACGTCGGCGTCCTCGGTGGCGACGACCGCCAGGTGCGCGCCCTCCCCGGCCGGGACGATCAGCAGCAGGCCGCCGGCGAACTCCAGCATGGACTGGCCCACGCCGAGGCCGGTGCCGAACTCGGCGGACGCGCTCAGCGAGAGGCTCTGCACGCCCGCCGCGACGGCGGACAGCTGGTCGGCCCGGTCGACGTCCAGGTCGCCGGTGAAGCAGATCTTCAGCCCGTCCTTGGACAGCACCAGCACGTGCCGCACCCCGGGGGTGCGGTCGCGCAGTCCGTCGAGCAGCCAGCTCAGGTCGCGTTCTTCGGAACTCATCGGGATCGCGGGGGGAACGCCACGGGACGTCCGCCCCTGCCTCCAATCTGTTGTGCCGGGCGGACCCGGGGATGTCCGCCGTGCGGGCGCTGGGGTGCGGGGACGGTCACGACCGCTCCCGGTCCGGCTCCGGAGCCGGGGCGTCCGGCGGGGTGGACGCCCCGCCACCGGACGCCGACGAGGCCCGCCCATCGGCGCCCCCCTCCGCGACCGGCGCGCCGTCCTCCACGGACGTCTCGCCGTGCGCGGGGGACCCGCCATCGGTCTCGTCGTGCGCGGAGGATTCGTCGTGCGTGGGGGACTCGGTGTGGGTGGAGGGCTCGGCGTCGTGCGTGAGTGCTTCGTCGAGGGGAGCGGTGACCTGGGTGGACGCCTGGTCGTGCGGCTGGTCGTGCGGCTGGTCGTGCTGCAGGTCGTGCGGCTGGTCGTGCGGCGGGGTGCCGTCCGGTGCCGGGGCGGGGGTCGGGGGCTCGGGGGCCTGGAGGCCGCCGGTGTCGCGGGCGACCGTGCGGGGGCCGCCGGTGGCCGACCGGAACGCGGCGAACCGCTGGCCGGGGGCGGGGCGCCCGTCGCCGCGTCCGACCTCGGCCATGACCGGGTCGGGGGAGGCGCGCAGGGTCTCGCCGCGGCGGCGCTGCGGCAGGTCGAACGCGTCGTCCGCCTCGCTCGCCTCGGTGGAGAGCGGCGCGCTGGAGAGCGGCGCGGTGGGGAGCGGCGCGGTGGGGAGCGGCGCGCGGGACGGCTCGGCCGGGGGTGGGGGCATGGTGGACGCCGCGGACAGCAGCTCCTCGGGCGTGTCCGGGGCGGTGTCCAACCCGCGTGGGAGGTCGGTGGGAAGTCCGGTGCCCGCGAGGGGCGGGCGGGACGAGCCGTCCCACGGTTCGCGCAGCTCGGGCGGGAGGAGGTCCTGGCGGGGCTGGGTGACCAGCTGGCGGGGGACCAGGACGATGGCGGCGGTGCCGCCGCGCGAGGACGGGCGGAAGCTGATCCGCAGGGCGTGCTTGGCGGCGAGGCGGCCGACGACGGCGAGGCCGAGGCGGGTGCCGGGCAGCGCGGTCAGGTCGGACGGCTCGTTCACCAGGCGCTCGGCGCGGGCGCGTTCGCGCTGCCGCATGCCGAGGCCGCTGTCCTCGATGGTGACGACGATCCCGGCGTCCTCCTCCTCGACGTACACGTGCACGTCGGTGTTGGCGGCGGAGAAGGACGCGGCGTTGTCCATGAGCTCGGCGAGGCAGTGCATGACGCCCTCGGCGGCGTAGCCCGCGATCGCCGACGTCGTGGTGAAGTGCAGCTTGACGCGGCGGTAGTCGTGGATGCGTCCCATCGCGCCGCGCAGGATCGACTCCATGACGATCGGCTTGGTCCAGCGGCGGCCGGAGCGCCCGCCCGCGAGCAGCGCGATGGAGTCGGCGATGCGCCCGGCCTGGGACACCTCGTGGTCGATGTCGAGCAGGTCGTGGAAGACCGGGTCGTCGCCGTAGCGGTGCTCGAGGTCGCGCAGGTCGCCGAGGAGGCGGGTGCAGGCGGCCTGGATGCGGGCGGCGGCGTTCGCGCAGGACATCATCGCGGCGGCGCTGCCGCGTTCCCCGGTGGCGAGGTCGTCGACGACGCGGGCGAGCAGGCGGCGCAGCTGCGGGGACTCGGGCTCGCCGACCTCGGGCAGCAGGGTCTCGGGTCCGGCGCGGTCCCGGCGGATGCGCTCGACGATCACCGGCATGGCCTCGCCGACGAGCCGGTCGACCTCCCGGTCGAGGCCGTCGACGACGGCCAGCGCGCTCGCGGCCTCGCGCTGCCGGGCGGCGGCGTCGAGCGCGGTGATCTGCAGGACGCGGCGCAGCGCCGGGTCCGCGGGCGGCAGGATCTCGCCGAGCGCGGTGTCGGCGGGCGCGCCGGAGCCGACCCGGTGCAGCAGCGCGGGCAGCGTGGAGTCGGCGACCTCGGCGATCTGCCGTTCCAGGGACGCCGCGCCGCCCGTCTCGGACCGGACGCTCTCGCGGACGCGGGCGGCGAGCGCGGCGTAGTAGGCGGCGACGGCGATCGTCGCGCAGAGTGTCAGCGCGGCCGCGCCGCCCGCCCACGCGACGAGCGGCCGGAGCTCGTCCCCGGCCTTGAAGACGCCGTACAGCCAGGCCGCGCCGAACACGACGACGGCGACGAGCCACACCGCGAGGGCGCGTTCCAGCGGGGCGTGGTCACCCCTGCGACCAGCGGGGACGGGTGCTGACATGGATCGGGTCCTCGGGGGGCGGGGTCAGGCGGACGGCGTGCGCGCGAACCGGTTCACGGCGGCGCGCGTCGACGACGTCACGGGACGCGTGCGACCGGCCCGCCGCAACGGCGCGTCGAGCGTTCGGACACATTCCGTAGGATGCAGCACCCCGTCCGCGCGACACCGGATATTCGCGAAAAAGACCGCGCACGCCATGGGCCCTGACGTTAGATGATCACGGTCCGCCACGCGAACTCACCCCCTGCGCCCCGGCCCCCTGGTCACACGCTGGTCGCACGCGCCGTCCAGGCCCGGACGGCGCGTGTGACCGGGGGGCCGGGCCTCTCCGCGCACGGTGTTCACCGGCGGTTCCACGGGTGTTCACCTGCGGGAGGCCGGTGCCGCGGACCGCCGCGAACCGGGCGCTTCCGGCGATAAGGACGGGGACTAGAGTGTGCGCGTTCGTCCGCTCGTCGATGGAGTGTCCCGATGCGACCGTGGGTGCCGTGGGCCGGTGCGGCCATGGCCGCCGCCGTGGTCGCGGCGGCCGTGGCGGGTGGCGAGGGCCTGCTGTCCGGCGGCGGGACGCACGCGTCCGCGACGGTCCTGGAGGCGTCGATCGGACGCTGCGGGACCGGCTGGACCCACGCCCGTCCGGGCGCGCAGACGCTGCTCGTCCGGAACACCGGGAACGCGATCGCCGAGGTCAGGCTCGTGGACCGGGCGGGCGCCGTGCACGCCGAACTCGAGGGGCTCGGCCCGGGGGTGACGCGGCCGATGCGGGTGACGCTCGGCGCGGGCGAGTACGCGCTGCGCTGCTCGGACGACAGCGCGGGCGACCCGCGCACCGGGACGTTCGTGCGGATCACGGGCGGCGGGCCGGGCGGTCCGGCCGTCCCGGCGGTGAGCACGAGCGACCTCGCGGGCGCCGTGTCGGCGTACTGGACGAAGGTGACCGCGGGCGTCGGGCGGCTCGCCGGGCTCACGGACGCGCTCCGGTCGGCCGTCGCGTCCGGCGACGCCGGCGAGGCGCGCCGCGCGTGGCTGCCCGCGCATCTCGCCTACGAACGCCTGGGCGCCGCGTACGGGACGTTCGGCGACTTCGACGGCAAGATCAACGGGCGTCCGGAGGGGCTGCCCGGCGGCGTCCACGACCCGGGCTGGACGGGCTTCCACCGGCTCGAGTACGGGCTGTGGCACGGCGAGGACACGTCCTCGCTCGGACGCGTCGCCGACCGGCTCGACAAGGACGTCCGCGACCTGCGCGCCGATCTGCCGCAGCAGCGCATCGACCCGGCCGACCTCCCCCTGCGCGCGCACGAGATCCTTGAGGGGACGCTGCGCTTCGAGCTGACCGGCGAGGCCGACCAGGGCAGCGGCACCTCGCTGGCGACGGCGGCGGCGAACGTCGAGGGGACGCGGCTGGTGCTCGACGCGCTGCGTCCCGTCCTGCGGTCGCGCTACGCGGCGCTGCCCGAGACGGACGCCTGGCTCGCGCGCCTGGACGCGCGGCTCAAGGGGCGCACGGCGCTGTCGGAGCTGTCCGCGTCCGAGCGCCGCCGCCTGGACGGCACGACCGGGCAGGCGCTCGAACTGCTGGCCCCGGTCGCCGAGATCCTCGCGCCCCGCCGCACGTCATGACCCTTCGCATCGTGTCCCACCGTGTCCCATCGCGTTCCACCGTGCCGTCCGCAGTGCGCCCAGGAGGGTGACGTGACCGATCGCCGATCGTTTCTGCGCGGGGCGTTCGCCGCCGGGGTGGGCGGCGTCGCCACCGCCTCCGTCTCCGGAGCCGCCGCGTCCGTGTCCGGAGCCGCCGCGTCCGAGGCGGGGGACGCGGAGCGGCCGCTGCGCGGGTTCCACGGCGTCCACCAGGCGGGCGTCGAGGAGGCGCCGCTGCCCCGGACGTCCGTCGTCGCGTTCGACGTGATCGCGGAGAACCGGCGCGAGCTGGCCGACCTGATGCGGGCGATCACCGACCGGGCGCGCGTCCTCACCGCCGGGGGCGTCCCGGACGGCGCGGGCATCACCGCGCCGCCCGCCGACTCCGGCGTGCTCGGACCGGACGTCCCGGGCGGGAGACTGCTGGTCACCGCGGGTGTCGGGGCGTCGCTGTTCGACGGGCGGTTCGGGCTCGCGTCCCGGCGTCCGGCGGGGCTGACCACGATGCCGACCTTCCCGAACGACGCGCTCGACCCGGCGTGGTGCCACGGCGACCTCAGCCTCCAGCTGTCCGCGCGCGACGAGGACACGGTCGTCCACGCGCTGCGCGACATCGCCCGGCACACCCGCGGCGCGGCGCAGATCCGCTGGCGGATGGACGGGTTCGTCAGCCCGCCGCGCCCGTCCGGCACGCCGCGCAACCTGCTCGGCTTCCGCGACGGCACCGCCAACCCCGCGCCCGCCGACCTCGGGCGCCTCGTCTGGAACGCCGACGGCGGCACGTTCCTGGTCGTCCGGCTGATCCGGATGCTGGTCGAGTTCTGGGACCGCGTCGGCATCACCGAGCAGGAGCAGATCATCGGCCGCGCCCGCGACACCGGCGCTCCCCTGGACGGCGACGGCGAGTTCGACCCGCCGAGGTTCGCCGCCGACCCCATCGGCAAGATCATCCCGCTGACCAGCCACATCCGGCTCGCGAACCCGCGCACCGCGCAGACGGAGGGAAGCCGGATCCTGCGCCGCGGCTTCAACTACGACCGCGGAGTGGACGCGGTGGGCGACCTCGACATGGGCCTCGTCTTCACCTGCTACCAGCGCGACATCGCGTCGCAGTTCGAGGCCGTCCAGCATCGGCTGAAAGACGAGCCCCTCGTCGACTACGTCCGCCCGTTCGGCGGCGGATACTTCCTCGTCCTTCCCGGAGCGCGCGATGACCGGGACTTTCTCGGCCGCGCTCTGCTGGCCTGACCGCCGCGCCGGAAAGGATGAGTAGAACGCTTGCCTAATTAACCGTCCGCTAACCTTTCTCCTCTGATCGCCTTCTCGCTTTCCGCCGGTCACCTTCGCGTTACCTGGGGCCCTTGAGTTCGTCGCCCCGCGCTGGTTGGGTACGGCCCGGAGATCAAATCCGGCGACCGGTTCCGACCCTCCCCTGCAAAGGTCGGCGGCCGTGACCCGTTCAGGAGGAAGAATGACCCCCGGCAACTGGACCAGGCGGCGCACCGCCACCGCGGTCGCCGCGGGCGCGATCGCGCTCGCCGCCGCCGCGGCCTGCGGCACGACCTCGGTGCACGGCACGTCCCTGGCGGCGGCCGAGACGTTCACCGACGCGTCCCGGGCCCACACCGCGACGCCCGTCAAGCACGTGGTCGTGCTGTTCGACGAGAACAACTCGTTCGACCACTACTTCGGCACCTACCCGAAGGCCGCGAACACCGACGGCACGAGGTTCAAGGCGGCGAAGAAGACGCCGCGCGTGAACGGCCTGACGAAGAACCTGCTCACGCACAACCCGAACCAGTACAACCCCAAGCGGCTGACGCCGAAGCAGGCGCTCACCTGCGACCAGGACCACACCTACGGCAGTGAGCAGAAGGCGCTCGACGGCGGGCGGATGGACAAGTTCGTCCAGTCCACCGAGAAGGACAAGTGCACAGGTCAGCCGGTCATCTTCGGTGAGCCCGGCCTGGTCATGGACTATTACGACGGCAACACCGTCACCGCGCTGTGGAACTACGCGCAGCACTACTCCATGAGCGACAACTCGTGGGACACGGTCTTCGGCCCGTCCTCGCCGGGTGCCGTCAACCTGGTCTCCGGGCAGACCCACGGCATCTACGCCGTGGACAGCAAGACCCATGCGAAGGTCACCGACCCCTACGTCGTCCAGTCCCCGGACAAGAACGGCGTCGGGACGATGATCAACGACCCGCAGCCCGCGTTCGACGACTGCTCGGCCAAGAACCACACCGCGGCCAACAACCTGGGCGTGCTCACCGGCCCCAACGTCGGCGACCTGCTGAACAGGAAGAAGGTCACCTGGGGCTGGTTCCAGGGCGGGTTCAAGCCGACCGGCAAGAACGGCTCCTACGCGGCCTGCGACGCGAGCCACCCGAACGTCGGCGGCATCGCGTCCACCGACTACATCCCGCACCACGAGCCGTTCCAGTACTACAAGTCGACGGCGAACGAGAAGCACCTGCCGCCGACCTCGGTCGCCAAGATCGGCCACCAGGACCAGGCGAACCACCAGTACGACCTCACCGACTTCGACGCCACGCTCAAGGCGGGCAACCTGCCCGCGGTCAGCTTCGTCAAGGCCGGCGCCTACCAGGACGGCCACGCGGGCTACTCCGACCCGCTGGACGAGCAGAAGTTCCTGGTGAAGTACATCAACGCCGTCCAGAAGTCGAAGTTCTGGAAGGACACCGCGATCGTCGTCGCCTATGACGACTCCGACGGCTGGTACGACCACCAGAAGCCGCGCGTCCTGAACGGCTCCACCGACTCCGCCGCCGACTCCTCCACGGTGTGCGGCAAGGCCGCCGTCGCCGGCGGGTACCAGGACCGCTGCGGACCCTCCCAGCGCCTCCCGCTGCTGGTCATCTCGCCGTTCAGCAAGGTCAACCACGTCGACCACGGCTACAGCGAGCAGACCTCGGTGCTCCGCTTCATCGAGGACAACTGGAAGCTCGGCCGCATCGGCGACCACTCCTTCGACACGCGGTCGGCGGGCCTGAACGGCCTGTTCGACTTCCGCCACCCGAAGGCCGGAAGGCTGATCCTCGACCCGGCCACGGGCGCCCGCGCCTGACCCATCGCTCCCAGCGGCCACGAAACGCCGCCCTCGCCGTCCGCCCCCGCCGTCCGCCTCCCCGGACGCCGGGGGCGGTCGCCTTTCGGAAGGGCCTTCCCGTCTGGTAGTTCCAAGGGGTATGCGCTGGTTCTCCCTCCGTGCCGTGGCCGCCGCTTCGGTCGTCCTCGGCGTTTCCCTGCCGGCCGCGGCCGTGGCCGCGACCCCGTCGTCCCCGGAGCACATCCGTTCGTACGCGGTCACCTTGGAACTCGGGGCGGACGGGCTGCTGCGCGTCCACGAGGACATCGGGTACGACTTCGGTGACGCGTCCGGGCGGCATGGCATCGAGCGGGACATCCCCACGGACCGGGTGGCGATCGGTGACGTGCGGGTCTCCAGCACCGACGCGCCCGCGGTCAGCCAGATCACGAAGAAGAAGCACGAGCTGGACGTCCGGATCGGGGACGCGGCGACGGCGGTGACCGGGCTGCGGCACTACGCGATCGACTACGACGTCCGGCACGTCGTGGCGTCGGACACGCTGGACTGGAACGCGATCGGCACCGAATGGCCCGTCCCGATCGATGTGGCGACGGTCGTGCTCAAGGGACCGGCCGCGTTCCGGTCGCTTGCCTGCGAGGCGCGAACGGCGCATGCGACCAGCCCGTGCAAGGGCGTCTGGAACACCGGGGGCGGGAACGCGGCGTTCGGGCAGAACCTGAGCGCGGGGCAGGGCCTCACCATCAAGGCGAAGTTCCCGTCCGGGGCGGTGCGGAACCAGCGTTCCGGCGGGTCCGTGCTGAAGGTCGGCACCCCGGGGCTGGTGGCGCTGGGTGTGGCGGTGTTGTTCGTGCTCTGCGGGGTCGGGCTGCGATGGTACGACCAGTGGCGGCGCAAGCGGCTCCCCTCATGGATGACCCGCGCCGACGTGCCGCCCGCCGAGGTCGGCGGCATCCCGAACGGCGTGGAGCCGTGGGATCCGCTCGCCGTCGTCGCGCTCGACCTGGCCGCGCGGGGGCATGTGCGCGTCGCCGACAACGGACGGCGGATCACGCTCACCCGCGTCCCCGGCGCCACCGATCCGGTCCAGAGCGACTATGAGCGGGCCTTCCTGGAGTCCCTCTTCACGGATGGGGACACGGCCGAGGCCGGGCCGTCCACGCGGACGTGGCTGAAGCCGGTCGAGGACCAGATCATCGCGGCGAGCCGCCTCCGCGGACGCCCCTACCACCGCGCCTGGATGGACCGCGTCGGACGCGCGCTGCTCCCCGCGTCCTGGATCGCGGGAGTCGCCGGACTCGTCGTGACCCTCGCAGGGCTCTGGGCGGACGGCGGCATCGGCGACGTGACGGCGATCGGCGCGGCACTGGTCGTCCTCGCCGCCGCGTTCGGCCGCCTCCGTCCGAGGAGCAGCGTCACGCGGAAGGGCCAGGACCTGAGCGTCACCTACCAGCGCTTCGTCCTCGCGCTGTGGGACAGGCGCGACGAGGACGACGCCGAAGCCGACCTTCCGTACATCGCCGCGACCGAGCAGAGCGCGTGGACGAACGCGTTCCACGAGAGCCACGCGCCGGACGGCACGCTGCCGTCCTGGTACTCCTACACCGGTGGCCCGGCCAAGGCCCAGGCCCGTTTCACCGCCCTTCTCACGATGTTCGCGGGCAAGGGAAGGCCGTACGTGGCGCCCGCCCGCGTGCGTCCGCGCTCGTCGTCCGGGGTGCGCCGTTCGTCCGGTGGCCGGTTCGCCCACGGCCACGGGTACGGCGACAGCGGCGGGTTCGGCGGTGGCGGCCACGGGGGAGGCGGCCACGGCGGGGACGGCGGCGGAGGCGGCCACTCCTGGTAGACGCCCCGGAAACAGCGAACCGGCCCGTGGCACGGATGCCTCGGGCCGGTTCGCTGAAGGGGTCAGCCGAGCTGGTTCGCGATGGCGTCGAGGCCGGCCTGCGCGATGGACTCGTCGATCGAGCCCTGCGGGGCGCCGCCGACGCCGATGCCCGCGATCGGGGAGCCGCCGGACGCGACCGGGACACCGCCCGCGAGGAACAGCGTCCCCGGGATGTCCTTCACCGAGGGGCCGTTGCCGGTGGCGTTCTGGGTCAGCTTGGAGGTCGGCTGGCCCCACGCGACGGCGGTGTAGGCCTTGCGCTTGGCGGACTCGACGGTCTGCGGGCCCGCGCCGTCGCCCTTGACGACCAGCTTGAGGTCGCCGGACCGGTCCACGATCACGACGGCGACGCGCTGGTGCTGCCTGGCGGCCTCCTTCTGCGCGGCGTCGGCGGCCTTCATCGCGGCGTCCGCGGTGAGGACGCGGGTCTGGGCGACGGCCTGGGCGCCCTTCGCGGCGGCGGGCGCGGCGGGGGCGGCCGGGGCGGCGTTCGCGGTCGCCGCGCCCATCGCCACGGCGCCGCCCACCAGGGCCACGCCCGCCGTCATGCCGACCAGGGTCTTGATGTTCTTCATGCTGGTGGTCCTTTCCGTTGTGCGATGTCTCCAGCCTGGCCGCCGGGTTTCCTCCCGCCATCGCAAGGACGGTGGGGACCGGCATCAACCGAACGATGGATGCCCCGGAGGCCCACCCCCGCCGCCGCTCCGAGTACCGTCGGTGATCAGGGAAGGAGAGGCCTGTGACCAGCGCGAATGCCGGAACGACGGCCGCCGCCGCGCGCATCGCGCGGACGCGGATCGACCTGGCCATGCACGTGGCGTTCTTCCTGCTGCTGGCCTCGTCCGCGTCCCGGTTCGCCGTCCGGCACGGGCTGGAGGAGTCCGCCTGGCCCAAGTTCGCGCTCTGCGGCCTGCTCGCGCTCCTCTACGTCGCCGGGACGGTCCTGTGGGACCGGCTCGGCCACCGGGGCCTGCTCGCCTGGCTGGTCGTCGTCATGATCGTCTGGCTGTCGCTGGTGCTGATCGCGCCGAGCTTCGCCTGGTGCGCGCCGCCCCTGTACTTCGCCGCGCTGCGGCTGCTCACCCGCCCGGCGGCCGTCCTCGGCGCGGTCGTCGTGACCGCCGCCGTGGTGTTCGCGCAGCTCAGGCTGACCGCGACGTTCGACCTCAGCCTGGTGCTCGCGCCGGTCGCGGTGTCCGGGATGATCCTGGTGATCTTCCTGGAGTTCGACCGGCTGGCGGACGCGCTGGCCGCGACCCAGCGCACCGCCGGGATCCTCGGCGAGCGGCAAAGGCTGTCCCGGGAGATCCACGACACCCTCGCGCAGGGCCTGACCAGCATGGGCATGCTGCTCCAGGCCGCCGACCGGTCGTTCGGCACCGACCCGGCGGAGGCCCGCGCCCTGGTCCGGCGGGCCGCGGACGAGGCGGCCGCGAACCTGGACGAGGCGCGCCGGTTCGTCCGCGCGCTGGCGCCGTCCGACCTGGCCGCCGGGTCGCTGCCGCACGCGCTGCGCTCGCTCGCCGACCGGGAGGGCGCGGCCCTGCGCGTCGAGGGGGAGGAGTACCCGCTGACGCCCGAGGAGCAGGCCGCCCTGCACCGCGTGGCGCAGGGTGCGCTCGCCAACGCCCGCGAGCACGCCGCCGCCGCGCACATCGTGATCACCCTGTCCTACCTGGACGACGAGGTCGCGCTGGACGTCGCCGACGACGGCTGCGGCTTCGACCCCGCCGCGCCCCGCCCCGGTGGGGCGGGCCGGGGCTACGGCCTGCCCGGCATGCGCGACCGTGTCGCGGGGGTCGGCGGAACCCTGGTCGTCGAGAGCGAACCGGGCGAGGGCACCGTCGTCGCCGCCCGCCTTCCGAGGAGCCGCCCATGAGCACGGCCGACGCCCCGATCCGCCTCCTGATCGCCGACGACCACCCGGTGGTCCGCGCGGGCCTGCGCGCCCTGCTCGCCGGGGAGGACGACCTGGAGGTCGCCGGCGAGGCCGGGACGGGCGAGGAGGCCGTCCGGCAGGCGGGCCTGCTCCGCCCCGACCTCGTCCTGATGGACCTGCGGCTCGGCGAGGGCATCGACGGCGTCGAGGCCACCCGCCGCGTCCTCGCCCTCCCGGACCCGCCGCGCGTGCTCGTCCTGACCACCTACGACTCCGACGCCGACATCTCCCGGGCGCTGGACGTCGGCGCGTCCGGCTACCTGCTCAAGGCGGGCCCGCCGGACGAGCTGTTCCAGGGCGTCCGGACGGCCGCCCGCGGCGAGACCGCGCTGTCCCCGGCCGTCGCGACCCGCCTGGTCAACCGCGTCCGGGACCCGGCCCCGGCGCTCAGCCCGCGCGAGGTCGAGATCCTCGAGCACCTCGCGCGGGGCCTGTCCAACCGGCAGATCGCGCGCGCCCTGTTCATCAGCGAGGCGACGGTGAAGACGCACCTCGTGCACGTCTTCGCCAAGCTGGGCGTCGACTCCCGCACGGCCGCCGTCCGGGCCGCCGCCGACCGGCGCCTCATCCGCCTCGCCGAGTGAGGGTCAGAGCGGGAACGGCCCGCCGTCCATCCAGCGGGCCAGGTCGTCGCGTCCGACGAGGAACAGGCGGCCCGGTTCCGCCTTCCCCGCCTCCTCCCGCGCCTGCGCCGTGAACGTGTTGTTGGTGACCAGCACGCCGACGCGGCCCGCGTAGCTGGAGTGCACCGCGCCGATCAGGTTCCGGACGCGGTCCGCGCCCACCGGCTTCGCCTGCCGCTTGCACTGGACGGCCAGCTCCCGCCCGTCCGGGGCGGTGGCGAGCACGTCGATGCCCCGGTCCCGCGACCGTCCGACGACCGCGACGTCCAGGAACCCGTCGCGTTCGAGGAGGCGCGCGGTGAGGTCCTCGAACGCGTCTCCGCTCATGACGTCCACCTGCTCGAGATGGGCGAGCTCGCGCAGCTCGGCCTCACGCGCCCGCAGCTCCGCCTCATGCGCCCGCGCGATCTCCCGCCGATGCCGGACGTACAGCCCGACCCCACCGGCGACGAGCCCGCCGACGAACAGGACGGAGAGGATCTGCTCCCAGTAGAACCACAGCAGGACCATCGCGAGGAGCCCGCCGGCCAGCCCGGCGACGGCGGACCCGACGCGTCCCGGCGGACGGCGGGCGGACGGGGTGTCGGCGGGGAGCGGCGCGTCCATCGGCGACCTCCGGGGGAGTCGAGGCACTGCCGTCACCCTGACACGGATCCCTGACGAACTCCGTGCCCCGTACGCCACAAAGATCCCGGCCCCCTGACCGCAACCGGTCAGGGGGCCGAGGGGTGCCCGGGTGGTCCCGGGGTGGTCCCGGCGCGGAGCTGGGAGGTTCCGCGCCGGGACCGGGGAGGGGGCGGGGTCAGGAGTGGGCGGCGAGCGCCGGGAGCAGGGCCGCGGCGTTCGGGGTGCCGAGGCCGGTGACCGGGTCCCAGCCCTTGGTGGCCGCGAAGCCCGGGATGGTCGGGAAGTCCGGGTTGGAGTTGTTGCCCGTCGTCACGTCGTAGAAGTACGCGCCGTAGTCGGGGCCGTTGGCCAGGTCGTAGAGCGACTGGTTGATCTGGCCCAGCGGGTGGCCGGCGATCTGCGCGGTGATGGCGACCAGGCCCGCCCACTGCGGGGTGGACGCCGAGGTGCCGCCGACGACGTACCAGCCGGAGCTGCACGGGTCGCCGCTCGGGCACTTGACGCCGGTCGCGCCGGGCGCGGTGTCCCGGACGAGGACGCCGGTCGCCGAGCTGGCCTGCGACGCGATGTCCGGCACGCCGCGCATGGATCCGATCGGGGTCGACCCGGCGGGCAGCGTGTTCTGGTACGCGGGCTTGCTGAAGACGTGGCTGAAACCGCCGCCGGCGAACGTCCAGGCGACCTCGCGCTGACCCGGGAAGGTCGAGCACGCGGCCGGGGCGCTGCTGTTGTCGACGTGCGTGCCGGTCGCGCCGTCCAGGCACAGGAAGGTGCCGCCGACGCTGGTGACCAGCGGGTCGGACGCGGGCCAGCCGACGGACGCCTGCGGGATCGCGGCCGGGTTCTTCACCGGGGCCTTGAAGTCGTTCTCGCTGCCGCCGTCACCGGAGCTGGCGAGGACCGTGACGCCCTTGGACGCGGCCGACTGGAACGCGTGCCGCAGGTTCTGCAGCACCGCGGTCGAGTGGAACGCCTCCTCGCCGGAGCCGAAGCTCTGCGAGATGACGTCGGCCATGCCGTCGTCGACGACCTTCTGCTCCAGGTTCATCAGCTGCGGGAAGCCCTGGGTGCCGAGGGTCTCGGCGGTCGAGGAGGAGACCAGCACGATGTTCGCGCCGGGGGCCATGGCGTGCGCCATGTCCAGGTCGAGCGCGACCTCCAGCGCCCAGCCGTTGCTGTCCTCCTGGCCGGTGCCGTTGCTGCCGGGCGGCGGCTCGTTCACGGGCCGGTTGCCCTGCTTGAGCCGGGTGAAGGTCGGCATGCCCGGCTTGCAGGCGACGTCCGGCATGCCGCACATCAGCGGCAGGCCGAACTGCTGGCTGTAGATCTTGAGGTCGGCCTCGGCCTGGTCGTAGCCGAACGAGTCGACGATGGCGATCGTCCGGCCGCGTCCGTCCTGGCCCTTGGCGTGCAGCGGGCCGACGTTGTAGGCGTTCTGGAGGGCCTGCGGCGTGAAGCAGCGGCGGCCGACCGACGCGCAGTCGCCCTGGGTGGGCGGCGTCACGGACGCGCCCAGGTAGGAGAAGTCCGTCGCGTGCGGACGCGGCGCCGGAAGGGCGTCGCCGTCGCCGGACGAGGCGGCCACCGGAAGGGCGGCCAGGGTGGCCCCGGCGAGCGCGACGGCCGCGAGCCAGACGGGCGCGCGGTGCCCGTGAGCGGTGTGGAGCAGGGACAAGGGGACTCCCGGCACGAAGGGACTCCGCGCGGCGGTCGTCGCGCGGACGGTGTCCCCGGGGCCGCTCCGGTCCGCGCACCGCCCAGTGCGGAGGACCAGCGTGCACCGCAGATGCATCTAAGACCTCCAAGATCACGCCGTCAAGAGGGGACACTTCGGCCGATTCCGGTCAGGGCTCGTCCGGCCCGACCAGGCCGGTTCCGATGTCAGAAGAACATTTCTGTCTATTGAAGCGGGACGCGCCGCCGCGATGTCCTTGTCGCGGGGCGGATCCGCGGTCTACGGTCCGGGTGATCACTCAGCGGGACACATCCGGGAGCCGCCATGCGCCGCCGCAGGACGCCGTCACTCGCCACCGCCGCACTCCTCACCGCCGTCGCGCTGACCGCGCCGTCCACCACCGCGCACGCCGCCACGAACGCCGCCACGAACGCGGCCACGAACGCCGCCGCGAACGCGGCCACGGCGAAGGCCGCGCGCGCCGCCCGGCCTGGCCCGCCCGCGGTGCCGGACATCATGTCGGTGCTGCCGGGCTTCGATCCGCTCAAGCCGTCGTCCAGGCCGGCCGGGCTGGTGGACGCGCAGCGCGACCTGCACGTCACCTACACCTCCGGCGGCGCGACGAAGACGCTGAACGACTACCTGGCCGGATCCGGCACGCAGGGCTTCCTCGTCCTCGACGGGAACAAGATCGTCACCGAGTGGTACGCGCCCGGGTTCGGCAAGGACAGCCGCTTCCAGTCCTGGTCGATGGCCAAGTCGTTCACCGGCGACGCGGTCGGCATCGCCCTCGCCGAGGGCAGGATCCACTCCCTCGACGACACGGTCGCCCGGTACATCCCCGAGCTGGCGAACGCCGACTACGGCAAGGTCACCCTCTACAACCTGCTGCGCATGTCGTCCGGCATCGCCTGGGACGAGACGACCGACGACATCACCATGCACCCCGCGTTCAGCCTCGGCCTCAGCACGCCCGTCCAGTGGGCCGCCGGACGCCACACCGCCTCGCCGCAGGGCGGCAAGTTCAACTACACGAGCCTCAACAGCGCGCTGCTCGCCCAGGTCGTCGCGAACGCGTACGGGATGCCGTTCACGCGGTTCCTGCAGAAGCGCATCTGGGAGCCGACCGGCATGGCCGACACCGACTACGTCGGCACGGACTCCCACGGGCACGCCCTCGGCTACTGCTGCATCTACGCCACCGACCGCGACTTCGCCCGCTTCGGGAAGATGATGCTGGACGGCGGACGCGTCGCCGGACGCCGTGTCGTCCCGGCGTCCTGGGTCGAGCGGGTGCACACGCCGTCCGGGGTCAGCCCGTCCTACGGCCTCCACTGGTGGATCGACGGGACCGACGGCTACTACGCGAGCGGCCTCGGCGGCCAGCTCATCTACGTGGACCCGGCCCGCAAGGTCGTGATCGTCCGGTCGACGTTCTACTCGTTCAACGACGGCGACACCCTCGCCGCCCTCCACGCCGTCGCCAAGGCCGTGGCCGCCCAACGCGGCTGACCCCGACGACCAGGCGGAACGACCCGGCCCGGCTGACCCCGACGGCCGGGCGGACGGCTGATCGTGGAGGTCAGGAGGCCAGGAGGGCGGACGGTCAGGAGGGCGGACGGCGGCGGCGTCGGTGCTCGGCGGTGATGATGCCGAGGTCGCGCAGGCGAGGCGCGGGACCCTCGCGGCCCTCGCGTGTCCACATGCTGTGGACGGTCGTCAGCACCACGTGCCGGGCGGCGTAGAAGAGCAGCCCGGCGAGCGGCAGTTCGCCGAGCAGCGCGGTCACGACGCTCAGCGTGAAGTCGCCCGATCCCCACGACAGCGTCATGTCGAACCACGCGTCGCAGACCAGGAGGGTGCCGCACACGATCTGGCCGAGGACGACGACCTGGAGCCTGCGCCACGCGGCGAACGCCGTCGCGGCGAGCGCGAGGGTCAGGCCGACGTCGAAGCCGGTCCAGGCGACGCGCCACTGCCCGCCCGTGGAGTGGTCGGGGAGCGTGAAGCCCAGCATCACCGTCCAGGGGACGAGCCAGACGCAGCACGCGGTGAGCATGGCGAGGCCGAGCCGCCGCCGCAGCCGCAGGTGCGGGGCGGCGAGGGGGTCGTCGTCGGCCAGCCGGATCAGTTCCCGCAGCAGTTCGGCGCGCTCGGCGGGGGGCAGCCGGCGCAGGTCGTCTGAGCTGAGCACGCTCACATGGTGCACGCTCCGAAGCAAGGGGGGAATCCCTAGCGCTTGCTCAAGCGAGCAACTTTGGCGGCTCGTCACAGCCGTCCGTGTGCCCGGCTGGCGACGAGTGACAGAAGTAGAGAAATGCCGGGTTTTGGGCTATTCGTACCGGGTCTTCCCGTGTGATTCTCCGGGCGGCGCGTCTCCCATGCGCGCCGACCTTGTCCCCCCGCTACAGGAGGAGAGCCCCATGCGGCGACCCCCACTGCGGTACGCGATGACCGGGATGATCCTGGCCGCGGCGTCCGTGCTCAGCACCCCGTTCGGAACGGCCTCCGCGAGTCCGGCCGTCCCGGCCGCCCCCGCCGGGACGCACCACGCGTGCGCCACCGCCCGCGCCGGCCAGGCGCACTGCCACGCGATCGTCCGGAACGACGTGGCCGTCTCCGAGCAGACCCTGAAGGCCAAGCTCGCGGCCCCCAGCGGTCTCAGCCCCGCCAACCTGCAGAGCGCGTACAAGCTCCCGTCCTCCACGGCCGGCTCGGGTCAGACCGTCGCGATCGTCGACGCCTACAACGACCCGACGGCCGAGGCGGACATGAACGTCTACCGGGCGCAGTACGGCCTGCCCCTCTGCACCAGCAGCAGCGGCTGCTTCAAGAAGGTCGACCAGAACGGCGGCAACAACCTGCCCGCCACCGACGGCGGCTGGGCGCAGGAGATCTCGCTCGACCTGGACATGGTCTCCGCGGTCTGCCCGAACTGCAAGATCGTGCTGGTCGAGGCCTCGTCCGCGTCGTTCGCCAACCTCGGCACCGCCGAGAACACCGGGGCCAAGCTCGCGAACGTCGTGAGCAACAGCTACGGCGGCTCGGACGCGTCGGACTCGTCCTACGGCAAGTACTACAACCACCCGGGCATCGCGATCACCGTGAGCTCCGGTGACGCCGGCTACGGCGTCGAGTACCCGGCCTCGTCCCACTACGTGACGGCGGTCGGCGGCACCTCGCTCAGCACCAGCGGCAACGCGCGCGGCTGGACGGAGTCCGCGTGGAACGGCGCGGGCAGCGGCTGCTCGTCCTACAACACGCAGCTGACCGGCCAGGCGAGCGTGGGCACCGGCTGCTCCCGCCGCGCCGTCGCCGACGTCTCCGCGGTCGCCGACCCGTCGACCGGCGTCGCCGTCTACGACAGCACCGCCTACCAGGGCCAGTCCGGCTGGATGGTCTTCGGCGGCACCAGCGTGTCGGCCCCGATCATCGCGGCCGTCTACGGCCTGGCGGGCAACGCGGCCTCCGTCGACAACAACTACCCGTACTCGCACACCTCGTCGCTGTTCGACGTGACGAGCGGCAGCAACGGGTCCTGCTCGCCGTCGCAGCTGTGCACCGCCCGCGTCGGGTGGGACGGCCCGACCGGGCTCGGCACCCCGAACGGCACCGGCGCCTTCTGATCCCCTGATCAGAGCCTGAGCCGCACGGCGGCCGGACCTCCAACCCCCGGGGCCCGGCCGCCGTCGCCCTGTCTCCGCCCCCACGACCGGCGGTGGCCGTCAGCCGATCCGCTGGAGGGCCTTCTCCCGGTACGCGGCGACGCGCGCGCCCGACTCGCGCCGCGCCATCCGGCGCAGGACGACCGGCGCGATCAGCAGCCCGGCCACGGCCCACGCGCCGAGCACCCCGAACGTCTCCAGATGCCGCCACGAATGGTGCAGCTCGACCGAGGCCATGCCGTCCGGGAGGAGCGCTGAGCGCATCCCGAGGCCGAGCCAGTACACCGGGAAGACCTGCGCGATCCCCTGGAGCCAGCCGGGCAGCGCGGTGATCGGGTAGAAGACCCCGGAGATCGAGATCACCGCCATCACCGGCAGCGTGAGCAGCCCGGCGGCGCGCGGACTCGACACCAGGGCGCCGAGCGCCGCCCCGACGGACTGCGTCGCGACCAGCCCGAGCGCCACCACCCAGGCCAGCGTGAACCAGGACGACACCGAGCCGAGCCGCAGGCCGTCCACCAGGAACGCGCCCGGGACCAGCAGGATCGCCAGGTACGCGAGCACGCACCCGGACGTCATGACCAGCTTCCCGACGAGGTACGCGCGGATGCCGTGCGGCGTCGCGCGCGCCCGCAGCAGCGTGCCGTCCTCGCGCTCGACGGTCAGGTACTGGATCACCAGGACCATCCCGAGCGCGACGAACATCCCGAGGACGCCCGGCAGCACGAGCCCGCCCAGCCTGATCCCGGTGTGCCGGAACTCCCGGTTCCGGTAGAAGAAGATCGCGACCAGCGTCAGCACCGGCCACAGCAGTTGGTTGACCAGCTCGGATCCGCTGAACGCCTGGCGCAGCTCGATCAGCCCCCGGGCCACCCCGATCCGGAACGTCCGCATCACGCCCTCCCCTCGGCCTGGCGCACGAGCGCCAGGTAGGTGTCCTCCAGCGAGGACGGACGGACCGCCAGCCCCGCCACCGCGTCCCCGTGCTCGGCGAACAGCGCCCGGACGAACCGGGTCGCGTCCCGTGTCGACGCGACGTGCCTCCGTCCGTCCAGCGTCCACGCCACCTCGTCCTCGCCCGCGATCCGGTCGGCGAGCTCGGCCGCCGTGCCGTCGGCGACGATGCGCCCGCCGTCGAGGACCACGATGCGGTCGGCCAGCTTCTCCGCCTCGGCCAGGTCGTGCGTGGTCAGCAGGACGGTCGTGCCGCCCGTCCGGGACAGCCCGAGGACGATGTCGTGGAACTCGCGCCGCGCCTCCGGGTCGAACCCGGTGGTCGGCTCGTCCAGGAACAGCAGCTCGGGGCGCCCGACCATGCCGATGGCGACGTCCAGGCGCCGCCGCTGCCCGCCGGACAGCCTCCGCACCTGCCGGTCCGCGTGCTCGGTGAGCCCGACCGTCGCGATCAGCTCCGACGCGTCCCACGGGTCCGGGTAGTACGAGCCGAGGTGCGCCAGCAGCTCCCGGACCCGCCACTTCCCGTGGTCGCGCCACGATTGCAGGACGATCCCGAGCCGCGCCCGCCACGCCTCGCCGCCGTGCGCCGGGTCGTCGCCGAGCACGTCGACGCGCCCGGCCGACCGTGTCCGGAACCCCTCGAGGATCTCGATCGTCGTGGTCTTGCCCGCGCCGTTCGGGCCGAGCAGCGCCAGGACCTCGCCCCGGCGCGCCTGGAAGGTCACGCCGCGCAGCACGTCGTGCGTCCCGTACCGCATCCGCAGGTCGTCGACGTCGAGGACGATCTCTCCACCGTCGTTCACGTTCCGTCCACCACCGCTCGCGCCCTCGCCCTCAGCGCCTCGACGTCCACCCCGGCGAGCGCGAGCACCCGCGGGACCGTCCCGACCTTGAGGTCCAGAATCCCCAGCACGATGTGCGCGGGTCCGAGGTCCTTCTTCCGCGCCCCCGCCATCGCCACTTCGAGCACCCGCCTTCCCGACTCGCCGATGTCGGACGGCATCCGCGGCGACTCGCGCGGCCGCAGCACCTCCTCGTCGGCGACCGACACCCCGGCCGCGCCGAGGCTGTGCTCGAACTCCCGCTGCAACGCGTCCTGGACGGCCAGCCGGTCGAGGCCCGCGGGGGAGAGCAGGCCGGGTGCGTCCCCTTCCGCCTCACTCGCGAGCGCGAGCAGCAGGTGCTCCGCCTCCGTCAGCCGTGCCCCCCGGCGCCGTGCCTCCTCGGCGGCCCGCACGAGCACCGAGTCCACATAGGTCCGGCCCATCACTTCCTCCTCCGCAACTGCACCCCGGCGTCGATCAGGCGCCTCACGTGCTTCTTGTGCACGGCCTGCCGCGTGACGCCGAGCGCCTGCGCCACGTCCGACCAGCTCCACCCGGCCCGCATGGCCCGCTCGACCGCGGCGTCCTCCATCCGGTCGGCGAGCCGCCGCATGGCCACCACGGCCGCCAGCTCCTCGCCGGGATCCCGCTCCGCGTCCTCCATGTAAGCAACTTAGGTTGCTTATCCTCGACGTGTCAACCGAGGTTGCTTATGCGGGCGGCCACACGGGCTCGCCTTGACGCTCGAAGGGGATGACCGCCATCCCTGGGCCGGCCCGGCTGGAGAAGGCGGGACTGGTCGCCTGCGAACGCGTCTGGTCGCGGGCCGGGGACGACCCCGACGACGCGTGAGCGATCCCGGAGACGCCTGAACGAATCCGAGGACGCATGAACGAACGCGGCGCCGCGCCGCCATCGCCCGCGCCGCCATCGCCCGCGCCCTCGCCAACGAGCCGCTCGTCCTGCTCGCCGACGAACCCACCGGGAGCCTGGACGGCGCGGCGACGCTCGACGTCCTCCGTCTCGTCCTGGCCGTCAGCGCTTTGAGAGCGACGTCACCTGCGAGGGCTCGCCGTTCCGCAGGGCCTGGGGACCTGCGGACGGCGGTCGTATGACATCGTCCGGCGCGATCGGAACGTCATATCCGAGGCTGCGAACCACCCGTTTCGTGTCGTCCACGACACCTTGAGCCGACGAATTGGCGGTCAGCGTCCGCAGTCTGATCGGGGGTCCCGGCCGGACGAACGTCGGCACGAACGAAGGCCGGGCCCTCCACCGTCCCCGGACGTCCCGGCTGAAAGTGAACCTGGCGACCAGCCCTTCATGCGTGGCCCCGATGTTCGCGGACGGATTGGCGACCTGATTCCCCATCCCATACGCGACCCACTTGCCATTGATTCGCTCGAATGGCTGGACCACATGGACATGGTCGCCGAGAATCAGATCGATATCGTCGGAATGCAGAAGCCTCCGCGCCAGCCTCCGCTGCTCACCGGTCGGCCCATGCCGATACTCCTCGCCCCAATGCAGGCTGACCACCACGACCTCGGCGCCGGCGCTTTTCGCTCGGGCCGCGTCGGCGAGAATCCGGGCGGGCTTGAGCGTGTCATTGACGAGCCAAGGGGCGCCGGACGGCTTGGGAATGCCGTTGGTCCCGTACGTGTACGCGAAATGTGCGACCTTGACCCCTTTGACGTCCCGGAGGTCGATCCGTTCCGCCTCGCGCCGGCTCCGCGCCGTCCCCGCGTGCCCGATGCCCGCCCGGTCCAGCGCGTCCAGCGTCCGCCGCACCCCGCGTTCCCCCTGGTCGATGGCATGGTTGGACGCCGTGGAGCAGGTGTCGTACCCCAGCCGCCGGATCGCCTTCACGATCTGCGGCGGCGAGTCGAACACCGGGTACCCGCTGAACGGCCCGGACCGCGAGCCCAGCGGCGTCTCGATATGGCAGACCGCCAGATCCGCCTGGCCGATCACCGGCTTGAGCTGAGCGAGCATCGGCATGAAGTCGTATCCGCCGCCCTTCCGGGAGTCGGCCGCCGCCTGCTCGATGAGCACGGAATGCAGCAGGAAGTCCCCGGTCCCCACAACGGTGAACCGGTCGGTCCCGCGCACACTCGGAGGCCTGACCGGGGCGGCGGAGCGAGCCTCCACGCTCCCGCACCCCGCCGCAAGACCGAGCGCACCGACCAGCAGCACCCCCAGGACGGCATTCTCGCCCAAGGGGCGAACCGAAGCTCCCATATCGGAAGGTCTTCGACTCGTCAGGCGACCCGAAACGGCGATTTACCGGAAGGTGGCCCGTTATGATCAGCTCTTTCCGCCCGCGACGGAACCCGCACACCCGGAACGGCACGACAAACGCGACAACCAACACGCAACGGGGCGAACTGGTCTCGGAAATGGCGAAGTCGGCGCCCCGGAGAACGCCGACCTTCGATATCGAAACGGGTGCGCCGTCAGGGACTTGAACCCCGAACCCGCGGATTAAGAGTCCGCTGCTCTGCCAATTGAGCTAACGGCGCTTTGTCGTCGGACCTTGTCGGCGACAGGGACAACTCTAGCAGCACCCCATCCGTGCTCAGGACGCTCCGTCCGCTTAGCCGAACCGCACCTGCGAGCCGCTGACCCGCATCATCACCCCTGATCCGGTCACCGACAGGCTGTCGAACCGCATCCCCAACGGCAGTCCGCCGACCGGCACCGTGAAGTCGAGATCATCGCCCAGCCCGCTCAGGTCGAACCCCTCGGCGGAGAGCGCCTTCACGTGAATGCTGTTCCCCTCCTTCGTCACCGACGCGATCGCCGTCGCGTCCAGCCCGAACGCGCCGACCTTGGCCTTGATCTTGTCCGGGCCGTCCGCCTGGAACTCCAGGCCGCTCCCGCCCGCCTTCGCGAGATCACCGAACCCGACGAACGCGCTCCCCGTGACGTTGCCGAGCGTTCCGCTCTGATAGTCGGACCTCAGCCGCACGTCCGTCGCCCGCACGTCCAGCCGCGTCACGTTCAGCGGCCCCGCCGGGATGTTCTTCGCCCTCAGCCGCACGTCCCCGAAATGCCGTCCCGCCACCTGCGTCAGGAACGGGAACCCCTCGACGGTCACGTCCGGCTTGGTGGGGAACCCCTGCTTCTTGATCTCCCCGGCCATCGCGTCCTCGGTGACGTACAGCGCGACCCGGTCGGCGATCACCGCCAGCAGCACCAGCACGACGACCACGACCCCGACGACGATCGGCCACCGCCTCCTGCGGGGCCGGGGCAGCCGGTCCACCCGCGTGACCGAGGCGCTCACGCCTCCCACCCCCTCGCGCCCCGTCCACATCCGGACGGACCGCCGCACCACTCCATCAAGGTCTCCACGCCGTCCTCACCACGGTCGCAACGCTGTGACCTGCCCAGAGGTCACACGAACGGGGCCGGCGGGAGCACGAACAGCGAGCAGGGCCCACCCTCCGCGGAAACACCTGTGACGGGGGAAACGGCCGGGACACGAGCACGCCACAGTGCCGGAAGGGACGCCCTGACCTGCGCGAACACCTCATCGGGAGGCGGCCTGCACCGGTCGGCATGGACTCATGCAAGGCCGCCGAACCCGTCCTGTCAATGCCGGGTGCGACGTCTTACACTCCGGGCATGACGGCGGGTCCCGAGGCCGGGTCCATGGCACCGCCGCTCCTGGTCGTCCGGACCCGGGAGCGGCTCCACCGGCTGCGTCCAGGCGGAACGTACCGGGTCGGCCGCGACCCGGAGTCCGACATCGTGCTCACCGACGGCCGGGTCTCCTGGCACCACGCGGTCCTCTCCACCACCCCCGCCGGCTGGACCCTCGAGGACACCGGCAGCCGCAACGGCACCTACCTCGACGGCCACCGCGTCCACCAGGTCCCCATCGACGGCGAGCGCATCTTCCACCTGGGCCACC
The DNA here is from genome assembly GCF_003696215.1 of Actinomadura harenae. Taxonomy (GTDB): domain Bacteria; phylum Actinomycetota; class Actinomycetes; order Streptosporangiales; family Streptosporangiaceae; genus Spirillospora; species Spirillospora harenae. The sequence goes on along the minus strand of NZ_RFFG01000008.1, from coordinate 10,230 downwards.
CCACCGACGGCACCCCTTTGGCCTGCTCCGCCTTCCGGCCCCCGGACGCCCGTCCCAGCGTCGACCGAAACCCCAGCCAGATCTTCCAGCTCCCCACCCCCGCCCACAGCGCCGCTCCCGCAGGGAGTTCGACAACCAGCCGGGACCCGGACGCCCAGCAAGGCGGATCCGCAGCCCCGCGCCCCGGCCCGGCACCAGGGGCAGCCCCTGCGTGGGGCTCCGCCCCCGCGCAGAGGCCCGCTCCTCCACACAACCCTGGGCCCGGCCCCGCTCGCGCACAGGGCGCACCCCCCGTGCGGGGTGCAGGTCCTGCGGGTGGCGTTGTTCCCCCGCAGGGCGTACCTCCTGCACAAGGTGGAGGTCGTGGCCAGGGCTCCGGCCCGGCCCAAGGCCCCGGCCGTGCGCAGGGTGCAGGCCCTGCGTGGGATTCCGGGCGGGTGGTTCGGCGGGGTGGGGGGTTCGGGCGGACGCGCGGGGGCCGGGGGAGCGTTCGGGCGCTGCGGATCGGGCGGTCGCCGGACAACGATGTCGTGGTGCCGGACCTGGTGGTGTCGCGGTACCACGCCGAACTGGAGGTGACGGGCCCCGGACGCGCCGAGATCGTGGATCTCGGGAGTCACAACGGGACGTACGTCAACGGCGTCCGGATCGATCGGGCGGTGCTGGCCGAGGAGGACCTGCTCGGGATCGGGCATGCGACGTTCCGGCTGGTGGGCAGCGAGCTGCGGGAGTTCGTGGACACGGGGGACGTGTCCGTCCTCGTGCAGGACCTCACCGTGCGGACGCCCGAGGGCAAGGTGCTCCTGGACGGGGTCGGGTTCCCGATCCCGGAACGGTCGCTGGTCGCGGTGATCGGGCCGTCCGGGGCGGGCAAGTCCACGCTGCTGGGGGCGGTGACCGGGATGCGGCCCGCCACCGAGGGGACGGTCCGCTACGACGGCCGTGACCTGTACGCCGACTACGACGAGCTCCGGCACCGGATCGGGCTCGTGCCGCAGGAGGACATCCTGCACACCCGGCTCGCGACGCGGCAGGCGCTGCTGTTCGCGGCGGAGCTGCGGTTCCCCGGCGACACCCGGCGGGACGAGCGGGAGCGGCGGGTGGACGAGGTGCTGGCCGAACTCGGCCTCACCCCGCACGCCGGCACGCGCATCGACAAGCTGTCGGGCGGCCAGCGCAAACGCGTGTCGGTGGCGCTCGAACTGCTGACGAAGCCGTCGCTCCTCTTCCTGGACGAGCCGACGTCGGGTCTCGACCCGGGCCTGGACAAGACGGTCATGGAACTGCTGGGGGACCTGGCGCACGACGGCCGGACGGTCATCGTCGTCACCCACAGCACGGAGAACCTCGTCGCGTGCGACCGGCTGCTGGTGCTCGTCCCCGGCGGGCGCATGGCCTACTACGGCCCGCCCGAGGAGGGGCTCCGGCACTTCGGCGCCAACGCGTGGGCCGAGGTGTTCCAGGCGTTCGACCGCGAGCCGGACCGCGACTGGGCCGGCGAGTTCCGCACGTCCCCACGCTGGTCCCGGTACGTGGGATACGGGATGGGCGGCGCGGTCGGGCCCACCGACGCCCGGACGCCCGCCCCACCGCCGCCCCGGCAGAGCAAGTTCGCCCAGCTCTCCACGCTGTGCCGCCGCTACTTCTCGGTCATCACCTCCGACCGTTCCTATCTGGTGCTGCTCGGACTGATGCCGCTGATCATGGGCGGGCTGATCGCCGCGATCCCCGCCCCGAGGGGGCTCACCGGCCCGCCCGGGAGCAACGCGGACGCCGCGTCCAAGCTGATGGTGCTGATCTTCGCGTCGTGCTTCGTCGGCACCGGCAACGCCGTCCGCGAGCTGGTGAAGGAACGCACGATCTATCGCAGGGAACGCGCCGCCGGCCTCTCCGCGGGCGTCTACCTCACCTCCAAACTCCTCGTCCTCGGGCTGATCACGACACTGCAGGCCGTCGTCCTGGTCGGCATCGGCCTGGCGGGCGTGAAGCTGCCCCCGTCCGGCGTCTTCACCTCCCCGTTCCTCGAACTGGTCCTGGCCACCGGCCTGCTCGGCCTGGTCTCGATGACCCTCGGCCTGCTGGTGTCGGCGTCGGTGAACAGTTCCGAGAAGACCCTTCCGCTGCTGATCGTCCTGTCCATGTCCCAGCTCGTGCTGTGCGGCGCCCTCGTCCGCCTCGCGGGCAAACCGGGCCTCGAACAGGTCGCCTGGCTCGCCCCGTCCCGCTGGGGCCTCGCCGCCGCCGCCGCCACCGTCGACCTCGGCCACATCGTCCCGTCGTCGCTGAAGCCCGACCGCGTCTGGCTGCCCGACCTGAACACCTGGGCCCTGGACATGGGCGTCCTCGCCGGGCTCGGCGTCGTCTTCACCGTCCTCGCCTGGTGGCAGCTCGAACGGCTCCGCCCCAAGCGCCGCCGCGGCCGCCTTTGAACCACCTCCACCGCGGGGTGTGTCGATTAGGTCCGGAAGGTCCATGGTTTGAGGTGATTTTGCTGGCATAGCCTCGCGGCGTGACGGATATCGAGGTCGGCGACGTTCCGTGGAACGATCCGGACGCGAGCGCGCTGCGCGCCGCCCTGCAGTCCGAGCTGGACGAGCGCTACGGCGACATCCCGCTCCCACCCGGGGCCGACGTCGGGGACCTGGTCGAGGCGATGACCGTCCACCCCGAGCGTGTCGCCTGGGTCGGTGTCGCGCGCGTGGCGGGAGTGGCGGCGGGCCACGTGGCCCTCTGCCATGGGGACGACGAGCCCGAGCTGACCGGCATGCCCACCGAGACGACCCGCGTCTCCCTCGAACTGAAGCGCATGTACGTCGCGCCCGTGTTCCGGGGGACGGGCGTAGCGCGGGTGCTGCTGGACGCCGCAGAGGACGCCGCTCGTGCACGCGGCGTGGCCCGGATCGTCCTGCAGACGGGCCCCAGACAACCCGACGCGGTCCGCATGTACGAGCGGGAGGGCTACAGCCACATCCCGCTCCTGCCCGCCTACCGGAAGCTCACCTTCTCCATCTGCATGGCCAAGGACCTGCCCTGTCCCAGCGGGTGAGCCGGTTCAGGGGCGGAGGACGGCCTCGACGGCTTCCTCGATCGTCGGCCAGAGGCCCATCTGGCGGGTCATCCGCCCGTCCCGCAGGACGCGCAGGAGGTCCTCGAGGTGGCAGCAGAACGCCAGCCGGCAGCCCACGGCGTCGGCGTGCCGGACGGCCTGCATCAGCGAGCGCAGGCATCCGGTGTCGCAGAAGGCGACCCCGTCGAGGCTCACCACGAGCGGCAGGTCGCTCTCGGTCAGCTGGCAGAAGAGCTCGGCCTCCAGGGCCGGCATGCTCGCCGCGTCGAGGTCGCCGTAGAGGGCGACGACGCGGTGATCCGGATTGCGGACCACGATCGCCTGGTAGTCGTCCATGCCTCGCCCCTGTTCACCGCGACGGCGGCGGCCGTCTCCCGCCGGGGCGGGAGGTGCCCTCCAGTGAACCAGGAACGTCCTCGCGGGGACCGGCGGTCGGTGAAGAAAACACGAAAGCCCCGGACGACAGGACCGTCCGGGGCTTTCATAGCGGGTGCGCCGTCAGGGACTTGAACCCCGAACCCGCGGATTAAGAGTCCGCTGCTCTGCCAATTGAGCTAACGGCGCGTGTCGTTCTGGTCGGCTCTGCGGCCTCCCTGGCGACGAGAAAAAGATTAGCAGGGCCCCGCGCCCTGCGCGAATCGGTTATCCCGCCCGGCCCGCGGGCCCGTCCCGCCCCCGGAATCCACTTGATCAAGCCCGCCGGAAGGCCGTGGACGGACGGTCAGTCGTGGCCGGGGAGGGCGCTGACCAGGCCGCGCCACAGGGCGATGGCGGTGGCGCGGGAGCTGACGCCGAGCTTGGCGTAGATCCGGTTCACGTGGTTCTTGACGGTCTTCTCGCTGAGGAACAGCTGCCGGGCGATCTCGCCGTTGGACCGTCCGGTGGCGATCAGGTCCATCACCTCGGACTCGCGGGCGGACAGGCCCATGCTGATCCGGCTCGCGTCGCGGACGCCGCGGAGCACGTCGCGGGCGGTGAACGCGCCCGGGACCAGGTGCCCGCAGGCGCCGCCGCGCACGGCCGAGTCGACGGCGACGGGGTCGTCCGGACCGGCGAGGACGAACACGCGCGCGGCGCGGGCCAGCTCGGCGGTGCGTCCGGCACGCGCGGCGGACGCGTCCAGCAGGACGATGTCGGGCCGCAGCCGTCCGGCCAGTTCGACGGCCGCCGCGGCCTGTTCGGCCTCGGCGACCACGTTCAGTTCGTCGCTGGCCGACAGCAGGCGGGCGACGTCCGCTCTGGCGGAGGCGTCACCGCCCACCACCAGTACGCGAAGGGGGGCCGTCTCGTCCACGCTCATCCCGTCTCCGGTGGTCGCGTTCACGGTGGGCAGTGCAGGGCAGGAGCATAACCCGACGATCATTCGGATACCACGGGGTCCGCGGGGCGGTGATCTCCCGATCCGGGCCTCCGGCGCCCGTCCGGCCCACCGATCGGAGGCGTTCGCGCAGGTCGGCCGCCGTCTCGCGCCTCCGGCCCCGGCGCGGACGGCGTCCGAACCGACTCGCAACAACCTTCAACCGAACGCGTAAGGCCCACTTCCGCCCCTTGGCCGGACGCGGGCGGGTGGGGGAGACTGAGCGGCGATGATCACGACAGAACGCACGAAATGAGCACACACCAGCTTCTCCCGCCCGCGTTCGCCCTCCTCGGCCTGCTTTTCGCCGGGGCGGGCGTGTACAGCCTCCGCACGACCCGGTACCTGCGGAGGAAGGGCCACCGCGTCCCCGGGCTCGTGCACGCGCTCAACTTCGAGAGGAACTCGGAGGGCGGCGGCAACCACTACCCCGTCCTGCACTTCCACACCCTGGACGGCTCGTTCGTCATGACCACGTCCGACGTGGGGACGAACCCGGCCCGCTCGCGCGCCGGCGACCGGGTGGTCGTCGTCTACGACCCGGACCGCCCGGACCGCGCCCGCCCGGAGAACCTGCTCGGCGTGGGCACCGTCATGGGCGTCGTGTTCCTGCTGCTCGGCCTGGCCGTGTGCGCCGTCGCCAGCCTGATCACGGCCAACGTCTACTCCTGAACCCCCGGATGGGGCGGCGGTCGCCGCCGCTCGGCTACTCCTGGGTGAGGCGGACGGGCAGGGAGCGCAGCTGCCACACCCCGGGCATGCGCGCCCGGTCGAGGTCGTCTCCCGGGACGGCGAGGGAGAGATGGGGGTGCCGTTCGAGGAGGGCGGTGAAGGCGACCTCGGCCTCCTGGCGGGCGAGGGCGGCGCCCAGGCAGTAGTGCAGGCCGTGCCCGAACCCGAGGTGGGCCTCGCGGCGTCCGTCGGGCTGGCGGGTGATGTCGAACCGGTGCGGCTCGTCGAAGCGGCGCGGGTCGAAGTTGGCGGAGACGAGGCTGGCCATGACCGGCGAGCCCTTCCGCAGGATCCGGCCGCCGATCACGACGTCCTCGGCCGCGAACCGGAACCGGGTGGACTGGACGGGCCCGCACCAGCGCATCAGCTCGTGGACGGCCCCCGGCATCAGCCCGGACGGGTCGGCGCGCAGCCGTTTGAGCTGGTCGGGATGGTCGAGAAGCGCGACGAGCCCGTTCCCGATCAGGTGCGCGGTCGTCTGGTGCCCGGCCAGGACGAGCGCCAGGACCAGCGTGACCAGCTCGAACCCGCTGAGCGCCGAACCGTCCTCGTCGTGGACGCGGATCAGGGCGGTGAGCAGGTCGTCGGCGGGTTCGGCGCGGCGCCGTCCGACCAGCTCGGTCACGTAGTCGACGATGCCCGCGACGGCCGCGCCGATGCCCTCCGGTTCGTCCTGGCGGAGCAGCGCGGCGCCCCACTCCCGCCACAGCCCCCGGTCCTCCTCGGGGATGCCGACCAGCTCGCAGATCACCGTGATCGGCAGCGGGTAGGCGAAGTGCTCGACGAGGTCGACCACGCCGTCCCGGACGGGCAGCCGGTCGAGCAGGTCGCCGGTGATCTCCTGGACGCGGGGCAGCATCTCCTGGACGCGCCGGGGCGTGAAGGTCCGCGCGACCAGCCGCCGCAGCCGCAGGTGGTCCTCGCCGTCCGCGTCGAGGACGGTGCTGAGCAGGTAGGGCGCGTACTCGTCGGCGACGCCCATGCTCCGGACGGTCGTCTCCCGGACGTCCTTGAGCCCGAGCCCCGGGACGTTCGCCGGGCTGTTCACGAACGCTCGGTCGCCGAGCACCGCCCGGACGTCCTCGTAGCGCGTGACGAGCCACAGCGGCGACCCCGCGCCGCCGAAGGCGACCTGCACCATCGGCGACCGCTCGCGCAGCCGGGAGTACCCCAGGAAGGGGTCGCTGAGCAGGTCGGCGTCCATCAGGTCCACGGTCACGGGCTCGGTCACGGGCTCGGCGTCCTCTCCGTCGGTCCCGCGCTCCGGACGGCCCCTCGGCGGCCGTCCGGGCGCTGCTGGACGATGCGTCGTTCCAGGTGTAACCGGCGTTCCCGGCCGCCACCCTGCCCCCGGGAGCCTCACTGGTACCCCGGCGCGGACACCCTCCCGTCGCCTTCCCCGTCGGCGGGGTGGAGCTAGGGCCACCCCGAAGACGGCAGCCTGCGCCATCGGGCCGGAGGGGTGCCCGGCGGTCTAATCGATCACATGAGGAAAACGGGGACGAGACGTCCACTGGTGTTCACCGCGGCCGTGCTGGCCGCGTCCGTGGCGGTGGGGACCGCGACCGCATCGGCCGCGCAGACGTCGGCCAGGACGCCGGTCGAGGCGAAGCGGCAGCAGTTGCCGCCGCTGGACCCGGCACTGGTGAAGGCGGCCATCGCCGGCCTGCCCAACGCGACGGTCACGGGCGCCCTGGTCAAGATCAGCGGACCGGCCGGGCGGTTCAGCGGGACGTCCGGCGTCGGGGACGTCCGGACCGGCGCGCCCGTCCCACTGGACGGCCGCTTCCGCGCCGGGAGCATCTCGAAGGTGTTCACCGCCGTGGTCGTCCTGCAACTCGCCGCCGAGCACAGGATCGATCTCGACCAGAGCGTCCAGCACTACATGCCGCACCTGCTGCCCGCCGAGTATCCGAGGGTCACCGTCCGGCAGCTGCTCGACCACACCAGCGGCCTGCCCACGAGCGGCCACCTCGGGGATTCGCAGGGGGACCCGAACCGCTGGTTCGTCGACCACCGCTTCGACAGCTGGACGCCGAAGCAGATCGTCGCCGACGCCATGACCACCCCCAAGGACTTCGCGCCCGGCACCAGCCAGCGCTACAACGGCCTCAACTACTACGTCGCCGGGCTCCTCATCGAGAAGGTGACCGGGCGCTCGTACGCGCACGAAGTGCAGCAGCGCGTCCTCAAGCCGCTGAACCTGCGCTCCACCTTCGTCCTGGACCGCCGCGACCCGCGCCTTCCGGGCCCGCACCCCCACGGCTACGTCGCCGTGACCGAGAACGGCAAGGCCGTCCTGCACGACGTGTCGGAGCAGAGCCCCTATCCGTGGGCCGAGGGCGGCGTGATCTCCAGCGCCGACGACCTGACCAGCCTCATCCGCGCCATCTTCCAAGGACGCGTCGTACCGCGCTCGATGCTCGGCGCCATGTTCGCCGTCCCGAACGTGAAGTACGCCGACGACTCCCACTGCAACATGGGCTCCGACACCGGGCACGCCTGCTTCAGTGCGGGCCTGATGCGAGTGACCCTGCCGAACGGCGTGACGGTCTGGGGCAAGACCGGTGCCCGCCCGGGCTACACGAGCGGTGTGTTCGCCACCAGGGACCTGCGCCGCGTCAGCGTCTACGAGCTCAACCCCACGGGCAACAAGGACGGCTCGGAGTCCCCGTACGTCATGCGCCTCGCCGCGGCCGTCTTCGCCCCGGACCTCCTCGGGCACTAGGAACCCGCACAAGCCGAAGGGGCCGGATCCGATGATCGGATTCGGCCCCTTCAGGATCGGGCGCCGAGCCGCCGCGCGGCGACGGCCGGCGCGGCCGTCAGCCGTTGAGGAGCGTCGGGTCCACGGCGAAGAACGCGCGCTGTCCCTCGGCCTCGGTCAGGCCCCAGATCTCCTTGACCTGGTAGGGACTCCCCGGCTCGTACCAGGGGGCGAGGTCCTCGGGGTGCCGTACTTCTCCGTCAGCTGGTATTGAGCCCCTTCACGTCAGTGATCTTCTGCAGGGGTGGCCGGGCCGGTGGTGTCCGGGAGGCGTGCGGGAAAGAGAAGAGGCCGGTTCCGCTGTGCGGAACCGGCCTCTTGCCTGGGGTGAGTGAGGGGACTTGAACCCCCGACATCTTGGACCACAACCAAGTGCTCTGCCAGCTGAGCTACACCCACCAGGGCCGGGCTTGCCCGGCGAGAATCAGTGTAGCGGTTCGCGGGGGGTGGTCGCGCACCTCATTTTCCAGACGGGGAGGTCACGCCTGGGAGAGGATCTCCGCGGCCAGGGCGCGGGCGTGCTCGGAGTCCGGGCCGGGCTGCGGGACGAAGACGGCGGCGCGGTAGTAGCGGAGCTCGACGATCGACTCGGTGATGTCGGCGAGGGCGCGGTGGCCGCCCTTCTTCTCCGGGCTGGCGAAGTAGGCGCGCGGGTACCAGCGGCGGGAGAGCTCCTTGATCGAGGAGACGTCGACCATCCGGTAGTGGAGGTGGCCGTCCAGCGCGGGCATGTCGCGGGCCAGGAACGAGCGGTCGGTCGCGATGGAGTTGCCGCAGAGCGGGGCCTTCTTCGGCTCCCGGACGTGCTTGCGGACGTAGTCCAGGACGGTCTGCTCGGCCTCGGCGAGGGTGACGCCGCCGGCCAGGACGTCCAGCAGGCCCGACGAGGTGTGCATGTCGCGGACGACCTTGCTCATCTGGGCGAGGGACTCCTGCGGCGGCTTGATCACCACGTCCACGCCCTCGTCGAGGATGTTGAGCTCGCTGTCGGTGACCAGGGCGGCTATCTCGATCAGCGCGTCGTGGCGCAGGTCGAGGCCGGTCATCTCACAGTCCACCCATACGAGCCGCTCATTCATGGGTTCACCATACGGCCACCCGGCGGGCGGTGGGTCATCCGGATTGGAACGTGGCCAGGATGTGCCCGGGGACCGGAATGCCGGGCTTCAGGGCGGGGTCGGGGACGGGCTCGCCGTAGGTCGTCCGGACCGGGATCACGCCCGCCCAGATGTCCAGCGCGTAGTCCTCCGGCTCGTCGCCGGGCTGTCCCTCGCGGACCTTGACCGACGCCTCGTCCAGGGAGAGGGCGAGGACGGAGGTGGCCGCGAGCTCCTTGCGGGTCGGGGCGCGGGTGGCGTCCCACTGGCCGGGGGCGACGTTCTCCACGACCGCGCGGAGGCCGAGCAGTCTCTCCTCCTCGTCGAGGACCGGGGACGGGACGCCGTAGATCATCGCGCAGCGGAAGTTCATCGAGTGGTGGTTGGCCGAGCGGCTGAGGACCAGGCCGTCCACGAGGGTGACCGTGACGCAGATCTCCCCCGAGGGCGCCTCCAGGAGGCTGGACGCTCCACTGGATCCGTGCAGGTAGAGGGTGTCGCCGACGCGTCCGTAGGCGGTGGGCAGGACGCGCGGCGCGCCGTCGATCACGACGCCGAGGTGGCAGATCGACGCCTCGTCCAGGATGGCGTGGAGCTCGGCGCGGTCGGTCCGGCCGCGCTCGCGCATGCGGCGCAGACGGGTGCGGTCGGTGCCGGACAGCGCCTCGGCGGCGTCCGGCTGCGCGGTGCTGGTCGGTGGCTCGGTGCTGGTCAGTGGCTCGGTGGTGGACGGCGGCGAAGGGTGCCCGGTGCTCATGGACCTACGCTAGGAGCCGAGTGGACCGCGCAGAAGGGCCACTTCACAGGGATTCCGGGAGACCACTTTGGCGATGTTCGACCTGCCGCTCACCGTGGACCGGGAGTCGCCGGAGCCGCTCGGCGCGCAGCTCGCGGGCCGGTTGCGGGCCGCGCTGCGGGACGGGCTGCTCGTCGCGGGGGAGCGGCTGCCGTCCGGGCGGGCGCTCGCGGCGGCGCTCGGCGTCAGCCGGACGGTCGTCACCGAGGCGTACGGGCAGCTGTACGCGGAGGGCTGGCTGGAGGGACGGCACGGGTCCGGCACCTACGTGACCGAGATCGTCCCGGTGCCGCGCCCGGTCTGGGAGGGCCCGGAGCCGCACGAGCCCGTCGCGCCCGACGGCGTGATCGACCTGCGGCCCGGCGCGTCCTGGACCGGCGGCCTGAACGACCCGGCGTGGCGGCGCGCGTGGCG
>NZ_RFFG01000079.1 GCF_003696215.1 Actinomadura harenae | reverse complement strand
ACGACGGTGGGCACGGCGGCGGGCGCGTCGGCGGGGACGGCGGGCGCGCCGCGTCCGGGCGTCCGGCTGCTGCTCGCCGGGCCGGACGGCACCGGCAAGCGGGACGCCGCGCAGGAGCTCAGCCGCGCCCTGTCCCTCGGCCGCGACCCGCTCTGGCTGACCGCGAACCTCCTGATCGGGCAGCGGCTCCCGGACGCCGTCGCCAAGGTCCACGCCGACGTGCGGGACTGCGGCGCCGACCGGCTCCTGGTGATCGAGGGCCTGGACACCGTCGCCTGCGACCCGAGCCTCGGCGAGGCCGTCGCCGAGGAGCTGCACCGCCTGCTCGCCATCCATCCCGAGCTGCACGTCGCCGCGCTCTGCGACGCCGACGGCGACCAGCGGATCGGCGAGGTCAACCCCGTGCTGCCGCAGCGGTTCCGGGTCGCGCGGACCCGGCCGTTCAGCGCCGACGGGCACGCGGAGCTGTTCCGCCGCGCGCTCGCCGCGCGCGGCGCCCGCGCCACCCGGCACGCCCTCGCCGCCGCCGGGACGCTGCTCGCCGCGACCCCGCCCGTCCAGACGCTCCGCAACGCGCGCCTCGCCCCCTTCCTCGCCGACCTCGTCCTCGCCGGGCTGAGGACCGCCGAGGGCGAGGAGCCGGTCGTCCGCAAGGGCGACATCCCCGCGACGCTCGACACCGCGAAGACCGCGGGCGACCCGATGGCCGAGCTCGGCGCGCTGACCGGGCTGGAGAACGTCAAGCACGAGATCGCGCTGCTCGCCGCGACCGCGCGCGTGGACCGGGCGCGCGCCCGGTCCGGCCTGCGGGTCACCACGCCGACCCGGCACATGGTCTTCACCGGCAGCCCCGGCACGGGCAAGACGATGGTCGCGCGCCTGCTCGGGCGGATCTACCGGCGGCTCGGCGTCCTGTCGTCCGGGCACCTGGTCGAGGCGTCCCGGACGCACCTGGTCGGCGAGTACATCGGCCAGACCGCGCCGCGCACCCGCCGCCTGGTCGAGCGCGCGGTCGGCGGCGTCCTGTTCATCGACGAGGCCTACACCCTCACCCAGTCGCCGCTGAAGGGCGACTACGGGCACGAGGCGATCGCCGAGCTGGTCAAGCTCATGGAGGACCACCGCGACGACCTGGTCGTGGTCGTCGCGGGCTACGAGCGGGAGATGGCCGAGTTCCTCGCCGCCAACCCGGGCCTGGACTCGCGGTTCCCCAAGCAGATCCACTTCCCCGACTACACCGACGAGGAACTGGTCGAGGTGTTCGCCGCGCTCGCCGGGGACGACGGCTTCCGGCTGGACGGCGACCTGCCCGGCGTCCTCGCCGCGATGCTCCGCCGCGTCCCGCGCGGGGCGGGCTTCGGCAACGGCCGCCTCATGCGGAACCTGCTGGACATGGCCGTCGCGAACCAGGCGCAGCGGATCGCGTCCCTGCCCGACCGGCCGAGCCGCGACGCCCTCCTCACCCTCGTCGCCGACGACATGCCGCCGATCTGGGAGCACCCCGAGGAGCTCTACGGCCTCTACCTGTGACCGCGCGTCTCAGGGTGGGCGGCGTCTCCGGGTGGACGGCACCGTCGGACGGCACCGGTCGAGACGTCCGCCTGGGTGACAAGTCCGCGCACGGGCGAGAAGTCCCCGCACCGTCCGCCCTGTGTGACCGACCGCTCACCGCAGGTGACCGACCGCTCGCCGACGCGTGCCCCAAGCGAGTGAACCCGCGCTCCCGACCCCGCTAACTTCATGCGCACCGAAGTGGACGGCGATCGCGCCGGGCCCAAGGGGGCGGAACGGAAGCGCACGGGAAGGCGCGTCCGTTCCGGGCCTGACGCGCCGGGTCCACGTGCGGTGTGCAGGGGACGGGGTCACGGCGGAGCACTGACCGCCGTGGCCCCCCACACCCCTCCGACGGGGTCGGGACGGAGCACGACGAACCGTCCCGACCCGGCCCCTCGGACGATCTGGGCCTTCCTCGGCGGCTTTTCGCGGGTCTAGGGTGCCGCCCATGATCCAAGATCACAAAGGCCGGGCGCGGCGGCTGACCGCGCTGGGAGCGGCGTCCGTGGCCGCGTTCTCCCTCCTCCTGGCCTCCCCCGCATCAGCCTCCGCCGACACGGTGGGCGTCTCGATCCCCAAGGACGAGTCGCCGCACAACGCGTCGCGGGAGTGGTACTACTACACCGGCCACCTGAGCGGCGTGGACAGCAAGGGCAAGCGCCACGACTACGGTTTCGAGCAGGTGTTCTTCCGCAACCAGATCCAGTACCCGAGCCTGTCCGGGTACGCGGGGAACCTCTCGGTCACCGACCTCACGAACGACAGGTTCAAGTGGGAGGCGAAGGCCGCGGGCATGCCGGACACGATCCCGTCCGACGGCGGTTACGACATCGCCGTCGACGACTGGAACATGTCCGGTAAGAGCGGCAGCTACAAGCTCGGCGGAGGCTTCCAGGACGGCTCGTACAAGCTGAACCTGAACCTCAGCCAGAGCACCCCGCCCGCTCTGCACGGCAACTACACCGGCGTGCGCGGACTCCTCGACTACGCCCAGTGGGGCCAGTCGTACTACTACTCGTACACCAACCTGAAGACCTCGGGCACGGTGTACGACCACGGCGAGGCCATCAAGGTCACGGGCCAGTCCTGGTTCGACCACCAGTACGGCGACTTCAAGTCCGCCTACGGCCGCTGGGACTGGTTCAGCATCCAGCTGACCAACGGCAGCCAGTACATGGTGTACCTGATCAGCGACAAGACCGGCCTCGTCCGCCGGGCCGGGACCATGGTCAAGCCGGACGGCTCGACCGTCGACCTCGACCCGTCCAAGGTGTCGATGACCCCGGTCGGCAGCTGGACGAGCCCCGCCACCAAGCTGACCTACACCAGCGGCTGGAAGGTCAAGGTTCCCGGCGGGCAGTTCACGGTCACGCCGCAGCGCAAGGACCAGGAGGTCGCCTGGCCGGACGCCCCCGGCGGCGCCTACTGGGAGGGCGCCTCGACGGTGACCGGCACGATCAACGACTGCAAGGTCTCCGGCCAGAGCTACGTCGAGATCACCACTCCCGACACCCTCTTCTGACCCGCGTCCGGGGCGGCGGCCCGCTCGTCCGCCGCCGCCCCGGCACGGCCCCTCCGACGAGCCGTCAGCCCGCCACGACGGGACGGGCCAGGGGCGTGCGGCCCCACTCGCGGAGCAGGGCGCTGAAGCGCGCGGCGTGCGCCTCCTCCGCCCAGGGCGCGGCGGCCGCCTCCAGGTCGCGGGCGCGGCGCCACACCGGGCGGATCGGCACCGGACGGGTCAGTTCGAGGGCCCGGCAGCCGAGGCCCATCGCCTGCCGGACGTCCCCCTCCAGCAGCGCCGCCGCGACGTCGAGGCCCACGAGCGCCTCCGTCCAGCGTGATCCGGAACTGCGCACCATCGGCTCGATGGCCGAGGCGTACTCGAGCGCCCGGTCCGTGTCGCCCCTCGCGACGTGCACGGTGACCGCGCTGGCGAGCGTCCGGGCGGTGCTGTACGGACGGAACGAGACGCACGGCGGGAATCCGGTGGGGAGCTGGTCGCGGCGGCGTTCGGACAGCTCGATCGCCTCGTCCAGGAGGCGTTCCGCGCGCGCGTGCGCGGTGGCGCCGCTCAGGCGGGCGAGCGAACGGGCCTGTCCCGTCGCGAGAAGGCGGATCGCCTGCGGGCCGGTCGGGTCCAGCCTGACGGCGGCCTCGGCGGTGGCGTCCGCCTCGCCGAAACGTCCCTGGTCGTAGAGGGCGAGGGAGCGCGTGCCCGCGGCCCACATGCGCGTCTCGACGTCCTCGGCGTACCCGGCGAGCAGCTCGGCCTCGGCGAGGTAGGCCTCCGCGACGACCGGACGTCCCAGGTGGACGGCCATGTAGCCGAGCAGCCCGCCCGCGCGCGCGGCGGCGGAGAACAGCTCGCGGCGCTGCTTCGGCGGCTGCTGGCCGCGCAGCAGGGCGTGCAGCGACCGGCGGAGCTCGCGGGCCTCGGGGGCGAGCGTCCAGGGGCCGAACTCCTCGTAGCGGTCCACGATGCGGGCGAGGGACAGGCGCGCGATGCGCAGCACGTCCGGGTCGGCGTTGGACGCGCCGAGGGCGCGGGCGTCGGCGAAGATCATGGTCGGGTCGCCCAGGTCGGGCAGCGTCCGGTCGTCGTCGGACGCGCCGCCGGTGTCGTCCCCGGCGGGCTCGCCGGGGCCTGCGAACCAGGCCCGCACCCGCGGCGCCGGGACGTCCAGGACCCGCGCGATCTCCGCGATGTGCTGCGTGCGGGGCGCGCGCTCGCCCCGCTCCCACCGGGCCCAGGTCGAGGTGGCGACGTGCACCCGGACGGCCGCGTCCGCCTGCGTCAGCCCCTGGAGCTCCCGTGCCCGGACGAGTTCGCGCCGCTGGTCGCTCATAGGAACCGCATTCTCACGCACACATACGGTGGAATGCCCGGTAAGTGCCCACTTTGTAGGCAAAAGATCACCGGGTGCGCCGGAGCCGGGCAGCGGATGCTCTCGCCCGTCCCCCGCGCGCGCCGCCAGCATAAGACGCCGAGGAGCCGCCCTCCCCCCGCCACCGGGCCGGCCGGCGACACCCCCGATCGCACTACCCCGAAAGGGAACATGAGTCCTTCCGCGCCCGCGCCGGACCCGTCCCTCTCCGCCAGGCCGCTCTCGTACGCGCTCTGGACCTCGGCCGGCGTCACCCTCGTCCTCACCGCGGCCGGTCCCTGGCTGCTCACCGGCGCCGCCCGCTGGCCCGTGTGGGGCGCCTCCCTCACCGTCGCCGCCGGCACCGCCGTCCTCGCCGTCCTGGCCTCGCTGCGGGCCGGATCCCGGCAGGCAACGCTCGCGGCCCGGACGGCCGAGCTGACCGCCGAGCGGGCCGCGCTCCTCTCCGAACGCGACGCGCTCACCACCGACCGGGCGCGCCTGCACGAGCAGTGGCGGCAGTACTCGGAGACCCTCACCGACGCCAACGCCCTGCTGCGCAAGGGCGTCGAGCAGCTCCTCAGCGACGCCCTGCCCGCCGCGCTCGCCGACCGTGACGCGCCGTCGGCGCCCCCCGAGCAGGACGAGGCGTTCGGCACCGAGCTCACCGAGCTGCGCGACCGCGCCCTCGAGGACGCGCGGACCACCACGCGCGACAACGAACTCTCCCGCCGCGTCGCCGAACGCGAGGCGCGCTACGCCCGGGAGGACGCCGCCGAGGCGGCCCAGGCCGCGGAGGCCGCCGCCGAGGAGGCCGCCAAGGCCGCGCGGGCCGCTCTCGACGAAGCCGCCGAAGCGGCCCGGAAGGCCCTGGACGAGGCCCGCGAGGAGTCCCGCGCCGCGCTCGCGGACGCCGCCGAGGACGCCGACGGACGCCTCGACTCCCAGCGCATGGTCCTCGTCGCGCTCGGACGCCGCCAGCAGACGCTGATGCACCGCGTCCAGGCCGCCGCCGAACGGCTCGCCGAGTCCCGCCGCGACGACCCCGAGGTCTACGCCGCCGGGCAGGTCGTCGACCACCTCGCCGCGCAGGCCGCCCGGCTCGCCCAGAGCCTCGTCGTCGCCTGCGGGACGTGGGAGGGCCAGCACTGGCCCGAGCCGATGCGGCTCGCCGAGACCGTCCAGGCCGCGACGGCCCGCATCGAGGACTTCCGGCGCGTCCGGATCGAGGGCGACCCGCAGGTGGCCGTCCGCGCCGCCGTCCTGGAACCGGTCATCCACCTGCTGGCCGAGCTGCTCGACAACGCCACCACGCTCTCCCCGAGCGCCACCGACGTCATCGTCGGGCTGTCGGCGGGGGCGTCGGGCGCGGTCGTCCGGATCGACGACCAGGGCACCGGCCTGGAGGAGCCGCGCCTGTCCGAGGCGCAGCGCATGGTCACCGGCGAGCAGCCGGTCGACCTCGCCGAACTGGGCGAGGTCCCGCGGCTCGGCCTCGTCGTCGTCGGACGCCACGCGAGCCGCCACGGTCTGCACCTGGCGCTGGAACCGTCCCCGTACGGCGGGCTCCGGATCGTCGTCCGCGTCCCGGACGACCTCACGACGACCGTCCGGTCGCCCGTCCTGGACCCGCCGCGGCCCGCCGCCGCCACCGAGCCTCCCGCGCCCGTGCCCGCTCGGGCGGAGCAGTCCGCCACGGTCGTCGAGGCGGCCGCCGCGCGGAACGACGAGGAGCCCGGCGAGACCCGCGAGACGCGCGGACTGCCCAAGCGGACGTCGCGCCGCCGGGGCGAGTCGCCGCGCCCGTCCTCCGAGCCGCTGCCGGAGCTCGCGACCCCGCCGTCCAGCCCGGACGAGGCGGGCGCGTTCATCGCCTCGCTCTTCACCGAACCCGATGTCACCCCCGAGACCGATCCCGCCCCGTCCGCGTCATCCGACTCGACACCGCACCCGTCCGAGGCCGACACGTCGGCCGACACCTCCGAACCGCCCCCGGGAGACCGACCTTGACCGCTGACCAGGACTGGATGATCGACTCACTGGCCCGGGTCTCCGGCGTCCGCCATGTCGTGCTGTGCTCCCGGGACGGCCTGGTCATCGCGCGCTCGGCGTCCCTCGCCCGGGACGAGAGCGAGCGCCTGGCGGCGACCTGCACCAGCCTGCTGTCGGTGTCCCGGTCGGTCGCCGGGACCTACGGCACCGGCGGTCGTGCCCTGTACCAGGTGATGGCCCAGTACGAGGGCGGCGTGCTGTTCCTGCGCGGCGCCGCCGAGGGCACCTGCCTCGGCGTCCTCACCCAGGGCGTGATCGACCCGGCGCTGATCGGCCAGGAGATGCAGCGGCTCGTCCTGCGGTACGGCGAGACCGCGCTGCGGACGCCGCTCCGCGACATCCCCGCGGGCGGCTTCGCCCCGGCCCCCGGCGCGTCCGGAACCGGCACGGCTGGAACCGGCACGGCTGGAACCGGCGGTGCGGCGGCCGGACCGGGTGCGTGAGATGACCGGACCGGACGAGGCCCGCGACACGCCGCTGCGCCCGTTCGTCCTCACCCGCGGCCGGACCGCGACCCGCCGCGGGCTGACGGTCGACACGCTGCTCGCCGCCGCGCCGGCCGACGCGCCGCTCCGCGTGGACGCGCCGCCGCAGGCCCGCGACCTGCTGACCCTGTGCCGCCGCGGCGTCCTGTCGGTCGCCGAGGCGGCCGCGCACCTGCGGCTCCCGGTGAGCGTCGTGCTCGTCCTCGCCGACGACCTCATCGCCTCGCACCACCTGACCGCGCGCGCCGGCAGCGGCACGGCCGCGCCGCCCCCGTCCCTACTGCAGGAAGTCCTGGATGGCCTCCGTCGGCTCTGAGCCCGCAGCACCCGGTGACACCCCGCCCGACGAGCCCGAGGTCCTGTTCGTCCCGGGCACGGTCGAGCGCACCGCGAAGATCCTGGTCGTCGGGTCCTTCGGGGTGGGCAAGACGACCTTCGTCGGGTCGGTCAGCGAGATCGAGCCGCTGCGCACCGAGGAGGCGATCACCGCCGCCTCGGTCGGCGTGGACGACCTGCGCGGACTGCCCGGCAAGACCACCACGACCGTCGCGCTCGACTTCGGCCGCGTGTCGCTGTCCGACCGGCTCGTCCTCTACCTGTTCGGGACGCCCGGACAGCGCCGGTTCTGGGACATGTGGGCCGGGCTCGCCGAGGGCGCGGCCGGAATCCTCGTCCTGGTGGACGTGCGGCGCCTCGCCGACAGCTTCGAGGTCCTCGACCAGCTGGAGGACGCCGGCCTGGACGCGTTCGCCGTCGCCGTGAACCGCTTTCCCGACAGCCCCGACCACGACCCCGCCGCGCTGCGCGAGGCGCTCGACCTGCTTCCGCGGACGCCCGTGCTGGCCTGCGACGCCCGGGACCGCGAGTCCGCCGTGGCGTCCCTGGTCCAGCTGGTCGAGCACGTCATCGACAGGAGTGAGACCCGGTGACCGCCACCGACCTGCACGCGTTCCCCCAGGTGATGCCCCTGGCCGCGACCACCGCCGACCCGGACGCCGCGCTGGAGCGGCTGTGGCGCGAGCACGGCCCGGTCGCGCCGGTCGAGCTGATGCCCGGCGTCCGCGCCTGGCTGGTCATGGGCTACGCCGAGATCCGCCAGATCACCACGCAGGACCACCTGTTCAGCCGGAACGCCAACTCCTGGAGCCTGGTCCAGGACGGCACCGTCGGCCCGGACTCGCCGCTCGGCCCGATGATGTTCCACCGCGACAACGTGATCGGCGCGGACGGCGACGAGCACCGGCGGCTGCGCCGTCCGATCGAGCAGGCCATGGCCGCGCTGGACCACCGCGCGCTGCGCCGCTCGGTCGAACGGCTGTCCACCGAGCTCATCGACCGGATCGCCCCCGCCGGACGCGGCGACCTCATCGCCGACTACGCCGCGTCCATCCCGGTGCTGGCGATCGGGGAGCTCATCGGCCTCGACCCCGGGCGCGCGCGCGAGCTCCTCGATGCGATGAACCTGCTGTTCTCCAGCGGCCCGCGCGCGCAGGAGGGCAACGCCAGGTTCGAGGCGCTGCTGAACGAGCTGGTCACGTCCCGGATGGACGGCGGCTCGCCCGACCTCACCGGGTTCCTCGCCGCGCACGACGACCTCGGGACGATGAGCGAGATCCTCCAGACGCTCGTGGTCGTCGTCTCCGCGTCCAACCACACGTCCATCTCGTGGATCGCCGAGACGCTGCGGCTGATGCTGGTCGACCCGCGGTTCGCCGGGCGGATCAACGGCGGGCGGCTGTCCATCGACGACGCGCTGGACGAGGTCCTCGCCCGCCAGCCACCGATGATCAACTTCCCGGCGCGCTACCCGCTCGCCGACACCGTCCTCGCCGACCGCCCGGTCCGCAAGGGCGACGCGCTGATCCTCGGCCTCGCCGCCAGCGCCCGCGACACCCGCGTCCACGCGTCCGACTGGTGGACGCGCGGCAGCCGCGCGCACCTGGCCTGGTCGGTCGGCCCGCACGCCTGCCCCGGACGCGACCCGGCGCGCACCATCGCGCGGACCGCCGTCGCCACCGCCCAGCACCTGCTCGGCGACCTGCGGCTGGCCTGCGACCCGGGCGAGATCGGCTACCAGCCGAGCCCGTGGATCCGCACGGCCGTCAGCCTCCCGGTGACCTTCACCCCGCGCACCCCGCGCACCCCCGCCACCCCGCCCCCGACCACGCCGGAGACCGCCCCGCTCCCCACCTCGTAGACCCGCCCGGCCCCGGGATCCGGTCCCGGTGGCCGCGCCGCGGACGACCGCCTTGGAGACGCCATGACCACAGTCCCGTCCACTGCCGCCGAGATCCCCGTCATCGAGCTCGACCCGACCGCCGCCGACCACCACGGTGAGGCCGCCCGGCTCCGCGCCGCCGGGCCGGTCGTCCGCGTCGTCCTGCCGGGCGGCGTCCGCGCCTGGGCCGTCACCACGCACGCCCTGGTCGAGGAGCTCGTCCGGCACCCGGACGTCAGCAAGGACTACCGCACCTGGACGGCGGTGAAGACCGGCGAGCTCGCCGACGACAACCCGATCATCGGGATGATCAAGGTGGACAACCTGGTCACCGCGGACGGCGCGGAGCACACCCGGCTACGCCGCCCGATCATCGGGCAGTTCACCCGCAAACGCGTCCAGGACATGGTGCCCGCGATCACCGAGGCCGCCACGGCCCTCGCGGACGCCCTGCCCGCAGGCGAGGTCGTCGACCTGCGCGCGCACTTCGCCGCCCGGCTCCCGCTCCAGGTCATCTGCGAGCTCCTCGGCGTCCCCGAGGACCAGCGGGACCGCCTGCGCCGCCTCGTCGACGCCATCTTCCGCACCGACACGACCGCCGAGGAGGTCGCCGAGGTCCAGGCCGAGATCCCGCGCCTGCTCGGCGACCTGATCCAGGCCCGCGCGGACGCCCCCGGCGGCGACCTGACCAGCGCGCTCATCGGCGTCCACGCCGCCGACCCGGCCGCGCTGTCCGCCGAGGAGCTCGCCGGGACGCTCTGGGTGCTGCTCACCGCCGGGCACGAGACGACCATCAGCCTCATCTCCAACGCCGTCCGCGCGATGCTCACCCACCCGGAGCAGCTCGAGGCCGCCCTCTCCGCCGACGAGGACCCGTGGCCCGCCGTCGTCGCCGAGACCCTCCGCTGGGACGCCCCCATCGGCAACTTCCCGGCCCGCTACCCCCTCCACGACCTCACGATCGGCGGCGTCACCGTCCCCGCCGGAGACGCGATCATCGCCCCCTACACGGCCGTCAACCGCGACCCCGCCCGGCACGGCGGCGACGCGGGCGACTTCGACCACGCCCGCGAGCAGAAGGGCGACCTCGCCTTCGGCGCGGGCCGCCACAGCTGCCCCGGCTCGCACCTCGCCGAGATCGAGGCGCGCATCGCCCTCTCCGTCCTCTTCGACCGCTACCCGAAGATGACCCTGGCCGTCCCGTCGGACGACCTCCCGCCCGTCCCCAGCCTGTTCACGAACAGCGTCGCCGCCC
The DNA here is from genome assembly GCF_003696215.1 of Actinomadura harenae. Lineage (GTDB taxonomy): Bacteria > Actinomycetota > Actinomycetes > Streptosporangiales > Streptosporangiaceae > Spirillospora > Spirillospora harenae. The sequence goes on along the minus strand of NZ_RFFG01000079.1, from coordinate 27,663 downwards.
TCCCCGTCCGTCTCACCCCCTGACACTTCTCTGGGCGGGCCTTTCCGACAGGCCCGCCCATCGGGTGTTGAACCTCCCCTAAGGGGAGGTGCCAGGGTGGACCGCATGCAGGGCGAAGCGACCTACTCGATCGGCGAACTCGCCGGGACAGCCGGCGTGACGGTGAAGGCCGTCCGCTTCTACACCGACCACGGGATCCTCCCCGAATCCCACCGGACGGCCTCGGGCCACCGCCGCTACGGCCCCGGCGCGGTCGCCCGCCTCGCCCTCGTCCGCACGCTCCGCGACCTCGGCCTCGACCTGGCGACCGTCCGCCGGATCGTCGACCGCGAGACCACCCCCGCCGAGGCCGCCGCCGCCCACGCGGGCGCCGTCGCCGTCCAGATGCGCGTGCTGCGCCTGCGCCACGCCGTCCTCACCCTGGCGGCGGGCCGCGACTGCACCCCGGAGGAACTGGAACTCATGCACCGCCTCGCCCGCCTCTCCGCCGCCGAACGCGACGGCCTCGTCACCGGCTTCCTCGACGACGCCTTCGGCGACGCCGACGGCCCGCTCCCCCGCGTCGCCCGCCGCTCCCTCACCCCCGAACTCCCCGACGACCCCACGTCCGAGCAGCTCACCGCCTGGGTCGAGCTCGCCGAACTCGTCCAGGACGAGGCGTTCCGCTCGTTCATGCGGTCCCTGTACAACGACCACAAGGACGTCCGACCCACCGCGCCGCCCCGCAAGCACGCCGTGGCGGAGGTCGCCGAGACCATCCGCCCCCTCCTCGCCGCGGGCGTCCTCCCGGGCTCCCCGGAGGCGGCCGCCGCCGTCGCCCACGTGGCCGCCGCGTACGCCGCGTCCCAGGACGTCCCCGACTCGCCGTCCCTCCGCTCCCGCCTGGCCGCCCACCTCACCGCCGCGAACGACCCCCGCCGCGAGCGCTACATGACCCTCCTCGCGACCATCAACGGCTGGTCCCCACCCGACCACCCCCGCCAGGAACTCACCTGGTTCCTCACCGCCCTCACAACGCCCTAGCCCTGTCCCCCGCGCTCACTCGGGTGCGGAACCCGGGTTGCCCTTCAGCCGGGCGGCGAAGTCGCGGATCTGCTGCTTCATCTGCTCGTCCTCGGAGTTGCGCGCCTCGGCCTCGTGCCGTTCCCGGCTCAGGCGACGGTCACGCTCCTGCTCGTCCATCAGCCGGAGGGCCTCGATCCGCGCCTGGGTGTTCTGGAGCTTGGCGTGCTTGAGGAAGACCTCGTGCGTCTCCATGTCGGCGGCGACGTGGTCGGCCACCTGGCGGTCGTAGGCGCTGAGCCCCGACAGCCGCTTCGTCAGGATCGGCAGGCAGTCCAGGGTGATCAGCGCGATGCGGAGCAGCCAGACGAACAGGAGGACCATCGGGTTCCCGGCCTGGAGGGCGAGCAGCGCGTCGTCCTCCTCCAGGATCCCGATCTTCCCCTCGGGACGGGGCAGCTGCTTGTCGATCTCCTGGGCGATCTCGGTCGAGTAGCGGGCGTTCACCCTGTCCTGGGCCTCGACGGCGTTCCTGGCCTTGGTCTGGAGGTCGGCGAGCTGCGCCTGCCGCTCCGGAAGCCGCGAGGTGTCCAGCGCCGCCGCCCGCTCGCTCCGGATCTGGCGGCAGTTCGGCCCCTCACCGGCGAGGCCCGTGGTCTCGTCGCCGACGCGCTGCCCGCCGCACTCGGCGTGCCCCAGCCGCTCCAGCCGCTGCAACGCGGCCCGGTCCTTGTCGATGGCCTTCGACAACGCCGACACCTGGCCGTTCAGCGACGCCACCGTGGACGCCGCGCCCGCCGGATCGGCGCCGACCGTGATGAGCAGCCTCCGGTCCATGCACGACTTCGCGCCCGTCGCCGGAAGCGGCCGGTACGGGACGGGGTTGCACGACGTCAGCGCGCTGAGCTTGGACGCCCGCTCCACCCGCCGGTCCTCGGCCACCTGCCGGTGGATCGCGGGCTCGAACATCTTGATCAGGAGCGGCTCGGCCACCACGAACCCCAGCACGACGGCCAGGAGGACCCGGATGAGGAACACCCCGCCGCTGCTCTGCGTCCCGTGCGAGCTGGAGATCAGCCAGCGGTCCATCGAGAAGATGACCCAGCCCCAGAACAGGGCCACCGGGAGGACGGCCACGAGCGGCGCGTCCGTGAACTTCTGCACCATGACGGTCATGGACAGGGCCGCGAGGATCCCCGCGTTGACCACGATCAGGGCCATCGCCGTGTACCGCCCGCGGTCCAGCGGGGCCATGCTCAGCACCGACTCGTCCACGCCGATCAGCGAGCGGAGCCACACTCCCGGCCCCTTCGGGCCGCGCACCGGCCGCCGAGGCCGCTCCGTCCCGGCCCCGACCTCGGCCCCGGCCTCGACGGCGGGAACCGGCTGAACCACCGTCATCAGAGGTCTTCCTCCCGGTACGGCACGTCGTCGTTGTCCTCGGGTGCGGACGCGTGCCCGGGCTCGAAGGGCGCCCGCCGGGCGGCGGCATCCGGACGGGTGGGGGTGTCGGAAGCGGAGTCCGAACGGGCAGTGGAATCCGGACGGGCGGTGGAATCCGAACGGGCGATGGAATCCGGACGGGGCGCCCCGGCCGCCGCCGCCTCGATCTGCCCGGCCGGGTCCTGCGCGGACGGCAGCCCGACCCCTCTCCCGCCGGCGAGCTCGGCGAGGATGCCGTCGATCTCCTTCATGTTCCGCTCGTCCAGGTGGCCCTTCCGCACCATCTCCTTGAGGACCTCGAGCCGCATCATGACGCCCTGCACCATGGTGTCCCGGGAGAGCTGCGCGTTCTTGACCGAGTCCTCGTAGGCGCGGTCCTCACGGAGCCGTTCCAGCGCGTTCAGCCGGTCGGCCTCCCTCTGGTGGAGATCGGCCAGCTCCCTGGTGTCGAGCTCCCCCCGCTCGGCGGCGAGGGCGTAGGCCGCCAGCGGGTCGTCGCCCACGGCCTCGGTCACCTTGGCCGCCTGCCCGATGCCGAACGTCGTCTCCTGGTCGCGCCTGCGGTGCCGGGCGGCCAGCTCCGCCTCCTCGTCCCGCTCCCTCTGCTCCGCCTTCAGCCGGTCGCTGCGCATCTTGGTGAGCTCCTGCTCGGTGCTCAGCACCTGCAGTTTGAGGTTGTGCAGCGTGGTCTCGGTCTGCTCCTCGGCCTGGGCGCGGTCGTACTTCCCGCCTCTCGCCAGCACCGCGAGCCGGTCCTGGTGGTCGAGATCGTCCTGGACGACCTTGCCCAGGTAGCCCTTGACCTCCGGCGGCGCCGGGATCTCGACGTTCCCCAGGCTCGCCGTCATCCCCGAGAGCTGGACCGGAAGGTAGTGGTGGTACGCCTGCAACTCGGCGCGCACCTCCAGCCGGGCCTCCAGGAAGTCGGCGAGCCTGTGCTTCGCCGCCGCTTTGAAGACATCGTCGTGCGCTCTGAGATACGCGGTCAGGATGTCGTGGACGTCCCCGAGCCCGGCCTCCACGACGGCCACCGGATCGTGGACCCGGCAGGTGAAGTCGACGACGACGGTGAACGCGCCGCCCTCCGCCGACGGAAGCGAGAACTCGACCCTGACCTGCTTGTGCTCGGTCATGTCGACGACGCTCACATGCGTCGCCTCCAGGATGGTCTCGTCGTCCAGGCCCAGCCGTCCGCTGTCGAGGACGTAGCGTCCGCCCGACCGGAGCACGAGGACCTGGCCCGCCGTCGGCGACGGGACCTCCGAGACGTCGCGGCTCCGGGAACCCAGCCCGAACAGCCCGGACTTCGGCACCGGCGGCAGGATCTTCTGTGTGATGATCGGATAGGTCACGCTTCTTCTCCCCTACGACGTTGCGCTCGTTCGATGGCCGAGAACAGGGCGGCGGTCACCTGGTGCGTGCCGTCCCGCCGGTCCGCGGGAAGCTCGGCGAGCGCGGAGAAATCCCTGACCAGGTCGTCCTGGTGGTCCTTCTTCAGGGCCGTGCCGAGGACGTCCCCGAGCCGCTGGGCGACCAGCTCCGGCCGCTCGGTGTGCCGCGGCAGCGCGTCGAGATTGGCGTGCAGCGCGACCAGCGCGGCATGCCGGACCGGACGGTTCACCAGCAGCGCCGCCCAGGTGTGGCCCATGACGCCCGCCAGCTCGGGTCGCTCGCAGAGCAGCCGCGCCGCCAGCGGCCGCCCCTGTGGGTCGCCGGTCTCGTACACGGTGAGCATCGCCCGCAGCGCGATCCCGTACGTCTCGATCCGCGCGCCGTCCCCGCGCAGCGTCCTGATCTTGTTCTCCAGGAACCGGATGACGCGGACGCGCCCGTCCGTGTCGTCCTGGGACAGGAACAGCCCGCCGAACCCCTCGATCGCCAGCGGCCCCAGGACGGCGCCCCGGTTCCGCGCCAGCCGCCAGAGGTTCCGCACCGCCTCGATCGGATAGAGCCGCCCGAGGACGCCCGAGAACGCGATGATCGCGTTGTACTTCTGCCCGGGCGTGCCGCCCCACGCGGCCCATCCCGCGGCGACCCGGAGCGCGACCGGCGCCAGGTCCTCGTCGAAGCACATGAACCACAGCACGTGGACGGTCGTCAGCCGCCGCTGCCGGGCGTGCGAGCGGGCGGGCTCCGCGCGTCCCGCCGCCCTCGACCACGGATCCAGGTAGGACCCCTCGACCTCGTCGAAGTTCGACGCGGCCAGCCGGGCCAGGCCCGCCGCGATGTGCAGGGAGAGCTCCGGCCGGATCAGGACGCCCTCCAGCCACATCCGGACGGCGTCCCAGAAGTACTCGTCGAACCGTCCGGCCATCTCGGCGAACAGGAAGCGCTGCGCCTCCGGCTCGCGCAGCTCGATCACCCGCCGCGGACGACCGTCGACGATCACCTGCCTGATCCGGACCAGCGGGTTCTCCAGCTGCCTCCCCCTGACCTGGGGAAAGGCCTCCTCCACGGGCCTCGGCGGCGGGTCCCCGGCCTCGGCCGCCGGCGCGGGCCCCTCGGGCACCGTCTCCGCCAGCGCGGCCTTCAGCAGCTCCCGGCACTGCCCGAACCGCCGCTCGGACAGGCCCGGCAGGAACGCCAGGACGGTGATGTCGAGCACCTCGTCCCGCGTCGGACCCTTCTCGAACCACTCCCGCGCCTGGTCCCGCGCCGCCTGCCGCAGGACCGACGAGATCGCCTCCTCCGGGGTGCGGCCTCCCGCGAGCAGGCCCGTGACCTCGACCAGGCTCGCCATCGGCATGTCGTCGGGCAGCGCCTCGACGACCTTCTCGACGTCCGCGTCCGCCAGGACCCCGCCCCCGTGCGCGCGGACGACCGCTCCCCGGTCCCCGGGCGGCGACCACCCGATCCTGGTGGTCGAGGCCGTCCGCCGGTTCTCCTCCGAGGAGGTCACCACCAGGAACGAACCGTGCCCGAACAGCTCCGCCTGGATCTGCTCCCAGTGGTGCTCGGCCTCCTGGTCGAACGCGCCGAACCATCCGGGCAGCAGGTAGCCGGTGCCCTCGTCGAACCGGTGCCCGGCCAGTTCCCTCAGGCTCTTGGTCGGGGACAGCTTGACGATCGGCGCCTGCTCGCCGAGCACGCGCACGAGGAGGTTGACGGCGCCGGTGAGCCTGCCGCTGCCGTCCGGCCCGCACAGGGTGACCACGGCACGCCTCCGCAGCGCCGTGACCGCCCCCTCGAACGGCTCGGGCTCCACGAAGTGACGGGTCAGCGCGGCGACCCGCTCCCGGGGCATCGGCCCGCTCGCCGCCTGGCTGCCGGCCCGGCTCACCTCCACACCGAAACCGAAGTTCGCGCCCGACGCCTCCACGCCGCTGTGGAAGACGTTGATCAGCTGGTTGACCGGCGGGTGCTCGGCAGGCGGAACGGACTCCCCCTTGCCTTCCGGAGAACCGTCGACGGGCTGGAACGGCTGGCCGTCGTCGGCGGCGCGGACGCCCTCACCGAAGGCTTCCTCGGACATGGGCTCAGCCCCGGAAGCCGAAGTTGGCACCCCTGGCGTTCACCCGCTCGTGGAACTCGTTGTGCACCGAAGCGGGCCGCTCCGTGGACGACGCGTCCCCTTTCGCACTCGCTTCGGACCGCTCGCCCCCATTCGCCGCCGGCGATGTCGGCGTCGCATCCGCGGGAATCGCGAGAGTCAGGGAGTGGACGTCGCGGCCGCGCGGTATCCAAAGCCAGGCGCGCTCACTGAACTCTTTGACTTTGACCTGCACTTCCCGGAAATCCTCGGGGGCGACGGAGAGCGCATGACCGTTGCGGACGATGTCGGTGAACATGCGGTCGGACACCATGACCGCCAGATCGGCCCTGGACTCCTTGAGCGCCGTGCGCAGCGGAGGACTGTCACAGAGCCGGGCGACATCGACCGGGCCGGCGCCGCTGCGCCCGTTCACGTCGGCGATGGCCGTGCCGTAGTGGACGGCCAGCCGGAGCCGGAGCCGGTTCTCCCACGGCGCGTCCCCGTTGCGCCTGCTCAGGAAGGCCGCGAGATGGCGGGGGAAGTCCCCGACCAGGCGCCCCTCGTCGGTCCCCGGGAGCAGGACCGAGAACTCGCCGTCGCCCGCGCCCTGCCGTTCCCAGCCGTCCCGGTCGAGTCCGGCCGAGGCCGCCGCCCGGTCCAGGACGTCCAGAAGCCCCGCCTGGACCTCCGACTGCCGCTGGTCGTCGCCGCTTCCGTACCCTGTGGCGTCGACGGAGATCATCGGACGCCGCTCGAATTCCCTTACCACCGCTGTCCCCTTGGCGCGTTGGGATCTGGAGACGAGATCCTTACACGCCGGCCCCGGGGAGAAGAAGTAGAAATACCTGTTTCATGGAAGTCGTCTACGCCACTCCCTCATTTGGCATTAGTACCAAATCCCGGGGCGTCCTCACTGGTTGACTGACAGCGAGCAAAGATACGAAACCCGGGGGAGCCCATGGATTCCGGATCCGTCGCCCACAGCCCCGCCCACGACGCGATGGTCGCCCTGACCGCGGTCGGAACCTTCCAGACCTACCTCCAGCACGCCGACGCCAAGGTCTCCGTCCTGTCCGCCGTGCTCGCCGGCTCCGCGGGAGCGATGCTGAGCACCGGCGGCGCGTCCACGATCCCCGCCGTCCTCTACCTGGCCGCGTTCCTCGGCGCGGGCCTCCACCTCGCCCAGGCGCTCCGCCCGCGCCTCGACGGCGACCCCACGACCAGCGCGTTCGGCATCATGGGAATCACTCGAACCCTTCCCCCCGACGCCGCCGCCCAGCGCGACGAGGCCTGGGCGATGGCCAGGATCCTCGCGCGCGTCGCCGAACGGAAGCACCGTCACGTGATCCGGGCGATCCCCTGGACGACCGCGTCGGCGTTCCTCGCCGTCACCCACCTCGCCTGGACGATCAGCGGCTGACCATCGCGAACTCCGTCAGCCCCTCGAGATCGGCCACGATGATCCGCCGGTAGCCCGTCCTGATCCACCCGGCGTCGCGCAACTCCCGGACGGCCTTGACGGCCGACTCCTTCGCGGCGCCGACCAGCTTCCCCAGCTCCTCCTGAGTGAGCGCCACCCCGAGGTCGACACCGCCCTCGACCGGATGCCCGTGCCGTCCGGCGAGCTGGACGACGACCCGCGCCAGCCGCCGGTCGACCGGGTAGCCCGTGAAGTCCAGACGCCGCTGGTTGGCCCAGTCGAGCCGGTCGCCGAGCATCGCCGCGAGAAGCCTCCACGCCTCGGGATTGCGGTCGAGGAACCCCAGGAACCGCTCCTTCGGCAGCCGGTGAACCGCCCCGTCCGTGCACGCGACCACGGTCGCGGACCGTCCCGTGTCACGAATCGCCGCAAGCTCGCCCACCAGGTCCCCGCTGACCCTGATCCCGAACAGCACCTCGGCGCCGTTCTCCAGCCCCCCGATGACCTTCACACACGCCGGCGACCGACTACCCCGCGCCCTCAGCGCCAGCACCTGATCGGTGAACGCCCCCTGCACCATCAACGTCTGCCCGGCCCGCACCCGCTGCGCAGGAGCGATCGCCAACAGCTCACTCCGGAGCGACGCCTTCAACCCCGCCAGAAACGTCCCAATCGCCCAGTCTTCTCCACCAGATTCGCCCACCACCCCACTATCCCCGCCAACCCGGACGACCACCCCATGAACCGCCCAGCCACACGGAGGTGACCTCCCGGCGCCGGTCGTAGGTCAACGACCCTGCCGAATCACCATGCCGTCGTGGGCTAGGGCTGAGGCATGTCGCGGCGCTTGAGCTTGGCCAGCCGCCCGTCCGGGTGATGCCAGACGATCCCCTCGTACGGGTGGGCGTGAAGCCAGGCGGCAAGGCCGTCGTAGTCGAGCGGGACGCCCTCCAGGCGTACGCGCCCTACCCCGACGCGTGGTCCCATGCCGCGGGGAGTAGGTCGGTGCACACCATGGCAAGCCCACCCGTTGGGGCGAGCTTCGCTGCATGCGTCGGTGACGCCTGGAACCGCCTGGGGCCTAGAGCAGGGTTGCGACATGCTTCTCAGCGCCAACCGGTCCTTCTCGGTCCCGATGACAACTGGGCGACAAACGATCAAGGGCCTGATCGGGATCTCTCCCGATCAGGCCCTTGACCTGCTATCACGCGGTGGAGCTGAGGGGATTTGAACCCCTGACCCCCTCGATGCGAACGAGGTGCGCTACCGGACTGCGCTACAGCCCCGCGGACGTGACTAGGTTAGCGCACTTTGGCAGTGCTTCGCGCGCCACTAACCGCGCCCTCCGACCGCGCGCAGGACTCGACATCGGCGGAGGAAGGGACCGGGGGCTGGACGGGGGTGGGGGTCACTCGCCGACGGCGCGGCGGTCTTCGGTGGTGGTGGCGGGGGCGTCGTCGGCGTACTGGTCGAAGACCTCGTCCTCGGGACGGCCGACGAACTCCAGCACCTCGGCGGACGGTTCGAGGGGCGCCGCTTCCGGGGTCTCCGGCTCGGCGGTGGCGGCCGGCTCGGCTTCGGCCTGCTCGGTCTCGGCGAGGACGCGGGCGGCCTCGGCCTCCTCGTGGGCGCGCGCCTGGTCCATCTGGACGGCGACGCGGAGCAGGGTGAGGTGGCCCGCCAGGAGCAGGACGGGCGGCGCGGTGATCCACCAGGGCGCGACGCCCACGGCGGCCACGACGACGGTCGTGAGGACGAGCAGGATGAGCCCGACCGTCCGGCGGCGTCGGCGGGCGATCACGGCGGCGCGTCCGGGACGCCGCTGGACGGACGCCTCGTCCTCGAGTCGGGGCTCGTCCACGGCGTCGATCTCGTGCTCGACCTCGACATCGGCCTCGATCCCCGGCAGGCGGGGCTCGACCGGGTGCTCGTGCTCGTCGACGTGGTCATGGCCGTCGAGGTCGGCGCCGTCCTCGTCCGGGCGCTTGTGGAGGAGGCGGCGGGGCATGCCCGTCGCCTCGCCGTCGCGGCGGAGCCACATGGGGACGAGGACCACGGCCCAGACCGCGACGATGGCGAGATAGAGGAAGGTGCTGCTCACCGGATCACCACCGGATGGAGCCGTTCCCGGGCACGGCGGGACGACGAGCCGTCTTTCGGCGCGCGCACGTGCATTGGGAACAGGGTCACGCCACGCACGGTACGAGTCGGTGTCAGAGGTTGACGAGTATTAGGGGCGGTGTGTCGCGAGATCGATCTCGCGGTTACTCTCTGTTTGCCAGGCCTTCTCTTCCGGAGGATTCTTACGGGAGGGGTCCGCGCGAATGTCTCCCCTGGGTCAGGTCAGGACGGGGAGCGGGGAAATGCCTGCTTGGCGGTGGCCAGCCAGCGGGCCCGCAGGCCGCCCGGCACGTCCTCGACGGTCAGCGCGTAGCAGAGGTGATCACGCCAGGCGCCGTCGATGTGCAGTTGGCGGCGGCGAATTCCCTCTTCCCGGAATCCGAGCTTTTCGACGACACGTCGGCTCGCGGTGTTCTCCGGCCGAATATTGGCCTCCACCCGGTGCAGCCCGACGGTGAAGAAACAGTGGTCGACGGCGAGCGCGACGGCGGTCGGAATGACACCGCGTCCGGCGACCTGCTTGTCGACCCAGTAGCCGATCTGCGCGGAACGCGCCGATCCCCAGACGATCGCGCCGATCGTGAGCTGGCCGACGAAGTTCCCTTCGTAGGTGACGACCCAGGGCAGCGCGAGGCCCTGCCGCGCCTCGCGCCGCATGGTGTGGACCATGCTCACGTAGGGGCCGAGCCCGGTGCGGAACAGCGGCGTCTCCGGGTTGGTCGGCTCCCAGGGCCGCAGCCAGTCGGCGTTGCGAACCCGCAGGTCACGCCATACGGCCGCGTCACGATGCCGAAGCGGCCGCAGCCCGACCGGGCCTTCGCTCAAGGTGACCGGCCATCCACGCATCCGTTCCACGGCTCCCATGATTCCCCGGACGACGGTTCGGACGCCATCAATTGTCCCCGACGATTCGATTCGGTCGTGGGCCCGGTCCAGGACGGCCCGGGCCCGGCCGCCCAGAACCGTGTATGCGGGCCGCCCTGGAAGGCGCGGCCGGGGGAATCGCGACCGGATTGGTCACGGAGCGTAGCCGCCTTAGGCGTGGAGGACGCCGAGCAGGCGTGTGACCTCGGTCGCAACGGCGTCCCTGGCCGGTCCGGCGTACTTGCGGGGGTCGACCATGGCCGGGTTCGCGTCGAGGAGGCGGCGCAGCCCTCCCGTGTAGATCTTGTTGAGCTGGGTCGCGATATTGATCTTGGTCATGCCCCTTTCGACGGCGGCGGTCAGGGTCGCGTCCGGCACCCCGGACGATCCGTGCAGGACGAGCGGGACCGGCACCGCCTCGCGCAGCTCACCGATCAGGTCGAGGTCGAGGACGGCGTCCCGGGTCAGCATGGCGTGCGAGCTCCCCACCGCGACGGCCAGGGCGTCCACCCCGGTCGCCTCGGTGTAGACGACGGCCTCGGACGGCTTCGTCCGGGCGCCCGGCGCGTGCACGCCGTCCTTCCCGCCGACCTCGCCGAGCTCCGCCTCCACCCACACGCCGCGTTCGTGGCACCAGCCGACGACCCCTGCGGTCTCGGCCACGTTCTCCTCATAGGGCAGCGTGGACGCGTCGTACATCACCGACCCGACGCCGAGCATCACCGCCTCACGCACGAGATCCGCCGACGTCGCGTGATCGAGGTGGACGGCCACGGGCACCTCGGCGGCCCGCGCGACCGCGAGCGCCCCGGCCAGGATCGGCTCCACCGCGCCGTGATAGCGCACGCAGTTCTCGCTGATCTGGAGGATCACGGGCGCGCCCGCGGCCTCCGCGCCGCGCGCGATGGCGGTGGCGTGTTCCAGGTGAACGACGTTGAACGCGCCGACGCCGCGACGCGACGACGCGGCCGTGGCGACGATCTCACCGGTTCCTACGAGGGGCATGAGAGTCCTTCGATCGCGATTTCAGGGAGGAGACGGACGTACAGATCGGGGTCGAAGTCCCCCGCGACGGGCGCGGCGACCGCCGCCGCGGACAGCGCGACGGCGTCCCGCACCAGCTCGTCCCAGGGACGGCCGAGGAGCAGCGCGCGGGCGGTGGCGGCGACGGCCGCGTCCCCCGCCCCGGTCGGGTTCCCGACCACGACCTCGGGCGGGACGGCCCGCCAGACCCCGTCCGGGGTGACCGCGAGCATGCCGTCAGCGCCGAGCGAGACCAGTACCGTCCCGGCCCCGGCGTCCCGCAGCTCTCCGGCGCGTTCGGCGACCGGCCGCCCGGCCGCGGTGGCGCGTGTCAGCTCGTCCGCGTTGGGTTTGACCACGTCGGGACGGCCTCGAAGCCCCTCCGTCAGCGCCGTGCCATCGGCGTCCAGGACGACCCGTCCGGGGGCCAGCCGTGCCAGTTCGGCGTACGCGTCCACCGGAACCCCGGGCGGCAGGCTCCCCGACAGCACGACGACCGAGGCGGACGCGGCAAGCGCACCGAAATGCCCAAGGAACGCCCGCCACTCCTCAGGCAGGACACGCGGCCCGGCCTCGTTCAGGACGGTCGCCTCGCCGCTCTCGGTCTCCACGACGGTGAGCGTCCGCCGGGACGTCCCGGAGACCGTCACGAAGTCATGGACGATGCCCGACCCGCGCAGGTCGTCCCGGATCAGTTCACCGACCACGCCACCCGCGAAGCCGGTGGCCGTGACCTCGCAGCCGAGCGCGCGGGCCACCCGCGCCACGTTGATCCCCTTGCCCCCGGCCCGCTCCCGGACGACCCCGACCCGGTGCGACTCACCACGCTCCAACGCGCCGACCTCGTACGTGACGTCCAGCGCCGCGTTCAGCGTCACCGTGAGGATCATCGCCACCGCCCGTCCTTCATCACCCGGGCGACGGACCGCCCCTCACCCAGAACCACCAGGTCAGCGCGCTTTCCGACGTCCAGCGACCCGACCTCGTGGTCCAGCCCGAGCGCACGGGCCGGGACCAGCGACGCGGCGCGCGAGGCGTCCTCCAGCGGAATCCCGGCGACCTCGACCGCACGCCGGAACGCCTCCGCCATCGTGATCGTGCTGCCCGCGATGGACGTCCCGTCCTCGAGCGTCGCCCGTCCCCCGGAGACGGTGACCGACATCGGGCCGAGCCGATACGACCCGTCGCCCATACCGGCCGCGCCCATCGCGTCCGTGATCAGCGCGACCCGCCCGCCCGCCGCCGCGAACACCAGGCGGACGACCTCGGGCTCCACGTGCACACCGTCGTTGATGAGCTCGACGGTGACCCGCGCGTCCCCGAGCGCGGCCCCGACCGGCCCGCCCTCCCGGTGATGCAGCGGGCGCATCCCGTTGAACAGATGCGTCGCGACGCGCGCGCCCGCGTCGAACGCCTCCCGGACGCACGCCCCGGCCGCGTCCGTGTGCCCCACGGCCGCGACGACCCCGGCCCGCACCGCGTCCCGGACCAGATCCACGGCTCCAGGCAACTCGGGCGCCAGCGTGATCATGCGGACATGCCCACGCCCGGCCTCGACCAGCCGCGCGAACTCGTCCCGATCGGGCTCCCGGAGCAGCGCCGGATCATGCGCCCCGCACCGGCTTCCCGCCAGGTAGGGCCCCTCCAGGTGAATCCCCGCGATCAGCCCTTCGTCAGCCGCGTCGGCCAGACCCGCGACCCCGTCCACCAGCCCTTGCGGCGTCCCCGTCACCAGGCTCGCGACGGTCGTCGTCGTTCCGGCCCCCAGGTGGAACTCAGCGACCCGCCGAGCCTCCTCCAACCGCCCCGACTGGTAGGACGCCCCCGCCCCACCATGAACATGCATGTCGACGAACCCGGGCACGACAACCCGCCCCCGCACATTCTCGACAACCTCCGGCCGCGCCCCAGCGCCGTCCGCCCCCGCCGGAGCACCGGCACCGACCCCAACAATCCGCCCACCCTGAACGCGAACCCAGCCGTCCACCACCCCACTCGGAAGCACCAGCCGAGCATTAGCCAGCGTCAACAACCCCAACCACCCCCATCAACCACGACCAGACAACCCCTTCAACCCGCCCCACACCGACCGCAAACGGACGCAGGCCCCCCACGAGCGCCTCCCGGCATGCATGCCGACGCAGTCGAAGGCATAGGGGGCAAGCGCGAGGTTCAGAACAGCGCCCGGCAGCCCTGCGCGTCCCTCCGCACGCATCGGCGCAGACGCCGACATGCCCACGGGCACAAGTCCTGCTCCACCCCAAGCCGGACGCCCAGAAACCCGCACGCGCGACGCGACAGTTGTCGGTGCGGGTGTCTGTGGCCGTGGGGGGACGGAGGCGGGGGGCGGGGTCGGCGGGGGGCCTGAGGTGGGGGTGGTGGGAGGCGTGCGGGACATCAGCCGAGGATCACGGAGCGGGTGAGGTTGCGGGGGGTGTCCGGGTCGTAGCCGGCCTGGCGGGCGAGGTGGAGGGCCAGGCGGTGGACGCGGACGAGGTCGGCCAGCGGGTCGAGAGCGCTGGTGATCATGGTGCCGCCCACGCCGGCGACCTGGTCGGTGAGGCCGGACGGGGACTCGCCGAACATCCAGGCGACGCGGCCGGGGCCCGTGATCGCGATGGGGCCGTGGCGGTACTCCATGGCCGGGTAGGACTCGGTCCACGCCGTCGCGGCCTCGCGCATCTTCAGCGCGGCCTCGTGCGCGAGGCCGACCGTCCAGCCGCGTCCGAGGAACGTGAACTGCTCGGCCGTCAGCGCCGCCTCGGGAAGAGGCTCCGCGAGCGCGCGTTCCGCGTCCGCGATGGCCGCGTCGAGGTTCTCTCCAAGGTGCGCGCGCAGGAGGACGAGCTGGCTCGTCGCGAACCGGGTCTGGACGACCGACCGCTCGTCCGCGTAGTCGAGCACGATCACCTCGTCGGCCGCCGTCATCACGGGCGTGGACGGATCGGCGGTGATCGCGACGGTCGGCAGGTCGGTGCGGTCGAGCACCTCCAGCACCTCCGTCGTCGTCCCGGACCGGCTGAGCGCCAGAACCCGGTCGTAGCGCCGCCCGGACGGGAACTCCGAGGCGGCGAAGGCGTCCGTCTCTCCGAGCCCGGCGCCCTCGCGCAGCGCGGCGTACGACTGGGCGATGAACCAGGACGTTCCGCAGCCGATCACGGCGACCCGCTCGCCGGGACGTGGCAGCGCGGCTGCAACCTCGCCCGCCCCGTCACGCGCGGCGCGTCGCCACAGCTCCGGCTGTGAGTCGATCTCACTCTCAGTGTGGTTCCCCGTCACGACAACCCTCCCTTGATGCTCATTTATGCTCGTTTCTTACCTCAAACAGACACAAAGAAACAAGGGCGCGCACGGCTAGACTCCCCTGCGTGACCCGTCACGAACGCTTGAACGCACTACTGGAACTGCTCGCCGACGCCGGGCAGCTGAGCGTCGAGGAGGCCGCCGCGCGCATGGCGGTGTCGGCCGCGACGATCCGCCGCGACTTCGACGAGCTCGCCCAGCAGCAGATGCTCACCCGGACCCGCGGCGGCGCGGTCGCCAACAGCGTCAGCTACGACCTGCCGCTGCGCTACAAGACCGCCCGGCACGCGTCCGAGAAGCAACGCATCGCCGCCGCGACGGCCGGGCTCGTCCCGCCCGGGGCGATCATCGGCCTGAACGGCGGAACCACCACCACGGAGGTCGCCCGCGTCCTCGCCACCCGCCCGGATCCGGGCGGCGGCCGTCCCGCGCTCACCATCGTGACGAACGCCCTCAACATCGCCAGCGAACTGGCGGTCCGCCCGCACGTGAAGATCGTCCTCACCGGCGGCGTGCCGCGGCCCCAGTCCTACGAGCTGACCGGTCCGCTGGCCGCCGGCATCTTCGACCACGTCACGCTGGACATCGCGGTCCTCGGCGTCACCGGCATCACCCCCGAGCACGGCGCGACCTGCCCCAACGAGGACGAGGCCGCCGTCAACCGCCTCCTGGCCGACCGCGCCGACCACGTCGTGGTCGTCGCCGACGGTTCCAAGGTCGGCCGCCGCGACTTCGCCCGCATCTGCGACACGACCACCATCAACACCCTCGTCACCGACGAGACCCTGTCCGAGGAGGCCGCCGCCCCCTTCACCGAGGCAGGCGTGGAGGTCATCCGCGCCTGACCCCTACGACCGAGTGAGCCCCTCCTGCATGCGCAGTCGCTAGAGGTAGAAGATGCGGTCGGCGTTGGCCTGGAGGAGCCGGGTGTTGTGGTCGGCGCCTCCGGGGAGGTTGACGGAGCGGAAGACGGGTGGCGTGAGGCCTCGCGCGAGCAGGCGTTCGATGATCCCGGCGGTCAGGGCCTGCAGCAGTGCGCTGACGATGACGCCGGACGTGGCGCAGAACGGCTCGGGGACGCCCGGGTCGCTGAGGATCGCATCGCCGACGGGCACATGGTTGTCCAGGACGATGTGCGCGATCTCGGCGAGGCGGGTCTCGTACGCGCGGGACGTCACCGCCAGGACGGTCATCCCACGCGCGACGGCGAGCTCCGCGAGTTCGACCGGGAGAGCGTTGCGGCCCGAGACCGAGACCACGATCAGGACGTCGCCCTCCCCCGCGGGCCCGTTCTCCAAGAGCTTCGACGCGTACCCCGGAAGGCGTTCCGAAAGCCCACGGCCGAACTGTGGATAACTCGCATCTCAGCAGGTCAAGCGGGTCGCGGGTGGTCGCCGCCGGCGATCTGGTCGACGGCATGGGCGAGCACGGG
Source organism: Actinomadura harenae (assembly GCF_003696215.1). GTDB lineage: Bacteria > Actinomycetota > Actinomycetes > Streptosporangiales > Streptosporangiaceae > Spirillospora > Spirillospora harenae. Next base: position 11,583 of record NZ_RFFG01000079.1, on the reverse strand, counting down.
CGTCAGCACGGCCATCCCGTCCCGGACACCGCCGGTGGAACCGGGCAAGTTGACGATCAGGGTGCGTCCGGCGGTCCCGGCCAGCCCCCGCGAGAGGATCGATGTGGGGACGGTGTCCCTGCTCACGGCTCGGATGGCCTCCGCGATGCCGGGAATCTCCCGGTCCAGGACGCGCCGGGTCATCTCGGGGGTGCGGTCGGTCGGGGTGAGTCCCGTCCCGCCCGTCGTCACGACGACGTCGTACCCCGCGGACACGGCGGCGCGCAGGGCCTCCTCGACGGGCTCACCGTCCGGGACGACGCGCGGCCCGTCCACTTCGCATCCCGCCTCGGCGAGCAGCCCGACCAGCACCGGACCGGACTTGTCCGCGTACACACCGGCCGAAGCGCGGTTCGAAACGGTCACCGCCAATGCGCGGATCATCGTTGCCTCCTCTGCGGACACGGCACCCCACGAAGACCTCGAGGCAAGCCGCGCCCACTATCCCAAGCCCCAGGGACGGGGCCTCGTGCGGGCGCGTTAGCGGGGCTTCCCCGGGGTGCGCTGCCAGAGGCCGGTCTTGCCTCCGGTCTTCTCCTCGACACGCACGTCCGTGATGACGGCGGCCGGGTCGATGGCCTTCACCATGTCGATGAGCGCCAGGGCCGCGACGGTGACCGAGGTGAGAGCCTCCATCTCGACGCCGGTGCGGTCGGCCGTCCGGACGAGCGCGTCGATCGCCACGCCGTCGTCCTCGACGGACAGCTCCACCTCGACGCCGTGGAGCGCGATGGGGTGGCACAGGGGAACCAGGTCCGGGGTGCGCTTCGCGCCCATGATGCCCGCGATCCGCGCGACGGACAGGGCGTCGCCCTTGGGCACCTCGCCCGCGCGCAAAGCCGCCACACACGCCGGCGACAAGCGGACGAATCCGGTCGCGGTCGCCGTGCGCGTCGAAACGGACTTGGCCGAGACGTCCACCATCCGGGCCGCGCCCTTGTCGTTCAGGTGGGTGAACCCGGTGAATTCCGAACCCATGGTCATGACGGCAGCCTCATCACCTCGACGTGGGAGCCCGCGGACGCCAGGTCGACGTCCTCGGGCAGGACGATCAGCGCGTTGGCCGACGCCAGTGAGCCCATCTGGTGCGAGCCCTGCCCTTCGGCCGGTTTCACCGTGTAGCCACCGGGCCCGTAGGTCAGGCTCGCGCGCAGGTAGTGGCGGATGCCGACAGGCGACTTCAGGTCACCCTCCAGGACGGCGGAGACCGTCGGCAGCGGTTCGGCGGGCAGCCCCTGCATCGCGCGTAGGGCCGGCCGGACGAACACCTGGAACGACACATACGCGCTGACCGGATTGCCGGGCAGGGTGAAGATCGGGGTCCCGTGCAGGAGGCCGAATCCCTGCGGTTTGCCGGGACGCATCGCGACCTTGTGGAACTCCACGGTTCCGGTGCCCGTCAGGACTTCCTTGACGACGTCCCTGGTGCCCATGGAGACACCACCGGACGTGACGATCGCGTCCGCGCGCATGAGCTGGTCCTCGATCGTCTCCAGGACCGTGTCGGGCTCGTCCCCGACCGTGCTCTGCCGGTAGCCGACGCCACCCGCCTCGGCGACGGCGGCGGTGAGCATGAAGCTGTTGGAGTCCCAGATCTGGCCCGGCGCGAGGGGCGAACCGGGTTCGCGCAGCTCGTTCCCGGTGGACAGGACGACCACGCGCGGACGAGGCCGGACCAAGGCGCGGGGCCGTCCGACGGCGGCGATCATGCCGAGCCGGGTCGCGCCCAGGCGGGTCCCCAGGGGAGCCACGACCTGGCCTTCGAGGACGTCCTCCCCGGCGCGCCGGATGTAGTTCCCGGACGGCGCCGACCGGCTGATCCGGACGGACGTGCCGCCGCCGTCGGTCCATTCGACCGGGACGACCGCGTCCGCGCCCGCGGGCAGCGGCGCGCCCGTCATGATGCGCGCGGTGAGCCCGGTGCGGATCGCCGCCACACCGTCGTCACCCGCGACGATGTCGCCGACGACGGGCAGCGTCACCGGGGTCTGCTCGGACGCGCCCGCGATGTCGGACGCCACGACCGCGTAGCCGTCCATCGCCGAGTTGTCGAACGGCGGAAGCGGCACCGGCGAGGCGATGTCCTCGGCGAGCACGCCCCCGCCGGCCTCCAGCAACGCCAGGTCAAGCGGCGGCAGTACGGGCACGGCGGCCAGGATCCGCGCCAGGTGCTCTTCGACCGTCCTCATCGTCCGTCCTTCCGACGGGTCGTCAAACGTCGTCGATGGTCCCGCGGCGGGTCGTCAGGCATCCTTCGTGGTGTCCGCGCCGTCCTGCGCGCGCACGAAATCACGCAACCACGCCATGAACTCGGCGGACAGGTCCTCACGCTCGGAGGCGAACTGCACGACCGTCTTCAGGTACTCGAGCTTGTTGCCGGAGTCGTAGCGGCGACCCCGGAACTTCACGCCGTACACGCCTCCGCCTTGTTCGGCCGGCATGTCGGCGAGGGTGCGCAGTGCGTCGGTCAACTGGATCTCTCCCCCGCGCCCGGGCGGGGTCTTCTCCAGGACGTCGAACACGGCGGGGTCGCAGACATAGCGTCCGATGATGATCCAGTTGCTCGGCGCCTCCGCGCGCGCGGGCTTCTCGACCAGGTCGGTGATCCTGACGACGTCGTCCTCGTCGGTGCCCTCGATCGCGGCGCAACCGTAGGCGGAGACCTGGTCGGGCTCGACCTCCATCAGCGCCACAACGCTGCCGCCGTACTGGTTGCGGACCTCGACCATGCGCTTGAGCAGGGGGTCGCGGGCGTCGATCATGTCGTCGCCCAGGAGGATCGCGAACGGCTCGTTCCCCACGTGCTGGCGGGCGCAGAAGACCGCGTGGCCGAGGCCGCGCGGCTCGCCCTGCCGGACGTAGTGCATGATCGCCAGGTCGGCGGACTCGCGGACGGCCGCGAGGCGCTCGTCGTCACCCTTGGCGTTCAGCGCCTCTTCGAGCTCGTAGGCGCGGTCAAAGTGATCCTCAATGGAGCGCTTGTTGCGCCCTGTGACCATCAGCACGTCGGTGAGACCCGCGTCCACCGCTTCCTCGACGACGTACTGGATCGCAGGTTTGTCGACGATGGGGAGCATTTCCTTGGGAGTCGCCTTGGTGGCAGGCAAGAATCGGGTCCCGAGCCCTGCCGCCGGAACGACGGCCTTACGTACAGGTGCGAAGTCGGCCATGTAGAGACCCTAGTCACCGTGAAGGACCAGAGCGTGCACGACATCGGTTCCAAACCCGCGCTGCGGGCTGAACTTCTGGCCAACCGCGCGGAACTGTCCGCCGACGTCCGTTCGGCGGCGGGACGCTCCATTCGGGACACCTTGCTAGGCGTCCCCCAGTTGGAGATGGCCGGCACGGTCGCCGCCTATGTCTCCCTAGGCACCGAGCCCGAAACGCACGGATTGCTCTTCGCCTTGTGGAAGCGCGGCACCTACGTCCTCCTCCCCCGGCTGCTTCCGGACAACGAGCTCGACTGGGCGTCCTATGAGGGGCCCGATTCCCTCGTCCCCGGACGGTTCGGTCTCATGGAGCCCAGTGAGCCCGCGCGTGGCGTGGAGGCGATCGCCAGTGCCGACGTCGTCCTTGTGCCGGCCCTGGCGGTGGACCGGACCGGTGTTCGTCTCGGCCGTGGCGGTGGTTCCTATGACCGGGCCCTCGCGCGCGTGAGCCCGGCCGTCCTGACGGTGGCACTGCTCTACGAGGGCGAACTGGTCGACACCCTTCCCAGGGAGCCGCACGACCAACGGGTCCGCGCGGCCGTGACGCCGGAGTCGGGGCTTCACCCGCTGGGGGGCGCCAATTAAGGTGGCCCCGCACACAGAGATCTGTCGGCCGCCTCAGGTCGTCACGCTTTCCACCCTGGCGTGACGGTCATCTGGAGCGGCCTCGCCCACCACAGCCGCCGTCCGGCGTGGCCGACGTGCGCAGGCACGAGGCAGGCGTCATATCGGGCTGCGGCAGGACGGCCGCCTGACCGGTATCGGCCGTCCACATGCGGCTTTGGACGCTGGGCCGGGGGACCCTGGCAGCGCCGTCCCCGGCGGCAGATCCTCGTGCGCACGCGACCGGTCATCGGCGGGAGAAGGGATGGCGAGGACGGTATGACGACGACACCGTGGAACGTGCTGGCGCTTGCGCCTCTGGGCGAGGACATCGTCAGGGGGCTGTTCGCACCACTGGGGGACGCAGTCGAGGTCTCCTTCCCATCCTCGCGCGACCGCGCGGGGGTGCACGCCGCGATCGCCGAGGCGGACATCGTCGTCTCCGACTTCTCCGGCGATCTGTCGCTGGACGCCGACGCCGTGGCGGCGGCTCCCCGCCTCGCGTTCGTGCAACTGCCTCAAGTCGGCTCGGACAACGTCGACATGGAAGCCCTGACGCAAGCGGATGTGCCCGTCGCCAACACCGCCGGTGTCAACGCGCGCGCGGTGGCCGAGTGGGCCGTCGGGGCCGCGTTCTCACTCTGCCGTGGGCTCGCCTGGGCCGACCGTGCCGTCCGGGCCGGTGGCTGGCCCCAGATGGAAACGCTCGTGCACGGGGGACGCGAACTCCACACACAACGCGTCGGGATCGTCGGCTACGGCGCGATCGGCTCGGAAACGGCCCGCCTGTTCTCGGCGCTGGGCTGCCCGGTCTCCTACTGGACGCGTCGCCGCCGTCCGCAGGCGCCCGCCACCTACCGCGAGCTCGACGACCTGCTGGCGCACTCTGACATCCTCGTGGTCGCCCTGCCGCTGACGGACGAGACCCACGACCTCCTGAACGAGGCCAAACTCGCTCTCCTGCCTTCCAAGGCGCTGCTGATCAATGTCGCGCGCGCGGGCATCGTCCCCGAGGACGGCCTGCTGGCGGCGCTGGATTCGGGCGATCTCGCCGGAGCGGCGCTCGATGTCTTCGACGTCGAGCCCCTGCCCGCCGACCACCCCCTGCGCACGCACGAGAGCGTCCTACTGTCGCCCCATGCGGCATGGGCGACCACGCAGGCGCAGATCAACACCGCCGTGGTGATCCAGGACAACGTGAAGGCGGCCGTGGAGGGCCGTCCTGTACGCAACGTGATCAACGGTCTGTCACCCAAGATCGATCGGCGCTGAGCCCACAGAGCCCGGCGACCGACCACACGCCCCCACAAAAGCCCAGGTCACAGGGATTACTGAACGCCCGTTATGCGATTGATGGGCGAACTGCATAGGATCTCTTAACGATCACCTAGGCGAAAGGTGGGATGTGCAGCTCGACCTCTGGCTACTCCTCGGAGCCTCGCTCATACTCTGTGCGATCGTCGCCGTGCGATTGTCCACAAGCGCGGGACTCCCCACGCTCCTTGCCTACCTGGGCCTCGGCCTGCTGATCGGCGAATCCGGCCTCGGATTGCGCTTCGACAACGCGGAACTCGCCGAGGTCCTCGGCCTGGCCGCCCTGGTGCTCATCCTCGCCGAGGGCGGCATCACCACCGACTGGCAGAAAGTGCGCCGTTCGGTGCCCGCCGCACTGTCGGTGTCCACGATCGGCACCCTGGTCAGCATCGGCATCGTCGCGGTGGCCGCCGCATGGCTGCTGGACATGGACTGGCGGCTCGCGTTCCTCCTGGCCGCCGTACTGGCCCCCACCGACGCCGCCGCGGTGTTCTCCGTACTGCGGCGACTGCCGCTCCCCTCACGCCTGACGGGCCTCCTCGAGGCCGAATCCGGCTTCAACGACGCCCCCGTGGTGATCGTCGTCGTCACGCTCAGTGCGGCGAAGGCCGCGGACCACGCGCCGAACCTGGTCGAACTGGCCGGGGTCATGGTCTACGAGCTCGTCGTCGGCGGCCTCATAGGCGTCGCGGTCGGATGGGCCGGGGTGTACGCCCTGCGCCGTATGGCGCTCCCGGCGTCCGGCCTCTACCCCATCGCGGTGCTGTCCCTGTCGGTCGGCTCCTATGGCGCGGCGAACCTGCTCCACTCCAGTGGATTCCTCGCGGTCTACGTGAGCGCCCTGGTTCTGGGCAACGCGCGCCTTCCGCACCGGCCCGCCACACGCGGTTTCGCTGAAGGCATCGCCTGGCTGGCCCAGATCGGCCTGTTCGTGATGCTCGGCCTATTGGCGTCCCCCAGCGACCTGCCCGCTCAGATCGTCCCCGCTCTGGTGATCGGTTTCGTCCTGCTCCTGGTGGCGCGGCCAGTGTCGATCCTGATCTCCACGGCCGGATTCAAGTTCTCCATGGGAGAAAAGCTGTTCGCCTCTTGGGCGGGCCTACGCGGGGCGGTCCCGATCGTCCTCGCCACGATCCCCATGGTGAAGGACGTCCCGGGCGCCAGCCGCCTCTTCGCGATCGTGTTCACCATCGTCGTCCTGTTCACCCTCCTCCAAGGGCCGACCTTGCCCCTGGTGGCCCGCTGGTGCGGCCTCAAGGACGACTCGCGCGCACGCGAACTGGGCGTCGAAGCCGCCCCGCTCGAGGAACTCCACGCGGACCTCCTGGAGATCCGCATCCCGGACGACTCCCACCTCAACGGTGTCGAGATCTTCGAGCTGCGCCTGCCTCGTGGGGCCTCGATCACACTCGTGGTCCGGGACGGCGAAAGCTTCGTTCCCGAGCCCACCACCACCCTGCGCGCAGGAGACACCCTCCTGGTCGTGACCACGGCAGAGGTCCGGGACATCGCGGAACGCCGCCTGCGCGCGGTCAGCCGCCGCGGCAAGCTCGCGGGCTGGTTCGGAGAAACAGGGGCCTAGTGACGGAATGGCCGAACGCCCCTGACCTGGCCTGATCACCCGCCGCGCGCGGGCAGGAGGGCGAGCCGGGAACAGATCGGTTGCGAATCCTGTTCACTACATCGGTACCATTAGCAGTCATCTACGGTGAGTGCCAGTCCGGTTCACCCCCGGTCTGAGGCGACAAGGAGGGACCGTGCCGACGTATCAGTACGTTTGCACCGAGTGCGGCGAGCCTCTGGAGGTCGTGCAGAAGTTCAGCGACGACGCGCTGACCGAGTGCCCGGCGTGCGGTGGCAAGCTCCGCAAGGTCTTCTCGGCCGCCGGCATCATTTTCAAGGGTTCGGGCTTCTACCGCACCGACAGCCGGGGCGGGTCGTCCTCGACCGTCAGCACCCCGGCCTCCGCCAAGTCGTCCTCCGGGAACGACTCGTCGGGAGGCTCGTCCTCGACGTCCTCCTCTTCGGACTCGTCCTCCTCTTCCTCGACGGCGAGCAGCAGCTCGACGTCGTCCGAGAAGGTCGCCTGACCGCCGTCCAGCGGTTCCTTTGGCTTCACGACAGCCGGGGTCTCCTTGTTGAGACCCCGGCTGTCGTCGTTCCATAAAGGCTCGTGGACGCATCTCTGGGACGTCCCTTATAGACCCCGCCGAGCAGGGACGACGCACGTACGCGTAGGGGGCGAGCCTCGGTTGTCAGCGAGTTATCCACAGTTGGGCGCCGGGCTTCTTTGATCCCCGGCGGGCTGGTTAGGGTCGGCGGCATGTCCTCTTCGAGTTCCACGTCCACGTCCCCGTCCGCCGAGATCGGCGTCATCGGCGGCTCCGGCTTCTACTCGTTCCTCGACGACGTCACCGAGATCGAGATCGAGACCCCCTACGGCCCGCCGAGCGACCCGATCACCATCGGCGACCTGGGCGGACGCCGCGTCGCCTTCGTCCCCCGGCATGGCCGCGACCACCGCTTCCCGCCGCACCGCATCCCCTACCGGGCGAACCTGTGGGCCCTGCGGTCCCTCGGCGTCCGGCAGGTCCTGGCCCCGAGCGCGGTCGGCTCCCTCGCCACCCAGTACGGGCCGGGCACCCTCGTCGTCCCCGACCAGCTCGTCGACCGGACGTCGGGCCGCCCGCAGACCTTCTACGACGAGGCCGCGGCCATCCACCTCTCCTTCTCCGACCCGTACTGCCCCACGGGCCGCGACACCGCCCTGTCCGCGGCCCGCACGGCCGACTGGGCCCCGGTGGACGGCGGCACCCTCGTCGTCATCGAGGGCCCCCGCTTCTCCACCCGCGCCGAGTCCCGCTGGTTCGCCGCCCAGGGCTGGACCCTCGTCGGCATGACCGGCCACCCCGAAGCCGTCCTCGCCCGCGAACTCGCCCTCTGCTACACCCCGCTCTGCCTGGTCACCGACCTCGACGCCGGCATCGAGGAGGGCGAGGGCGTCACGATGGCCGAGGTCCTCCGCGTCTTCACCGAGAACATCGGCCGGCTCCGTCCTCTGGTCGCCGACATCGTCGCCAACCTCCCCATCGACCGCACCTGCCCCTGCCCGAACGTCCTGGACGGCATGAAGCTCCCCATCACCCTCCCGTAACCGGCCGAAGCCCTCGGGCGTCTGTTCGCCTGACGACCGTCCCCGGCTCAGCCCGCCACCAGAGCCACACCTCAACGCCCGACCAGGCCGCCCCGGCCCCTGAACCGGCGTCCCAGCCGCTTTCAGAACCCGCCGCTGCGGCCCGATGCCCCACACCCGACCCCGACTCCATCCAGCAACGGATCAACCACCAAGAGTCCTCGACGGGTCGCCTCCCCAAACGCTCCGTCAAGGTCACCAATCAGGCAGGACGCCCCGGCCGAGCCGCCCAGCGCAGGGTAGCCACGCGCTCAGAAGGCCCCTGGCAGGCGAGCAACTCCACCTCCGACCGGAGATCACAGAAAGCGGAGAAGAAACATGTCGCAATCACCACCGACCTGGGAACGCCGACTCGAGCCCGGAGCCACGCAGGATCCAAAGCTCCCCGGAGCACGAGATGAATGAGGGATTCGGGCAGCGCCGACGGCTCTTAGCCGCGCTGTTCGCAGCGCTCGGAACCGGGCTCGCCCTCCTGGCGATCCAGCCGTCCGCGCCACCGGCGATCCGGGTCGCGGTCGCCGCGCGGGACCTGGCCGCCGGCGCCGCTCTCCGGCCAGGCGACATACGGATCATCGCGTTACCGCCTGCGGTACGCCCGGACGGAGCACTTCGGAATCCACCGGTCGGCCGAGTCCTCGCGGGGGCCGTCCGACGCGGCGAGGCCCTCACCGATGCCCGCGTCCTCGGGCCGGGCCTCCTCGACGACCAGCCTCCGGGGATGGTGGCCACGCCCATCCGCGTGGCGGACTCGACGGCGGCCCGCCTCCTTCATCCCGGTGACCGGATCGACGTCCTCACCGCGACACCTCCGGGCTCCGCATCAGAACCCCCCTCGGTGCCGGACGTGCCAACTCCCGCGCCCAGCTCCGACGGACCCAAGACACCGCCAGCAGGAAAACCGTCCATTGGCGCGGCGGTCCCGCCCCGTGTGGACATGAGCGCCGCCCCGCCTTGTGCGGACATGGGCAATGTCGCGCCGGGCTCACTCAGGACAGGGACGGGCAGCACCGCCGAAGGCTTACAGGCGGAGCCGACCGAGACCGCTTGGCCAGAGGCAGCCCCGGCGGGAGGCATACGAGGGCAACCAGACCGACAGCATCAGCAGTGGTGCACCGGAAGGCGCTCAGCCCACCCGACCGAGAAAGGCACGCCAACCCCCTCGGCAGCCACAGATCCATTGTTCGCTTCCAGACGCGTTCCGACGCAGTCGATATCCGCCGACGGGGCGCAGGGGCACCCGATGACCAGATGTGCGTCATCCCAGCCGCCTACGAGATGGACGCCGACACCGCCGCATGTCACGTGGCTACCCACACAACTGGGCCATGCAGCGACCCCGATGCGACTGCCCTTCGTACGACTGTCGGCGCGACTGATATCCGGGCGAATGCCGACGCGACCGGATTCCCCCCAGACTCCGACACGGCTGGCGTCCCTTCGGGCGCTGGCACGACTGACATCCGGCCGGGTGACGGCACAGCCCGCATCAGCCCAGGTGACAGCACAGCCTGCACCCGCGCAGCCGCCGGGATGGCCGACGTCCGCCCAGCCGGCGGCATGGCCGGCATCCGGCCGAAGGATGGCACGACCGGTGTCGGCGAGGGCTTCGACGCCGCCGAGTTCTGGCGGGGCGGAAGCACGGTTCAGTTCCGTTTGGGAGCCAACGTGGCTGGTCGGCGAATGTGCGCTGCGTGTTCAAGGTCGAGCTATTGGCGGGCAGCGCCTGGCTCTCCGTTCTCCAAGAGTCGGGGAGGGCCGAAGAGTCAGCTCGGCTTCCTGGTCGCGGGTTGTGGTCTCGTCCGTGGTGGTTCTCGCTGTGCCCCGAGAAGAAAGTGGCCTCGGCGGTGCCGGACAGGGGGCATTGGTCGTGTTGGCGACCAGTCGCACACAGGCCGCTGCATTGGCAGGGGCGGGAGGGCCGTTGGTGGTGGTGCTCGTCAAGGATTGATGACTCCACTATGTTACCGTTTAGCGACTCTGGGTGACGAAAGGATGCTCGTGGAAGGGTTCAAGAGGTTCTTGCTCCGGGGCAACCTGGTCGATCTCGCTGTTGCCGTCGTCCTCGGTGCGGCCTTCGGCGCCCTGGTCACTGCTTTCGTGGACTCGTTCGTAGGCCCGCTGCTGGCCCTGCTCGGCGGTCAGCCGGACTTCAGCAACCTCAACTTCAAGATCAGCGGAACCGTGTTCCCCTACGGGAAGTTCATCACGGCGGCGATCTCCTTCCTGATCATCGCCGCGGTGGTCTACTTCTTCGTCGTCCTGCCCGTGGCGAAGCTGCTGGAGCGCGCCAAGCGCAAGGAGGAGGCGTCGGAGCACCCCTGCCCGCGTTGCATGAGCGAGATCCCGATCGAGGCCACCCGCTGCAAGTTCTGCACGTCGGAGGTCCAACCCGCGTAACGCCGTCCATGCCGCCCTCGGCTCGGGCGCATGGCAGGAGCCGCACTCTCGGCGCGCTGCGCGAGAGCATTCCACCCTGGGAATCGCATCCCTGGGAGCCTGCCGGGGCAGCCGGCTCTTCACTTCGCCAACGCCCCACGCCCGACACCGCCATAGGTGCTGACGGAAATGCGCCGCGGTTGAGGCCTCTCACGGTCGAGCGTGTAGTGCCATGGCGAGGCCTGGCCGGACGTCGCACATCGTGACCTGGCGAGCCGGTTGAGGCTGTCACTGCTGTGGAGTGACACGCACTGATCTGGCCGAGTCGATGGCCTCGTTCGCCTCGTCCGCCTCGGTGTCGCGCTCAGTGAACGCGGACGGCCCACACCGCAGGGCCCCTTGAGCGGGGGGCCACTCTGTGGGACCAGGGAGCGTCGGCGTCTCTCATCGCAGGGCCCAGCAAGCTCGGGCTGCCCACGCCGTAGGGCCCGGTGAGCCCGGGCGGTGCGCGCGGCGGCGGGGCGGGATGGGGCGGGGCAGGGCGGCAGCGAGGACGCCCGAGGGCTGCGCATCTCACGTCCCGCACGACGAGCGCACGCGATCCACGATGTGGTGGATGCCGGTCCGGATCGAATCGGATCAGTCGATGGGGCGTCATCGCCGCAGGCAGCAGATGCAGGCGCGGGCAGCGAGCGCGGGCCATGGAAGCGAGCGCGGGCGGCATACACAGGCGCAGGCAGTGGACGCAGGCGCGGGTGGTGGAAGCGAGCGTGGGCAGTGGGCGGCGGGCCCGGGCCGCGGGCGCGGGCCGCGGGCGCGGGCCGCGAAGGCGGGCGCCTGGCGGTGGGA
>NZ_RFFG01000078.1 GCF_003696215.1 Actinomadura harenae | reverse complement strand
CGCGCCGGGCGGCCGGGGCCGGTGGTGGAGGCGCGGCCGGGGCCGGTGGCTCCGGTGGCGGTTCCGGGCCCTGGGGCGGCGGCGGGGACTCCGGCGGTGACGGTGGTTCCGGTGGGCGCGGCTGGTTCGGCGGCGGCGACTCGAACGGCGGCGGCGGAGGCGGTGCCTCCGGTGGCGGCGGGGAGTCGGGTGGAGGCTCGTCCTCCGGCGGCGGACGCAGCTGGTTCGGCGGCGGACGACGCAACTCCGGCGACAACGGCAACGGCGGCGGACGGAGCGGGTCGGGCAACTCCGGCGGCGGCTCGTCCTCCGGCGGGTCCGGCGGGTCCGGCGGGTCGAGCGGGTCCGGGTCGTCCGGTGGCGGGGACGCGAGGGTGCCGGAGCCGCGCGCGGACGGGAACGGCGGGGGTCCGGCGCAGCCGCCGCCGCTCTGGGGTGGACGGCGGTCCGGCGGGGGCGGCGAGCCGCCGATCCCGTTCTGGCTGCGTCCGGTCGATCGGGACGAGTGATGAACCTGTCCGACCGGCACCGGAAGATCCTGTTCGGTGTGCTGGTGGTGGCGCTCGCCGCCGTCGGGGTGTACCTGACGGCGGCCTCGCCGAGCCAGCACAAGAGCGCGCCCCGCGCGGCGCGTTCCACGCCCGTGACCGGGGGAGGGCCGGCCGCGCCGGCCTCTCCGCCGGCCGGCATCAGCTCGCAGGTCGACTCCGGGAACTTCGACGTCTACCGCCTGCTGCCGTTCGGCCGGCAGGAGTTCGCGACGGCGGCCGACACGGCGCAGAGGTTCGTGGCGGCCTACGGGACGTACCGGTTCGACGAGCAGCCGCAGGCGTACGCGGCGCGGTTGCAGCCGCTGGTGAACGACCAGGTCGGGCAGCAGATCACGCAGGGGTTCGCGGCGCCCGGCATCCAGCAGCAGCGGCAGCAGGACCACACCGTCGCGACGTGCACGGCGTCGCTCGACCAGGTGCGCGACATCGGCAACAACTCGATCATCTTCCTCGTGACGGGGAAGCAGCAGATCAGCAAGTCCGGGGGCGGCAGCAACGACAGCAGGCAGTGGGCGGTGACGGTCGCGCGTGACGGCAACGCGCTGAAGGTCTCCGCGTTCGAACCCGCCGACGTCGGGCAGGCGGGCGACACCGGAGGGGGCGGAACGGGATGACCCGCGCTCGGGTGCTGGCCGCCACGGCGCTGGCCGCCGTGGCGGCGCTGTTCGTCTCGCTGATGCTGGTCCCGGTGCTGTTCGGGGCGAGCCAGTTCATGTTCGGCGGTGGCGGCGCGGGCAGCGCCGGCTGCGTCGACACGAGCGGCGCGTCCACGCAGCCGGGGACGTCCGACGACGCCCGGGGGATCCCGGCGAACTACCTGTCGCTGTACGAGGCGGCGGGCAAGCAGTACGGCATCCCGTGGAACGTCCTCGCGGGGATCGGGCGGGTCGAGACCGTGCACGGGACGTCCGGGGAGCAGGGCGTCAAGAGCGGGACGAACTACGCGGGCGCGGGCGGCCCGATGCAGTTCCTGAAGGCCACGTTCGACTCGTTCGCCGTGGACGGCGACCACGACGGCAAGAAGAACCTGTACGACCCGGCGGACGCGATCTACACCGCCGCCGCGTACCTCAAGCACAACGGCGCCCCGCAGCGGATGAAGACCGCCATCTTCATGTACAACCACTCCTGGGACTACGTGAGCCTCGTCCTCGACTGGGCGGGGAAGTACGCGAAGGGCGCCTACAAGGTCGTCCAGTCGAACGGCGTCGACTGCCAGGACGACGAGCTGCCCGCCAACGCGTCCGGGATGATCCAGCAGATCATCGCGTTCGCCATGGCGCAGCGCGGCAAGCGGTACATCTTCGGCGCCGCCGGGCCGGACGCCTGGGACTGTTCGAGCCTGCTCCAGGCGGCCTACAAGTCGGTCGGGCTGGACATCCCGCGCACGACGTTCGAGCAGTGGCCGTTCGGGCAGAAGATCCCGAAGGGGCAGGAGCAGCCGGGGGACCTGGTGTTCTTCAACTCCGGTCCGGGCACGTCGTCGGACAGTCCGGGGCACGTGGGCATGGTCATCGGGAAGAACCGGATGGTCGTCGCGCGCTGCTCGCTGTGCGTCCCGAACATCGGCGTCACCCCGTACGACCGCGGCGACTGGATCGGGGTCACGCGTCCGCTCGCGACCAAGCAGCTGAAGTCGCAGCTCGCGCATCTGACGGCGGCCGGGCAGAACGGCGGCTGACCGTCCCGTCCCGTCGCGCCCCGCCGCCGTGGTTCAGCGGCGGGGGGTGATGGGGCCGAGGACGTCGCGGAGGGCGTCGGCGGCGGCGCGCAGCTTCTCCGCCGGGACGGCCCCGAGGACGTCGTCGTGCGCGGTGCCGCTGGCGGCGAGGGCGTCCTCGGTGACGCGCAGGCCCTCGTCGGTGAGCCGCACCCAGCGTCCCCGGCCGTCGCCCTCGTCCGTGCCGCGTTCGACGTGTCCGGCCTTCTCCAGGCGTTGCAGGACGTTGCTGGTGCCGCCGGACGTGAGGAGCGCGGAGCGGGTGAGGTCGGTCGGGCGCAGCCGGTACGGGCTGCCCGAGCGCCGCAGGACGGTCAGGACCTCGAACTCGGCGTAGGTGAGGCCGAGGTCGGTGAGTTCGGCGCGGAGGGCCTGCTGGAGGAGGCCCTGGAGGCGCGCGGTGCGCTTGCCCACCTCGAGCATGGCGATGAGCGTGTCGTCGAGGCCCTCGGCGCGCCAGGCGTCCACGAGGGGGTCGATCTCGTCGCGGCGGCGGTCGCGGTCCCGGTCGTGCTGCACGCAGCCGAGGATACTCGCCGCCATATTGCTTTTAGAAAAGCTTCTGTCTAAGCTTTCGCGCATGACATCCCCCCTTCTGATCCAGGGCGGGCTCGTGCTGAGCCCGCGCGTCCTCGGTGTGGCCGACGTCCTCGTCCGGGACGGCGTCATCGCCGCCGTCGGCCCCGGCCTGCCCGTCCCGGACGGCGCGGAGGTGGTCGACGCGTCCGGGCGGATCGTCCTGCCGGGCTTCGTGGACACGCACCGGCACATGTGGCAGGGCGCGGTCCGCGGCGTCCAGGCGGACACCACGCTGGGGGCCTACTTCGAGCACGTCCTCGGACGCCTCGCCCCCGCCTTCCGGCCCGAGGACCTCCACGCCGGCGTGCTCGGCTCGGCCCTCGAGGCGCTCGACTCCGGTGTCACGACCGTCGTGGACTGGGCGCACGGCGCGGACACCCCCGAGCACGCCGACGCGAACGTCCAGGCCCTCCACGACGCCGGGATCCGCGCGGTCTACGGCCACTTCCACGCGGGCGACGCGGCGGCCCGGGCCGCCGAGCAGCGCCGCGTCCGGGAGCTGTGCGGGGACGGCCTGGTCCGGATGGCCGTGGCCGCGCTCGGCCCCGACCTCGGCGACGCGGACACCGCCCGCCGCGAGTGGCTGTCCGCGCGCGACCTGGACGTCATGATCACCGCGCACATGGGCGGCCACGGGCAGGAGAGCGCGCGGGCCGGGCTGGCGTTCCTCGACGACAACGACCTGTGGACGCCCGGCACGATGCACGTCCACGCCAACGACTACACCGACGAGCAGCTCAAGCGGATCGCCGACCACGGCGGGACGGTGTCGGTGTCGCCCGCGATCGAGACCGCGATGGACTTCAGCCTGCCCGTAACCGGGCGCGCACGAGCCGCGGGCATCCCGGCGAGTCTGAGCGCCGACGCGGTCGCGAGCGCCGGCGGCGACATGTTCAGCCTCATGCGCGCCGCCTACTCCACCGAGCGGGGCCGTCCGGACGGTGCGGGGCTCGGCTTCACGACAGCGGACGCGTTGCGCATGGCGACGGTGGAAGGCGCGCAGGTCGCGGGCCTGGGCGGCGTCACCGGGGAGATCGCGCCCGGACGGCAGGCGGACCTCGTCCTGCTGCGCACCGACCTTCCGGGGATGGCGCCCGTCCACGACCCGGTCGCGGCCGTCGTCCTCTACGCCGACACGCGCGCGGTGGACACCGTCCTGGTCGCCGGACGCGTCGTCAAGCGCGACGGACGCCTGGTCGGGGACGTCGCGACGGCCCTGGAACGCCTCACCGCCTCCGCCGCCCATCTGACCGCCGCCGTGTCCGCCGCCCGCTGAGCGGGGTCGGCGGCGCGCGGAAATAGAGCGGTGGCGCGCGGGGGTGCCGTGACATGCTGATCACGTGGACGAGCCGGACATGACACTGGAAATCGCGCCCGAAATGCTCTTCTTCCTGCCCGCGGCGCGCCGCCGCGAGAGTCAGCGGGTCGCCTGGGACGGGACGTCGAGCCTGGGACACGTCATCGAGTCCCTCGGCGTCCCGCTGCCCGAGGTCGGGACCCTGACCGCGGACGGGACGCCCGTCGACACTTCGCACCGCCCGGCCTCCGGCGCGGTCGTGCGGGTCGGCCCGGTCGCGCGCCCGCAGGAGGTACCGCTGGATCCGGGGCAGGCCGCGCCGCGCTTCCTGCTGGACGTGCACCTCGGCACCCTCGCCCGCCGCATGCGCCTGATCGGCCTCGACACCGCCTACCACAACGACATGGACGACCCGGAGCTGGTCGTCCAGGCGAACGAGGAGAGGCGCGTCCTGCTCACGCAGGACCGGGGGCTGCTGATGCGCCGCGCGCTGTGGTTCGGCGCGTACGTGCGGAGCCCGCGCCCGGACGACCAGCTCCACGACCTGCTGGAGCGGTTCGCGCCCGAGCTCGCCCCCTGGACGCGCTGCACGGCCTGCAACGGCACGCTCGTCCCCGTGGACAAGGCGGAGATCGAGCGGGAGCTCGCCGAGGGCACGCGCCGCAGCTACGACGCGTACGGCCGCTGCGGCGACTGCGGACGCGTCTACTGGCGCGGCGCCCACGGCGACCACCTCCAGGAGATCGTGGAGACCGCACGGGCGACCGTCGCGCGGGCGCGGGCCGGGGCCCCCTCGTCCCGCTGATCCGCCGTGCCGCCAACGAGCCACCAACGAGCCACCGACGAGCCACCGGCCAGCCTTCGCCCCGGCCTCACGGGACGGTCACAAAGAGGGCATGATGGCGGTCCATGAGCGTGAGCGTGGTGGTGGGAGCGGCGATCATCTCAGGCGGGCGGCTGCTGGCCGCGCAGCGGGCCGAACCGGCCGAGCTCGCCGGTGGCTGGGAGTTCCCGGGCGGCAAGGTGGACCCGGGGGAGACCGACGAGCAGGCGCTCGTCCGCGAGTGCGAGGAGGAGCTCGGCGTCCGGGTCGTCCTGGGCGACCGGGTCGGCGGCGACTGGCCGCTGGTGCTCGGCGGCGCCGTCCTGCGGGTGTGGACGGCGACCGTCGTGGAGGGCGAGCCGCAGGCGCTGGAGCACCTGGCTCTGCGCTGGCTCGCGGCGGACGAGCTCTACGACGTGGAGTGGCTGCCCGGCGACCTCCCGGTCGTCGAGGCGATCCTTCCCCATCTCGCCTCCTGACCTGCAAAAACGCCGCGACCGGCGGCCGCGGGTCGCGGGCGCCGGTCGCGGCGGGAAGCGGGGAGGACTACTCGATGCGGTTCGCGCCCGCGTAGTCCGAGCGGTCGGACAGGCGTGAGACCTTCACCACATCGCCGGTCTGCGGGGCCTGGAGGTACAGGCCGGCTCCCGCGTAGATGCCCATGTGGTGCAGGTCGCCGCCGAAGTAGACCAGGTCGCCCTGGCGCAGCGAGCCCCGGTCGATCTTGGTGCCCAGCTGGAACAGGTCGCCGGTGTAGTGCGGCAGGCCCGGCTTGCCGACCTGCGCGTACGCCCAGATGACCAGGCCGGAGCAGTCGAAGGTGGTCGGCCCGGCGGCCGCCCACACGTACGGCGAGCCCAGCTTGGTCAGGGCCTTGCGCAGCATCTTCTGCGGCAGGGCGCTGCCCCGGACGGTCACGGTGTACCCGGACGTCGGGTCCTTGGTCCGGGTGACGCCCAGCTTGTCCAGGAGCTTCTGCACCTGGTCGATCTTGCCCTTGGTGGTCGTGCGGGCGGCGTCGGCCTGGTCGGCCGCCTGCTTGACCTTCGCGGTCTGCGCCTGCGCGTCCGACTTGGCCTTGTTGGCCTGGTCGATCAGCGTCTGGAGGCGCTGGACGGCGCCCGCGCGGTTCTGCGCGAGGTAGGCGGTGTCGGACAGGCCGCCACCGTCGGTGCCGCCGCCCGCGAAGATCATGTCGGGGCCGCCGCCGCTCATGTACTGGTTCGCGGCGACCTGGCCGAGCGCGGCGCGGGCCGGAGCGGCCTGGGCCTCGAGGGCGTTCGCGCGGTGGGTGGCGTCCCGCTCGGCCTTCTGCGCCTTGCCGAGGTCCACGCGCGACTTGTTGTACTGCTCGGTGAGCTTCTCCGCCTCGTCCTGAAGCTGCTTGAGCTGCTTCTTCAGGTCGGACTCGGAGGGCTTGCCGGACGGGGACGGAGGGGTCTGAGGTGCCTGGGGGGCCGTCGGCGCGGCCTGGGCGAGGCCGGGTGCGGCCAGTCCGAGTCCGAGCGCGAGGACGGTGGCGGCCGCGAGTGTCACGCGGCGGCGCTGGGGGTCCTTGGCCAAGGCCGGTGTTCTCCTCTTCGTGAGCCGCCTACCGGGTTAGCTGACGGGTTCGGGCCAGGAGTCGCCCTACGCCGCACGGCACGACGCCGTCCCGGTCAGAGGACGCCCCGTGACGTGCGCCGATTCACCCCGGGGGTGTGGGTCCCCGGTTCCCTCGCGGGATTCGGCGGTCCGCCCGCCGCCCCGTGGGCGGGGCTTCGAAACGGTCGGATCTGCGGGGCAGACTACAAAGGAAGTTCAAAAATGGCCAAACAGTCACGCAAAGTATGCATCTGTGCGCATCCGGTACCGGTGTGACGGACGAGATCCACGGGGCCCAAGTGACGGGAGAGGCCCTGGTCACCGGCCGATCGCCCCGCCCCGACGCCCGCTCTTCACCCCCCGGCCGCCTCGCGGACGGTCGGGCTCCCCGGGACGCCGAGTAAACTGTCAGGGTCGCACGTCTGCGGCCGATCCCCGAACTCACACCAAGGCGAGACCGCATGCCCTTCTCCACGCGCGATGACCTCCGGAACGTCGCCATCGTCGCCCATGTCGACCACGGTAAGACCACGCTGGTCGACGCCATGCTCTGGCAGTCCGGCGCCTTCCGTGAGAACCAGGACGTGAACGACCGCGTCATGGACTCCAACGACCTGGAGCGGGAGAAGGGCATCACGATCCTGGCCAAGAACACCGCGGTCAGGCACGCCGGGATGACGATCAACATCATCGACACCCCCGGCCACGCCGACTTCGGCGGCGAGGTCGAGCGCGGCCTGTCCATGGTGGACGGCGTCGTCCTGCTGGTGGACGCCAGCGAGGGCCCGCTTCCGCAGACCCGGTTCGTCCTGCGCAAGGCCCTCTCGGCGCGGCTCCCGGTCATCCTGGTCGTGAACAAGACCGACCGCCCGGACGCGCGCATCGATGAGGTCGTCGACGAGACCTACGAGCTGTTCATGGACCTCGACGCCGAAGAGGGCCAGATCGACTTCCCGATCGTCTTCGCGTCGGGCCGCGCGGGCCGCGCCTCGCTGAACAAGCCGGGCGACGGCGAGCTCCCGGACAGCGAGGACCTCGAGCCCCTGTTCCAGGTCATCAAGGACACCATCCCGGCGCCGTCCTACGACCCGGACGCCCCGCTCCAGGCGCACGTCACCAACCTGGACGCCTCCAGCTACCTCGGCCGGATCGCGCTGTGCCGCGTGCACAACGGCGTGATCAAGAAGGGCCAGCAGGTCGCGTGGTGCCGGCACGACGGCAGCGTCGAGCGGGTCAAGATCACCGAGCTGCTCATGACCGAGGCGCTCACCCGCAAGCCCGCCGACGAGGCCGGGCCGGGCGACATCATCGCGATCGCCGGCATCCCGGAGATCATGATCGGTGACACCATCGCCGACCCGGACGACCCGCGCCCGCTGCCGCTGATCACGGTGGACGAGCCCGCGATCTCCATGACCATCGGCACCAACACCTCGCCGCTGGCCGGCCGCGAGAAGGGCACCAAGGTCACCGCCCGCCTGGTCAAGGACCGCCTCGACCGCGAGCTGGTCGGCAACGTGTCCCTGAAGGTCCTGCCGACCGAGCGCCCGGACGCCTGGGAGGTGCAGGGCCGTGGTGAGCTGGCGCTCGCCATCCTGGTCGAGAACATGCGCCGCGAGGGCTACGAGCTGACCGTCGGCAAGCCGCAGGTGGTCGCGCGCGAGATCGACGGCAAGAAGCACGAGCCGGTCGAGCGCCTCACCGTCGACATCCCCGAGGAGCACCTCGGCGCCGTCACGCAGCTCATGGCCGTCCGCAAGGGCCGCATGGAGCACATGACCAACCACGGCACCGGCTGGATCCGCATGGAGTTCCTGGTCCCGGCGCGCGGCCTGATCGGGTTCCGCACCGAGTTCATGACCGAGACCCGCGGCACCGGCATGGCCCACCACGTCTTCGAGGGCTACGAGCCCTGGTTCGGCGACCTGCGCACCCGCCCGAGCGGCTCGCTGGTCTCCGACCGGACGGGCGCCGCGACGGCGTACGCCATCCTGAACCTCCAGGAGCGCGGCACGTTCTTCGTCGGCCCGACCACCGAGGTGTACGAGGGCATGATCGTCGGCGAGAACTCGCGCGCCGACGACATGGACGTCAACATCACCAAGGAGAAGCAGAAGACCAACGTCCGCTCCTCCACGGCCGAGACGACCGAGACGCTGACCCCGCCGCGGGTCCTCACGCTCGAGGAGAGCCTGGAGTTCATCCGGGACGAGGAGTGCGTCGAGGTCACCCCGAACTTCGTCCGGATCCGCAAGATCGTCCTGGACGCCAAGGAGCGCGAGCGGACCCGCGCCCGCGCCAAGCGCAACTCCGGCTGACCGAGTCCGGCCCCGGCTGAACCGGCCGAGTCCGGCCTTCGGCCGAACCGGTCGAACGAGAACGGCCCCCGCCTTTCGAGGCGGGGGCCGTTCTCCGTTGGGGCCTTCGGCGCGGGGTCAGCCGGTGCGGGTCCAGTCGGTGAAGGACGTCGCGGTGCCCGCGCTCGTCGCGCGCATCGTGTAGAGCCGCGCGTCGCTCCCGAACGCCAGGACGACCAGACGGCCGTCCGCGTCGTAGGCGAGGGCGGGTGACCCGATGACGTCCGCCCGGTGCGTCGACCACCTGTACGGGCCGTACGGCGCGTCCTGGACGCCAAGGGCGAGCGCGCCACCGGTCGTGCGGGCGGCGAGGACGGTCCGCTGCCCCGTGCCCGCGACCGCGGTGCCCTCGAACGTCATCGGCCCGTACAGCGGGTCCGGGCGCAGCCCGTTGTCGGACTGCGTCACCGTCGACGCCGTCCCGGACGCGGGGTAGTAGATCCGGGCCGCGCCGGTCGCGTCCACGGCCGCGGTCACGGGGCCGGCGGGCGGGCCGCCGGAGCCGCCGAGCACCCGGACGAACGGCTCGCCCGGCTTCTGCTGCCGCCACCGCGCCACACCCGTGTCGGTCGGCGCGAACACCTCCACGCGCCCGGACGCGTCGGCGACGGCGGCGACGCCGTCCCGCACGCCCTTGGCGGAGAGGCCGGTCCAGTGCTTCGCCCAGGCGGAGCCGCGCCGCGTCTTCACGCTCACGCCGCCGTCCAGGTTCCGCACCGCGACGGTCATGTCGCCGGACGGCGTGATCGCGACGGACGGAGCCCCGACGGTCAGTCCCGCGTCAGGGTCCGGGTTGCCGAGCGACCACCAGTTCGTCCAGCCGCCGGACGCCGTCTGCGACGCCGTCACGATCGCGTCGTCGGACATCCGCAGCGCGAACAGGTGCAGCACCCCCTGCCGGTCGCGGACGGCCGTCACGTACGGCGCGAGACCGCCGCCGGGGCCGAACGTCGGGCCGGTCCACGGCCCGCCGGGACGGGCCTGCTGCCACTGCGCGACCCTGCCGTCCAGGACGGCGAACGCGTTCAGGCGCTTCGCGCCGTCCTGGACGGCCCAGGTCGTCCCGTTCGTCCAGCGGGTGTACTGGCGCGAGTAGAACAGCACGTAGAAGGTCGCGTTGTTCGGGTTCGGGCCCGGGTCGTTCGCGCCGCGGGGGCCGAGGTAGGTGAGGAAGAGCTGCCGTTTCGCCGGGGCGATCGTCGACCCCAGGTTCGGCGGCGAGCTCCGGATGTTGTAGTCGCGGTAGTACCGGACGAGGACGCTCCCGTCCCGCTGCGGACCGGAGTACCGCGCGGCGGCGTCGGCGACCAGGCGGCCCGCGCCCCGGTGGTCGGTGTGGTCGCCCATCGTCGTCACGATGTGCGTGAACCGGCTCTGGGTCGGCGGCGACTTCGGGTCCTGCGCCAGCACGACGGTCGGGCCGAAACGCTGCATGAGCCAGGTCAGCGCGTCCTCGAGCTGCCGCTTGGTGTATCGCTGGTGCGCGTAGCGCGGGTCGCAGCCCGCCCCGTCGGTGTGCTCGGAGCCCAGCGTCGTCGCCCCGCCGGTCCCGTGGGACAGCTTCTCCAGGGACGAGGTGTGCCGCATCGCCGGCTTGTCCCCGGCCTCGTGCAGCTTGAAGAAGACGAGCCGGATGTTGGCCGCGCTGGTCAGCGTGTCCACCTCGACGGTCTGGCCGCCGGGCAGGCGCAGCGGCGTCCGCGTCCAGTGGTCGGGCAGCCCCGCGTTGCGCGCCCACGCGGCGCGCGCGCCGTCCTCCCGGTGCTGCCCGTACACGCAGCGGTTGTGGAACTGGCGTCCGGTGGCCTCGCCGCTGGTCAGGTACACGGTCGTCGAGTCCGTGGCCACGGACCGGATCATGTCCGGGTAGTAGAACAGCGAGTCGTCGTCCTCGTGCGCGACGACCTGCATGTACCGTCCGCCGGGACCGGTCCAGTGCCCGTTCGCGGCGCCCGCGGGAGCGGCCGACGCCGGCCCCCTGTCGCCCGACGGGCGGACGCCGTCGGCGAACGCCCGTCCGGCCCGGTCCGCGGTCTTGCCGTGTGCGCCCGTGTTCCGGGCGTGGTCCTCGGGGAACGCCGCCACCACCGACGACATCACACCGAGCGCGCCCAGGGCGAGAATCGCCTCGACCGCACGGATCCCCCGCTTCAAGCGACCTCCCGGCCGTCCCGCGGCGCGCCCGAACGGACCGTGCCGTTCCGGCGACGCCGAGTTATGGAATTGCGGCAAACGCGCACATGGGATGATGCACGAGTTCACCGTCAGGTTGCGCCGCTCAGGTCACGAAAAGACAACGGCGGCCCGGAAACTCCGGACCGCCGTCGGATAACTACGGAACGCGCCCTATCGGACGTTCACGAACGTCGCCTTCAGAGGCGCGTCGTAGTAGTGGCTCTTGTCGCCGAAGTACTCAAAGGTGAAGTAGGCGTCCTTGGGAATGCGGAACTTCCCGCTGAAGCGGCCCTTGGAGTCGGTCTTGGGGCGGGCGAACCACGACCAGGACTTCTCGCCCTTGAGCTTCACGTACAGGTAGACCTGCTGGCCCTTGAACGGCACGTAGTGGCCCGGCGTCGGGTCGTGCTTGAGGGTGCCGCTGAAGTACACGTAGCCGTTCTTGCGGATGTTGCGCGGCGTGACCTTCCAGCCGTAGGTCAGCGCGTTGATGCGCTTGTCCTGGACGTTCGGGCTGGTGGACGGCGCGAGCGTCGGGTCGCCGGGGAAGCGGACGCGGTAGGTGCCGTGCGAGCAGTAGACGCTCAGGTTGCTGGAGAAGGCCCCGCCGACCCGCGTGACCAGGGGCTTCTGGCCCGGGCCCGGCTTGACCGTCAGCCACTTGTGCTGCTGCTGCGAGTAGCACTCGGCGGTCAGCCACTTCCCGGCCGGGAAGACCGTGCCGTTGGTCGCCGTGACCTTGCCCGAGATGGTCAGCTTGGCGTCCCACGTGGTGGACATGCCGAAGGTGACCTTGGTCGGGGTCTTGGCCGTGGCGGCGTTCGCGGTGGCGGGGGCGGCGACCAGGGTGGCCGCGGCGGCGGCCGTGCTCGCGATGAGCAGTGACTTGCGCATGGACATCACTTTCGTCAGATTCATCGGGGGGAAACGAGCGTCGGCTTGACGAGCCACGTCACATAGTGGGTCGTGTCGCCATAGAAGGTGTAGGCGATATAGATCGGCTTCGCCTTCGCTCCGACGTGGATTCGGTTCGAGAAGTGGCCTTTCGCGCCCGATTTGTAGTTCGAGAGGCCGTGCCAGAGCGACAGGTCGTTCAGGCAGTCGCCGCCCTTGAGGCAGTATTCGACCGAGACGCGGCGGCCTTTGAGGGCCTTCCAGGTGGTGCCCGGTTTGTCCTGGAGATGGCCGCGGACCGTGAACGACCCGCCGCGGCGCGGATGGGTCGTGGAGACCTTCCAGCCGGTCACGCGGGTGGCGATCCGCCGGTCGCGGACCTCACCGGACAGCGTCGCCGCCAGGCCCGGGGCACCCGCGAAGCGGACCCGGTAGTAGCCGTGGCGGTAGTGGACGCCGGTGTGCCGCGGGTCGGTCTGGAACGTTCCGTCCGCCTTGGTGGCCAAGGTCTTGCCGAGGGCGGTCCAGCGCCGGTGGGTGTCGTCGGCGGTCTCGATGACCACCGTGCGGCCCGCGCCCACCGTCGCCCCGGCCCTGGTGGTCAGGCGGCCGGAGAGGGTGAGGCGCGAGGTCGCGTTCGTGGTGGCCCGCAGCGCGGTGATCTTCGTCGCGCCGGGGGCGGGGGCGGCTTGGGCGGCGGCCGGGACGGTCAGGCCGAGAGCCGTGACCGCGGCCGTGGCCGCGCCCAGCGCCAAGGGGGTTCTGCGCATGAGCCTCGATTCCATCGAACACGCGCGCGGTGCAAGGCGCGCATTCAGAGGACGTCGCGGCTCAGAGCGGGGTTGGCCCGAAAATGATCACGAAACGGCAAACGGCGGCCCGGAGTGCTCCGGGCCGCCGTCGGCGGTCGCTTCTGGGACGGGTCAGCCGAGGGAGACGGTGCCCGCCACGTCCGCGGCGAGGCGGAGCTGGTCGCCGTCGCGGAGCGGCGCGTCCACCCGCGGGGGGAGGCGCTCGCCGTTGACGAAGGTGCCGTTCGTGGAGCCCTCGTCGCGGACCCACGCGGTGCCCTGCTGGTCGAGCCAGACCGTCGAGTGCCGTCGCGAGACGTTGTCGTACGGCGTGAACGTCGCCGCGACGGGGGACTGGCCCGCATCCCGTCCGAGCACCAGGCTCTGCCCGGACGCGAGCTTCAGCTCACCGGTCGGGAACAGCACCCGCAGCGTCGGCGCGCCCTGTCCCGGCAGCGGACGCAGGCACGAGTCGCACTGCGAGGCGTTCGGGTTGCTCACCACCGCCTCGCAGTAGGGGCACATCAGCCCGGTGCTGTCGGGACGGCGTCCGCCGCCCTGGCCGTCCGGCGGCAGGAGCGTCTGCTCCCGTCCGTGCGGGTGCATCGGCTGCCCGCCGGGGCCGCCCTGCTGGCCGTAGCCCTGCTGCGGCGAGCCCCACGGGTCCTGCTGGGCGGGAGGCGGGGGCGCGCCCCACGGGTCCTGCTGCTGCGGGGCGGGAGGCTGCCCGTAGTCGGGCTGCCCGCCGTGCTGGGGCTGGCCGTAGTCCGGCGGTCCGCCGTGCTGCGGCGGCTGGCCGAAGCCGGGCTGGCCGCCCTGCTGGGGCGGCTGACCGAAGTCCGCCTGGCCGCCGTACTGCGGCTGCTGGCCGTAGTCGGGCTGGCCACCGTGCTGGGGCTGGCCGTAGTCCGGCTGCCCGCCCTGCTGCTGCGGGGGCTGCCCGTAGTCCGGCTGCCCGCCCTGCTGCTGCGGGGGCTGCCCGTAGTCCGGCTGGCCACCGTGCTGCTGGGGCGGCTGGCCGTAGTCGGGCTGTCCGCCGTGCTGCTGCGCGGGAGGCTGCCCGTAGTCGGACTGACCGCCGCCGCCGTGCTGCTGCGGGGGCTGGCCGAAGCCGCCCTGCTGCTGCGGGGGACCCCACGGGTCCGCCGCCTGCTGGGGCGGGCCCCACGGGTCCGGCTGCTGGGGCTGCTGCTGCGGGGGCTGCCCGTAGTCCGGCTGGCCGCCCTGCTGCTGGTACGGGGGCTGCCCGCCCTGCTGCGGGGGCTGGCCGTAGCCGCCCTGCTGGCCGTACGGCGGGGGACCGCCGTGCTGGCCGCCGCCCTGTTGGCCGGGCGGTGCGGGCGGTGAGGTTCGTGGCGGGGCCTGGTCGCCGTAGCCGGGGCCGCCGGCGGGCTGGTGCTGGTGCTGGTGCGGCTGCTGGGCGCCCGGACGGGCCAGGTTCGCGCCGCAGCTCAGGCAGAGCAGATCGCCAGGCTGTACGGATTCATTGCAGTATGGGCAGTTCATGGTCTCCATGACACGTCCCCCGCGTGCACTCCGGCCTGTTCCAGCGTCGATGTGAGGTGATCGAGGTCACCCCGTCGCGGGATCCCGATGTAGTACACCCGCCTTCCCTCCGGCCCCTCGTCCACGGACACCTGCATGCGGGGCGTGTCGTCCCGGTTCGATACCTTCCCGGCCGCCTCGGCGTAGCGCCGTCGCCCGAGATCGGACAGCGGCACGACACGTTGGTTGGCCGACCCCCTCCAGAGTAGGGACCCTTCGGAGGAGTGTCGCCCCTCCGGATTGAGCCGGTCGACGTACGGCCCCGTGATGACGGCGTCGCACCTGTTCAGGATCTCGCGGGCCGCGGGTGAGCGCGAGAGCCGTGTGTAGACATATCCGCTGAAAACGAGAATGTCCAACGGAATGCTCTCACGGCCGGCCTCCGCCTGCCAGGCGCGTACCCCGGACACCAGCTCCAGCACGGCGTCCGGCTGTTGGAACGGTTCACCGCCCGAGATCGTGATGCCGTCCAGGGGCGTGGGCAGCGACCGCAGCCAGCCGAGCAGGGCCTCCACCGGGACGGCCTTCCCCGGGTCGGCGTCCCAGGTGTCGCGGGACAGGCAGCCCGGGCAGTGCAGCGTGCACCCCTGCGTCCAGATGCCCGCCCGCGTCCCGGGGCCGAGCGTCGTCACCGGATAGTGCGCCTTGGCCAGCAGGAGATCGGTCACACTCGTCCCCTCGTCCCGTCGGGCCCGCGCCGCCCGTCACGGCCGGGCGCGGGGTGCGGGGGCCTCACGCGAGGTCCACGTGGACGATGCTGCCCTCGCGGCGGACGGCGGTCACGGTGATCTTGTCGTCCGGGGTGAGCTCGCGGTCGAACAGCGCGCGCGCCAGCGGGTTCACGAAGTACGACTCGAGCGCCATCCCGATGCCGCGGCCCCCCTTGTCCAGCTCGGACGTGCACCACTCGCGCAGCGTCCCGAGCGGCTCGCCCTTCACCGACAGGATCAGACGGTGCTCGTCGGTCACGCGGCGGCAGATGTTGGCGAACTGGAGGTCGAAGATCCGGTCCGCGGCCTCCGGGCCGATGAAGTCGAACACCACGATGTTGTCACCGAACCGGTTGAGCAGCTCCGGCCGGTTCAGCACCTCGGTGAAGTGGTCGGCGACCGCGCCCTTGATGCGCTGCTCGACGTCCTCGTACGGCATGCCGGGGATCACGTTGCGGACCCGCGCGGACGAGCCGCTCCCCGTCGGGTCGTGCGCCGGGACGAACATCCCCAGGTTCGAGGTGAAGATCAGGATCGCCTCGGAGAAGTGGACGGTGTTGCCGCGCCCGTCGGTGAGCCGGCCGTCCTCGAGGATCTGCAGGAACTTGTCCAGGATCCGCGGGTGCGCCTTCTCGATCTCGTCGAACAGGATCACCCGGAACGGGTCCTCCCGGACGGCGTTGGTGAGCTCCCCGCCCGCCTCGTGCCCGACGTAGCCGGGCGGCGAGCCGATCAGCCGGTCCCCGGAGCCCTCGCCGGAGAACTCGCTCATGTCGAACCGCAGGTAGGCCGACTCGTCCCCGAACACCAGCTCGGTGATCGACTTGGCCAGCTCGGTCTTGCCGACGCCGGTCGGACCGGCGAAGAACAGCACGCCGCGCGGCCGCGACCCGGACCGGGTCGCCTGCGCGCCGGACAGGCCGAGGACCGCGCGCTTCAGGATGTCCAGCGTCTTGGTGACCGCCTGCGGCTGCCCGATCACCCGCTCCGGGACGCGCCGCTCGCCCTCCAGGACGCGGCGGCGCAGATGGCCGCGGCTCCACGGGTTGTCGAGCACGCCGAGCTTGTAGGTGCGGACGGCGTCCGGCAGGTCGGCGAGCGAGACGTTCCGCTCCTTCGCCAGCCGGGTCACCTCGATCATCGACTGGAGGGTCAGGCCGTCCGCCTGCTCGGCGAACGCGTCGCACGCCTGCGCCGCCGTCTCGTCCGCGCCGACGTCGGACACCCCGAACGCGCGGGCCAGCAGCCGCGCGGTCTCCTGCCGGTCGCCGAGGTGCGGGCGCGGGATCGTGATCTCGCGCACGTTCTCGTTCTCGGCGGTCAGCCACGGCGGCAGGTCGCCGGGCCGGTCCACGAGCCACAGCACCGGGTTGTACAGCGGCTTCGGACGCTGGCCCCCCGCGACCCGCACCGGACGCGCCGTCCGGGACAGCCGGGCGCAGAACCGGAAGAAGTCGCGCTCGGCGGGCTCCAGGTCGGTCGGCGTCCGCGCGATCCGGGACGCCGAGTCGATCACGAACGCGGCCCGGACGTCCTCGGCCGGGCGCGCGACCGCCGCCAGATGCCGGGTCAGCGCCTCCAGGGACGGCTTGTCGTCCGGCTTGATCTTGCCGAGGAGCCGCTGCGCCTCGTCCGCCGCGGTCGGCGGGTGGATCTGGACGCCGTCCACCGCGTCGTACACGACCATGAACGAGTAGCCGCTCGACCGCAGCGAGTCCCACAGCAGGTCGCGCAGCGGCAGCAGCCGGGCCGGGGACGCGCCGTCCCCGGGGGCGAGGAAGCTGTCGTACAGGTTCCCCGACAGCACGTACTGGGAGTGGACCGCGAGGGTCGCGTCCAGCTCGCGGACGAACGGCGGCCACCCGGGCAGCCGGCCGCCGAGGGTGGGGGACTCGATGCTCACACGCGCTTCTTCCGGTAGAGGTCGTCGGGGCTCTCGTTCCGCCTCATTCTCCAGTGCGCCGTTCCCTGGCCCGGGCCTGGGCGGCCCGTGTCCCAGTCTGCCGCGCCTCGGACCGGACGGGCAGCCGCTCCACGCCCGGGGCGAGCCGCCAGGTCACGTCCGAGCCGATGCCCGCGTCCTCCAGCCGCTCGCGCGCTGCCTCGAACGCGTCGCACCACTCCTGCTCGCGCTCGACGTCCACGCGCCGGTCGTTCTCGCTCAGGACGGGCGTCGCGCGCGTCATCTTCGCGCGCAGCTTCGTGTCGCCGTCCAGCCGCATCCGGACGCTGTGGTCCGGCCAGTCGCCCTTGGACAGCACGAGCGAGCCGTTGTCGGCCGTGACCGTCTCGAAGTTCTGCCGGACGTCGTAGCCGAGGTCCTCGAACGCCTTGGTGACCTCATTCAGGACGTACTGCCGCTCCGCCTCGGCCTGCTCCCGCGCGTCCTGCTCCGCCCGCGCGCGCCGCACCCGCTCACGCCGCGTGCGGGCGTTGTCGTTCGCGCTCTGGACGCGCAGCCGCACCTCGGACAGGACCGTCTCGGCGTCCTGCGCCGAACCCGTCTCGGACAGCAGCCTCGCCGCGTCGATGACGTTCCGGCGGTCCTCCTCGGTCGCGTCGGGCAGCATCCGCGCGAGGACGCGCTCGAGCGCCTCGTCGACCTTGGCCTGGTCGGCGCGGGGATCGGGGGCGGGCTTCGGCGCGGACGTGTCGGACGTGTCGGTCGTGAGGGACTCGGCCGCGAAGATCCGCGCGCCGAGTTCCCCGGCGATCCTCCGGGAGAGCGCGGCCTCCGCCTCGTCCAGCAGGGCGTCGGTGCGCGCGCACCACGCGGTGAGCTCCTCGGACGCGTCGTCCCCGCCCGGCGCGAGCGGCGCCGGAAGGTCCTCGGCGCCCAGCTCGCGGAGCGCCTGGATCCGCGCGTTGCGCTCGACCACCTCGCGGAGCGCGCGCTCCAGGTCCCGGACCTCGGCGAGACGGCGCCCGCGCTCCTCGGCGCGGCCCGCGGCGCGGTCCGCGAGCGCCTGCGCGCCGCGTCCGGCCATCCCGCTCGCGCGGCCCAGCGCGCGGTTCATCCCCAGGGTGAGGACGACCGCCGCGTCCAGGACGATGTCGGCCTCGACGCCGCTGCTCATGATGTCCCTCCGTCGATGTTCCGCGTGTTCCGGACGGTCCGCCAGCGGTGCAGCCGGACGCCCGCCGCGACCGCGTGCGCGACCGCCACGACCGGCATCACCAGCATCCACAGCAGGCCGCCCGCCGGGGTCGCCGCGGCCAGCGCGATCAGCAGCAGCGCGAACATGATCCCGAACACGAGCGCGAACGGGACCAGGCCGCGCTTGCCCGGCGTCCCGCGCATGGCCTGCCCGACCCTGGTCATGCCGCGTCCGCTCGCCGACAGCGCGCTCGACAGCAGCGCCCACGGACCATGCGGCAGGTACTCGCCGCCCTGCGCGCGCGCGACGAACACCTCGGCCGCGCACTGCACGACCCACGCGAGGACGGCCACGAAGCCGAGCATCACGAACCATCCGGCCGGGCCGGTCTTGGTGCCGCTCCCCGCCAGCTGGGCGATGAGCCCGCTTCCGGCCAGCCAGAACAGCAGGATCGGGAACGTCCATCCGACCGCGCGCGTGACGGCCGCGTTCTTCCGCTCCAGGCGCCGCTGTTCCTGCTCGTCCCAGTGGCGGCGGAGTTCCTCCGTCCGGATCTCCTCGGCCCGCCGGTCCCGCTGCCGCGCCCCGGCCTCGGCGGCGGCCTCCGGCTGCGTCCGGATGACCGCGAGCAGGCGCAGCGGATCGTCGTCGGCCGCGCCGTCCACCAGCCACGCGAACCACGGAACGTCCTCGCCGTGGCGCCTCACGACGGCCTTCCGCAACGCGTCCGCCGTCTCCGCCGGACGCGCCGCCAGCGCGAGCAGCGTCAGCAGGACGACGGGCGGCTCGTCCGGCGGCACCTCACCGGCGACCGGTGCGTCCGCGGCCCCGGTCCCGGGCAGCCGCGCCTTCACCGCGAGCGGCAGCGCCTCCTGCGACCGCAACCACCGCGCCAGGTCGTTCCACGCCGACACGTGCGCCCGCCACTGGACGTCGACACGCGCCAGCTCGTGCGCCCCCTCGAAACCGGCCAGGACGTCCAGGAGCCGCTCGTCCCACAGGCCCTTGCCGAGCAGGCACGCCGTCCGGTGGTCGGGATGCCCCGGTTCGGCCGCGAGCGCGGCCAGCGCGGGCAGATCGTCGGGGGTGACGCGGCGTCCGAGATAGTGGGGCGGCAGCGCCGGATCGAGCCAGCGGACGAGACGCAGCAGCTTGGCGTCCGCGGACAGGCCGTCCGAGGTCAGGTACCGGTCGACCAGCTCGATGCGGCCGTCGTCGGGGATCTCCGCGAGCCAGTCCCGCAGCGCCCGCCACGCCTCCCCGGCCTCGCCCCGCCCGAACAGGTACACGGCCGCGTGGTCCCACCGCTCCACGAGCGCCGCCGCCAGCTCCCGCCGGTCGGTGAACCGCCGCCCGTCGAACGGCAACCCGGGCCCCGACGCCGGGCCCTGCTCCTCCGCCACGTCCGGCGACTCACCCGCGAGCCACGCACTGACCTGCGCGGACGACCAGCGGCGGCGCGGATCACGGGTCAGCAGGCCCCGCGCCAGGAGCCGCACCCGCGGGTCCGCCACGTCGTCCACCGGCATCGGGCGCGTCGCCAGATGGTCGACGACCACGGTCTCGCTCAACCCGCCGAACGGCCGCCGCCCGGTCGCCATCTCCCGGACGATCATCCCCAGCGACCACCAGTCCCGCGCCGGCGACACCTGCCCCGACAGCGACTCCGGCGCCGCGTACGCCAGCGTCCGCGACGACGACGCGAACACCACGCTCTGCTCCAGCACCCGGCTCAACCCGAAGTCGGTGATCGCCGTCGTCAGCGGCTCCACCTCGGTGACCAGGATGTTCTCGGGCTTCAGGTCCCGGTGCACGATCCCCGCGTCGTGCAGCGCCCGGATCCCGTCCGCGAGCTGCCCCACGACGCCCGCGATGGCCGCCGCGTCGAGCGGGCCCCGCTCCATGAACGTCCGCAGGTTCCCGTGCTCGGCGTACTCGGCGACCTCGTAGTCGCGCCCGCCCGCGCTGCCCGTCTCCAGGATCCGCACCACATGCGCCGACCCCAGCGCCGGCAGCTTCGCCCACACGTCCCGGTCCGCGTTGTAACCGCGCCGGAACACCTTCATCACCAGCTCGCGCCCGTCACCGTCCCGCACGAGCAGCAGATCCGACTCCGCCCCCTGCACCGGCAACTCCGCGACCACCGCGAACCGCCCGGCCAACCCCTCAGGCAACCGAACCAACGGCCCCCCACCACCACGCGCCTCCGGCACCTCATCACCGCGCGCCTCCGGCACTCCATCACCGCGCGCCTCCGGCACGTCCCGCCGGGTCACTCCCGGATCGCGTCGCGTTTCCCCGAACTCGGCCACCTGACGTCCGTCCCTCGCCCTCAGTGCCTGCGTCCTCGGCGTCCGCCGGAACCCGTCAGATCTTGTCCTTGATGACGTGCAGATACTCCACGCCCTTGAACCGCACCATCACGGCCTCCATCAGGATCCGGACCATCAGCAGCTCGAACAGCCAAACGAGCGGCGACGCGACGGCCATGATGACGCCCCACCCCCAGAAGTCGTCCCACGACGCGATCTTCACCCCCAGCAGCAGGAACGCGAGGCACTGCAGGCTGATCAGCAGGATCGCCAGGATGTACCAGAACTTGATCAGCTTCGGGGTGACCAGGGTGTCGAAGTTCGCGTCGAGCAGGGCGCCGAGCAGGCCCTTGCTCCGCTGCGGCGGTACCCACGCCCGCTGCGGGCCGGTTCCGGGGTCGGGGGTGGACGGGCGGGGGCCGGGGAGCGGGCCGGGCCGCTGGTAGGACGGCGGAGGCTGCGGGGGGCCGGACGGGGGTGGCGGCGGAGGGCCGTAGGGGTGGCCCGCGGCGCCCGGCGGCTGGGACTGACCGGGGTCGGATGGGTGCGTCATCGCCGTCTCCTGGAGGTGTTCCTGACCGTTGGAACGACTCTAGAGCGCGCGGGCGCGGACGGCCCGCCGACAGTGCGCCGGGTCTGTCGGCGGGGCAAGGGAAACCGCGGGGCCTAGCTCTGCGCGCAGATGTTCTGGTCGGGCTTCACACCGCCGGTGATGGAGTCGAGGGCCTTCGGCGGGAGGAGCTGGAGGCCGTTCGCGCCGAGGACGAGGCGGAGCGTCCCGGGCGGGGTGTTCGGGTCCGGCGTGAGGACGGCCGTCGGGGCGATGCGCGCGAGGCGCGTGGCCTGGCCGTCCGCTCCGGGCGCGAACGACAGGCCGGTCTGCTGCGCGGGCGCGGCCTTCTCGACCTTCTTCTGGACGTCGAACCCGCGCCTGCCCAGCTGCGTGACGATGCGCGTGACGTCCTGCGGCCTGGCCCCGGCGTCCACGACCGTGACCTTGACCTTCGCGGGCGGCTTCGGCTGTCCGGACGCCGGCGGCGCGGCGGCCCCGGACGGCCTGCCGGGGTTCGCGGGACGGCCGGACGCCTGGGGCGACGGCGGTGCGGCGGGCAGGTCGTTGTCGTGCTGGATCGCCTGGAACAGCGCCTTGGCCTGCCCCTGGTTCCACTGGACGCGGTTGGGGTCGGGCGCGTACGGCTCCACCGGGACCGTGACGAACCGGACCTGTCCGGCGCTCATGTCCTTCAGGCCGTCCGCGATCTTCTTCATCCCGCCGAGGTCGAGCTCGTCGTCGGTGGTGACCGACTTCGTCGCCGCCTGGAGGAACCGGTAGCTCTTGGCCGGGTCGGTCAGCATGGACCCCCCGGTCGCCTTGCTCACCACGGACGCCATGAACTTCTGCTGCCGCTGGATCCGCTCGAGGTCGGACCCGTCCCCGAGCGAGTAGCGGGCACGGACGTACCCGAGCGCGTCGTCGCCCTTCACGACCTGCCGCCCGGCC
The DNA here is from genome assembly GCF_003696215.1 of Actinomadura harenae. Lineage (GTDB taxonomy): Bacteria > Actinomycetota > Actinomycetes > Streptosporangiales > Streptosporangiaceae > Spirillospora > Spirillospora harenae. The sequence goes on along the minus strand of NZ_RFFG01000078.1, from coordinate 16,766 downwards.
TTCAGGTGCAGCTCGGCGCGCGGGTCGTCCACCGGCTTGTCGAGGCAGATCTCGACGCCGTCGAGCGCGTCCACCATCCGCTTGAACCCGACGAAGTCCACCTGGACGAAGTGGTCGATGTGGATCCCGGTCAGCGACTCGAGCGTCTTCCACGTGCAGGTCGGACCGGCGTACGCGAACGCCTCGTTGATCATCCCGAAGTGCGCCGGGACGTCCGCCCCCTTGTCCCGCTTGCACGTGGGCATCCGCACCATCGAGTCACGCGGGAAGCTGATCCCCACGGCCTGGTCCCGGTTCGGCGACAGGTGCAGCAGGATCGTGGTGTCCGACCGCGCGCCGGAGATCTCCGCCGCCGACCCGTACTTCCCGTTCTCGCCCTCGCGGGTGTCCGACCCGATCAGCAGGATGTTCAGCGACTTGTTGAGCTTCGCCGGACGGTTCTCCCCGAGCCGTCCCTTCACGTGCTCCTGCCGGATGTTCCCCCGCAGGTCCTGGTACAGCCACACGGCCACGCCACCCGCGACGAGCACGACCCCGGCCATCCCGCCCGCGACCCACCGCAGGGCCCGGCGCCGCCGCACCTTCTTCCCGCCCGGACCAGCCGCCCCAAGCCCCGGAATCCCCGCAGCCTTCTCCGCCCCGGCAGCGGACGCGTCCGCACCTGCGTCAGAAGCCCCCGGTTCGGCGTCCACCCCGCCGACCGCAGCCGCCGAGGCCGCATCCGCCTCAGGACGTTCCGGAGCAGCGCCCCGCCCCATCTCCGTCCCATCGAGGACGGGCTGGTCATCGTCCTTCGGGAGGCCCTCGCGGGGATGCTCGCGTTCAGGGTCTCTGTTACTCATTCGGTCCCGTCTCCGGTCAGCACTCGGGGTCGCCCCGCCAGATTATGGGCCCAAACAGGTCAAAGCACTCCAGCCAGCCCCCTCCTCCAAGCGACCACTAAGCCCATCAACCCCCCAGAACCCATACGGGTACGGGGGGCCTGCGCCGTCGTGCATACGGGTGTCGCTTCTTGGGGCTGGGCGTTCCTGTTGCGGGCGTTCGCGCCCGGCTCGACGAGATTTGCGCCGCGTCCCCGGCGGCCGGGCGGCGCTCAGGGGGTGATCCACGCCGTTCACGGAGACGGGCGGTGCTGCGAGGGAGGCGTGCCGCTCTCGGTCAGGGGGTGAGGAGGGTTTCGACGCCAGGGGGGAGGTTGCCGGCGAGGCCCGCTTCGACGAGGAAGTTCTCGAGGGTCTCCTGGAAGGCGCGGGCGGCGTGGGTGAGGTCGACGTCCTTGCGGTGCGCCAGCGCGATGGTGCGGCGCAGGCCGTGGCCGGGGTGGACACGGCGTCCGCCGCGGGACGGGTCGTCCTCGTCGGTGATGATCAGCGGGGTGCCGTGCAGTCCCGGCCGCCCGGCCAGGACCATGCTCGGCACGACGGCGATGCCCAGCCCGGCCTCGACGAACCGGAGCACCGCGTCCATCTCGCCGCCCTCGACGGCGAACCGCGGTTCGAACCCCGCCGCGCGGCACGCGCCGATCGTGGCCTCGCGCAGGTCGTAGCCGGAGCGGAACATCACCAGCGGACGGTCCCGCAGGTCGGAGATGTGCAGGTAGGGACGGCGCGGCAGTCGGCAGCCGCGGTCGGTGAGCCGCCCGCCCGCACCGGCCTCGGCCGCACGGCCCGCCTGCTCCGCCGTGGGGGCGGGGGCGGGCTCGGTGAAGGAGGCGGGGGAGGCGACCACCAGGTCCTCGCGCAGGATCGGCGCCGTGGACAGGGGCGGGTCGCCGTGCAGCGGCAGGATGACCAGCGCCAGGTCGAGCGACCCCCGGGTCAGGTCGCGCACCAGGTCGCGCGAGCCGCCCTCCTCGACCAGCAGCTCGATGCCCGGGTAGGCGTCGTGGAAGCGGCGCAGCACGTCCCCGAGCAGGCCCGCGCACAGCGACGGCGTCGCGCCGAGCCGGACCCGCCCGCGGCGCAGCCCGGCCAGCTCCTGCACCTCGAGGCGGGCGGTGTCGACGTCGGCGAGGATCCGCTTGGCCAGCGGCAGCAGCGCCTCGCCCGCCGGGGTGAGGGTGATGTTGCCGCGCGCCCGGCTGAACAGGGACGCGCCGAGCTCGGTCTCCAGCGCGCGGATCTGCTTGGACAGCGACGGCTGGGCGACGCGCAGCAGCTCGGCCGCCTGCGTGAAGTGCCTGACCTCCGCGACCGCGACGAAGTAGGCGAGCTGCTGCAACTGCACGCTCACAGGGTAGGGGCAGCCCGTCCGCGACCCGCCGTCCGACCCGTCGGGACACACCTCGTCCCCAGATCAGCCCCCGTTCGCCGGCGAACGATCACATCGAGCGGAGGGGGCGGGGAGATGAAGCTCGGCGGCCTCACCCAGAAGATCACCACGCCGATCACCGTCCCGGTCGCGGTCGGCGTCCACGAGTGGAAGCTGCAGATCCGCACCCCGGACGGCGGGTTCTCGAGCGCCCCGATCGCGGTCCCGAAGGAGTCGGCGCCCCTCGGCCTGGACGGACTGCAGGTCCGCGTCCAGCAGGCGGGCCGGATCTCCCTCGGCAAGTACGTCCTGCCGGACAGCATCCCGCTGAAGGTGAAGACCGAGTACGCCAAGGGCGGCCTGTTCGGCGACAACTGCTACATCGGCACCGACGCCGCGCCGATCTCGCTCACCCCGAACCTGTCGAACCTGTCGCTGAAGAACATGAACGGCGCCTGGGTGATCCCCGCGAAGATCACCGACTCCGCATTCTCGGTGCCCGCCGCCACCGACTGCGGCATCCTCACCGGCGCGATGAACACCCTCGTCGGCCTGCCGAGCCCCAGCGGCGCCAACCACGCCGACATCGACGTCGTGATCCGCGTCAAGAACTACCTGTTCGGCCAGGTCACCGACGCGTTCGCCAAGGACCGCGGCATCACGGCCACCAAGGTCCTGCCCTCCCTGAAGTCCGCGAAGGTCCCGAGCAGCCCGATCGCCTCCTAAGGGGAGCTGCCGGGTCGGGGAGGTCAGCGGGCGTGGCGGCGGAGGGCCGGGAGGTCGTGGACGATCACGCTGCGCCGTCCCGTCTCGATCCATCCGTGGCGGCGCAGCGTCCGCAGGGCCTTGCTGACCGCCTCGCGGGACGCGCCGACCCACCCGGCGAGCTCCTCCTGCGTCAGGCTCAGGGTGATCTGGACGCTCGCGCCGTTCACGCCCGAGTAGGGGACGCCGAAACGGTCGGCCAGTTCGACCAGCCGCTGCGCGACGCGTCCGGTGGCGTCGAACATGCCGAACTCGACCCGGCCGCGGTCCGCCTCGCGCCACCGCTGGCACAGCATCTTCATGATGAGGAACGAGACGCGCGGGTTCGCGGCCAGGTAGGCGCGGAAGTCCGGGGTGGGGAGCGAGAGCGCCCGCGCGGGTTCCAGCGTCTTCACCGAGGCCGACCGCGGCAGCTCGTCGATCGCGGCGACCTCGCCGAGCAGCGCGCCCGGCCCCCGGACGCCCAGGACCGCCTCGCCGCCCTGCTCGCGCGTCGAGAACGCCTTGACGCGTCCGGACAGCAGCACCGCCACCCACGCGCCGTCCTCGCCCTCGTGGAACAGCATCTCTCCGCGTTCGAAGGTCCGCACACCCCCGCGGGACTCGAGGTCGGCCCGTTCGGCGGGGGTGAGCTCGGCGAGGAAGGAGCCCGGTTCCAAGACGGTCATGACTCCACGCTAAGTCGCGGGACGCCCTCGGGGGACCCACGACGGTAGAACAAATCAAGGGCGCCTTCTGTGTACTTGTACCTGTTCTCCGTGGTTTGTTCGAGCGAGGGTGGAGCGCGGCACGGTGGCCCAGTTGTCACGGTGGCCGACGGCGTTCACGGGGAACGGCGGTGGCGACGGGCGGCGGTGACGGGGGCACGCCGCCCGCCGTCATCGCCGCCCCGTCCGCCGGACGCGACCACGACGACGAGCGGCACGCCAACGACGTGGCGGCACGCCACAGGCGACCACCGCCCGAAAGCGGTGAACCGGCCGCCGGGGAGGTCCCCGGCGGCCGGTTCGCGCTGCTCATGGCGTGTTCCGCGGTCAGGTCAGGCGGACGGTGTGTCCTGGCCCTTCTTCACGATGCCGAGTTTCGAGCCCAGCCAGACGACCGGGTCGTAGCGGCGGCCGACGACGCGTTCCTTCATCGGGATCAGCGCGTTGTCGGTGATCTTGATGCCCTCGGGGCAGACCTCGGTGCAGCACTTGGTGATGTTGCAGAAGCCGAGGCCGTGGTCCTCCTGCGCGATGTTCCGCCGGTCCGCCTCGTCCGCCGGGTGCATCTCCAGCTCGGCGATCCGCATGAGGAAGCGCGGTCCGGCGAACTCGGGCTTGTTCTCCTCGTGGTCGCGGATGACGTGGCAGACGTTGTTGCACAGGAAGCACTCGATGCACTTGCGGAACTCCTGCGAGCGCTCGACGTCCACCTGCTGCATCCGGAACTCGCCCGGCTTGGTGTCGCCGGGGTCGAACGCCGGGATCTGCCGCGCCTTCTCATAGTTGAACGACACGTCCGTCACCAGGTCCCGGATGACCGGGAAGGTGCGGACGGGCGTGACCGTGACGACCTCGTCCGGCTCGAAGGTGGACATCCGGGTCATGCACAGCAGCCGCGGCATGCCGTTGATCTCCGCCGAGCAGGAGCCGCACTTGCCCGCCTTGCAGTTCCACCGGACGGCGAGGTCGGGGGCCTGCGTCGCCTGCAGCCGGTGGATGATGTCGAGGACGACCTCGCCCTCGTTCACCTCGACCGTGTAGTCGGTCAGCTCGCCGCGGCCCTCGTCGCCGCGCCACACCCGGAACCTGGCCTCGTAGCTCACTGCTCGCCCTCCTCGTCAGCCGCCGCGTCGCCGCCCGTCCCCGTGCCGCCGCCCGCCGCCGCGTCGCCGCCGGGCAGCTCGGCCGCGGTGAGGTACTTCTTCAGCTCGTCGGTCTCGAACAGGCCGATCAGGTCGCCCCGCATCGGCTCCATCGGCTGGCGGCGCAGATCCACGTGCGCGCCGGTCACCGGGGCGGACGCGTCGCCCGACAGCCGGCAGATCAGGTTCACCTTGCGCCAGTCGGCCGACATGACCGGGTAGTCGTCCCGGGTGTGGCCGCCGCGGCTCTCCTGCCGTTCGAGCGCCGCCCGCGCGACCGCCTCCGAGACCAGCAGCATGTTCCGCAGGTCCAGGGCCAGGTGCCAGCCGGGGTGGTAGCCGCGCCCGTCGCCCGCGCCGACCGCGACCGGGGTCACGCCGACCTTCGCGACGCGCGCCCGCAGCCTGTCGAGCGTCTCCAGCGCCTCGGCCAGCTCCGACTCGGTGCGGATGATCCCGACCAGGTCGTTCATCGTCTTCTGCAACTCGGCGTGGACCGCGTACGGGTTCTCGCCGTCCGGACGGCCGAACGGGGCGAGCGCCTCCGCCGACGCCGCCGCGACCTCCGCGTCCGGGACGTCCGGGCGCGTCGCCAGGCCGTCAAGGTACTCGACGGCGCCGAGCCCGGCGCGCCGTCCGAAGACCAGCAGGTCCGACAGCGAGTTGCCGCCGAGCCGGTTCGAGCCGTGCATGCCGCCCGAGCACTCGCCCGCCGCGAACAGGCCCGGCACCAGCGCCGCGCCCGTGTCCGGGTCGACCTCGATGCCGCCCATGACGTAGTGGCAGGTCGGCCCGACCTCCATCGGCTCGGCCGTGATGTCGACGTCCGCCAGCTCCTTGAACTGGTGGTACATCGACGGCAGCCGCCGCCGGATCTCCTCCGCGCCGCCGGGCATCCGGTCGACGACGGTGAGGAACACGCCGCCGTGCGGCGACCCGCGTCCGGCCTTGACCTCGGAGTTGATGGCCCGCGCGACCTCGTCGCGCGGCAGCAGCTCCGGCGGGCGCCGGTTGTTGTCCGGGTCGTCGTACCAGCGGTCACCCTCCTCCTCGGTCGTCGCGTACTTCTCGCGGAAGACCTCGGGGATGTAGTCGAACATGAACCGCTTGCCGTCGGAGTTGCGCAGCACGCCCCGGTCGCCGCGCACCGACTCGGTGACGAGCAGCCCCTTCACCGACGGCGGCCAGACCATCCCGGTCGGGTGGAACTGGACGAACTCCATGTTCAGCAGCGACGCCCCGGAGAGCAGCGCGAGCGCGTGCCCGTCGCCGGTGTACTCCCACGAGTTGGACGTCACCTTGAACGCTTTGCCGATGCCGCCGGTGGCCATCACGACCGCCGGGGCCTCGAACACCACGAACGTCCCGGACTCGCGGACGTAGGCGAACACGCCGCAGATCCGGCCCTCGCCGTCCTTGAGCAGGCGGGTCACGGTGGTCTCGGCCCAGACCTTGATCCGCGCCTCGTGGTCGCCGTGCTCGCGGTGGTCGTCCTGCTGCATCGCGACGACCTTCTGCTGCAGCGTCCGGATCATCTCCAGGCCGGTGCGGTCGCCGACGTGCGCGAGCCGGGGGTACTCGTGCCCGCCGAAGTTGCGCTGCGAGATCTTGCCGTCCTTGGTGCGGTCGAACAGCGCGCCCCACGCCTCGAGCTCCCAGACCCGGTCGGGGGCCTCTTTGGCGTGCAGCTCGGCCATCCGCCAGTTGTTGAGGAACTTCCCGCCGCGCATGGTGTCGCGGAAGTGCACCTGCCAGTTGTCGTTCGGGTTCGCGTTGCCCATGGCGGCCGCCGCGCCGCCCTCGGCCATCACCGTGTGCGCCTTGCCGAACAGCGACTTGGAGATGACGGCGACCCTCTTGCCCTGGAGCCGCGCCTCGATCGCCGCGCGCAGCCCGGCCCCGCCCGCGCCGATCACGACGACGTCGTGGGCGTGCCTCTCGATTTCGGTCATCAGGGGTTACCTCAGTTGAAGAATCGCAGGTCGGAGATGGTTCCGCTGGAGACCAGCGCCACGTAGAGATCGGCCACGACCAGCGATCCGAGCGTGATCAGCGCGTACCTGCCGTGGCTCTTGTTGATCTTCGAGACCTGCCCCCACATCCAGTACCGGACGGGGTGTTTGGAGAAGTGCTTCAACCGTCCGCCGACGATGTGCCGGCAGGAGTGGCACGACAGGGTGTAGATCCAGAGCAGGACGACGTTGGCGACCAGGACCAGCGTGCCGAGCCCGATGCCGAACCCGCCGTCCTTGCCGTGGAAGGCGCGGATCGCGTCCCAGGTGTTGATCAGCGAGATCAGGAACGCGGCCATCCAGAAGTAGCGGTGCAGGTTCTGGCCGATCAGCGGGAAGCGCCGCTCGCCGGTGTACTTGCCGTGCGGTTCGCTGACCGCGCACGCGGGCGGGGACGCCCAGAACGACCGGTAGTAGGCCTTGCGGTAGTAGTAGCAGGTCAGGCGGAACAGCAGCAGGAACGGCAGCGAGAGCGCGGCGAACGGGATCCAGCCGCGCGTCGAGGCCGGCAGGAACGTGCCGAACTCCGCGGCGTCCCCGGTGTGGCCGTTCACGGTGACGTTGCTGCAGATGTCGTTGAGGCAGGGCGAGTAGAACGGCGTCAGGTAGTGGTACTGGGGGACGTAGAACGCGGCCCCCCAGAACGCGCGGATGGTCGCGTACACCACCCAGGCCGTGAAGATCACCAGTGTGGTGACCGGATAGACGCGCCAGTCGTCCCGCCGGAGCGTGCGTTCCCTGATCTGGGCGCGCGTCTTGCCCGGCGCCTCCACTGTGCTCATCGATCGCTCTCCTGAGCTCGGGTCGGGGCGTGGTTGCTCCCCGCTGGGGTGGGTTCCCCGATCTCGCGCCTTCGGGGGATGTGACCCTACGCCACCGTCGCTCGACTGTGACACACATAACAATCACCGCAGCGTGTGACCCTGCACACATGCTTGCGCCTGCGACTTCCTTGATCCGCACGAACCTCAGCCATAACCAGCATCTATGGCCTAGGGGAATCGAGACGAGTGCGGAAAGGCATGATCATCTGACTCGGGCACTGCGCTATAGCAGTCCGAAAACAACGAAACCCCGCGACCGAAAACGGTCGCGGGGTCTCGGGGAGAGCGCGTGGTTACTTCTTCTTGCCCCCGACGGTGGCCTTGAGGAAGTCGCGGTTCAGGTTCGAGATCACGTCGAGGGGGATGCCCTTGGGGCAGGCGACGGTGCACTCGCCGGTGTTGGTGCAGCCGCCGAAGCCCTCCTCGTCGTGGGTCTCGAGCATGGAGACCACGCGGTCCCAGCGCTCGGGCTGGCCCTGGGGCATCAGGCCCAGGTGCGTGACCTTCGCGCCGAGGAACAGGGCGGCCGAGCCGTTCGGGCAGGCCGCGACGCAGGCGCCGCAGCCGATGCACTCGGCGGCCTCGAACGCGCGGTCCGCGTCCGGCTTGGGCACCGGGACGGAGTGGGCCTCGGGCGCGGTGCCGGTCGGGGCGGTGATGTAGCCGCCGGACTGGATGACGCGGTCGAACGCCGCCCGGTCCACCACCAGGTCCTTGACGACCGGGAAGGCGCTGGCCCGCCACGGCTCGACATCGATGACCTCGCCGTCCTTGAACTTGCGCATGTGGAGCTGGCAGGTGGTGGTCATCCGCTCGGGACCGTGCGGGGTGCCGTTGATCACCAGCGAGCACATGCCGCAGATGCCCTCGCGGCAGTCGTGGTCGAACGCGACGGGCTCCTCGCCCTCGGTGATCAGCCGCTCGTTGAGGACGTCGAGCATCTCCAGGAACGAGGCGTCCGGGGAGATGTCGTCGAGCGCGTACTCGACCATCCGGCCCTCGTCCTGGGGGCCCTTCTGGCGCCAGATGCGCAGCGTGAGCTTCATTACTTGTACGACCTCTGCGTCGGGTGAACGTATTCGAACTCGAGGGCTTCCTTGTGCAGGACGGGCTTGGTCTCGCCGCCGCCCCACTCCCAGGCCGCCACGTAGGAGAAGTGCTCGTCGTCGCGCTTGGCCTCGCCGTCCTCGTCCTGGGACTCGGCGCGGAAGTGGCCGCCGCAGGACTCGGTGCGGTGCAGCGCGTCGATCACCATGAGCTCGCCGAGTTCGAGGAAGTCGGCGACCCGGCCGGCCTTCTCGAGCTCCTTGTTGAGCTCTTCGCCCTTGCCGGTGACCTTGACGTTCTCCCAGAACTCCTTGCGCAGCGCCGGGATGAGCTCGAGCGCCTTGCGCAGGCCCTCGTCCGAGCGCTCCATGCCGCAGTACTCCCACATGATGTGGCCGAGCTCGCGGTGGAAGGAGTCGACGGTGCGGGTGCCGTCGATCGAGAGCAGCTTCTCGACCTGCGAGGAGACCCGCTCCTCGGCCTCGGCGATCGCGGTCTCCGAGACCTCGTCCAGGCCGGTGTGGCGGGCGAGGTAGTCGCCGAGGCCGGTCGGGAGGACGAAGTAGCCGTCGGCGAGGCCCTGCATGAGGGCGGACGCGCCGAGCCGGTTGGCGCCGTGGTCGGAGAAGTTGGCCTCGCCGACGACGAACAGGCCGGGGATGTTGGACTGGAGGTCGTAGTCGACCCACAGTCCGCCCATGGTGTAGTGCACGGCGGGGTAGATGCGCATCGGCACCTCGTACGGGTTCTCGCCCGTGATCCGCTCGTACATCTCGAAGAGGTTGCCGTACTTGGCCTCGACGGCCTTGCGGCCGAGCCGCGCGATCGCGTCGGCGAAGTCGAGGTAGACGCCCTGGCCGCCGGGGCCGACGCCGCGTCCCTCGTCGCAGACGTTCTTGGCGGCGCGGGACGCGATGTCGCGCGGCACGAGGTTGCCGAAGGACGGGTAGATGCGCTCGAGGTAGTAGTCGCGCTCGTCCTCGGGGATGTCGCCGGGGGCGCGCTCGTCCTTGCCCTTCTTCGGCACCCAGACGCGGCCGTCGTTGCGCAGCGACTCCGACATGAGCGTCAGCTTGGACTGGTGCTCGCCGGAGTAGGGGATGCAGGTCGGGTGGATCTGCGTGTAGCAGGGGTTGGCGAAGTAGGCCCCGTGCTTGTGCGCGCGCCAGGACGCGGTGACGTTGGAGCCCATGGCGTTGGTGGACAGGAAGAAGACGTTCCCGTAGCCGCCGGACGCCAGCACGACCGCGTCGGCGGTGTAGTGCTTGATCTCGCCGTTGATCAGGTCGCGGACGACGACGCCGCGGGCGCGGCCGTCCTCCATGATCAGGTCGAGCATCTCGTGCCGGGCGTGGAGCTCGACGTTGCCGGCGTCCACCTGGCGCATGAGGGCCTGGTAGGCGCCGAGCAGGAGCTGCTGCCCCGTCTGGCCGCGGGCGTAGAAGGTGCGGGAGACCTGGGTGCCGCCGAAGGAGCGGTTGTCGAGCAGGCCGCCGTACTCGCGGGCGAAGGGGACGCCCTGCGCGACGCACTGGTCGATGATCTGCGTGGAGATCTCGGCGAGGCGGTGGACGTTCGACTCGCGGGAGCGGAAGTCGCCGCCCTTCACGGTGTCGTAGAAGAGGCGGTGCACCGAGTCGCCGTCGTTGCGGTAGTTCTTGGCGGCGTTGATGCCGCCCTGCGCGGCGATGGAGTGGGCGCGGCGGGGCGAGTCCTGGAAGCAGAACTGGATGACGTGGTAGCCGGCCTCGCCGAGGGTCGCGCCGGCGGATCCGCCCGCCAGGCCCGTCCCGATGACGATGATCTTCTTCTTGCGCTTGTTGGCCGGGTTGACCAGCTTGGCCTCGAACTTGCGGGTGGTCCAGCGGTTCTCGACCGGGCCGGCCGGGGCCTGGGCGTCGGCGATCGGCTCGCCGGCCTCGTAGTAGGTGTCGGTCATGGTCAGCTCACCCATCCGAAGGTGACGGAGATCGGCACGGCGATGAAGCCGATCGTGACGACGGCGGCGAGGCCGCCGGCGAGGCCGCGCAGGGCGGTGTTGTTCCGCGGCGAGCGCAGGCCGAGGGTCTGGAAGGCGCTCCAGATGCCGTGGCGCAGGTGCAGGCCGACGAGCAGGACGGCGAGCACGTACCAGACCGTGATGTACCAGCGGGAGGCGTCGAAGTCGGCGACGACCCGGTCGTACGGGGTGGCGTCCGAGCCCTTGGGGTTGACGGCGTAGAAGGTCAGGTCCAGCAGGTGCCAGATGACGAACAGCAGGATGATGATGCCGCCGTACCGCATGGTGTGCGTGGCGTAGCCCTGCGCGTGGGACTTCTTCTTGCCGTGGTACTTCACGGGGCGGGCCGCGCGGGCGCGCCGCGCGAGGGACACCGCCGACCACATGTGCAGCAGGACGGAGACGCCGAGCACGATCTCCAGGATCGTCAGCACGGTGCGCCGGGGGACGGCGGGCTCTCCCATCGTGCGCAGCCACTCCGCGTAGTGGTCGAAGTCGCCCGCGCCGAGGAAGATCTTGAGGTTCCCGATCATGTGTGCGATCAGGAAGCCGACGAGGATCGCCCCCGTCGCCGCCATGACCGCCTTTTTGCCGACGGTCGATCTGTAGATCGCAGTACTCGCTATAGCCACAGCTCAGAACGGTAGGGCTGCCTGGGGAAAGAGCGCCAAGTCATGGTGGCACTCGTTTCGATAGCCGATGGCTATGCCCCGTGTCCGACCTGGGGTTCGTGACCGTTCGGTGACACGGAGGAGTGTCGGACTTCACACCGGTATGGGGAACTACATGTCGTAGTACATCATGCTCTACTACCTGTAGTAGATAAAAGCGCAGGTGACGTGGGTCACACGCCCGGGTCAGGCGGGACGCCGGGTCAGCGGTGGGACAGGAGCAGGACGGCGAGATCGTCGGTGAGGGCGTCGCCGTTGAGCCGCTCGACGCCCGAGACGAGGTCGTCCAGCAGGGCGCGGCCGACCAGCCCGCGCCCGGACGCGTCGCGCGCCAGGTCCACGAGGCCGTCGGTGCCGAGCCGGTCGGACGAGCCGTCCCCCGTGTAGCCCTCGATCAGGCCGTCGGTGTAGAGCATCAGGCTCCACGCCTCGCCCAGCTCGACCTCGGTCATCGGCCAGTCCGCGTCCGCGACGAAGCCGAGCGCGGGGCCGTGCGCGTAGTCGGGCAGCGCGGCGACCCGGGTGTCCGGGCCGGTGCCGGTGAACAGCAGCGGCGCGGGGTGCCCGGCCAGGTACATGCGGGCCGTCCGCCGGGACGGCGCGACCGTGACCATGCACAGGGTCGTGAACGTCTCGTCGCTGCGCCGCTCGTGCCCGAGGACGGTGTCCAGGGTGCCGAGCAGCTGCTCGCCGGTGTGCCCGGCCAGGACGAGCGTCCGCCACGCCATCCGCAGCTGGACGCCGAGCGCCGCCTCGTCCGGGCCGTGCCCGGAAACATCCGCGATCATGAGGTGGACGGCGCCGCCCTCGGTCTGCACGGTGTCGTAGAAGTCGCCGCCCAGCAGCGCCCGGTACCGTCCGGGCCGGTACCGGGTGTGGTGCGTCAGGGACGCGTCGTCGATCAGCGGGACGGGCAGCAGGCCGCGCTCCAGCCGGGCGTTCTCGGCGGCCAGCAGCCGCGCCTCGACCAGCCGCCGCTCGCTCTCGTCCGCGCGCCGCCGCTCGATCCCGTACCGGACGGCGCGGGCCAGCAGCGGGCTGTCGATCTCGCCCTTGACCAGGTAGTCCTCGGCTCCGGCGGCGACGGCCCGGACGCCGAGGCCCACGTCGTCCACGGCGGTCAGCACGATCACCGCGGCCGTCCCGGACATCGCGAGCATCCCGCGCAGGCCGGTCAGCCGGTCGTCCTCGGGGCCGGACAGGTCGACCAGGATGCACTGCGTGCGGCGGGTCACCCGGTGCCGCGCCTCGTCCACCGAGGCGGCGACGGTCAGCGCGACCTCCAGCCCGGCCTCGGAGAGCATCCGCTCGACCATCACGACGTCCGCGGGGTCGCCGAGGACGGCCAGCAGCTCGACGGTCTCGGGCTGGCCTGACGGCGACGGGACGGGACGGCGGGAAGGGCTCACGACCCGAGGGAGGCTAGCCGGTCGGCGGAGGGCGGCGCACCTCGGCGGGCCGTGTCCGCCGCCCGCGGGAGCCACGGGAAGAGTGCCGCCGCAAGGCGTCCCGCGCCGAAAAAATGAGTCGTGGCGCCGCCGTGTCGCCGCATACCTTCGCAGAGTGAAGGACCTCCCCGTACCCGAACCGGGCATTCCCGACCATCGGTCCCCGACGCGGTACCTGCTCTGGCTCGTGCGCGTCCAGCGGCGCAGCGTGACCGGCGTGGCCGTGCTGGGGACACTGTTCTTCCTCTCCCAGGCCCTGATGCCCGCCGTGATCGGACGCGCCATCGACGCGGGCGTGGCCGCCGGGGACACCGGCGCGCTGCTGCGCTGGGCGGGCGCGCTGGCCGCGCTCGGCGTCGTCCAGATGGTCTCGAGCGTCACCCGGCACCGGCTCGCCGTGTTCAACTGGCTGTCGGCCACCTACCGGACGTTCCAGCTGGTCACCCGGCAGACGACCCGGCTCGGCGCGACCCTGCCCAAGCGGCTCACCGCGGGCGAGGTGGTCAGCGTCGGGATCTCCGACGTCGCCCGGATCGGCGACGTCCTGGACATCCTCGGGCGCGGCACGGGCTCGGTCGTCGCGATCGTCGTGGTCGCGGCGCTGCTGCTCGCGACGTCCTGGCCGCTCGGGCTGGTCGTGCTGATCGGCGTCCCGCTGATCCTCGCGCTCGCCGCGCCCCTGCTGCGCCCCTACGAGCGCCGCGAGGACGCGCACCGCGAGCTGGTCAGCGAGCTGAACTCGACGGCGACGGACCTGGTCGCGGGCCTGCGCGTGCTGCGCGGCGTCGGCGGCGAGGGGCTGTTCGCGGGCCGGTACGCCCGCCGGTCCCAGGACGTCCGGCGGGCCGGGGTGCGCGTCGCGTGGGCCGAGTCGCGGATCAGCGGCGCCGAGGTGCTGCTGCCCGGCCTGCTCGTCGCGCTCGTCACCTGGCTCGGCGCGCACTTCGCCCAGGACGGGAAGATCACGATCGGCCAGCTCGTCGCGTTCTACGGTTACGCGGTCTTCCTGGTCGACCCGCTGCGGACGATCGGCGAGATGGCCCAGAAGTTCACCAAGGGCCGGGTCGCCGCCGGGCGCGTCTGCCGCCTGCTGGCGGTCGAACCCGAGATCGTCCACACCGGCACCCGCCCCGTGGACGGCCCGGCCGAGCTGGTGGACGCCGCGTCCGGGCTGGTCGTCCGGCCGGGACGGGTCACCGCCGTCGCCGCCGCCGACCCGCGCGACGCCGCCGCCCTGGCCGACCGCCTCGGCCGCTACGCCGAGGGCGACGTCACCTACGACGGCGTCCCGCTCGCCGAGGTCGCGGACGTCCGGTCCCGCGTCCTGGTCGCCGTCAACGAGGACCGCCTCTTCTCCGGCCCCCTCCTCGGCACCCTCGCCCCGCCGTCCGGCGTCGAGACGGCCGTCGAGGCGTCCGTCGAGGCGGCGGTCGACACGGCGGTCGACACGGCGGTCGACGCGGCGGCCGCGGGCGACGTGGTGGAGGCGACCGGCCTCGACGGGCACGTCGCCGAGGCCGGACGCGAGTTCTCCGGCGGGCAGCGGCAGCGGCTCCGGCTCGTCCGGGCCCTCGCCGCCGACCCCGACGTGCTCGTCCTGGTCGAGCCGACCAGCGCCGTGGACGCCCACACCGAGGCCGCGATCGCCGAGCGCCTCGGCCGCGTCCGGGCCGGGCGGACCACCGTGATCGCCACCACCAGCCCGCTCGTCCTCGACCACGCCGACCATGTCGCGTTCGTCGAGCACGGCGAGGTCGTCGCCGAGGGCACCCACCGCGGCCTGCTCGACACCGAACCCCGCTACGCCGCCGTCGTCACCCGTGGAGCGACATGAGCACCGCCATCCTGCCCGTCGCCACGCCCGCGCAGGTGCGGGCGTACGCCGTCGAGCTCGTCCGGCGGCATCCGCGCGCCCTGGCCGGGGCGCTCGCCCTGCACGCCCTCGCGGCGGTGTCCGGGCTGGTCGCGCCGCGGCTCCTCGGCGGCCTCGTCGACGGCGTCCGCGCCGGGACGGCCCACATCGACACCGTCGGCGCCGTGATCGCCGGATTCGTCATCGTCCAGGGCGTCCTGACGCGGTACGCCTACTTCGCGTCCGCGCGGCTGGGCGAGCGCGTCATGGCCGAGCTGCGCGAGGAGTTCGTCGGGCGCGTCCTGGCCCTGCCGCTGTCGCGCGTCGAGCGGGCCGGGACGGGCGACCTGGTCAGCCGCACCTCACGGGACGTGGGGGAGCTGTCCGGAGTGGTCCGGGAGGCCGTCCCGGAGATGGTCATCGGCAGCGTCACGATCGTCCTCACGCTGGTCGCGCTGGCGCTGACCGGGCCGCTCCTCACGCTGCCCGTCCTGCTCGGCCTGCCGTCCATCCTCTTCGGCATGCGCTGGTACCTGAAGCGCGCCCGCGACGGGTACCTGCGCGAGGAGGCGGCCTGGGCGGAACTGACCGACGGACTCGCCGAGACCGTCCAGGGCGCCCGGACGGTCGAGGCGTTCGGACTCCAGCGGCAGCGGCGGGCCCGCGCCGACGCCGACATCGCCCGCTCCTACTCCCGCGAGCGCTACACCCTCGGACTGCGGACCGTCCTGTTCCCCGTGCTCGAGAGCGGCTACCTGCTCCCGGTCGTCGGGACGCTCGTCGTCGGCGGGCTCCTGCACCAGCGCGGGCTCGCCTCGCTCGGCCAGGTGACCGCCGCGACCCTGTACGTCCAGCAGCTCGTCGGCCCGGTCGACATGCTGCTCACCCGCATGGACGAGGTGCAGATCGGCGGCGCGTCCCTGGCCCGGCTCCTCGGCGTCGGGAACGTCCCGTCCGACCGGGTCCCCACGTCCGCGCGGCCCGACGGGGAACGGATCAGCGTGCGCGACGTCCGGTACGCCTACCGGCCCGGACACGACGTCCTGCACGGCGTGGACCTGGCGCTGCGTCCGGGTGAGCGGCTGGCGATGGTCGGGCCGTCCGGCGCGGGCAAGTCCACCCTCGGACGCCTCGTCGCCGGGATCGACGGCCCGCGCGCCGGCGCCGTCGAGGTCGGCGACGCCGCGCCCGTCCCGCTCGTCGAGCTCCCGCTGGACGACCTGCGCGGCCACGTCGCGCTCGTCACCCAGGAGCACCACGTGTTCCGCGGGACCCTGCGCGACAACCTGGTGATGGCGAACCCCGACGCGTCCGACGAGCAGGTCCGCGCCGCGCTCGAGGCCGTCGACTGGGACGGCCCCGACCTGTCCGCGCAGGTCGGCGCGGCGGGCGAGGAGCTGTCCCCGGCCCAGGCCCAGCAGCTGGCGCTGGCCCGCCTCGTCCTCGCCGACCCGCACACCCTCGTGCTGGACGAGGCGACGTCCCTCCTCGACCCGAGGGCCGCGCGCCGCCTGGAACGCTCGCTCGCCGCCGTCCTCGCGGGCCGCACCGTGGTCGCCATCGCCCACCGCCTCCACACCGCCCACGACGCCGACCGCGTCGCCGTCGTGGAGGGCGGCCGCATCACCGAACTCGGCACCCACGAGGAACTCCTCGCCGCCAAGGGCTCCTACGCCGCCCTCTGGTCCTCCTGGCACGGCGACCGCCGACCCGCCGACCGAACCCCCTGAACCACCAACCCCGCGCGTCCGGGGACAGCGCCCGCGTGGCCGGCTGAGAGCCGTGTGGGGGTTTCGGCTGGAACGCCGTGCGCCCGGGGCCGTCAAGGCCCCGGGCGCACGGCTCGCGGGGGGTAGGCGGGGGACAGGTTGGGCCCGGCGACCGGGGGGGGGGGGGGGGGCCGCCGGGGGGGGGGGGGGGGGGGCGGGCGGGGGGGGGGGGCGGAGGGCCGTAGGGGTGGCCCGCGGCGCCCGGCGGCTGGGACTGACCGGGGTCGGATGGGTGCGTCATCGCCGTCTCCTGGAGGTGTTCCTGACCGTTGGAACGACT
>NZ_RFFG01000077.1 GCF_003696215.1 Actinomadura harenae | reverse complement strand
GCATCGCCCTCATGCGCAACCTGGCCATGACCGACTGAACCAACAACCGGCACGACACCCCACCAACAGGCCCGCCGCAACATCCCCGACCTGCATGCCCTGATCATTACGGGACAACCTTTAGGCGGGTGGATCGTCTCGGTCGGGGGCACTTCTGCTGCCGCCACCGCCGGCGCCTTGTCGACGGGAGTATCCGGCACCGGAGCGTCCGTGGCCGGGGGCTCCGCGCAGGCAGGTGCCGCTTCGCAGGCTGCAGCGAAGCTTGGTGCCACCGGCACGAAGGGAGTGCTCTCGAAGGTCGGCGGCGCAAAGGGCGCGGCTGCGATCTGCGGGCTGGGGGCAGCCGCCACGGCCGCCACCGTCCTGCTCTGGCCGTCCGGGCCGAAGGTGGGCGGACGAGCGAACGGCACTTACGTCCTCTCGTTCACCAAGCCCGGCGTGCTTCTCGGGCAGCCGAACATGCCCGCGGCCGACACCCCGTTCATGCGTTTCCAGATCACGGTCAGCCCAGCGCGTGCTCGTCCTGGCACCCATGTCACCGTCGTCACCAGGTTCAACGCCAAGTCACCGTTCGGCGTCGCCTACTCCGCAGGCGGGCAACGGCGATGCTACGGCGAGAAGAACCATCCCGCCGGAGTCGCCAAGTCTTACAACTTCGGGGTCGGCCAAGACGACGGGACCAAGGTCGGGAAGAACCAGGGCACCGCAGCACTCTTCCCCATCCCACCCAACCTGCCCGGAACGGTCCCCACCACGATCGGCCGAGTCATCGAGACGGCGCACCAGGTGAGCGGCAACCACCAGCCATACGTTCAGAGTGAGTGCGCCTACCTCAGCACATTCGTGCTGACGGACACGTTCACCCTGCCGCCGTCCAGAGTGGTGAAGCCCGGGAAGTACCTACTGGCCTTGAGTAACAGCCCCCGCATCACCCGAACATCCCGCAACAACGTCGACCTGCCCCCAGCATCTGCCGGCGCAACAGCGACCGGAACCCTCCCCGTTTTCACGGTACTCAAGAACTAATGGCAGGAACGGGTCGTAGAGCCAATCCGCCCCACGCCAACAGTTCTACGACGGAGACTCCTACAGCGAGTCCGCTCCTGCCCTGATCTTCGAGTCCCAAACCCTCCTACTGTCAGGATCCATGCCCACAGATGCCCTACCGTCCGAATCGGTTTGCCTTGAATCTGCCACCAGGACTAGCGACTTACTAGCACTTGACTATCGTTACGCAATGAGGCAAGATCTCTGTTCAAATCCCGCGCCGTCCGCTCCCGCCCCCTCGGAGGTGCTCGTGGTCAATAACGGCTCGGGCGCGCCGTTGCCTCAACATCATCAGCAGGACGGCGAAGATTTCGGCCTAGCTGGCCACAACCGGGTTCTGATCACAGAGGCCCATCTGCAAGCGGTCGCGGACACTTCCGACAACGACCCCAATGTGCAGCGAGCCGCCTGCCTTCAATCTCGCTCATGGCCCATGAACATGACACAAGCCAGCTACAGATCTATCCGAATATTCAATGCTCTCGCGCGGCTGACAACCGCACACTCCGAGACCATGGTAGCCAATTTCGAAAATCCAATAAATCTTTCAACCAAAAAGGACCTACGAAAGTTAGGTACCACGATGACCATTCCCGATCCTTCTCGCTCACTCGAAGGAATCCTTAATACAAGTACTCCGTATGCGCCGCGCGATGCCGATGACCTGCGCTCACGCATTGCGGCATACGAGGCGGATCCACCCGGACCAGCACCGGAGCCACCTCAGGAGAAATCGCCAGAGGCCGACGATCGCCCCTTTGATTCCCAAAAAAGTCAAAGCGAGCCGCCGGCCACCAGTCAGTCCTCAGCTGAATTTCCCAACAGCCAGCAGAGATCCAAGAGAGATCACAGGGCAGAAGCATCTTCAGCAGGGCCTGAGCTCGCCTTGCTGCGGGCAGAGCAGGCCGAAAGATTCACGGAGCAGCAACGACGGAAAGTCTTCCGTTCCACCTCCCACGATGGCCGCGTAACCGCATCAGTGGATGGAACCGGGCAGCTGCTCGCCCTCGAGATCGATGACTCCCTACTCCATGGATCCGAGTCCCTCAAGATTGGGAAGAAGATAGTCGAGGCAACCAACGCAGCTGCAGTCGAAAGCCTCAAAGAATTTACCCCACCCGACTGGTCAAATTTGTAGGCAGGATATAATACGTCCATGACGTGGTCAGAATACCTAAGAGCCGAAATAGATTCCCTCGAAAATTTCGTTCACGAGTCCGAGAAGGAGTTTCGCAGGGCAGCAATTGCCTCACTACGGCGCCCCCCGCAGCATTTTGAAGAGTCGATTGAAGGAAACATTGGGAGCGTTCGAGTCAACTCGATGGGACTCCTGATAGGCGTGACTCTGACTGCCGAGAATCTTCGCAGCTACCGCGGACAAATTCTTTCGGAACGTATCGTCAAGGCCGTGTCATCTGCTTCACGTAAAGCCGCTCAAGCGCGAGAGAAGAAACTCACTCAAGAAGCCGGAAGGGGCAGCACGTGACTGAGATCACAAAAGATGGTGACGCCATGCGCCGAGCCGCCCAGCATCTCGCCGACAGCGCTGGAATGTGGGCACTTTCATCCTCAGAACTGAATGGCGCAAAGCTCGGCCAGGACGACCTCGGTTACCTTGGCCGGATTGCCGAGATTCCCAAGAAGTACAACGAGATAATCGAGGCAGTATGGTACAAGATCGACAACGGGCGTAACGTGCTCGCCATATCAGCAGCGAACCTGAAGGTCACCGCGAATAATTACGACCACGCCGAGGACAAGAATGTCAATCTGATGCCCAAGCATATTCAATAAACACAGGAAGGGAATAATGACAATCCTTGAAAAAGCCGCGCCCTTCCCGAAGGACGCTGCGGCCACTGTCCGGCATTGGGCCGACTTCTTCGCCTACCAACCCGCCCTAGATATGCTAGATCTGGTGGAAGATATGGTGGGCCACCCAGAAAATGTGCAGCGCGTCGTTGGTTCATGGGAGCGCGCAGCCGGAGCCATGAGCGCATCATTGAGGCATGCCCAATCGGCGCATTATGAGATCGCCTCGTCCTGGACCGGCCCTGCTTCTCTGGGGTTCACGGCCTATATCGCTGACGTGAAGACCAGAGTTCCGGCTAATGTCACCGCTATGCAGACGGCCATCCAGGCCACAAGCTCGCTTTATACCACAATAATTGGCGCATACAAGACTTGCGTTAA
Source organism: Actinomadura harenae (assembly GCF_003696215.1). Lineage (GTDB taxonomy): Bacteria > Actinomycetota > Actinomycetes > Streptosporangiales > Streptosporangiaceae > Spirillospora > Spirillospora harenae. The sequence goes on along the minus strand of NZ_RFFG01000077.1, from coordinate 35,930 downwards.
TTTCATCACCGCATGCGCCAATAATCTGACTAATTTCGTGGGAAGCGCGCTTAGCGACTGGAAGTCGTACCTAGCAGGTCTGACCGCCGCCACCGGCGTAGGAACACCAGCCGCATTCGCTCTGGAGGCCAAACATTTCAGCGGCCTTCTAGCCGATTTCGTGGAACAAGTGAAAAGTGTTATCGACGACTCGCTCGACCAACACGCCGAACAAGTGAAGGCCTTGAACGGTGTGGGCGGAGCCGTCGTATCCATAGACGCTCCTGGAGCACCTAGTGAGCGCATCAAGGATTCGGACTCCTGGAAGCCTCTGTGAGAAACAATTATTCAGTGACCATCCACACGGCAATACTATGTGCAATATCACTTACAATATCGGCCTGCTCCAACGGAGCAGATAGGTCTGAACCGCGCCACGGAATGGATAAGTCTACTACAATCAATACGCTTCCCCAAAAGCTCACAGTGCCCTCAGCTTGCACGCTTGCCAGCTTCCCTGACAAATCGCTCCTCCGAGGGGGAACTCTACAAGTACAATCTCAATCTTCCAACGCTGGGCAGGCGGAGTGTGATGCCGCAACGGAATTGCATGGCCCTAAAGCGTCTTTCGTGGTGGTCACAGTATATGCGGATTCTAGCAATTCATCCGGAGTGGACCTCATTCGCTCCAGAATCAAGGGAGGCAAGTGCCGACCACTTCCTGAGGCCAGCGACGTGAATTGCATCGCCGTAGCCGATGGAACGGCAGACATGGAGATCGCGCGAGGGAATATGAGGGTCGGAATATCCTTCCGCCTGGCCGGCCTCCAAGGCTCTGGTCAAATAATCACTTTCGCAGAAAAATTTGCGGCAGCTGTTTCCGGAAGCATCCATCCCTGATTTACACGACAGGTTGCATCGTTCTGAGCCACCTTGGACAGCCGGGCGATCTCCAGTTGATCCAACCTGCAGCACTCACTGCTGGGAAGGCCAGATCCTTGCACTCAAAGCTGAAATGGAGTTCACTTCGTGGCATTTTGATGTTGCGGTAGGCGGAAGCATCCGGGCAGGAGTTTCACGCCCGGCGAAATCTATTGCGCGAACGCAGAATCAGAGCTATTGCCACCACTCCGATAAGAGTAGCCGCAAGCCCACCCCCAGCTATGAGCCAAAGAGTCCCTGAGCTCAGGAATGTCGACTTCTTGGCGCGATTGGAGGCTATCGGAGATTGCAGCAGCTGCTTTGGGGTGGGTGAAGTCGAACTGATCTGCTTCTGCCACCGCTCGAAGGCATCGTATATTGGGTTGGGAGCAGTGGCGGAGACAGGATGTCCCACAGGGTCAATGGCTGCGGATATATCGAGCAGGCCGAAACCAGTGCGGTTGTTCCAGCCGGGACTCCCGACGGGACGTGCTGTAGCCAGGACTCGTTGAATGATGGTGCGGGCTGGCATTGCCGGGTTCTTCGCTCGAATCAATGCGACGGCCGCCGCGGTCAGAGCCGCAGCCGAACTGGTTCCCGCTCCGTTATGCATGCGGCCCTGCTTGTCCAGCAGGCGCATGTCTCCGCCTGGAGCGGCAATAGTCACGTAGTTCTGCCGCTCGGTCTGGACCCATGGGTGCAGCTCTTTGGTGACGGCCCCGACTGCTAGCACGCCTGGGCAGGAGGCCGGCTGCGAAGGCCAGTTACTGCCAGCGCCCTCGTTGCCTGATGACGCCACCAGCACCACATCGTGTTGCAGGGCATAACCAATGGCGGGCGCCAGGTCTGGACTGCAGTGGACAGGAGTCATAACTGTGGCATCCGCGCCATAGGACATGTTAATGACCTTGGCTCCGTGATCTACTGCTGTCTTGATGGCCTCCGGAGTTTGGCCACCATCCGAATGCGAAATCCGTATAGGAAGTACCTTGGCCTCCGGAGCAAGGCCCACGTATCCGCTGCTACCACCACCTTGCCCGGAAATCTGTGCTGCTGTCGCCGTCCCATGGCCTGGGCTCTCTGTGTCGAGGTCGACTCTGCCGTCCGTGCTGTGGTCAACCAAGTCGACGCCGGGGACCACGGCGTGAGCAAGTTCAGGCAGCCTGGCGTTGACACCGCTATCGATGACCGCGACGGTAACCCCAGCACCACGGGTCATGGGCCAGATCTTGCTTTGGACCGCCCAGGTCCGAAACCACCATTCATCGGTACGAGGTGACGGCGCTGCGGCCGCAGCCTGGGGCGTCGCGTTGCACGCGATCACGCTGGCCACGACCGCGGCCGCAAACCTGCGCCAGTAGCGGATGGTGGGCATGGTCAGAGTGTGTCCCCAGAGTCGGGGGTAGTGGCATGTTCGGGGGCGTCTGCCTGGGGTTCGAGGAACGCTGTGAAATCACCCTGCATCAGCGCCACAGCGTTCTGCTCGTCGATTTCCTGCTCAGCAGGGGATTCCGGGATGTTCATGCGCGGAGGGGCATCGCCGATGATGCCCGGCGCATACTCCACATCACCATCCCACAGGCTGCGCTCTTCGGACATCCATGCACTGCGTTCGCGCTCGAGCTGCTCCTCCTTCTCGTCTTCGCGGCCTGTCCCGGCGACAACACCGGGTGATCCGGAGCGACCTGTCGCGCCCGCACGGGATATCTCGTTGCCGAGGGTTCCTCTACCGACCCCATTTCCGGCACCAGCGCTGCCTCCGGGGCCAGGAGCCAGTCCGATTCCAGGCATTCCTGGGACGGCTCCGGCCCCTGGAATGCCCCCTCCCCCGAGAGGAGATAGGCCAGGCCCACTCGTGCCAGGTCCGCCCGCCCCGAACGGTCCAGGGCCAGAGCCTGGGCCACGCATCCCCGGCCCTGCAGGATCGACCCCTGATAGCTCGGTTCTGTGTGGACCGTTGCTGCCACCCGACCACCATGGCTGCGGTTGGCCATGAGTGCCAGGAGCGGGCGAATGTTGCCCTGGGCCGTGACCGGGGGCGTGATGCGATCCGTTGCCGTGGGAAGGGTTCGAATACTCGCTACCCGGTGAGAAGGTTCCGCGAGAGCTCGCCGAACTCCCAGGCTGATGTGGCCCCCCTGAACCGCCTCCGCCGATTCCTCCGCCCGGGCCCGAACCCGGGCCGGCAGCGTCAGGCGGGCTCCATCTGTCCTGCCCGGTTTCAGGCAGTTTGGTGGACAGACTGTCGGGCATGGCCTGCCAGGTTTGAATGATGCGGCTGTTGGCTGCCTGCATCCACTGCTGGGCTTCTTGAGTGGTCTTGGGCGTGGGCATGCTGGTGCGGTACCAGGACAGGTAGCTGTCGCCATGTGCCTGGACAGCCCGACCTGCGCTGTCGGACTGTTGGAAGATCTGCATCGCAGCCTCATGCATGTCCAGCAGTTGCGTTTGGGCTGCGTTAGAGGCCGGACCCGTCCATGCCTCCGCCAGATCATTGGAGAATCCCTTGAGGTTCGCCACCATCTGCTCGTAGGCACTAGCGAAGTTGACGTATGACTCTCCAGCCCGGCCGACAGCGGCAGGGTCAGTGCTCTTCAGGAGTGCGACGATCTGTTCTTTGGAGGTATAGGCCCCCGGAGATCCCGCAGGTGGGGACCCCTTTAACGAGACATGGTTGAGTTCGCTCACGTTGTGACTCCGAGCTACCAGGACGGGCCAGTGGCCTTGGGGGGCGTGGACAGCGGGCTCGGCAGCCCACTCGGCTGCGGGGAGGTCTTGAGGAGCTGATCGAGCCTTTGAATCTTGGCGTCGATAATCTGCTCGTGCTCGTCGTAGACCTGCATCGTGGCATGCAGCTTGTGAACCATGTCACGCAGCGCGTGCACGAACGCGATGTGTTGTTTGGTTATGCCCTGGTGCGTGACGGCAACGGTACTCGCCAGTCCGGCAGCGGCGTCCCACCGCCCATACGCGGCCGACGGGACCGAGCCGGCTGTAGTCAGATGCGCGGTCGCCGAGTCGACCATGGTTTCCAGGTAGCCCTCAAGCTTTCGGGCGAGTGGCCGCAGATCCTGGTGCACGACATCGGTGCCGCTGCTTGCGAGTCCCTTCCAGTTGTCCTGCGGATTGGTGTTGGGGCCATCGTGGGCCATCGACTCCTCCGGGGGAGCGGAGCGGACGAGGGGATGCGGGGACTCAGCGAGCGATCATGCCGTAACCCTGTAAATCGGGTCAAGCCTCTTCCTGTTTGCAGCAAGGTCTCTTGTTGCGGCCGATGCCCCCACCTCGCACGGCCTCATCGGACATACCCACCCTCCTCGTATCGCTTCAGAGTCAAGGTAGGTCTTGTCCGTGCTGGTCACACCGAGGGTGCTGCGCAGATGTGCAGGGCGATGGCGATGGCGATGGATCTCAGGCGGGTAGCGGTGGCCTGTGGTCGCACCCGACAGGCGGGAGTCACGAGCGGTGGTTGGTCCAAATTGGCAATTTCGGCCCTCCGCGTGCCGCTCTCACACCGCGCCCACCGCCAAGCGGAAGCACGCACGAGCGACTGAACCTGGGCAAGGACAAGACGTGCACCATCGGCCGTCGGGCCAGGTGTAGTTCCAGCCGAAGTGGCCCCGAGCAGTGCGCGGGATGCCGTCCAGGGTGTGGAGGTGGCAAGGAAGCCTTCGACCTAGCCTTGGTGACAGACAGTTCCGCTGCATTACTGCTGCTAGCAGATGCCTGTCGACACTTCCCCCTGGGCGGTCCTGGTCAGATGGCTTTCGTCCTGTATGCAAGGGCACGCCAGGCTGCGGGGGTCAGAGTGAGGCGACGGCCTTCCGGATCTTTGCTGTCACGGAGGCCGACCACCCGGTGAGGCAGGGCTGCAACTTCGACGCAGTCCTCACCATGAGCGGTGCTATGCGAGCTCTTCAGCCAGACAATGGCTGCTCGCCGTGGGAGGCCGTTGGCACGCATGCGGAAAGTTCCTTCCCTGTTACTCGCAGGCCTTGCGGATGAGGAGGCCTGTCAAGCTGGGCAGGTTGGGGCTCAGAGGGTCTTCGTCCGGTGTGCGAGGGCACGCCAGGCTGCGGGGGTCAGAGTGAGGCGAGGGCCTTCGGGGTCCTTGCTGTCACGGACGCCGATCGTGTCCTGAGACAGCGACGTGACCTCGACACATTCCTCACCCTGGGCTGTGCTGTGAGAGCTCTTTCGCCAAACGAGGGCAGAGGACTCCCGGAAGCGACCGTCACGCATATGCAAGCTCCCTAGAACTTGGAGGCGATGTCGGTGATGAAGCGCTCGGAAGCTTCCTCGCTGAGCGCCGCCTCCCAAATGCGATCGAACTCCACCCTACAGTGGGACACCTGTTCGACCCCTTCGATGAACACGTTGCCGTAGATGCCCTCCGAGTATCCGATGTCGGGGTCGAGGTCATCCTCAAAGCTGAGGACAACGAAGGACCCCTCGATGCCGGCACGCGCCCCGGCACGGTAGGGAAGAACTCGCACCGCAACGTTCGAGCGTCCCGCCGCCTTGATGAGCGCGGTGAGTTGGTCTCGCATGACGGCGGCTCCTCCGACTCTCTGCCGAAGGGCAGACTCCGCCAAGACGGCGTTGAGGACAGGCGCGTCCGGTCTACTGAGGAGCGTCTTTCGAGCCATCCGTGCGTGCAGGCGCTTGTTGACCTCATCCTGGTCGTCCGGAACTCCGGCAGAGATGACGGCTCGCGCGTAGTCCTCCGTCTGCAGCAGGCCGGGAATCAGCTGGACGTGGTACGTGCGGATCTCGGATGCCTCATCCTCCAGACCCACGTACCCGCCGGAGTAGATCCCCGAGTAGCTGTTCCACCAGCCTCGGCGGCTGGCGTCGCGGGCGAGTTGGACGAGGGTCGCGTTCACCGACGGGTCGACGCCGTACACGTCCAGGATGCGGGTGACGTCCGGGGACGAGACCCGGGTCTTGCCTGCTTCGATCCGGCCGAGCTTGAAGCGGTTCCAGCCGAGGGCCGCTGACGCCTGTTCGAGCGTGAGGTCCGCGTGCTCGCGGGTCGCGCGCAGCTCACGGGCGAGTCGACGGCCACGGACGGTGAGGCTGTGTCGCACTTGGGGCATGACCTCATGCTTGCACTCCCGTGTGCGTTCCGTGCATGAGATCGCACAATTAGTAAAGGCAATCATGCTCAGTGCGTTGCGGGAGGCCGTGATCAAGCGCATCATGGCCCTCGGAGCTTCACCTGTCCTGCAACTTTGAGGCCGCCGCGCGGCCAGGTCATAGGCCTGGAAACCGTCCTGGCCGCGCGGCTCCAACCTCGCGAAGGAGGTGTGCCGTCATGGTAGACGCATCGATGACGGCGGTGAACCGAAGGTCCGAAGGGAAGCAGGCGCGCCCCCGATGGCGGGGACGGCCACGTGCGCTGCGGCAGGTCTACGCCGCGTAGCGACTCATCACAGCTGAACCGCTGGCGGCATGTCCGCCGGAGGTTTCGTCCTGCATGCCCACATGCGGGTCCCGGACGTGGTGAGACAAGCACGTGGCCGGGGCCCTTCGGACACCGGAGGTCCGTCATGGGAGAGATTTCTGCAAGCTTGGCATCGGCGTCGATCGCCGTTGCCGCTCGTCCGCCGGTTCGTGTCAGGTTCACGGCAGAACCTGGGGGGCGCGCCTCGTGGGAGGGGCGTGGGGTGGATCCGGAGGTCGTTCTCGCCGTCGTGCGGGTTCGGCATCCGCGGGTGGTCTGCTGGTACGGCCGCTTCACCGGGAGCTACTGGTTCCTGTCGGCGGATCGGCAGTTGGTCGAGGCGCTGGATGAGGACGAGCTCGTTTGGCTGCTGGAGGTTCACTTCCGCAGTCGCGTCGTCGGACCTGTGTCGGGGAGGTCGGGGTTTCTTCGTCGGGGGGTCGGGCAGTCGTCGGCGTTCGCTGGTCGTGGGAGGCGGGTGGACGTGTGGGACGCCTCGTGCTGAGCGAGGACCGGCCCGTCCTCCAGGCCGGCCAGGCGAAGGTGCTCGTGCTGCCGCCTGACCGGTCGTGTGCCTCGGTCGCGCGGTCGACCGTGTCGGTCCTGATGGGTGAGCTTGGTCTGCCGGACGGCCTGATCGATGACGCCGTGGTGGCGGTGTCGGAGCTCGCGACGAATGCCCTGCTTTATGGGGATGGCACGGATGCGGAGCTGTGGGTCTGGCTGCGGACTCGGCATGCGCCCTCGCTCGTCCTCACGGTGTTCGACACCGGGCCTGGGCCGCTTCCTCATGCGGTGCACGGGGACCTGCTCGACGTTCATGGGAAGGGGCTGGCCATCGTTGCGGCGCTGGCTGAGACGTGCGGGGCCCGGCTCAGCCGGTCGCGGCTGCGGCTGGTTCCGGCTCGCGGGAAAGCCGTGTGGTGCGCGTTTCCGCTTCCCGAGGGGTACGCGGTTTCCGTCCCCGTGCTCACTCCGGCGCGCGTGACCCGCTGGATGGTGCTCGAACTGTGCAGGCGGGGGCTGTTCGCCTCGCATGCCGGTGACATCGGCGGGCGGTCCGTCCTGCTCGTGGACGAGCTGCGCGTCGAGATCACGCGTACCGAGCTGAGCTGGCGCAACACCAACGGGACGAAGGGCTGCCATCCGCTGCCCGATCTTCAGGACGCCCTCGAGGCGATCACCAAGAGCCTCACCACGCCCGAGCCTCCCTGAGCGAAGTCGTCGCGAGGCATGTGACCGGCCTGCTTCCGCATCCAGGTGGCAGGTCGGTCGGCGTGGTCAGGGGGTGTTCGTGGGTGGTAGCCACTCCTCCGGGAAAGACCAGCGCAGGCGTGCTTTGACCTCCTCGCGCATCCTCACCTCGCCCCAGCGCATGACCGGGTTCAGGCAGTGTTCGCGGACGGCGGGATGCTCGGACGGGTCCTTGCACATGAGGAGCGCGAGGACGCGGATCGGCCAGATCAGTTCGAAGAGGTCTTCGGGGCCGGGCAGTCCCACCGCTCGCGGGGCCTGCTCCACGGACCTCCAGACCACGTCCACCGAAGCCTTGATCATGTCCTCGTAGGGCTGGAGCAGTTCCCACGTCGGCAGGGTGTTCATGACTCCAGACGTGAGGGCGGTCTTCACCTCCTCCTTTGCCTTCTCGTAGTTCTCCTTGAGTTCGGAGAGGACGCGGGCGATCTGGGCGAGCAGTTCACACCAGAAGTGCGTCGCGACGGCATGTGCCTGGAACTGCTTCACACGCTCCGGCCCGAACTTGTGCTCGAGCGCCGGAACCACATGGGTCTCGACGAACTCTCGGACGTCGTCGTTTCGCTCCCAGTCGAAGGGCTCGCCCGCTTTCTTCAGTTCCGCCAGGCGGTCCGGGGATCTGTGCAGCCAGGCCACCACGTCCGCGCGGGCGCTCTCGATCGCGGCTTGCTGCTCGCTTCTGATCGGCGGACGGGGCTCGCCGTTCGGGAAGGTCCGTTTGTTGCGGGGCCGCAGGGCCGCGCACCACCCTTTGTCGGTCGCGTCGACGAGCTTGGCCAGGCGTTCGCCGGACGCGTCGGACGCGATGTTGATCGCTCCCTGCCAGCCATGCCGCGACCCGCCGCATCCCGTGCACCTGCACTTGGGACGCTCCGCGTTCTCGCACCTCTCGTTGTGCTTCGGCCTCCCGGGCATCGCCGCTCCCCTGTCGCAACCTCATGGAGAACGCGATTTTCGGCGATCTGTCTTGGCCTGTAAATATCGTTGTCATTGGCCAGACAGGAAGTGCTGACTTCGACGTCGCCCTGAAGTCACCAACCGGGTCCGTGATTCGGTCACTCGCGGAGCGGTTCACGACATGTCCGCGAACCGCCGTCCGGGAAATCCGTGGCGTGTTGAATGTGCCGCCGCGCTGCGGGCAAACCTGCGGGCCGGGCGGGGTGGCCGAGGTTGGTCAGTAGGTTTCGGTGAAGGGGTTCGATCTGCGGGTTGCCGCGAGTGGAGATCCAGTGAGCGACAACCCGGCAGCCATACGCTCAGAGCGAGTGCGTCATCCTCTGCAAGCCCTCTTCCAAGGTCGCCACGCCCTCGGCGGCGATCGCGGAGAGCGCCTTCGGGCAGATCCACGCTTCCAAAGGAAGGTCGAACTCTTCGTCGTACTCGTCAGGGTCGAGGGAGGTCTTCCCCTCCTCGGTGAGCAGATGGGCGCCCACGGTCACGGCCTCCGCGGCGTCCCAGGCAGCGCTGTCGGCGTGTGGGTGGCCGCCGTCGCACGCGTCGGCGTCGAGCGTCTCCCGGGCGGCACGCAGCGCGGCGGCCATGTCCACGAGGAGTTCGGGCGCCTCGATCCGACCCGACGTGGCGTACGGGGTCGTGGCGGTCAGGATCACGACGAGCCCCGCCCGGCCGGGTCCGCCGGGGTCGGCGGCGAGCCGGTCGGCGCAGCCCTGGAGGACCACCGTGGGGTCGTCCATGGGGTAGTCGCTGACGATCCCGCACAGCGAGGTGGCCAGGTCGTCGGCCTCGTCCTTGCTCAGCACAACAGCAGTCATGGCAGAAACCTACCGACAGACCAGGACTTTTCGATCTTGTTCGAACTGGAGCGGCAGACGATGCGATCGGGTGGCGATGGCCGCCATGGTGGTCCGCGCGGCTGGTCAGTAGCTCTCGGTGAAAGGGGTCAGGGCCTGGCGGAGGCGGGTGGCTTGGGCGGTGGTGTCTTGGCGGTTCGCGGTCGGGGACCTGTAGAGCTCGTAGCCGTCGGCGAAGCGGCGGATGTTGTTGTCGCGGAACCAGTTGGGCCGGCCTGGGCTGGTGACGGTGACCACCAGGCGGACGGCGTCCTTGTCGGGGATGACGCGGAGGGTCTTCAGGTCGTCCCAGTCGATCTGGAACGTCGTCGGCTTGCGGCGGGTGGAGGTTCTGCCTCGCTGGCGGACGTGCAGGCCCTCGGGTCCCACGGTGAGGACGTCCCGCTTGGGGGCCAGTCTCCAGCCGACCAGGAGGCCGATCGGGATGAGCGCGACGTAGGCCACCGGCGTTCGGCCTAGCGGGGTGGTGAAGCACAGGACGAGTGCGATCAGGAGGCCGAGGAGGAGGTAGAGGAGCTGCTTGCCTGCGGTGCTGGTGGTGATCGTCATCGAGTACGGGTGGTTTCGGTACTCGGACGGGACGCAGCGGTACTCGTCGGGGTGTGTGGGCTCGGCCGCGGGCCATCGTGTTGGGGTTTGGGGGCGGGCCGTAGGCGGCGTTGTTCGGGCGGCCTGGCGGTCGCGGAGTGCGGCGAGCATCGTGGCGCTGTTCGTCAGGACGGCTCGCATGGATCCGGCCGTTTGGGCGAGCAGCACGGCGCGAGGGTCCGTGACGGCACCCGGCGAGGCGGCTTCCGGCGCGTTCGAGTGTGCAGGCGCTGCGGCCGGACGCGAGTCGGTGCGCTGGGCGGTGGTCGTGCGTTGGCCGGGGGTGAAGGTGTGGAGGGTTACGTCGGTGGCGGTTGGACGGTCTGCAGGGGACTTGGCCAGGCAGGACGTGATGAGGGCGCGCAGGTTGTCCGGAATGCCGTCCAGGTCGGGGGCGTGGTAGGCGATTCGGTAGGCGAGCAGTTCGGCGGAGCCTTCACCGAAGGGCGGGTGGCCGGTGGCGGCGTAGGTGAGGACGGCGCCCAGGGCGAAGATGTCCGCTGGTGGGGTGAGGTCGTGGGCGCGGGTCTGTTCGGGGGACGCGTAGGCGGGCGCGGGTTCGGTGGCGTCCGCCAAGGCCGGGCCGTCAGGGGTGAGGACGACGGTGTCCGGGCTCAGGGCGCCGTGGGTCGTGCCCGAGAGGTGGAGGGACGAGAGCGACCGCGCCAGGTCGACGGCCAGGGTTCGGACGGAGTCGGGCGACAAAGGCCCGTCGTCCTGGACGAGGGCGCGCAGGGACGGGCCTGCGCGCGGTGGTTCGGGGGCGTCCATCGGGTCGTCTCGTTCTGCTCGCGTTCGGGGTGCTCGCCGTGGTCACGACGGTAGCGCGGCCGCGTTCGCCTCAGGCTTTGGCCGCCCGGATGTGGTCGCGGTACCAGGCGTAGGACGCCTTGGGGGTGCGCTTCAGGGTGTCGTAGTCGACGTGGACGAGGCCGAAGCGCTGGCGGAAGCCCTCGGCCCATTCCCAGTTGTCGAGCAGCGACCAGACGAAGTAGCCGCGGACGTCCACGCCTTCGGACATCGCCGCCGCGACGGCGCGGATGTGGCCGTCCAGGTACTCGATGCGGCGCGTGTCGTCCACCGGGTCGTCGTAGGAGCAGCCGTTCTCGGTGATGACGACGGGCGGGAGGCGGTCGCCGTAGCGGTCGCGGAGGGAGACGAGGAGTTCGCGGAGGCCGTCCGGGACGACGGGCCAGTCGAACGCGGTGTGCGGGTAGCCCGGGATGTCGTGCAGTTCGAACGGCAGGTCGGGGGGCAGGTCGATGCCCGCGTAGCTCGCCTCGCCCGGCTTCGGGGCGCCGACGAGGGACGGGTTGTAGTAGTTGATCCCGTACCAGTCGACCGGGGACGCGATGACGGCGAGGTCGTCGTCGACCGGGCCGGGCATGGCCTCGGCGAAGCCCTCGGGGTAGCGGCCGGTCAGGACGGGGTCGGCGAACAGGTGGTTCATGATGCCGTCGTAGAGGTCGGCGGCGAAGCGGTCCTCGTCGGTGTCGCCGGCCGTCCAGACCGGGGTGTGGGACATGGCGACGCCGATCTGGTCCGCGCCCGCCGCGCGCAGGGCGCGCACGGCCTTGCCGTGGCCGAGGAGCAGGTGGTGCGCGACGGGCAGGGCGTCGAAGACGAGTTTGAGGCCGGGCGCGTGCTCGCCGATGGCGTGGCCGAGGAGGGTGACCTCGGCGGGTTCGTTGATCGTGATCCAGCGGGGGACGCGGTCGCCGAGGCGGTCGGCGACGATCGCGGCGTACTCGGCGAAGCGGTCGGCGGTGTCGCGGTCCTGCCAGGAGAGGGTGCTCGGGGTGTCCCAGTGGAACAGGGTCGGGACGGGCGTGATGCCGTGTGCCGCCAGCTCGTCGACGAGGCGGTCGTAGAAGTCGAGACCGCGTTGGTTGACCGCGCCCGTGCCGGACGGCTGGACGCGCGTCCACGAGAGGGAGAACCGGTAGGCGTCGACGCCGAGGCCGGCGAGGAGCGCGACGTCCTCGCGGTACCGGTCGTAGTGGCCGGTCGCGACGCGGGCGTCGGTGCCGTCCTTGGCGGTGTGGCCGTCCCACACGGACGGGCCGCGCCCGTCGGTGTCGAACGCGCCCTCGATCTGGAGCGCCGAGGTGGAGACGCCCCACAGGAATTCCGGAGAAAAGCCGCTCACGGGCGCACCCTATCCCTGAACGCAAGAAATATTCACGTTCCGCGCGGGATGCGGGCCGCTAGGCCGTCCAGGACGCAGGTCAGCCCGAACTCGAAGGCGCGGCCGGGCGGCTGGTCGTCCGCCTCGATGATCCGCCGGCTGAAGTGCGGGTACTCGCCGCCGTCGACCACCTCGCGGATGTACGGGCTCACGCTCGCGCGCCACTCGTCCTCGGTCATGCCGGTGCGCCGGGACGCCTGGAGTTCGGCGATCTCGCCGCCGACCGAGCCGAGGACGTAGGCGGTCACCGTGTCCACGGCGAGCGCGGCGAGCGTGGCGTCGGGCGTCAGCGTCCCGGCCGCCGCGAGGACGGTGTCGTACCGGCGCAGCGAGTGCGGGCCGAGCGCCGGGCGCCCCGTCAGCGCCGCGCCGAGCCACGGGTGCCGCAGCAGGACGGCCCGCAGCGCGCCGGCGTAGACACCCAGGTCGGCGCGCCAGTCGCCGGACGGCTCGGGCGGCGCGTTCTCGCCCTGGACGGCGTCGATCATGAGGTCGAGCAGCTCGTCCCGCCCGGCGATGTACCGGTAGAGGGACGCCGTCCCGGATCCGAGGTCCTTGGCCACCCGGCGCATCGTCACCGCGTCGACGCCCTCGGCGTCCGCGATCGCGACGGCCCGCGTCACGAACCGCTCCACGCTCGGCGCCCGGCGGCGCGGCTCGCGCCGTTCCTTCGTCCACACCAGTCCGTCCATTGCGGCCATCGTACCGTTGTGGTTACGGTGTAGCCACTACGGAAACGCTGTATCCATAAGGAGCCGTCATGATCCTCGTCGCCGGAGCCGGGACCGTCGGGCTGTCGACCGCGCTGTTCCTCGCCCACCACGGGGCGGACGTCCTGGTCGTCGAGCGCCGCGAGGGCCCGGACGTCCATCCGCGCGCCACCGGCGTCGGCCCGCGCACGGCCGAGCTCTTCCGCGAGCTCGGCCTCGAGGACGCCGTGGACGCCGCCGCGATCCCCATGACCACCGGCCTCGGCAAGATCGCCGCGCCGACGCTCGCCACCGCCGACCTGGACGCCCTGGCCGCCGCGGCCCCGCCCCGGCCCGTCCGGATGACGGGGCGTTCCGGCGACTTCTCCCCCGCCGCCCTCCGCGGCCCCTGCCCCCAGGACCGCCTCGACCGCGTCCTGCTCGCGGCCGCCCGCGAGCGCGGCGTCACCGTCGCCTACTCGACCGTCCTGACCTCGTTCACCCAGGACGAGACGGGCGTGACCGCCGTCCTGAACGACGGCGAGCGGACCGTCCGGGCCGACCACCTCGTCGCGGCGGACGGCGCGCGCAGCGGCGTCCGGGACGCGCTCGGGATCGGCGTGTCCGGGCCCGGCGCGCTCGGCGGCGCGCTGACGAACATCCTGTTCACGGCCGACCTCACCCCGCACACGCGCGGCCGCTCCTTCGTCACCTGCGGCACCGATACCGGGATGCTGGTGACGATCGACGGCACGCGGAGATGGGTCCTGCACGTCCCGCACGAGGACGGCCTGACCGACGCCCGCTGCCGCGACCTGGTGCGGGCCGCGGTCGGCGACCCGGGCCTCGACGTCGACATCGTCGGCGCGGCGCGCTGGCGGGTGCGCGGACAGCTCGCCGACCGCTTCCGCGAAGGACGGGTCCTCCTCGCCGGGGACGCGGCCCACACCGTCCCGCCCGTCGGCGCGTTCGGCATGAACACCGGCGTCGCCGACGGGCACAACCTCGCGTGGAAGCTCGCGGCCGTCCTGGACGGCGCCGCCGGGCCCGGCCTGCTCGACACCTACGAGGCGGAACGCCGTCCCGTCGCCGCGCTCGTGCTGGAGCAGGCCCTTCTCCGCCTGGCCGACCCCCGCCTGCACTGGGGTACGGGCCCCGAGGCGGCCGCCGCGCGCGCCGCCGCCGGAGCCCTCCACGCCCCGATCGTCCACCTGGGCCACCGGTACGACTCGTCCGCGATCATCGACGCGCGAACCGAGCTGCCGTCCACCGAGGACCTGGTCCTGGACGGCTCGCCCGGCTCCCGCGTCCCGCACCTGTGGGTCGCGGACGGCGTCTCGACGCTCGACCTCGTCGCGTCCCGCTTCACGGTCTTCACCGGCAGCCCGTCCTGGCTGGAGTCCGCCGAGGCCGCCGGGCTCCCGGCCCACCGCGTCGACGCCGACTGGATTCCTGAGGACGGCCTGCTCCTCGTCCGCCCAGACGGTTTCGTCGCCCTCCGTACGTCGGACCCGTCCACCGACCTCGACAAGACGATGCGCCACCTCCTGTCGTCCTGATTCGTCTGCGACCATCCCAAGGTGGATGAACTCGAACGCGCGTGCGCCATGCTCCGCTACTGCTGGCGCGCCGTGGTCGGCGACGAGTGCGACACCGACGAGCTGGGCGACGCGTTCACCGAGACCCGCCGGTCGTACGAGGCGGCCGGCCGCCCGGGCGACCCGGCCGTCACGACCGGGCTCGCGGTTCTCGCCTTCACCCGGCTCCAGGCCCACGTGCAGGGCGAGGTCCTCATGCCCATGGCCTGGGGCGAGGCGCAGGACGACGGCAGGCCGCTGGACGTCCTGGACGAGGACGACGCGCCGGGCCGCCTGCTGGCGGAGGACGCCGCACGCGCGGCCCGGCGCGCGCTCGCCGCCGACCCCGGCGACAACCTCTCGGCGCTCACGCTCGGGCTCACCCTGGAGACGCTCGGCGACACCGCCGCGGCGGTCGGCGCCTACCGCCGCTCACTTCGGACGGACCCCGGCGACGTCGACGCCGGGCTCCGCCTCCGGGCGCTCGGCGCCGAGGCACCGCCCGTCCCCGGGGACGGGGACGGGGACGGGGACGTCTGCCGCCATGCGGAGGGCTTCTTCCTCCTGAAGGTCAACGCCCGCGTCTCCAACAGCGAGTGGAGCGACTGGGTCTGGCTGTTCGGCGACCACGCCCGGATCAGGCCGGCGGCCGACGAGATCACGCGCGAGTACCACTGGGAGGGCTCGTTCGAGGACGGCGACGACGACCGGTGGGACCCGCGGTCCGCCGCGTTCGACCCGTCGCCGGACCACAGCCTCCACCTGGCCGTCCACCGCCCCGGAGCGCCCGAGACGGTCGTCGACCTGTACCGCGCGCTCCGCAGGGCCCCGGACGGGACGGTCTCCCTCGACTGGTCGGCGCTCCCCCATCCCGCCCCGCTCGCGCCTCGCCTGTCACCGTTCAGGCCGGTGCGCGTCGAGTCCATGACCTGCTTCCCCGGCCTGAACGGCCCGGACTGGGAAGAGGCCGAACGCCCTTAGTCCAGCAGGGACCTCCAGTACTCGACGTAGGACGTCTCGTGGGTGATGCCGAGGTCGAGGAGGCGCCGGCGGGCGAGGTCGTCCGGGGCCGCCGAGGCTCGCAGGTCGCGGTACCGCGCGAGCCACTTCTCGTGCTCGGCGAGCTGGGCCCGGGCCAGGGCCGTCAGGTGCTCCGGGGCTGAGAGGTCGGCGAAGAACAGCTTGACCTGGGACGGGTCGCGCGTCTCGGCCGGGCCCGCCTCGGGGTCGGCCAGCCACGCCTGGAGGACGGCGCGTCCCTGCTCGGTCAGGTGGAACACGCGGCGGCGGCGTCCGGTCTCCTCCTGCTCCTCGCGCAGCAGGCCCTGCTCGGCCAGGCGGGCCGGGATCCGGTAGAGCTGCGCGTGCGGGATGGGCCAGAAGTAGTCGACGCTCTCCTCGACCTTGGCCTTGAGCTCGTACGGCGTCATCGAGCCGTGGCGCTCGATGAGGCCCAGCACGACGTGGTCCTGCGGACTGTTCTCGGCCACCGACTCCCTCTCCTTGACACGGTCTCACGGAGAGCATACTTTCATGCCGCCGAGACCGTATCAATGAGAGGGTTGTCGATGTTCATCCACCCGGAACTGACCGGCGTCCTGGCCGGACTGCCCGATCGGGTCGACGCGTCCAAGGACGTCGACGCGGCCCGCGCGTCCTTCAGGCGGCTCATGGCGCCGCGCATGGGGCCGGATGCCCGAGTGACGGTCGAGCACCGGATCGCGGCGGGCGTCGACGTGCAGGTCATCCGTCCGGCGGGAGCGACCGGGAGGCTGCCCGCGGTGCTGTACGTCCACGGCGGCGGGTTCAGCTTCGGGGAACTGGACGGGCCGAGCCCCATGGCCCGGGACGTATGCGTCGCGACGGGCGCGGTGGTCGTCAACGTCCACTACCGGCTCGCGCCGGAGCACCCGTTCCCGGCCGGGTTCGACGACTGCTACGCGGTGCTGTGCTGGCTGGCCGAGCACGCGGACGACCTGGACGTCGACCCCGCGCGCGTCGCGGTCGCGGGGGCCTCGGCGGGCGGATGCCTGAGCGCCGCGCTGTGCCTCGCCGCGCGCGATCGCGGCGGCCCGCGCGTCGCGTTCCAGACGCTCCTGATCCCCTGCCTGGACGACCGGGGCGACACGGCCTCGATGCGCGCGATCACCGACCCGCGCTTCACCAACACCCGCCTCGTCGCGAGCATGTGGAACGTCTACCTGGGGAAGGCACGCGGCAGCAACGTGTCGCCCTATGCGGCCCCGGCGCGCGCGCACGAGCTGTCCGGGGTGGCGCCCGCGTACATCCTCACCTGCGGAGCCGACCCGCTACGGGACGAGGGCCTGGACTACGCGCGGCGGCTCATGGAGGCCGATGTGCCCGTCACGGTGAAGAACGTCCCAGGCGCGTGGCACCTGTTCGAGGCGTACGCCCCCGACTCGGTTCTCGCGCGCGAGACCACGGCGCACTGGCTCACCGCGCTGCGCGACGCACTCCGCTAGGTGGCGGTCAGAGGCCGAGGTGCTCCTTGGCGACGCGCTTGGGGACGACCATGCGCCACGCGTCGATGACGAGTTCGCGCATCTCGTCCTCACCGAGGGCGGCCGTCCGGGCCTCGACCCAGTTGAAGCGCTGGTTCGCCTCGTTCGGCATCACGAACGTGGACGGGTCGGACGCGATGAGCCCTTCCCGCTCCTCCTTCGGGAACGCGAAGCCGATGATGGTCTCGTCCCGGGAGAACGCCACGTAGACGATCGCGCCCACGCGGAACTTCACGCGGTCCCTGATCAGGTGTTCCGTGGTCCGCGGGAGGGGCAGGGCCACGCGCCGGACGTCATCAACCGTCACCATCCGCCCAGTATGGCGTTATGGAATCTTGGTTCCAAAACATGGTAGCGTCGCCCGCATGGCACGACCGAGGACGTTCGACGAGACCCGCGCGGTCGAGGCGGCGGCGGACGCGTTCCGCCGCCGGGGCTACGACGGCACGTCGACCGACGACCTGTGCGAGGCGACCGGGCTGCGGCGCAGCAGCATCTACAACGCGTTCGTCAGCAAGCACGACCTGTTCGTCCGGGCGCTGGCGCACTTCATCGCGAACGCGACCGGCCGCGTCACCGAGCTGATGGAGGGCGACGCCCCGCTGCGCGAGAAGGTCACCACACTGCTCGGCTGGGTGATCGTCGACGAGTGCGAGGACGAGCTCGGCTGCCTGGTCGTGAACACCAGCGTCGAGCTCGTGCCGCGCGACCCGGAGATCGCCCGGATGCTGGAGCGCGACTACCGGCGGCGCTTCGAGGCCGTCCGGGCGGCGTGCGGACGGGCCGTCCGCGAGGGCGAGCTCGCCGGGGACCGCACCCCGGACGCGCTGGCCCACTTCATCCTCGCCCAGGTCAGCGGCCTGCGGATCGCGTCCCGCTACGGCGCCGGGCGCGCCGAGCTGGAAGGCATCGCGGCCACCGCTCTGACCGCTCTCTAGAAATCTGACCGCTCTCTAGAAACACGCGCGCGCCCCACCCGGGGCGCACGCCGCGCTGGTTTTGGAATCTGGAATACAGAATTGGGGTGGACGACGATGCCGCTGGCCATCTGGGTGCTCGGTTTCGCGATCTTCGTCATCGGGACGTCGGAGTTCCTGCTGGCGGGACTGCTCGAGCCGATGGCGCGGGACCTGCACGTCACGGTCCCGACGGCCGGGCTGCTCATCTCGGCGTACGCGGTCGGGATGGTCGTCGGCGCGCCCGTCCTGGCGATGGCGACCCTGCGCTGGCCCCGGCGGCGCGCTCTGCTCCTGTTCCTGGTCGTCTTCGCGGCGGCGCACGTCGTCGGGGCGCTGACGCCCGGATACGGGGTGCTGTTCGCGTCGCGGCTGGTCGGGGCGGTCGCGTGCGCCGGGTTCTTCGGCGTCGCGACGGTCGCGGCGATCGAGCTCGTCCCGGCCGGGAGGCGGGCGCAGGCGCTCGCGATCGTCATCGGCGGGATCACCGTCGCGACCGTCTTCGGCGTCCCGGCGGGGACGTTCATCGGGCAGCACCTCGGCTGGCGGGCGGCCTTCTGGGCGGTCGCGGCCCTGGCCGTCCCGGCGTTCGCCGGAGTCGCCTTCACGCTGAGGAGCACGCGGGCCGCCGTGACGTCCGTGCCACGGGTGCGGGACGAGCTGCGGTCGATGAGGCGCCCCGCGCTGTGGGTCGCGTACGGGACGACGGCGCTCTCGTTCAGCTCGATGATGGCGACGTTCGGCTACCTCGGACCGCTGCTGACCGGCCCCGGCGGGCTGGGCGAACGCTGGGTGCCCCCGGTGCTCGCGCTGTTCGGCGTGGGGTCGCTGATCGGCATCACGATCGGCGGACGCGTCGCCGACGCCCACCCCTTCGCGACGCTCTACACCGGACTGGGCGGGGTCGCCGTCACCTCGGCGGCGATCGCGCTGACCGCGTCGCATCCGGTCGCCGTGGTCGTCCTGGTGTTCCTCATGGGCGTCGCGGGGATGGCGACGAACCCGGCCGTGAACGTCCGCGTGCAGGCCACCGCCGGAGCGACCCGGACGCTGGCCGGGGCGTCGGTGACCTCGGCGTTCAACGTCGGGAACACCATCGCGCCCTGGCTCGGCGGGCTGGTCGTCAGCGCCGGGTTCGGGTACGCGTCCGTCCCGTGGGTGGGCGTCGCGATGGCCGTCGCGGCGCTCGGGACGGTCGCCTGGGCGTCCGCCCTCGACCACCGCCGCCCGGACACGGCGACGCCGCCGGCCCCAGGGACGGCCCTGGAACCGGCGGCGCTCGTCACCGACTAGGAGACGTGGCAGGTGGAGGTGCCGGTCCGGGACGGGTCGGACTCGGACGTCGCGGTGAACGACACCCGCGCGTTCCTGTCCGCGCCCGCGCCCGGCTTGGCCCAGACCTCGACCTTCGCCGTCCGGCCGTTGGACGCCGCCGCGAGCGAGTTCGGCAGCCAGGTCGTCCAGCCCTTGCCGGACGCCGTGGCGGACAGCCGGAACACGTCGGACGCCGTGTACCCGGCCCCGCCCGTCCCGGTGTTGTGCAGCACGGCCGTGCACTTGCGCCACCCGCCGGCCGCCGCGCTCCCGCTGCCCGGCGTGAGGCGGACGCCGCGCGCCTGCGGGCCCGCGCCGTCCAGCGAGCGGATCGCGACCGTGTACGACAGGACGCCCTTCTTGTCGCGCTTGAGGTTCAGCACGTAGAAGTGCAGCCGGTTGGCCTGGTCGACGTACTCGTACTGGCTGCCGGAGTCGTTGCCCGCGTGGAACAGGGCGTCCGACAGCTGCCGGTAGTCACCGATCGTCATCTTCTGCGGCGTGCCGTCCGGCAGGACGAAGTCGACCTTGTTGATGTCCTCGGGGTGCGCGTCCTTCACCCAGATGAACGGCGCGTTGTCCTTGTCCTTGGTCTTGGACAGCAGGACGCCCGAGTCCGGGGTGAACGAGTCGAAGCCCATCCGGTCGACGACCTCGACCGTGTAGTTGTTGTAGCCGCCGCCGTCGCACATCGGATCCTTCGACGTGTCGCACTTGGGGCTCTTGTCCCCGGCGGCGCCCAGCTTCACGTTCACGCCGGTCAGGCCCTTCGCGCCCGGCTGCGCCTCGCGCGCGGTCACGTTCGCGACGACGAGCCCGCCGGACGCGAGGGTGTCCCGGTCCACCTGGAGGACGTTCTTCGGGTCCACCATGTTCAGCTTCATCTTGTTGCGGAGCATGTGCTGCGCGCCCATGGACGCGCCCGCCGTCGCCGGGATCAGCCACCGGCTGTGCGGGCCGCCCGGACCGTTGAAGCTGCCCCGGCTCAGCATCTCCCACGGCCCCGAGTAGTCCCGGCGCGCCGGGATCGAGTACGGGTTGTTGTAGTTGTCGCCGATGCCGAGGATGTGGCTGAACTCGTGCGCGAACACGGCCATCCCGGAGCTCTCCGCCTGGATGGAGTTGCCCGGGATCGCGTTCGGCCACAGCGTCGCCCCGGCCTTCCACGACGTCCACGGGACGTACCGGGTCTGCACCCAGTTCGGCAGGTTCGGGTCGGGCGAACCCCACTCGCGGGGCACGTCCTCCTTGTTCTGGAACTTCATCTGGCCGAACTCCTGCCAGGTGGACGACTCGTCCTGCCCGGCGGAGAGGAAGAAGACCATGTCGTACTGCTTGGCCTTCTCCTCGCCGACGTCGGCGACCCACGCGGCCGTCGCGTCCGCGCGCAGGTCGCGCTCGCACGTGTCGCCCGACGGGCAGCCGGTGCCGCCCTGCATACCGTCCACGCCGTACTCGTAGCTCTTGTGCTGGAGCCGGTACGCGCCGAAGCCGGTCAGGTCGACGCCATAGCGTCCGCCCGAGTCCTCCATCCAGTACTCGTGGAGGGTGTGGCCGTGGTTGAGGTCCTGCGGCTTGTTCAGGAAGTCCTGGTAGAACTTCGCGACCTGGTCCCTCGGGACGTCCCCGACGGAGGTCGGGTTACCGAAGATCGTCGAGTTCTTCGGCTTGGTGATGGCGAAGTCCTCGTCGGGGTAGTCGACGAGGACGACGGCGCCCTTGAACGTCTTCACCGACCCCTTGCGGGCGGGATCGGCCCAGTTCGTGCCGGGAACGGACGTGTAGTCGTTCCAGGTCATCGTGTCGGGCATCTGGTAGTTCTGCGGGTCGATCGGCGTCGGCGCACCGGCCTTCGCCGCACGCACCCCCGCCTCCTGCTGCCAGGGCTGCGTCCGCGGCCAGTGCCGCATCTGCCACGGGTTCGGGGTCGGCTTCGGGACGGACGGCGCCTGGGCGGCGGCCGGCACGGCCGACAGCCCGAGGGCGGCCAGCGCCAGCGCGGCGGGCGCCAGGAGGATCTTCTTCGCGCGCATGCTTCCTCATGTCTCCGGGGTCGTCTGCGACGCTAGAAAGGGACGCGTCCAAGATCAATGTCCGTTTCGGACGAACCGGCCGTCCCATCCCTGGCAAGCCCCGCCCGTTTACCTCCCGCACACCTCCGCCCCGTATACCTCCACGAGGATCAGGAGAGGAGGTCGCGGGTCGCGACGACGATGCCGTCCTCGTCGCTGTAGAGCCAGTCACCGGACGCGATCCGGACGCCGCCGAACTCGACCGGGACGTCGAGCGAGCCCACGCCGTCCTTGGCGGACTTGCGCGGGTTGGACCCGAGCGCCTTGACCCCGAGGTCGAGCTCCCGCAGCCGCACCACGTCCCGGACGGCCCCGTTGATCACGACACCGGACCAGCCGTTCTCCACCGCCGCCCCCGCGATCATGTCGCCCATCAGCGCGGACGCCAGCGACCCCGCGCCGTCCACGACCAGCACGCGCCCCTCGCCCGGGGTGTTCAGCACCTTCTTGACCAGCCCGTTGTCCCGGAAGCAGCGAACCGTCGCCACCTGCCCCGCGAACGCCGCGCGCCCCCCGAACCCCCGGAACTGGGTCTCGCAGGAGCGCAACTCGTCCTCGAAGTCGTCAATGAGATCAGCCGTCGCGAAGTCCATGCGGGGCAGCTTACTGATCGGTAATCCCGTGGCCGGATCCGACCTGCGCGGCGTCCCGGCGGCGCGCCCGGACGGCCCCGGTGACACCCCACGCGGTCAGGGCCGCGAGTAGGGCGAGGCCCGTCCCGGCCACGGACGCCTGCCAGGTGACCGACAGGTCCGCCTTCCTGCCGACATGGCTCGCCACCGGGCCCGGCGACAGGACGAACGCGACGGGCACATGCTCGCCCCGGGCGGGGAACTCCATCGTGAAGAAGCGGTCCGGGCAGCCGTCGACCTTGACCGCGCGGCGCGTCCCCGCGTCGTCGAAGGCGACGAGACAGTGCCGCTGCTCGCTCCTCTTGCCCTTGGCGGTCGTCCACGCCCGGACGAACTCGCCCTGGACGTCCCGTCCCTTCTCCTTGAGGTAGAGCGGCGAGGTCGCGCTCACGACGCCGAACAGCACCAGGAGGATCGGAAGGATGGCGAGCCACGCCTGGAAGTGGCCGCGGCCCGCGAAGACCGCGCAGGTGAACACGGTGAGGAAGAACACCCCCATCACGACGAGCACCGTGACCCACTCCGCCGTCAGGGTCGTCACGAACATCCCGCCCGGGACGAACACGACGGCGATCCCCCACAGAACCGCCCAGGTCACGAGCACCATGGGCAACCCCATGCGCGGACGCTCGAAGAGCGCCACCCTCCCCTTGGCCACGTCGTTCCCGAACCTGCGCGCGCGCCGCCGGGCCTCGGCGGCGTTGGCCTCGTCCTCCGGACGCGGCGGGCGTCCGCCCATCCGCGTGTGCAGCGCGAGGACGCTGTCGACCAGGACCGCGCCCTCGTCCTCCGCCGCGATGTGCTCCAGGGCGGGCAGCGGCCCGAACCCGTACTCGACCAGCTTGGCCCGGTCACGCTTGTCGAGCGCCTTCAGCCTCCTGCGCACCGAGCGCGGAGTGGGGTCGAAGCCGGGGGTGAGCATGGAACGTCCTTCGTTCAGGGATCTTCGCCGGGTGGTGGCCTCAGACCGGCCGGGAAGGGCGACGGCGGTGCCGGACGGCTTCCGTCACGCCCCACGTGGTCAGCCCCGCGAGAAGGACGAGACCGGTCCCGGCCGTGTACGCCTGCCAGGTGACCGACAGGCCGTCCCGGGTGCCGAGACGGCTGCCCACCCCGCCCGACGACAGGATGAACCGGACGGGAACGCCCTCGCCGGTCCGGGCACGGTACAGCTTGGCGACGTGGCCCGAGCAGCCGCCGACCTCGATCTCGCGCCGC
The DNA here is from genome assembly GCF_003696215.1 of Actinomadura harenae. Classification (GTDB taxonomy): domain Bacteria; phylum Actinomycetota; class Actinomycetes; order Streptosporangiales; family Streptosporangiaceae; genus Spirillospora; species Spirillospora harenae. The sequence goes on along the minus strand of NZ_RFFG01000077.1, from coordinate 12,763 downwards.
GTCCCCGCGTCGTCGAAGGCTACTCGGCAGTGGCGCTGCTCGGTCTTGCCGCCCTTGTCGGTCGTCCACACCCGGACGAGTTCGCCCCGCATGTCCTCGCCCTTGTACATGAGGTGCAGCGGCCAGGTGGCGGCGACGACGCCGACCAGCACGAGGAGCAGCGGCAGGACGGCCGCCCACGCCTGGACGTGACCGTGCATGGAGATGTACCCGCAGATGATCAGGATGAGGGCGAACCCGCCGATCGGGACGACCACGCCCAACCATTCGGACGTCAGCGTCATCACGTACATCCCGCCCGGGACGACCACGACGACGATGCTCCAGATCACCGCCCAGGACGCGAGAACCCCGTACAACCCCATCCGTGGCGTGGCGGGCAGCCTCCCCGCGAGCAGCTCGTCCCTGAACGTGCGCGCGCGCTGCTTGGCCCTGGCGGCGTTGGCCGCGTCGTCCGGACGCCGCAGACGGCGCCCCGTCTCCGTGTACAGCGCGAGAACGCTGTCGATCAGGCGCGCGCCGTCCCCCTCGGACGCCATGTACTCCAGCGCGTAGAAGGGCCCGAACCCGTGCTTGGCCAGCTTGGCCTTCTCACGATCACCGAGCCTCGCCAGCTTCCTGCGCACCGAGCGGGGAGTGGGCCGGGTCATGCGGCGCCTCGTCCTTCGTCCAGGGGGTGGAGCGGGACGAAACTACGCCTCCCCCCATTTCGGACGCCACATCCGTCCCCTTCCGGCCACCCCGCGCGACGGCGGACGATGCGCCCGAGCCGGGGCAGCGGACGATGCGGCCGTGCCGGGGCAGCGGACGATGCGGCCGTGCCGGGGCAGCGGACGATGTGCCCGTGCCGGGGCGGCGGCGTCAGAGGCGGCCGATCTCGGACGCGCCGGCCGGGGTGGTGGCTCCGGTGTCGGTGGGGCGGCCGATCAGCCGGGACAGGACGATCGCGGTCTTGGTCGCGGTGATGTTGGGCTCGCGCCGCAGCCGCTCCAGGGCCTGCTCGAGATGCTGGATGTCCCGGGACCGGACGTGCACCAGGGCGCTGGCGTCCCCGCTGACGGTGTAGGCGGCGACGACCTCGGGGTGCTTGTGGACGCTGTCGTAGATCTCCTCGGGGGACGTCGCGCCGGTGCAGAAGACCTCTATGAACGCCTCGGTCGTCCAGCCGAGGGCGGCCGGATCGACCACGGCGGCGAAGCCCGTGATGACGCGTTCCGCGCGGAGCCGGTCGACGCGGCGCTTCACCGCGGGGGCCGAAAGCCCGATCCGGTCGCCGATCTGCGCGTAGGACGCGCGGCCGTTCTCCAGGAGCTGCGCAACGATTCGACGGTCCAAGTCGTCAAGACGCAACAAATATCTCCCCCCGAGACCTCATTCGGCACTGTGTGCTGGTAGATCCCGAACATACGCTGGTCGGAGGGCCCGCGCACAACGATTGGCGCGAGGTCCGACCCCCCATCCGGCACCGGCCGCCGCCGGTGTGGCGACACGATCCCGGCGACGACGCCGGGCCGACACGGGTGAAGGAGCGTTCGTGACCCGAACCGAGCAGCTGCGGGCCATGTCCGAGGAGCACAGCGCGCACAACTACCACCCTCTCCCGATCGTCATCACCGAGGCCGACGGGGCCTGGGTCACCGACGTCGACGGGAACCGCTACCTCGACATGCTCTCCGCGTACTCCGCGGTCAACTTCGGCCACCGCAACCCGCGGCTGACCGCGGCGGCCAAGCGCCAGCTGGACCGGGTCACCCTGGTCAGCCGCGCGTTCGACCACGACCAGTTCGGCGCGTACGTGAGCGAGCTCGCCGAACTGTGCGGCAAGGACATGGTCCTGCCGATGAACAGCGGCGCCGAGGCGGTCGAGACCGCGCTGAAGACCGCGCGCAAGTGGGGCTACGAGGTGAAGGGCGTCCCGGCCGGCCAGGCCGAGATCATCACCTTCGAGGGCAACTTCCACGGCCGGACGACGACGATCGTCAGTTTCTCCACCGACGAGGACGCCAAGGCCTCCTACGGTCCGTACACGCCCGGCTTCAAGGTCGTCCCGTACGGCGACGCGGACGCGCTGCGGGACGCCATGACCCCCAACACGGTCGGCGTCCTGGTCGAGCCGATCCAGGGCGAGGCCGGCGTGGTCGTCCCGCCGAGCGGGTTCCTGACCGCCGTCCGCGACCTGTGCACCGAGTTCAACGCGCTGATGCTGGCGGACGAGATCCAGTCGGGCCTCGGCCGGGCCGGCACGACCTTCGCGGTCGAGCAGGAGAACGTCGTCCCGGACGTGTACATCCTCGGCAAGGCCCTCGGCGGCGGCATCATGCCGGTGTCGGCGGTCGTCGCGAACCGCGACGTGCTGGGTGTGTTCAAGCCCGGCCAGCACGGCTCCACCTTCGGCGGCAACCCGCTGGCCTGCGCGATCGGCCGGGAGGTGATCGCCATGTTGAAGACCGGGGAGTTCCAGGAGCGCTCGCGCGAGCTGGGCGCGCACCTGCACGCGCGGCTCGCCAAGCTGCCGTCCGACCGGGTCCGCGAGGTCCGGGGCCGCGGCCTGTGGGCCGGGATCGAGCTGAACGGCCCGGCGCGTCCGGTGAGCGAGCGGCTGAAGGAGCTCGGCGTCCTCGCCAAGGAGACGCACGAGACCACGATCCGGCTCGCCCCGCCGCTGATGATCTCCCGTGAGGACCTCGACTGGGCGATCGACCAGTTCGAGATCGCGCTGAAGGGCTGACCCGACACCGGGCCCGCTCCACGAGCTCGAGGCCCCCGCCGGCCAACGACGTCCGGCGGGGGCCTCTTGACGTTCCGAGGCACAGCGTTCCCGGGCACGGCGTCCGGGGGACGGCGTCCGGGGGACGGCGTCCGGGGGACGGCGCCCAGGGCGGTGGCTAATCCGCCACGGCGCGGAAGACGTCGAGGTGCCGGCGGGCGGCGCCCTCCCAGGTGAAGGACGCGGCGCGGGCGAGGCCGAGCGCGCGCAGCCCGGCGGCGCAGGACGCGTCGTCCAGCACCTCGGCGAGCGCGCGGGTGAGGCCGCCCGCGGACAGGTCCGGCAGCACCCGCGCCGCTCCCCCGGCGACCTCGGGCAGCGCGCCCCGGTCGGACACCACGACCGGCGTCCCGCAGGCCATCGCCTCCACGACCGGCATGCCGAAGCCCTCGTGCTCGGACGGCAGCGCCAGCACGGACGCGGCGCGCATCAGCGGCGCGACCAGCCCGCCCGGCACCGCGCCCAGCGCCCGGACGTGCGGATACCGCTCGATCGCGCGCAGGACCCGCTCGTCCCCCGGGCACGGCAGGCCCGCGAGCACGAGCGGCACCCGGAGCCGCGCGGTCGCCTCGGCGAGCATCGGGACGTTCCGGCGATGCGCGAGGGCCCCCAGGAACAGGACGAACCGTTCCGGCAGCCGCAGCGCGCCCAGCACCTCGCCGTCGCCTATGGAGCTGGTGTGGAAGCGTCCGCCGTCCACGCCGTGGGGATCACGTGGAGCCGCTGGGCGGGGACGTTGAATCGCTCCCTGATCTCCCGTGCGGAGAACTCCGACACCGTCACGATCGCGTCGGCGACGGCGGCCGTGCCCGCCACGCGCCGGTACCAGAGCCGTTCCCGTACGGAGTGGCGGATCCCTACCGGAGGGCGCGGAGGCAGGGCGTGGATGGTCGCGACCATCGGCACCCGCGCGCGCACGAGGGCGCCCGTGTCGTCGGGGTAGTGCAGCAGGTCGAACTTCTTGCGTTTGGGCCACAGCAGGCCGTCCGCCAGCGCGTACGCGACCGGGCGCACCGGCCCGCCCACGCCCCGCGGCGCGAGCATCCCCGGGTGGACGCCCAGGGGACGCAGCCGTTCGTACAGCGCGCGGGCATACGTGGTGGTGCCGCCGACATGGCGCTCCAGCGCCTTCCCCGAAACCCCGACCCGCATAGTCCCCGGACGCTATAGACGCGCCGCCGGCCAGGGCGGACGGCGCGCGCGCCGATGGCCTGTCTTGGACGACCGTTGGCGACCGCCTGCCCGGCCCGCGAGGTGAGACGACCGTCACGCCCCGGGGACACCGAAACCGGACTGACAGATCGGTCTCATCGGATTAGTCTAAGTGGACTAATCCAAGTCAACCAAAGACGGCTGATGTCCAGAAACCTGACCCCCCTGGCGCTGACCGTGCTGCGCATGCTGTGCGACGGCCCGATGCATCCGTACGAGATGCAGCAGCGCATCCGCTGGCACGCCTACGACCACGCGGTCAAGGTGACGCACGGGTCGCTGTACCACACGGTCGACCGGCTGGCCTCGTCCGGCCTGATCGAGCCCGTGGAGACCAACCGCGAGGGCCGGCGGCCCGAACGGACCGTGTACGCGGTGACGCCCTCCGGCCGGGACGCGGCCTGCGACCGGCTGGCCGAGCTCCTCGCCGCTCCCGGCGAGGAGTTCCCGCTGTTCGGCGCGGCGCTCGCGTTCGTCAACCTGCTGCCCGTGGACGAGGTCGCCCGGCACCTGCGCAACCGCGGGGTGACGCTGGAGGCGTTGATCGCCGGACACCAGGCGTCCTACGAGTCGCTGCGCAAGCGCGGCCTGGCCCGGTTCAAACTGCTGGACCTCGAGCTGAGCATCGCGCGGCAACGGGCCGAACTCGACTTCACCCAGTCCCTGGTGGACGACCTCGACGCGGGCCGTCTCACCTTCGAGGACGACGGGGACTCCGAGTCGGCCTGCCCCCAACGGCACCCCTACGAAGACGCGCCCGGCCACGGGGCGCACGCAGAGGAGAACGCATGAGCAAGTGGCGCGGAAACCCCTGGGCGGTGCTGCTGACGCTCTCCCTCGGGTTCTTCATGACGCTGCTCGACCTGACGATCGTGAACGTCGCGATCCCGAGCATGATCGACAAACTGCACGCCTCGCTCGACGAGGTGCTGTGGATCACCAACGCCTACATCCTGGTCCTGGCCGTCCTGCTCATCACCGCGGGCCGGCTCGGCGACCTCTGGGGCAAGAAGAACCTGTTCATCGCCGGGGTCGTGCTGTTCACCCTGGCCAGCCTCGCGTGCGGCATCGCGCAGGACCCGACCCAGCTGATCGCCGCCCGCGCGGTCCAGGGACTCGGCGCCGCGCTGCTGATGCCGCAGACCATGTCCATCATCATCGCGACGTTCCCGCCGGAGAAGCGCGGCGCGGCGCTCGGCGTGTGGGGCGCGGTGGCGGGCGTCTCCACGATCGCCGGGCCCACCATCGGCGGCATGCTGGTGACCAGCTTCGACTGGCGCTGGATCTTCTTCGTCAACCTGCCGATCGGGATCCTCGTGCTCGCCCTGGCGGTGCCGATCCTGCCCGGCCACACCCCGGGCGTGCGGCACAAGTTCGACGTCACCGGCGTCGCGCTCGTCACGGTCGCGCTGTTCTGCCTGGTCTTCGCCCTCACCGAGGGCCAGAAGTACGAGTGGAACGCCTGGATCTGGGCGCTGATCGGCGCCGCGGCCGCGCTGTTCGTGGTGTTCCTCGTCCAGCAGAAGGCCCGGCAGGAGCGCGAGCCGCTGGTGCCGTTCGGGCTGTTCCGCGACCGCAACTTCACGATCCTCGCCTTCGTCGGCGCGGCCGTCTCGGTCGGCATGGTCGGCATGTTCCTGCCGATGAACATCTACCTCCAGTCGGTGCTCGGGTTCAGCGCGCTGAAGGCGGGCCTGGTCATGGCCCCCTCCTCGGTCGTGTCGATGTTCCTCGCGCCGATCGCGGGCAAGCTCACCGACAAGATCGGCGGCCGGCTCATCCTCATGGTCGGCCTGCTGCTCTACAGCGCCGGCATGCTCTGGATGGTCCTCGTCGCGGGCACCGCCACCGACTGGACGGCCTTCCTCGGGCCGCTCATCGTCAGCGGCATCGGCGTCGGCGGCGTGTTCGCGCCGATGGCGACCGAGGCCACCCGCAACGTCCCGCCGCGCCTGGCCGGGGCCGCGTCCGGCGTGAGCAACACGATCCGGCAGATCGGCTCGGTGCTCGGCTCGGCGGCGGTCGGCGCGATCCTGCAGAACCAGCTCGCGTCGTCCCTCAAGCGCGAGGCCGTCACGCGGGCGCAGGGCCTGCCCCAGCCGTACCACGACAAGTTCGTCGCGGGCTTCTCGAAGGCGTCGAAGGGCGGCATGGAGGTCGGCGCGTCCCAGCACAGCGGCGGCCAGAAGCTGCCGGCCGGCACCCCGGCCGACGTCGCGCACCAGATCCAGGCCCTCTCGGGCCAGGTGTTCGAGCACGGCTTCGTCCACGCGATGCGGCCCACGATGATCCTGCCGGTGGCCGTCGTCGTGGTCGGCGCCCTCGCCTGCCTGGGTGTCAAGCGCTACCGCGCGGCCACGCCGTCCGACACCCCTCAGCCGGAGGCGGCCCCCGCCGCGCACTGACCGCACGGGGGCGCTGACCAGCTGAAACACGGAGAAGCCCGGCACGACGTCCAGTCGCGCCGGGCTTCTCCACGTCGGCGTCGCCGGGTCGGGCCACCTCGCTTCGGTCAGCGGGCGATGCGCCGGTAGCGGCCGTCGTGGAAGATCAGGGGCTCGGCCTCGGGGTTCGGCAGGTCGAGGGACAGGACCTCGCCGACCACGATGCTGTGATCGCCGCCCTCGTGGACGGCGTGGGTGCGGCACTCCACGGACGCGAGCGCCTCGGACAGGACGGGCGCGCCGGTCACGGCGCCGCGGTGCACGCGGTAGCCGTCCAGCTGCCCGGCGATCGGACGGCCGCGGGTGGCCAGGTGCTCCGACGCGGCGCGCAGGCCGTCCGGCAGCACCGAGACCGCCCACGTCCCGGCCGTGAGGACGGTGTCGTGGAACCGGGCCGTCCGGTCGGCGCAGAACATGACCAGCAGCGGGTCGAGGGACACGGAGGTGAAGGCGTTCACCGTCATCGCGTGATCGACACCGTCGGCGACGGTGGTCACGACCGCCACGCCGGTGGCGAACCGCCCGACGACCTGGCGGAACAGCCGGGGGTCGGGCGCGGTGCCGAGGGCATGGGCTTCGGGGCAGGGGGGCTCGATGCTCACAACGCCCCTCACACTACCCGCGGGTATCGCCACCGCCTCCGGTCAGCCACTGTCCGGTGAGCCACTCTCCCGAGGCGCGGCGGGTCGGGACGACCGCGATCGCGATCAGCGCGGCGACCATCCCGCCGATGAGGTAGACGTAGCCGGGGGTCGTCCCGGGGATGACCAGGTCGCCCTCGGACTGCTTGGTCGACATGACGAACGTCACGACCATCCAGGTCGTCGCCGGGGCCACGGCGCCCAGTTTCGTCCCCATGCCGAACCCGGCGCCGAAGACGAGCGCGAACAGCACCACGCACAGGCCGACCGCGGGCAGCGGCCACGAGCCGACCGTCCAGTTCTGGTGGAACGCGCCGAACAGCCCGTAGGCGAACCCGAGCAGCGCCAGCACCATGTACGCCGCCCCGGAGACCACGGCCGACAGACCGGACTCGGCAGCCGGCGCAGAGGCGGTCGGCGCGGAGGCGGACGGTGCGGAGGCGGACGGTGCGGAGGCGGGTGTGGTGTCAGCGGGCCGGTCCGCCCTTGGCTCGTCCTTGGAGTGGTCCCCGGTGTGACCTTCGGCGTGATCCTCGGCGTGGTCCTCGTTCACGGCGACAGCCTAGCCAGGGTGGCGGTCAGGAGAGACCGGCGAACAGGTCGGTCTCGCGCCCGCCCGCGGCGGCCGGGCCGCGCTCGCCGTCCAGCAGGACGTAGTACTCGGTGCCGAACGCCTGCTGGCCGAGGTTGTTCGACAGCGCGAAGAACGGCCCGGTCTCGGGGGGCGCGACGGTGATCTGGGTGCGGTGCGCGCGCAGCGCGTCGAGCTTGGCGGGCAGGTACGGGCGGGCGTCCACGACCGTGGTGATCAGGTCGTCCGGGACGCCGGAGCCCAGCTCGTCCACCGTCGCGACGCGCGGGAACGGCAGCCGCGCCTCCCGCATCACCGCGATCGCCCGGACGAGGACGGTGCGGGGCGTCGCGTACGCGTACAGCTTCGCGCCCCGCCACGGCTCCCGTCCCCCGCCCGTGAAGGACGGGTCGGCGGCCAGCTCGAACGCCCGGCGGGTGACGCGGTGCGCCTGGATGTGGTCGGGATGCCCGTAGTTGCCGCGGTCGTCGTAGCTGACGACCACCTGCGGCCGGACCTCCCGGACGATCTCGGCGAGCGCCCCGGCGGCCTCGTCCAGGTCCGCGCGCCAGAAACATCGCGGATCGTCGTTGGTGGGGGCGCCCATCATGCCCGAGTCGCGCCAGCGTCCCGGGCCGCCGAGGAACCGGTGGTCGGCGACGCCGAGCGCCGCGCAGGCCGCGTCGAGCTCGCCGATCCGGAACGCGCCGAGCCGGTCCTCCTTGTCGGCGGCCAGGTGGCGCAGGTCGTCCGGGATGACCTCGCCCTCCTCGCCCAGCGTGCAGGTGACGAGCGTGACGTGGGCGCCCTCGGCCGCGTACTTGGCCATGGTCGCCCCGGTCCCGATGGACTCGTCATCGGGGTGGGCGTGCACGAACAGGATGCGCGGCTCCTTCATGACCAGTGAGCCTACTAACGCGCGGGACCGGTCTCGGCTGTCACCCGTCCCGGGCGGGTGCGGAAAACGTCACGCTCCGGACGTGACCGTCGTCACGTCCGGAGCGTGGTCGTGCGGAGCCCGCCGGTGGCCCCGCGCCGTGGATCGGGTGGCGCGGGCCGGTCGGTGCTGGTCAGTGCTGTTCGGTTGGTGCTGTTCGGTTGGTGCCGGTCAGTTGGTGCCGGTCAGTTGGTGCCGGTGGTGAGGCCGCCCGCGGCGCCGTCCGTGCCGCCACCGCCCGTGCCGCCGCCGCCGGTCCCACCGCCGGTGCCGCCGCCCGTGCCGCCACCGGTACCGCCGCCGGTGCCGCCGCCCGTGCCGCCACCGGTTCCGCCTCCTCCGCCACCCGGAGGCGGCGTCGTGTGGCCACCGCCGCCGTTGCCGTTGCCGTTACCGCCGCCATTGCCGTTGCCACCGCCGGGCGTGTGGGTCGGCGGCCCGGTCGAAGTGTCCGGCGGGGTGGTCGGCTGCGTCGTGCGCGTCGGACGGTGCGTCCGGGTGTGCGTCGGCTCCGGGGAGTTGGAGTCGGTGTTCGACGGCGACTCGGTGTCGGTCGGGTTCTCGGACTGCGAGGTCGTCTGGTCGCTGGCCGGCGTGTCGCCGCCCTTCTTGCCGCCGCCCGAGCTGGCCACGGCGACGCCGATCACGATCGCCAGCACCGCGATCGCGACGACCGCCGCGATCACCGGCCCCCGGGACTTCCGCTCCGGCTCCCAGTCGCGCCGGGACGGGCGTCCGCCGCCACCGCCGCGGTAGGCGTCCTCGTAGCCGGCGACCGGCGGCAGGGTCGCCCCGCCGCCGCCCATGCCCTGGGTGGCGCCGCCCTGGCCGTAAGCCTGCTGGCCGTAGCCCTGGTCGTAGGAGCCGGCCGGGGCCATCCGGGTCGAGGCCGCGCCGCCCGCCGCGGCGGCCGCTCCCCCGGCCAGCAGCGCGGTCGCCTGCGCCGGGTCGTCCAGCGCGGTCGCGCCCGGCACGACGCCGGGGCCCCCGCCGGTGCCGCCGGGGCCGCCGCTGCCGATCAGCGCCATCATCAGCTGCTGCGCTGTCGGCCGCCGCGCCGGGTCCTTGACCAGGCAGGCGGCGATCAGGTCGTACATCTCGGGCGGCAGGCCGTCCAGCGAGGGCGGCTCGTTCATCACCCGGTTGATCACCGCGACCACGGTGTCGTCGCCGAACGGCGGACGGCCCGTCGCGGCGTACACCATCGTCGAGCCCCAGGCCCAGACGTCCACGGCCTCGGTGAGGCGCTGCCCAGCGACCTGCTCGGGGGCCATGTAGGACGGGGTGCCGATCGCCTTGGTGGCGTTGGTCTGGCCCGCGTCCAGGGCCCGCGCGATGCCGAAGTCGATCACGCGCGGCCCGTCCGGGGCCATGATCACGTTGTGCGGCTTGAAGTCGCGGTGCACGATGCCCGCCTGGTGGATCGCCACCAGCGCGGTCGCGGTGCCGATCGCGAGGCGCTCCAGCCCCGCGCCGGTGATCGGCCCCTGCTCGGTGATCTGCTTGTACAGCGACGGGCCGGGCACGTACTCGCTGGCGATCCACGGCTGGTCGCCCGCGACGTCGGCCTCCAGCACCTGCGCGGTGCAGAACCGGGCGACCTGCATGGCCGCCTGCGACTCGCGGACGAACCGGTGGCGCGCCATGTCGTCGGCGGCGAGGTCGGCGCGGAGGAGCTTGATCGCCGCCTTCGACCCGGTCGGGTCCACGCCCAGGTAGACGACGCCCTGACCGCCCTCTCCAAGACGTTCGGTCAGGTCGTAGGACCCAAGCCGCCGGGGGTCTCCCGGCTGCAAGTCCGACATGGAACAACTCCTTAAGCGGGCGGCACTGGCGACGCTGCGGGGCTGGGCGGGCGGGCTACGAGCTTACGCGAGCACGCACGCGCCCACCGCGCGTTCACCTTGCGGGACCATACCCATTGAAACGCCCCAAAGCAGCGTGGCGCCGGGCTCCCGCGCGGATCGGTCCGAGACGGCTGGCAGACTCGCACCATGAGCATCAGCTATCCGCGGCAGACCGCCCGCACCCGCCGGTTCACCCTCGGCGTCCCGCGCGCCTTCCAGATCGCGCCCGACGGGTCCCGGGTGGCTTTCCTGCGCACCAAGGCGGGCAACGACCCTGTGACCTGCCTCTGGACGCTGGACCCGGCCACCGGCGCTGAGACGCTCGTCGCAGACCCGGCCTCCCTCGCCGTCGCGGGTGAGCAGAACCTCCCCGCCGAGGAGCGCGCCCGCCGCGAGCGGGCCCGTGAGGGCGCGGGCGGCATCGTCGGCTTCGCGACCGACGCGGCCGTCCGGCAGGCGGTGTTCTCGCTCGGCGGGCAGCTGTTCCTCACCGACCTGGCGTCCGGCGAGACCCGGGAGCTCCCCGCCGAGACCCCGGTGTTCGACCCGCGCCTCGACCCGGCCGGACGCCGGGTCGCCTACATCTCGGGCCGCACCGTCCGCGTGATCGGCACCGACGGCTCGGACGACCGCTCCCTGGTCACCCCCGAGAGCGACCAGATCTCCTACGGCCTGGCGGAGTTCATCGCCGCCGAGGAGATGCAGCGCATGCGCGGCCACTGGTGGTCCCCGGACGGCTCGACCGTGCTCGCCGCGCGGGTGGACGAGACCCCCGTCCAGCGCTGGACGATCGCCGACCCGGCCAACCCCGAGAGCCCCGCCACCGAGATCGCCTACCCCTCCGCCGGGACGCCCAACGCGATCGTCTCGCTCGTCCTGCTGAAGGACGACGGCGGCCGCGTCTCGGTCTCCTGGGACCGCGGCCAGTACCCGTACCTGACCACCGCCGGCTGGGACGCGCGCGGCCCGATCATCGTCGTCCAGACCCGCGACCAGCGCGCCCAGCGCGTCCTCACGGTCGACCCGCTGAACGGCGAGACCACCCTGCTGCACACCGGCCACGACCCGGTCTGGACCGAGATCGTCCCCGGCGTCCCGGCCCGCACCGGCGCCGGCGACCTGGTCTGGACGGTCGAGGACCACCAGGCCACCGCGCCCGGCGTCGCGTCCCCCGACCTGACCGGCACCCGCCGCCTGACCGTCGGCGGCGAGGCCGTGACCCCGCCCGGCCTCCAGGTCCGCGCCGTCCTCGGCGTCGAGGGCGGCTCGGTGCTGTTCACGGCGTCCACCGAGCCGACCGAGGTCCACGTCCACCGGTACGCCGATGGTGCCGTGACGCAACTCACGTCCGGTCAGGGCGTGTACTCGGCGGTCGCCTCGGGCGACCTCACCGTGATCACCGGGTCGCGGCTGGACGTCCTCGGCACCGTCACCGAGGTGCGCGGCCCGCACGGCACGTTCCCCGTCGAGTCCCGCGCCGAGACCCCGGTCATCACGCCGCGCGTCGAGCTGCTGCACGCCGGGCCCCGCGAGGTCCGCACGGCCGTCCTGCTGCCCACCGGCTGGACGCCGGACCAGGGCCGCCTGCCCGTCCTGATGGACCCCTACGGCGGCCCGCACGCCCAGCGCGTCATGGCCGTCCAGCGCGCCTACTGCGAGTCGCAGTGGCTCGCCGACCAGGGCTTCGCGGTGATCGTCGCCGACGGCCGGGGCACCCCGGGACGCGGCGTCGCCTGGGAGCGCGCCGTCCGCGGCGACTTCGTCACGCCCGTCCTGGAGGACCAGATCGCCGCCCTGGAGGAGGCCGCCCGCCGCCACCCGGCCGCGATCGACCTCGACCGGGTCGCCGTCCGCGGCTGGTCCTTCGGCGGCTGGCTCGCCGCCCTCGGCGTCTTGGCCCGCCCGGACGTCTTCCACGCCGCCGTCGCGGGCGCCCCGGTCACCGACTGGACGCTTTACGACACCCACTACACCGAGCGCTACCTCGGCCTCCCCGAGGAGGAGCCGGAGACCTACGCCGCCAACTCCCTCATCGAGCTGGCCGACAAGCTCACCCGTCCCCTGCTCCTCATCCACGGCCTGGCGGACGACAACGTGGTGGCCGCGCACACCCTGCGCCTCTCCTCGGCCCTCCTCGCCGCGGGACGCCCCCACACCGTCCTCCCCCTGTCGGGCGTCACCCACATGACCCCGCAGGAGATCGTCGCCGAGAACCTCCTCCACCTCCAGGTCGACTGGCTCAAGAAGTCCCTCGCCTAAGACCCGCGAGCCGTGCGCCCGGGGCCTTGACGGCCCCCGGCCCCCCGCGCGGCCCCCGCCACCCCCCCCCCCCGCCCACCCGCCC
>NZ_RFFG01000076.1 GCF_003696215.1 Actinomadura harenae | reverse complement strand
CGGCGGCCCGAGCAGCGCGACGGCCATCGTGAACAGCAGCGCCGTCAGCGGGGTCAGCGGCCCGGCCGCCGCGTCGGTGTGCACCGACCGCAGGACGACGCTCAGCACGATCCCGCCCGCGACCGCCGCGACGCCCGCGACCAGCCGGGCCACCGGGACCCGCGCCGGCGTCAGCGCGGCCTCGCCGAGCGCCTCCACCGGACGCAGCCGGGTGATCCGCCGCGCCGAGACGCGCGCCGCCAGCCACGCCGACAGGACGGTCGCGGCGGCCGCGGCCAGAGGCGGGAACGGCCCGGTGATCAGCGGAAGGTTCGCGGGGATCACGTCCCCGGCGACCATGCGGCCGTGCAGCCAGCCGCCCAGCGGCAGCCCGGCCAGCGCGCCCGGGACGGTCGCGAGGGCCCCGACGAGCAGCGCCTCACGGCCGAGCATCCGGCGCAGCTGCCGGGGCGTGGCCGCGACGGCGCGCAGCATCGCCAGCTCGCGTTCGCGCTGCTGGATCGCCAGGCCGAAGGTGCCGACGACGGCGAGCAGCGCCACGATCAGGGCCGTTCCGCCGAGCGCGCCGCCCATGCTGAGCAGCTTCGTCCGGGCCGCTCCGACGCCCGCGAACTCGACGCGTCCGCGGTCGTCGCCGGTGGCCACGGTCGCGTTCGTCCCCTTCACGGCCTGCTCGACGGCCTTCGGGTCGCCGCCCCACACGCCGATCGCCGACACCTGGCCGGGACGCCCGGAGAGGCGGCGCGCCTCGTCCGGCGCGACGTACGGGCGGTCGGCGACCCCGACGACCCGGTAGGTGCGCGGCCCGCCCGCCGTCAGGACGGTCACCTTCGCGGCCGTGCTGTCCAGGACGATCTCGTCCGCCGCCTGCGGGGCCCGCCCGGAGCGCAGCCGCACCGGCGTCAGCGGCTCCCAGCTGTACCCCTCGGTCGCCCCGACACCGGGCATGACCAGCGGAAACGCGACCTCGGACACGACCCGCCGGACGCCCGGCACGGTCCGCACCCTGGCGGCCAGGTCGGCGGGGATCCAGGCGCGGGCGGCGTTCGGCTTCGACTTCTCCTTGGTCTTGCCCTTCTTGTGCTTCAGGAAGTGCGTTTGCGGGTCGCCGGCGACCACGATCGGCGCGCCCGAGTACCGGACGGGCTTGACCGTCCCGCGCAGCCCGGTGTCCATCAGCGTGCCGCAGGCCGTGACGAGCGCGGCGGCGAAGAACAGGGCGACGAACGCGCCCGCGAACGCGGCCCGCCGGTAACGAAGAGTGCTCAGGATCATCGAGTTGGCAGGGATCATCGCGCGTACGCCCCCAGACGGGTCATGCGGTCGGCGACGGCGGACGCGGACGGCACGTCGAGCGTGTCCACGATCCGGCCGTCGGCGAGGAACAGGACGGTGTCGGCGTACGACGCCGCCACCGGGTCGTGCGTCACCATCACGACGGTCTGGCCCAGCTCGTCCACGGTCTGCCGCAGCAGCCGCAGGACGTCCTGGGCGGTCATCGTGTCGAGCGCGCCGGTCGGCTCGTCGCCGAACACGACGTCCGGGCGGGTGACCAGGGCCCGCGCCAGCGCCACCCGCTGCTGCTGCCCGCCGGACAGCTCGCCCGGACGGTGCGTCGCGCGCTCGCTCAGCCCGACCCGCCGCAGCACCTCGGCGAGCAGGTCCCGGTCCGGCTTGCGGCGGGCCAGCTTCAGCGGCAGCGTCACGTTCTGCTCGACCGTCAGCGACGGGACCAGGTTGAACGACTGGAACACGAACCCGACGCGCTCGCGCCGCAGCTCGGTCAGGCGCGTCTCGCTCATCCCCGACAGCGCCGTCCCGCCGAGCCGCACCTCGCCCGACGTCGGCCGGTCCAGGCCCGCCGCGCAGTGCAGGAAGGTGCTCTTCCCCGACCCGGAGGGGCCCATCACCGCCGTGAACGCCCCCGCGGGGAGCGTCACCGACACCTCGCGGAGCGCCGCCACCGCGCTCCCGTTCCTGCCGTAGACCTTGCAGACCTCGGACATGACCACCGCTTCGCTCATGTCTTCTACTCTGCTGACCTGGGCGTTCGTCCTGAAGAGCGGTCGTCATCGATCACCCGTGACATCGTCATGGGTACGCTCGTGACGTGATCAAGGTGTTGCTCGCCGAGGACCAGCACGTCATCCGGAGCGGGCTGGTCGCGCTGCTCGGCCTCGAGGACGGCCTGGAGGTCGTCGCGGACGTCGGCCGCGGCGACGACGCGGTGTCCGCCGCGCTCGTCCACGTCCCGGACGTCGCCGTCCTCGACGTCGACATGCCCGGCCTGGACGGACTGTCCGCCGCCGCGACGCTGCGCGAGAGGCTGCCGTCCTGCCGGACGCTGATCCTCACCGCGAACGGCGCGCCCGGTCAGCTCCGCCGCGCCCTCGACGCCGGAGTCGGCGGCTTCCTGCTGAAGACCGCCCCGCCGGACGACCTGGTCGCCGCGATCCGCGCCGTCCACGAGGGGCGGCGCGTCCTCGACCCGAGCCTCGCCGTCACCGCCTGGGACCTGTCGGCCGACCCGCTGACCCCGCGCGAGAAGGACGTCCTGCGGCTGCTCGCGGACGGCGCCGAACCCGCCGAGATCGGCGACCGCCTGCACCTGTCCGCCGGGACCGTCCGCAACCACCTCACGGCGATCGTCACCAAGCTCAACGCCCGGGGCCGCCCCGACGCCGTCCGCATCGCCCGCGAGTCGGGCTGGCTGGACTGATCTTCGCCGTCGGGGTCACACCGCCCGGTCGGCGGCGGGCAGCCTGACGGCGAGGCGGAAGCCGTCCGGGGTGCGCGTGGCCTCGAGGGTGCCGTCGATCGCGGCGAGGCGGGTCGCGAGGTTGCCGAGACCGGATCCGGGCGGTGTGACCTGCCCGGACACGCCGTCGTTCGCCACGCTCAGGCCGTCGCTCCCGACCGTGATCTCCACGTGCCGGGCCTCGCTGTGGCGCAGGACGTTCGTCACCGCCTCGCGCAGCACGATCGCGAGCACCGCCTCGGCGTCCTCCGGCGGATCGCCCTCGCGGACGACGGTCGCCTCGATGCCCGCCGCGTCCAGGACGCCGCGCGCCGACGCGAGCTCGGGCCCGAACTCCAGCCGCGGCGCGGCGCCGGTCACGGCCGCCATGTCCGCGCGCGCCCGCTCGGCCATCGCGACCATGTCGGCGAACTCGCGGGCGGCCCGGTCCGGGTCGCCCGCGAGGCGGCGCGCCAGCTCGCCCTTGATCAGGATCGCCGCGAGGCCGTGCCCGAGCAGGTCGTGCAGGTCCCGCGCGGCGCGCAGCCGCTCCTGGACGACCGCCGCCCGCGCCCGCGCCGCCGCCGCGTCCGCCAGCTCGTCCGCGAGCCGCGCCAGACGCAGCAGCCCGTAGACCACGAGCGCCGTGAGCGGCACGCTGACCAGCGTGTTCACGACCATCTCCTGGCCCGAGGCGGCCACCCCGGTCAGGACCGTCACCAGCACGCCGAGCACCGCCGCGAGCCGGACGGGCAGCAGCACGAACAGCGACCCGAGGAGAAGCCCGGGCAGCGTCCCCCAGGGTTCGCGCAGCACGACCAGCGGCACGAAACTCGCCACCGCCTGGACGGCCAGCAGCACGCCCCACCGGCGCCCGCGCGGACGCGTCCAGCGCAGCAGGATCACCATCGCGAGCATCGACGGCACCGCGACGGGCAGCTCGCGCGGCGGGACCTGGAGCAGCCCCTTCACGCTCAACACCACGATCGTCACCGCCAGCAGCCCGACCGCGAGCCGCCGCTCCGCCGTCGCCTCCGCGACCGGACGGTCCGCCGGAACCCGCACGGACGCCTCGACCGCGAACCGCCCGTCCAGGGCGAGACCGGTCCGGAGCCGCCCGCCCGCCGCCGCGATCCGCGCGTCCAGGCCCTCCAGCGCGTGCGCGCCCTGCTCCGACGTCCGGACGCCGTCGTTGACGACCCGCAGCGTGAGCAGCCCGTCCCGCTCGGCCGTCGTGATCTCGCAGGTCCGGGCCGTCCCGCGGCGCACGACGTCGGTGACCGCCTCGCGCAGGACGACCGCGAGGAGCGTCCCGGCGCGTCCGAGCGGCTCGCGGTGGCCGGTCGTCACGTCCGCCGCGATCCCGCCGGACGCCAGCAGCCCGCGCGCCGCCGCGATCTCCGGCGCGAGCGACAGGCTCCGCAGCTCCACCGACGCGGCCCGCGCCGTCCCGAGGGCCTCGCGCGCGGTCGCCAGCACCGCCTCGAGATCGTCCGGACGGGCCCCGGCGACCGCGTCCAGACCCTTGCCGAGGCCCGCGTCGAGCTCGGCCGCGACCCGCAGCCGTTCCTCCTCGACCGCCGCCAGCGCCAGCGTCATCCGCGCCGCCGCGCGCCCGTCGATCCGCGCGACCAGCCGGGCGACCCCGACGACGAGCACACCGCTGAGAACGGCCGTCAGCGTCACGTCCAGGACGTGCGCGGGCGGCCCGCCCCGCAGCGCCGCCAGCCCGAACGCGCTCACCGCGACCGCTCCGGCCGCCCACGTCCGGCCCGCGACGACCAGCGCCCCGCCCACCATCCCGACCAGCCCGACCGAGACCCAGCCCGGGATCACGCACGCGTACCCGCACACCGCGAGAACGCCGAGGTCCCAGACCGTCCAGCCGCGTCCGAGCGAACGCAGCCAGACGGCCAGGACCCCGGCGCACAGCACGCACGAGGCGACGAGGACCCCGGCGGACCGCCCGACCGCCGTCGACGCGTACAACCCGCACAGGCAGGCCAGCAACGCGCCGGCGACGACCCGGGCCCCCCGCGATCCCATAGGTCAGGAGAACTTCAGCAGCTGACCGGACGCGCCCCGTCGCGCGCCGTCCGGCGCCAGCACGGCCGTGATCGCGGTGGCGAAGGTGACGCCGGTCCCCGGAACATGGGCGAGCTGCCCCGGCAGCAACGTCCCCTTCGGGTGCGGCGGCCGGACCGTGCTCCACTTGCCCGTCTTCGAGCGGTGCAGGAGGACCCCGCCGTCCCGTGACGAGAACCAGGCGCCGCCGTAGCCGTCGAGCGCCATGTCACGCAGGCACCGCGTGCCGGGCGCGGCCGCCTTCTTCCAGCTCTTGCCGTTCCAGTGCAGCAGGGTGTTCGGGTTCTTGGCCCCGTAAGTGCAGCCCGTCGCCCACACACTGGTCGACGACACCGCGAGGATCGCGTTGACCTCCACGCCGACATTGGTGATCGTCCATGTACGGCCGTTGAATCGTCCGACGGTCTTGAAGTCCTTGCCGGGCGCCGCGTCGCGTCCGAACGTCCACATGTTGGTGGACGACGTCGCGCTCACGTTGTCGGGCGTGAACGTGCCGGTCTTCACGGCCTTCCACGTGCTGCCGTTGTAGTGCCACGTCCCGGAGCCCTTGGCGGCCATGTCCGCCCCGAACACCCAGACGTTCTTCGCGCTGAACGCCTTGACGGAGGTCGGCCGCCCCGGAAGGCGCTTCGCGATCGACCAGCGCTTCCCGTTCCAGTGGAGGAGGGCGTTCGGGCCGTGGCCGGGGGACTCACCAGGCGTGCTGACGGCCCACGCGTCCGACGCCGAGCGGATGGAGGCGCCCCGGACGTAGCCGTCCAGGCCCTTCGGCAGGGCGACGTACTTCCAGGTCTTGCCGTTCCAGCGGTAGGAGAACGGCACGATCGCGGGCTTCGACTTCGCGTGGTACGCGTTTCCGAACGCCCAGCCGTCCTTCTTCGACGCGATGGTGACCGCGTCCATCTCGGTGTACGACGTCGTGTGGACGTTCAGCGCCACGCGCCAGGCGTGGGTGGCGGCGTCGGCGGACGCCGGAACTGCGACGACGGCCGCGAGGGCCGTCGAGGCGACGAGGGTCGCCTTGAGGGGGTGACGCAAGCGGTGCTCCTGCGGATGGCCCCGAAAGGGGAGGAAGGGTGTGAGGAGGGAGATCCTCTCACGGGACCCTCCGCCTGATCAGCCCCGTTTCCACGGCGTTCCGGGAGGCTCGGTACGGTGTGGCGATGTCAGAGTTCTCCTCAGCCGGGAGGACAGCGTTCTCCTCAGCCGGGAGGTCGGTAGGACACGCCGCCGTCGTCGGCACCGGCCCCAACGGGCTTGCCGCGGCCGTCACGCTCGCCCGCGCCGGGCTCGACGTCACGCTGTTCGAGGCCGCGCCCGAGATCGGCGGCGGGCTCCGCAGTGAGGCGCTGTTCGACCCGCGGATCGTCCACGACGTGTGCTCGGCCGTCCACCCGATGGCGGCCGCCTCGCCGTTCTTCCGCGAGTTCGACCTGCCCGGACGCGGCGTCGACCTCGTCCGCCCGGACATCTCCTACGCGCATCCCCTCGACGGTGGCCGCGCCGCCCTCGCCCACCGCTCCCTGGAGGCCACCTGCGCCGACCTCGGCGCGGACGGCCCCGCCTGGCGCCGCCTCTTCGCGCCGCTGATGCGCCACAGCGACAGCCTGACCAGGCTCTTCCTGTCCGATCTGCGCCGTCCGCCGACGTCCCCGGCGGGAGCGCTGCTGTTCGGACGGCGCGCGCTCCAGGGCGCCCGGTTCCACGGTGACGAGGCGTCCGCGCTGTTCACGGGCGTCGCGGGGCACGCGGTCGGCCAGGTCTCCGGGCCCGTCGGGAACGCCGTCGCCCTGATGCTCGGCCACCTCGCCCACACCTCGGGCTGGCCCCTCCCGCGCGGCGGCAGCGCCGAGATCGCCCGCGCCCTCGCGGACGACATCACCGCCCACGGCGGCACCTTCCACGTCGGACACCGCATTTCCGACCTGGGCGAACTCTCCGGATTCCCGCTCGTCTTCCTCGACACGAGCCCACGCGGCTTCCTGTCCATGGCGAGGCGCCACCTTCCCGACCGCTACGTGCGGGCGCTGTCCCGCTTCCGTTACGCGCCGGGTGCCGCGAAGGTCGATTTCCTCGTCTCCGAACCGATCCCCTGGGCCAACCCCCAAGTCGGACGCGCCGGAACCGTCCACCTCGGCGGAACCCGCGCCGAGCTATTGCGCGGCGAACGCCTCGCAGCACGAGGCCGCCTGAGCGACTCCCCGTTCGTCCTCGTCGTCGACCCGGGCGTGGCCGACCCGAGCCGGATCGTCGACGGCAAGCGTCCGGTCTGGGCCTACGCGCACGTCCCGAACGGCGACGACACCCCACCGCTCGACCTCGTGCGCGCGCGCATCGAACGCTACGCACCGGGCTTCGGCGACACCGTCCTGGAGTCCCGCAGCATCACGGCCGCCCAGTACGAGACCTACAACCCGAACTACGTGGGCGGCGACATCGGCGCGGGCGAGATGTCCCTGCGGCAGATCGCCGTCCGCCCCACGTTCCGCTGGGACCCGTACACGACCCCGCTCCACGGCGTGTACCTGTGCTCGGCGTCCACACCGCCGGGACCGGGCGTCCACGGCATGTCCGGTTACCTGGCCGCCACCTCCGCACTCCGACGCCACTACCGGCTGCGCCCGCCGGCGCTCAGCCCGCGATAGACCGCCATCGTCTTCTCGGCGATCCGATCCCACGAGTATTCCTGCGCCCGCACGACGGCCGCCTTGCCGAAACTCTCGCGCAGCTCCGCGTCACCGAGCAGTTTCGCGAGAGCCTCAGGCAACATCTCCGGCCGGGACGGCGAGACCAGAAACCCCGTGACGCCGTCCTCGACCGTGTCGAGAAACCCGCCGACCGCCGAAGCGACCACGGGAACCCCACAGGCCATCGCCTCGAGAGCCGTCATCCCGAACGGCTCGTACCAGGGCACGCACACGAACACGTCCGCCGACCGCAGCAACGCCGGAACGTCCTCCCGAGGCACCCGCCCCAAGAACCGAACCCGCTCCGAAACCCCGGCCTCCCGCGCGACATTCCGCAGCCGACGCACTTCCGCATCCTCACCAAGCCGCGCCTCCGGCGGCCCACCGGCAACGACAAGCTCGGCACCGGGCAATTCCCGCAACGCCGCGACGACGTTCTCGATCCCTTTACGGCGAATGAGCCGACTCAACGTGAGAATCCGCGCCCCGCCCCCACCCCGACCGGCGACGGGCCCCTCCGGCGTGAACGCCCCGACGTCCACCCCACACGGAATCACCCGCACCCGCCCCAACGACGCGTCCAGCCGAAGCAACTCCGCCACCTCATCCGCACACAACGCCACCAACGCGTCACATCCCTGAACGACCTCCCGTTCGATTCCGAGGCGCTCGGGCGGGCTGGTGTCGAGTTCGCCTTGATGTCGTGACTTCACCGTCCCGAGCGCGTGGAACGTCTGGACGACGGGAATCCCGAGGGGGCGGGCGGCGAGGAGCGCGGCGCGTCCGCTCATCCAGAAATGCGCGTGAACGACGTCCGGCGGATCTTCCGCCCATCGTCGTGCCAGGTAGGCGGCCATTTCGGGGACGTAGGGGAGGAGTTCGTCCTTGGAGATCTCCGTAGGCGGTCCCGCCGGGATGAACTCGACCACCACCTGTCGATCTATGCGTATCCGGTCGGCTCCACCGAGTGACGCGCGCCTGGTGAATACGGTGATTTCGATGCCGGGATGCCGGGATGCCGGGATGCCGGGTCGAGCCGTGTGCGCGACCGCCCTGGCCAACTGATCGACGAAGACGTTCTGGCCGCCCGCGTCCACTCCGCCGACCTGGGCGACAGGGCTGGCGTGTTCGGAGACGAACGCGATCTTCATCCGGAAATATCACCACATAACGCCGTCAAGGCCAAGACCCCGGAAGTCAAGTGGCGATGGAGACAGGGATGGACAAAGGCATGATCGGCCGTGAGACTTCCCCTCATGGTCGGCGACGACGGAGTGAATCCCGGGGAACGCGGCGGCTCGGGAGCGAGGGCCGAGCGCGATGTGAACCTGACCGGCACGAACGTCGCCGGCAGGGATTTCAATGTGAGCGTCATGCTCCCGCGCGGACCTCAGGACGCCCGGTTCACCCTGCCGCGCGACGTCGCGGGCTTCACCGGACGGACGGAGCAGATCGCGCGGATCGAGAAGGAGGTGGGCAGTGCGCCGCTGCCGCCGATCCTGGTCATCTCCGACGGGCCCGGGAAGGGCAAGACCGCCCTCGCGATCCACGTCGCGCACCGGCTGGCCGAGCGCTTCCCCGATGCCCAGCTGCACCTCTGCCTCGGCGGCGAGGAACTCCCGGAGCTGACGGCCGCGGAGGCCCTCGGCAGCCTGCTGTGGGCTCTCGGCGTCGACCGCGCCGACCTGCCGTCCAATGTCGACGACCGGGCCGCGCTGTGGCGCTCACAGCTGCGCGACAGCCGCGCGCTGATCGTCCTGGACAACGCGATGTCGGTCCGCCAGGTCGAGCCCCTGCTGCCCGCGAGCCCCGGATGCGCGGTGCTGATCACGACCCGGTACGCGCTCACCGACCTGGAGGGGACACGGGCGATGTCGCTGCACAGGCTCGCTGACGCCGAGGCCGCCGCGCTGCTGGAGTCCCTGGTCGGGGCGGAGCGGGCGGTCGCCGAGCCCGAGGCCGTGCGTCTGATCGTGGAGCTGTGCGGCGGACTTCCGCTGGCGCTCCAGGTCGTCGGCTCGCAGCTGCGCAGGCCCGCGCGCAGCCGGATGGCCCTGGCCGACTTCGCGTCCCGGCTGGCGGATGAGAACACCAGGCTCAGCCTCCTGCGCACGCGCGACAGGGAGGTGCGCGCGAGCTTCGCGCTCAGCTACCAGGTGCTGTCGGACGAGGCGCGGCTGGTGTTCCGCAGACTCAGCCTGCTGCGCGTGCCGTCGTTCGAGCCCGGCCTTCAGGAGGCCCTTGTCGGGGACGACCCGACCGACGGCTGCGAGGAACTCCTCGACGCCCACCTCGTCGAACCCGCGGGCGTCGACCGGATCTCGTTCCACGACCTGATCCGCCTCTACGCGCGCGGGTGCGCGGACGAGGAGGACACGGCGGACGAGCGCGAAGCGGCCCTGAACCGTGCCTACGCCTGGTGCTTCGCGCAGGCGCGCGTCTGGCAGGACGACCTCGTCCGCATGGACGCCGAGCGTCCGCTGCTCACCGACGTGGTCCGTCAGGCGGCCGAGACCGGACGCCACGACGTCGCCGCCGGGCTCGCCGCCCTGCTCACCCCGCTCCTCGAGGCGCACAACCTGTGGGCCGAGTGGCTCGAACTGGACGAGCTGGTCGTGGAGTCGGCGGCGGCCCTCGGCGACCGGGCCGCGCTGGGGCAGGCGCTGAACGACCTCGCTCATGTGTACCGGCTGGTCAGGCGCACGTCCGAGGCCGCGGGGACCGCGCGCCGAGCCGTCGCGGAGTGCCGTGCCGCCGCCGACGACCGCGCGACCGCGGCGGCGCTCGTCCAGCTCGGGATCATCCACCGGGAGATGCATCGCTACCAGGGGGCCGTCGACCACCTCGGTGAGGCCCGTGACATCCTGCACGCTCTGGGTGACCGCGCGGGCGAGGGCAGTGTGCTCAAGGACCTGGCCCACGCCCTGCTGTGGCAGCGGCGTCCGGTGGAATCGGCCGAGACCTTGCGGAAGGCGGTCGAACTGCTCGCCGACTCGTCCGACCGGACGAATCTGGCCTGGGCCTACGCGAACCTTGTCTCCGCCTACGGCTACATGTGGCAGGAGGCGGAAGCGCTCGAGGCGTACGAGAACGCACGCCGCGTCTTCACCGAGCAGGACAACCGCCAAGGGAACGCGTGGGCGGACAACCACGTCGGGATCGTCCATCGGCAGGCCGGACGGCTGGCCGAAGCCGAGTCATGCCACCGTGCGGCGCTCGAGACGTTCCGTGAGCTGGACGACGGCTACGGCATCGGCTGGGCGCTGCTCTACCTCGGGCTCGTCCGCCGGGACGCGTCGCTCATCGAGGACGCGCGTGCGTCCTTCGACCGGATCGGCGAGGCCAACGGGCACGCGTGGACGCTCGTCTGGACGGCCGAACTCACCGAGGACCCCGCGCTGATCCCTAGCGCCGTCGCCGAGTTCGAGGAGATCGATAATCCGCAGGGGATCGGGACGGCCCTGAGCGTCCAAGGCGATCTGCTCCTCGCGGACGGCGATCGGGACGGCGCCTTGCGCGCGTACGAGGCGTCCCTGCCGTACCTGCGCCGCGCCCACGACACCCACCGCGAGGCGGATTCCCTCCGCGGCCTCGCCCGGACAAAGGACTGAGCATGGACCCGACGACCCTCGCCACCACCGCGACCGAAATGCTCGTCCCCGTGCTCGCCGCGGTCGGATCCGGCGGTGCGAACCGCCTGGGCGAACTCGTCACGGACACCGCGCTCGCACCGGTCACCCGCCTCTACACCGCCGTGAAGAACCGCCTCAGCCGGGACTCCTACAGCGAGACCGCGCTGGAACGAGCGGAGGAGCGCCCCGACAGCGCCGCGCGTAGGCAGGCGCTCCAGGCCGTCCTCGCCGAGATCATCGAGGACGACCCGGACTTCGCCTCGACGCTGGAAGCGCTGGTCGCGGACGCCCGCACGGTCAACGTCGTCCAGGATTCGGGCGCGGTCGCGGGCCGCGACGTGAACATGCAGGGCGGCTACGTCGCCGGGCGGGACATCACCTTCGGTCGCTGACGGCCCGCCCATCGCGTTCGCGCAGGCGCAGGCGCAGGCGTAGGCGCGTCAGGGGCGGGGGAGGAGGTTCAGTTCCAGGGCCTTGACCACGGCGTGGGTGCGGTCGGCTACGTCGAGTTTGGCGAAGATGCGGAGGAGGTGGGTCTTCACGGTGGCTTCGGCGATGACGAGGCGGCGGCCGATCTCGGGGTTGGAGAGGCCGTCGGCGACCGCGCGCAGGACGTCGACCTCGCGGGCGGTGAGGGCCGCCGGGGCGGGGCGCCGCATCCGCGCGACGAGCTTCTGCGCGATCTTCGGGGCGAGGACGGTCTCGCCCCGGGACGCGGCCCGGACGGCGTCCACGAGCTGCTCGCGCGTGGTGTCCTTCAGCAGGTAGCCGACGGCCCCGGCCTCCACGGCCCGCTCGATGTCGGCGTCGGTGTCGTAGGTCGTGAGGATGAGGACGCGGGTCGCCGGGTGCGCGGCGGCGATCTCGGCCGTCGCGGCGACCCCGTCCATGCCGGGCATGCGCAGGTCGAGGAGGGCCACGTCCGGGGCGAGGTCCGCGACGAGCGCGACGGCCTCCCGCCCGCCGGACGCCTCGCCGACGACCGCGATGCCGCCGTCCGCGGCGAGCAGGGCGATGACACCCGCCCGCATCGCGGGATGGTCGTCCGCGACGATCACCGAGAGCATGGCACTCCTCCAGGGGGCGTTCCGGCGCGGTCAGCCTACGGGCAGGGTCACCCGGTCCGGCGCGGGCCGGCGTCGCGACGGCCACCAGGCGGCGTCGCCGAGCAGGAGCATCAGCGCGGGCAGGACGACCAGGCGGATCACGAACGCGTCCAGCAGGACCGCGACCGCGAGGCTCAGCCCGAACTGCTTCATCTCGATCAGGTGCAGCGGGACGAACGCGGCGAACACCGTCATCATCACCACGGCCGCGCTGGTCACCACGCCCGCCGACGTCCCGATCCCGTCCAGGACGGCCCGCCGCGCGGGCACCCCGCTCCGCACCGCCTCCTGGACGCGGCTCAGCGTGAACACCTGGTAGTCCATCGACAGGCCGAACAGGATCACGAACAGGAACAGCGGCACCCGCGACCCGACCGACCCCATCGAGGTGAACCCGAGCGGTCCCTCGGCCCACCGGTGCTGGAACACCGCGACGAGCACGCCCAGCGACGCCGCCGCCGACAGCAGGTTCAGGACGACCCCGACCAGCCCCATCGCGACGGACCGGAACGCCAGCACCGTGATCGCGAACGTGACGAGCAGCAGGGCCCCGAGGATCAGCGGAAGCCGCTGCTTCTGGTGCTCCGGATAGTCGGCGTACCGGGCGACGTCCCCGGTGACGGCGACGTCGACGCCGATCTTCCCCACGGTCGCCGGGATGTGCGTTTCGCGGAGGCTCTTCAGCGAGTCCTGCGCGCGCTTCTGGCTCGGATAGGCCGGGACGGGCACCTCGAGCATCGTGATCCGGTGGTCCGCCGAGACCCGGACGCGCGTCCGGCCGTCGAACAGCGGGTCGGACCTCACCTGCTCTGCCAGCGCGTGCAGCGCCGTCGCCACTTCGGCTTGCCTGGACGCGTCCGCGCGGACGACGACCTGGTCGACCGACTTCAGCTCGGGGAACGCGGCGTTCACGCGGTCGAACGCGCGCATCGCGGGCAGCTGCCGCGAGTACGTCTCGCGTCCCACGTCGGTCAGCTTCATCCCGGTCATCGGCGCGGCCAGGACGAGCAGCGCCGCCACCGCGACCCCGAGCATCGCCACCGGCCGCCGCGCGACCGCGCCCAGCATCGATCCGGTGAACCGTCCGGGCCGGGGCGTGTGGCGGCCGGCGCGGGTGCCGAGTTTGGCGAGGAGCGCGGGCAGGACGGTCAGGGAGCTGACCACGGCCGCCGTCGTCACCACGATCGCGCCGGTCGCCAGCGACGAGAAGATCACGTCGTCCGCCAGGAACATCGTCGCGGACGACGCCGCGACCGCCAGCCCCGACACGACCACCGCGCGCCCGGACGTCGCCGCCGCCAGGTCCACGACGGCCGCCGACGACAGCGTCCCGCCCGAGCGGGCCCGTTCCTCGCGGTCGCGCTTGAGGTAGAAGAGCGTGTAGTCGACGCCGACGGCCATGCCGATGAGCAGGATGACGTTCGTCCCGACGCCCGCGTCCGGGAAGACGTGCGAGGCGACCATCGACAGCCCGACGCCCGCCGCGATCGACGACACGGCGAGGAGCAGCGGCACGACCGCCATGACCACCGACCGGAACACGATCAGCAGCACGAGCAGCGTGACCGGCAGCGCGAACACCTCGGTCCGGGAGAGGTCGCCGCCGCGCTGCGCCTGGACGTCCTTGCTGATGGACGGGCCGCCCGCCTCGTCCACGGCGAGGTCGGGGTTGGCCTTCCGCACCTCGGCGGTCTGCGCGAGCACGGGATCGACGTGCTTCCTGCCGTCCAGCTCGGGGCCCTTCAGGGTCACGTCGACGCGGACGGCCCGTCCGTCCGCCGACCACACCGGCGCCGCCACGGACTCGACCTCGGGGAGGCGGGACATGCGCGTCCGGACGTCCTCGGCGACCGCCGTTCCCCGCGTCCGGTCGAGCGCCGTGCCCTTCCCCGCGATGAGGACGCGTTCCAGCGCCCGCTGTTCGAGCCCGCCCTGCGCCGCGTACGCCTCGGCGCGTCCCGCCTCGCCGACCCGGTAGTCCGCGGACGTCGCCGCCTTCCCGCCGACGGACATCCCGGCCAGGAGGCACGCCATCACGAACAGGATCCATCCGGCGATCGCGCGCCAGGGGTGATGGGCGCTCCACCGCGCCACGCGCACTGAGGGGTTCTTCATGGTGAAGACCCTGGCCGGAGGGCCTTTCCCGCCGACAGGTTCGACCGGCTGAACCTCGTGTCCACCGACCGGTGGACAAGCCGGGAAAAAGGGGTGGGCGGCGCACCGGCCACCTGTTAGCCTTCCCGAGGCCGTGAAGCCGACCGAGGAGGTGAGACCCGTGAACCCGACCACCACATGGGTGCTCCCTTCTCGTTGCACGGCAGGCTGACGCGGAAGTCGCCGGGAGCGCCGACTCTCCCGAAAGGCGACCGCCATGAAATTCACCACTGAGACGTCCACCGACGGCGTCATCGAACGCGACTTCCTGATGGACGACGTCACCGGCGTCCTCTGGACCCCCGAATCGCCGTCCGAGTTCGAGGATGAGGGCGCGCCCCTCGTCCTCATGGGGCACAGCGGCGGCCTGGACAAGCGTTCCCCCGGGCTCGTGGCCCGCGCCCTCGACCTCGTCGCCCGGCATGGCTTCTCCGTCGCGGCCGTCGACGCGCCTGGCCACGGTGACCGTCCGCGGAACGAGCAGGACCGGCGGTGGGTGGACGCCATGTTCCGCGCCCGCGAGGCCGGGGAGTCGATCGTCCCGATCGTCACCGAGTACAACGCGTCCCTGGCCGAACGGGCCGTCCCCGAATGGCGGGCGGTCATCGACGAGCTCCAGGCCCTCCCCGCCATCGGGCAGGACGCGCCGATCGGCTACGGCGGCATGACCCTGGGGACCGCGATCGGCCTGCTCCTCACGGCCGCCGACCCGCGGATCCGGGCGGCGTCCTTCGGGTCGGTCCTCGTCTACGACGACCTCACCGAGGCGGCCGGGCGGATCACCGTCCCCGTCCAGTTCCTGCTGGCCTGGGACGACCCGGAGATCCCGCGTGAGACCGGGCTGGCCCTCTTCGACGCGTTCGCGTCCCCGAAGAAGACCCTCCACGCCAACCCGGGACGTCACGGTCAGACGCCCTGGCACGAGATCGAGTCCACGACCGCCTTCTACCGGCGCAATCTGACGCCCCTCACTCCGCGTTAGCGGGCCGGGGAAGCGTCGGGCCCCGCGCCCCGGGGCCCGACGTTTTCCTTTTGGGGTGAATGTAGGGGATCCGAGTCGTGTTTCTGATACGTCTGATTGTCGGTGTTCATGACCGCCGCTCGGAGTGGTCGCACTTCACAAGGGAGCTGATGGGGCATGACCGACGTGTCCGGCAAACCGACCCTGATGGTCAGGATGGCGGCCAAGCTGAAGGGGGAGGTTCGGGCGGACACGCTCGAGTCGTTCCGGCGCGCGGGCGGCGTCGCCTACGCGGAGATGGAACGGGCGGAGGCGCTGCGCAAGAGACTCGCCGACGAGGGCGCGAACCTCTGGCACGTGGAGCCGGGCGTGTCGAGCCAGCTGCTCTGCTCCTGGAACGCGTTCGTCCTCCAGTCCATCGGCGAGAACCTGCTGGACGCCGACTACAGCGCCGATCCGAGGACGGTCGGCTACGTCCCGCCGGTCACGCACACGCAGGTCACCGACTGCTTCAACGAGGTCGAGCCCTGGTCGTCGCGGGCCCGGCAGGCCGCGGGCAACACCGCGCTCGACATCTCCACGACCGTCCGGCTGCCCGCCGACCTGCCCGAATGGGCCGAGGCCGCGCCGTGCCCCCTGCCGCACCTGCGCGGCATGCTCGCCGCGACGCGGGCCGTCCGGCAGCACGCCGAGGTGGCTCTCGGAGTGTTCGAGGCGTCCGTCGAGGACGCCGACGAGCACGCCCGCGACCTCCAGCGGCTCCGGCAGCTCGCCGCCGAGGGGAGCACCGCGGCGGACTACGCCGAGGGACTGCTCGAGGCCGACCCCGACCCGAACCTGCACGAGGCGATCGAGGAGCGCCTCCAGCGCGCGCTGGAGGCCTTCTACCACCTGGGCCAGCTCACGGCGATGCCGTCGCTCGTCGCCCGCTACGACACCGGCCAGGTCGCCGCCGCGCCCGCCCAGAAGGGCGGAGCCGCGCCGAAGCTCGCGACGCCCGACTCGTCCGCGTTCGACCCGTGGTGCCTGACCTCGCCGCTCGAGCGCACCAAGTGGCGCAAGGACCCCCGCGCCCACCAGTCGATCAAGGAACTGTGGGAGTTCGACCCCGACCCCGCGGCCACCCTGCGCATCCAGGACCAGATCGACGCCGCCGAGAGCGCGGGGATGATCACCTACGCGAAGAACGGGTCGGGCACCACGCTCGGCAGCTACTTCTGCTGCCCCTGGGGCGCGATCTACTCCGTCCGCCGCCCCGTGACGATCAACGGCCGCCGCCTGCGCGCGGGCCAGCAGTTCACCTACGAGGTCGACGCCGACAAGGTGCCCAAGGGCGGCGCCTTCGTCCGCCGCCTGATCGTCGGCACCTTCGCCCCCACCACCGACATCGAATACTGCGACCCGGACGGCGAACACGAGTTCTGATCGATCCAGGCAGTGCCAGGCCCCAGGTCTCCGACCTGGGGCTTTGTGCTGTACGCCGCGACTCGCCCAAGCATGAACAAAAGCGCGTAAACAGTCGCCCCGCTCCGAGTGATCGAAGCCATATGGCGTGTTTATCGTTGGACTGATGGGAGATATGGATACCCGTCAAGGGGAGCAGTGACATGACTATTCCCATACGTTCGGCGAGCGTCCAGCGCGCCATGAACGGTCTTCGTTATGCGGCCGTCGTTCCGGGCTGCGATCGGGCCGGTGTCGTGCCGTCCACGAGCGGGCCCGGCACCATCAGATGCAACTGTCCCGGCGGCGGAACGGCGGACTGCCCGCCCGGCACGCACTGCGCGTGCGACATGCTCGGCGCGCACTGCCCGCCCGACGAGCCGGGACAGTGACCCGATCTCCACCTCTCGGGGGTGACGAGAATGACCATTCCGAGGTGTGCGGCGAGTGTGCGCCGCGCTGTGAGCGATATGCGTTATCCGGCCGTCGCGGGGAGATGCGCGGTCGTGCCCTCCTCGGGCGGTGGCACCTACGAGTGCAGGTGCCCGGGGAGCACGGTGACCTGCCAGAGCAACCAGAGCTGCACCTGCGACTTCCAGGGCGCGCGATGCGTGTAGCGGCGGTGCGTGCGGCGGCCTTCGCCGGCGGCGGACGGGCGGCCGCGGTCAGCGGCGGCCGTCGCGGCCGGTGAGGACCACGCGCCGGTTCAGCCGGGCGGCGCGTTCGGCGCAGGGGTGGCACGGCTTGACGCCCACCGCGGAAGTGAGCGCCTTGAGCGCGTCACCGAGACCGACGTCCTTGCGCACGAACGGCACCGGAACCCGGACGACCGAGGAACTCTGCCGAGGTAGCCGCATGGCGTCAACGCCTCCAAAGGTCGCCATCGCACGCCGATATCGGCGATTATAACTCCGCTCCGGCCGTTCTCTCCATTGTCGGCCACTCGTCGAGCGATTCTCTTTGTCTGTGGAATCCGGGCCTTGGTCCGGCTCGCCGGCCCACCTTTCTGGTGGGTCACCTGGAAGGGGAGGCGCGTGGCCCGGGGATTAGGGGATCCCGGCGGAATCGCCGCCGCGCGGACGCCGGACGCGGCGCTTCCGGCGAAGGGCGCACTGGAGCGTCTCTGGACCGAGACCCTCGGCGACACGCGGATTCGGGTCGCCGTCCTCGACGGACCGGCCGACCTCACGCACGAGGCGTTCCGCGGCGCCCGGCTGACCCGCCTGGGGACGCCCCACCCCGCCGGACGCGGCATCGGCCCGGCCGCCCAGCACGGCACCCAGGTGGCGAGCGTCATCTTCGGACGCCACGACGGGCCGGTCCGGGGCGTCGCGCCCGGGTGCGGCGGCCTGATCGTCCCCATCTTCGCCGACAGCCCCGTGGGCGGCCCGCCGAGCTGTGCCCAGTCCGACGTGGCCCGGGCGCTCGACGCGGCGGTGCGGGCCGGGGCGCACGTCGTGAACATCAGCGCGGGCGAGATGTCCGGCCGCGCCACCCCGGATCCGCGGCTGGCGGCCGCCGTCCGCGCCTGCGCCGAGGCCGGGGTGCTCGTCGTCGCGGCGGCCGGTGAACGAGGATGCGGCGTCCCGCAGATCCCCGCCGCGCTGCCGACCGTCCTCGCCGTCGGAACACCCGCCGGCCCGCCGCCCTCGCCCGCCGAAGGGCACTGCCTGGTCACCCCGGCGGACGGAGTCCTCGGCGCGGCTCCCGGCGGAGCCCTGGCCCAGGGCAGCGGGACGAGCTTCGCCGCGGCCGTCGTCTCCGGCGTGGCGGCGCTGCTGCTGAGCCTGCTCGTCCAGCGCGGCCACCCACCGGACACCGCGCTGGTCCGCGCCGTCCTGCTCCGCTCCGCGACCTCCGGCGACGGAACACCCCCGGGGCATCTCGACGTGGACGCGGCCCGCGCTCTCCTGGAACAGGCCCTGACCGACCGCATCCCGCCCCAACGAACCACGACCGCGCCGGATCCACCGACCGCGCCCGATCCACCGACCGCGGCGACGACGCTGTCCGCGGAGCCGGGGGGCTTCGGTCGGTATGTGGTGCGGGCGGAGGCCCGGGAGGGGCGGTATCGGGGGGTTTCGGCCGACGGGTTCGGGGCCGTCGACGTCGAGCTGCCCGACGGGCGGACGTACCGCGTCGACGACCTGCGCTACCCGGTCGAGGGCGGCGGGCTCGGCCTGCGCCTGGTGCCCGCCGACGACGAGCGGACCCTCGTCCTCCCGGACGGCAGGCGCGTCCCGGGATACGGCCTGCTCGACGACCTGATCCGGCACGAGACGGGCCTGCGCCCCATCGACCCGATCTTCACGCTGATCAGCTACATCCGCCCACAGGAGCACCGCCTCCCGCTGGAGCAGCTCCCCTACGGCACGAAGCTGCGCATCGGCCACCGGCACATCGCCGCGTACGTCGGGTCGGGCCGGACGACCCAGGCCCTGCCCCGGAACACCACGTGGCGCGGCACCGGCCCGACCGACATGCGGCTCAACCTCGACCGATATCCGGCCACGGTGCACGCCGTCTCTCTGCACGGCGTCCCGCAGGCGGTCCTGAACCGGAACGGCCGGATCGTCGACCACCTGGTGTCGGCATTGGCGAAGACGCCGGAGCTGCCCGACAGCCTCCACTGCCGCACCATCGACCTCAACACGACTCTTCAGTACTACAGGGACCTCATCCGGGGCGCCGACTATCTCGACGACCTCGCCTGGCGCACGAACTGCGGCATCCACAAGACGATCGTCACGAACCTGATGGTGAACGTCCCGCACAACCCCGGGGCGTTCGCCGAGATCTTCGGCCCGGACGGCCCCGCCCTCTGGGACGACTTCCAGCGCCGCCACCGCGACGTCACCGGGACCCCGTTCACGCCGGACGCGCAGACCCGCTTCACCCCGCTCTGGCAGCTCGGCGGCCTGCACCCCGAGACCGTCCGCCCGCCGACCCCGGCGCAGTACGCCGAGTTCCACGCCGCGCGCGCCGAGAACCGGCTCGCCGAGTACGCCGGGCCGCGCCCGCTGGAGCCGGGGACGGGCCTGGCCTGGCGTCCCGAGACCGTGTCCGACCTGCTCGGCGCGTTCTTCCGCACCTACCTCCCGCCCCGGGAGGCGGGCGGCCTCACCACGGCGGGGCTCGTCCTCCAGATCCGGCACCTCGCGGCCGAGATGCTGCGCATCACCGAGGAGCGGTACCTGCACCTCGTCACCCCGGTGATCACCGACCTGCTGGCGTCCGACCCGTCAGGCTCCCGGCGGGACGGGCTGGACGCCGTCCTCCGCTGGGTGCGGGAGGCCGACGGGGACCTGCCGCGCTGGTCCAGGCCCGACCTGCGCGGTCTCCTGGAGCACTGCCTCGACGCCGCGTCGAACCAGGCCGCCGTCCCGTCCCCAGAGGACGCGCTGGACAAGCTGGCGCTGCTCGGCGAGCTGATGGCCGAACTGGACGCCGAACCGCCCTACTTCACGTCCCCGTCGATCGTGCACCGGCTCGCGCTCGGGAGGTACCCGAGCAGCCCGTTCGTGCGGGTGCGGGCGCTGTGCACCGTCCTTGACCAGAGCGAACTGGAGCCGTGGCCGGACGGTCCGGGCTGAGACCGGCGCGTCCGGGAGACCAAGACTGGAGAAGCAGATGGACGAGTACACCGGCGCGAGCGCCGAGTACACCGTGACCACGCGACGAGAGAACGACGAGCCGCCCGAGGCCGCTCCGCCGCCCGGCGAGGACGACCTCGCCGGGGTCGCGCCGAGCGCGGATCCGGCCCCTGACCTCACCCTCTCCCACCACGTGACCGAGCGGCCGGTGTACGCGCTCGGCCAGATCGGCTACGACTTCGCGACCCAGACGCGCCGGGACTCGGTCAAGCAGCGGATGGGCGACGACGCCGAGCCCGAGGAGGCGCGGGACATGCTCGCGCACCTCGACGAGAACCCGGCCGACGCGGAGTCCCTCCAGTGGACGCTGAACCTCCAGAGCATCCCGATCTACTTCCTGGAACCACGCGGCCCGTACGCGGCGCAGACCTACGAGCTGCTGCGCACCTTCCTGCGCGAGCAACTGGAGGAGGGCGTCGAACGCGTCTCGATCCCCGGGACGATCGCCGGTGTCGGCCACCACCGGTCCGGCGCGTCGATCCCGATCGTCGTGCCCGCGCTGCGCGGCATGTACAGCTGGACGACCGAGGCGCTCGTCTCCGCCGTCGCGGACGCGGGCGCCACGACCGGGAAGGCGGCCAAGGGCGCCGCCGACCAGAGGGACGCGGTGCGCGGCGGCGTCACCAACTTCCTCGAGCGCGTCTACTACGAGATCCGGAATCTGGGCATCGAGCCGCGCGAACGCGCGATCAACTTCGCCGCGACGAACGCGTTCTCGGTCGAGTCGGTGTACGAGCACGCCGTCCGGGAGAACATGGAGCTCGACACCATCGACGTGGAGCCGAGCCCGCTCTGCCCGCCGAACTCCGACTGCTGGGACGTCAAGCTCACGTTCTTCTTCCCGGACCGTCCGGCCATGACCCCGCGCCGCGTCTACCGCTTCACCGTCGACGTCGCCGACGTCGTGCCCGCGACCATCGGAAGCATGCGCACATGGGCGATCCGCTGACCGGCGACGACGACGCTTCGGACGGGCGAGCCGGGGCGGCGGTCGCGAGCGCGCTCAAACGGGTGCGGCCGTCGATCACGGCGACCGGGCTGCGCACTCACCTGGTCCGCTACGAGGCGGGGCCGGGCGCCGGTCAGCGCACGGCCGAGGAGTTCCTCATCGGTTCCCGCCTTCGTCGCGGGGACGCGGAACTCGGCGGTTCGGTCGCGCACTACCTCACCGAGGAGACCACGGCGATGGGCCTCGTCGGCCGGGCCCGCCACCCCGCCGGCGACCACCTTCCGCTGCCGCCCTCGGCCGAGCCGCGCATGGATCTCGGCGAGGCGGTCCGGCGCCGCCGCAGCGTCCGGGCCTTCTCGGGCGAGGCGGTCGCCCTGCCGATGCTGGCGACCCTCATCCGGGCCGCCGCCGGACACACCGGGCACCCCACCGGTCAGGTCACGCCGCGCCGCAGCCCGCCGAGCGGCGGCGCCCTCTACCCGATCGACCTCTACCTCGCCGCGCGACGCGTCCGGAATCTGGCCCCGGCGCTCTACCTCCACGACCCGTACGAGGACGCGCTGCGCCCGGCCGGTGTCCCCGACGGCCCCGCGCGCCTGTCCGAGGCCCTGGCCATCAGGGACGTCGTGGACGAGGAACACGCGGCCGCCGTGTTCCTCCTGGTCGCGCGCCCATGGCGCAGCATGCGCAAGTACGGCGACAGGGGCATGCGATACGTCTTCCTCGAAGCGGGAGCGATCGCCCAGAACATCCATCTGGTCGCGGTCGCCCTCGGCCTCGGCACGGTCGACTGCGGCAGCTTCTACGACGACGAGGTCCACGAGGCGCTGGAGGTGGACGGCCTGTACCGGGCACTCGTCCACGCCGTCGTCCTCGGCGTCCCCGCAGGCGAAGGACGCGGATGACCCACCCGAGGCTCAAACGCCATCTCAGCGTCGTGGCGCACGGCCCCGACGTGGTCGAGCTGCGCCACGGCGTCCTCAGCCCGACCTCGGTCACCCTCACCGACGACACCCGCTCCGGCCGCCTCCTCCGCATCCTGACGGCTCTCGACGGACGGCGTTCCGTCCGGGAGATCGCCGCGTCCGAGGACCTTCCCCGGGACGACGTCGCCGCCGTGGTCGACCGCCTCACCGAACTGGACCTGGTCGAGCACGGCCCGTCCCACGCGCTCGACCACTACCTCGACCACCTGACGATGCAGGAGGGACGACCGCCGCCGTCCGTGGCGTTCCTGGGAGACCCCGAGATCTGCGAGGGCATCGGGCGGATCCTCGCCCCGGACCTGCCGTCCGACGACGACGCCCGGAGAGCGCTGCGCGAGATCGCCCGCCCCCTGGACGGTCTCGACTTCGAGGAGGCCGCCGCGCCGTTCGCCCGCTACCGCGACCACCTGGTCGTCTTCGCGGTGGGCGGCATCGACCCGCGGGAGTTCCAGGCCTTCAACCGGATCGCCCTCCACCACCGCATCCCGTGGATCCACGCCGCGTCGGACGGCCCGATGCTGCTCGTCGGCCCCACCTTCGTCCCGCACCGCTCGTCCTGCTACGCCTGCCTTGAGAACCGGCTCATCACGAACATGCGCGACTCCGCCGGATACCAGCGCTACAAGAACGCCCTGGCCGAAGGCCGGGTGACCGCCCCGAACGTCCCCCTGGACACGGCCCTCGCCGCGATGCTCGCCTCGCTCACGGCCTTCGAAGCCCTGAACTTCGTCCGAACCGGAACCTCGTTCACCGTGGGCAAGATGCTCACCCTGTATCTGCCCACCATGGAATTCGCGTTCCACGAGGTCCTGCGCTCGCCGTCCTGCCCGGACTGCGCCCCCGTCCCCGAGCAGGACGACACCGACCTCTACTACGACATCCGGGCGCTCCTGAACCCCGACGGGACGCCGTGAACGCGCGCGCCCCCTGGCTCCACGCCACGTCCACCGGCACCCGCCTGCGCCCCGAGACCGCGCGCCTCCTGGCCCGCGCCCACTCCCCGCTGACCGGCATCTCCGCGGCCCTCGACACGGTCGTCCCCAGCACGGACGACCCGCGACGAACCCTGATCACCGGACGCATCGACCAACACACCGCCGGGATCGCCGACTCCTACGACGGAGCGATGACCACCGCCCTGGCCGAAACCCTCGAACGCTACGCCCTGGGCACGCCCCGCACGGCCCTCACCGCCAGCCCCCACGACCTGGCCGGAACCAGAATCCTGACGCCACCCGCCCTCCGCTACTTCACGTCCGAGCAGCTCAGCACCCCAGGCTTCCCCTTCACCGCCCTGTCCCCGGACACACCGATCAGCTGGCTGCCCGCCCGATCCCTCCGGGACGGCACCGTCGCCTGGGTCCCCGCCCAGACCGTCGTCCCCACGGACGAACCCGCCTTCACCTTCACCACGTCGGCAGGGACGGCCGCCCACACCGGCTTCCCCGCGGCCCTCCGCAACGCCGTCCTGGAACTGATCCAGACGGACGCCGCGATGGGCACCTGGTTCGGCGCGACCGACCCGATCCCGCTCGACCTCAACGCGAGCCCCCGCACCGCGACGTCCCGCCAGGCCGTCAACCGCCGCCTGCGCCGCGACGGCCCGTCCCCCCGCTTCTACTGGCTTCCCGCCCCGGACCTGCCGGCCATCACCGTGGCCTGCGTCCTCGAAAGCCCCCAGGTACCGACCTTCGCCGTCGGCCTGGCCTGCCACACCCACCTGAACCGAGCCCTCTACAAGGCGTTCCTGGAATGCACGGCCGTGACCAGACTGGCCACAGCCCTGGCACTCCGCCACCGCCACGTCGACCCGTCCCAGATCTACGACCTCGACTCGAACGTCGCCTACTACGCCACCGCCACCCCGCCCGCGAAGTTCCCCGCAACCCCGGGAACCACCCCCGACGCCCTCCCCCCGGACACCACGCTGAACAGCATCGACATCGATATCGCCTGCATAGACCTGACCCCACCGGACGTCCGCTCCCTGGGCTACCGGGTCGTCCGCGCCTACTCACCCGACCTCCTCCCCCTGACCCCACCCAGCACACCCCCCGAAGCCAACCCTCGCCTGAACGCCTACGGCGGCCTGACCAACAAGGCACCCCACCCCTACGCCTAGATCCCACGCGCCGGATCCGTCCGCGCCTAGGGTGCGAGCATGGTTCGCGGGGCGAAGACGCAGGTCCGGCAGGCGATCATCCTCGCCGGGGGGCAGGGGACGCGCATGCGTCCGCTGACCGAGGACTCACCGAAGGCACTCATCCCGATCGCGGGCAAGGCGCTTCTCGCTGGCCGACTTCATCGACCGGCACCACGACGCCGACGCCACGGCGACCATCGCGCTCGCGCGGTACACCACCTCATGGGGCATCGCCCACCTGGACGACGCCGACCGGATCCGGGGATTCGTCCAGAGCCCCAAGCTGCCCTACTGGATCAACGCCGGAGGCTACGTCTTCGAGCCGGAGGTCGTGGACCTGCTCCCAGAACGCGGCGACCACGAAGACACCACGTTCCCCCGTCTGGCAGCGGACGGCCGCCTGGCCGGCTTCAAGCTCGACGGCTACTGGCGAGGCATCGACACCGTCAAAGACGTGAAAGAGGCCACCGCTGAGGTCGCCCGCCTGGGCTGGTGACGAACCGCTGTCGCGCGGCGACCTCCTTCTGAAGATTCATGAGAAATCGGGCAAGTAGCATGCGCGGTCATGGCGATGTTCGTGCACTTGACGGCGGCGGGGAACGTGCGGTCCATTCGGCGGTCCGGGATCCGGGCGGCCGGGTACGGGCAGGGCGGGGCGCGTGGGGTGTACTGCTTTCCGGTTCTGCCGTCGTACACGCTCACCCACCAGTGGCTGCGCGAACTGGCCCGCTTCGGCGGTCAGGGCCGGATGGTGGCCGTCCATGTGCGGCTGGACGACGACCAGGACGTGCTGGTCGGGCGCTACTCGGACCGGAGGAGGGACGCCCAGGCCGCCGTCCCCGCGGCCGAGGCCGTGCGGCGGATCGCCGCGTTGGACGACCCGCGCGGGTGGGAGGTGTTCGTCCCCCGGGCGATCCGGCCGCGCGAACTGCATCGGATCCGCGCCGTGCCGCAGGTCGCGGGCTGGCGGTACAAGCCGGACGCGCACGGCACCCGCCCCTGCACCTGCTTCGGATGCCAGGTGAGGGGCGAGTACGGGGGGCGCCGCCTGCGTGAGCGGCTGCCCCATCCCCTGGACGGCCCGCCGCCACCGCCCCGGATGCTGCTCGCCAGGATCGCGGCGGCCGGTGACCCGGGAGACCCGGCGGTCCTGCGGGAGGCGCTGGACTGGTTCGGCAGGCGCCGGCGGGGCCCGCTCGCCGAGTTGACCAGGCTCGCCGCGCACCCCGATCCGGGCGTGCGGGAGGACCTGGTGTGGGCGGTCGCCGGCTGGTCCACGCCCGGCGTCGCCGGACTGCTCGACGAACTGGCCGACGACCCGGACCAGGACGTCCGCGAGGCGGTGGAGGCCGTCCGCGAGACGTCCTGAGGCCCCAGGGCCCTGCTGGGTCAGGGGAGGGTGCGGAAGAAGGCGCGGATGTCGGTGAGGAGGAGGTCGGTGGCGTCGTGGGCGGCCCAGTGGCCGCCCCGGTCGTACTCGTTCCAGTGGACGATGTTGGCGTGGTCGCGGTCGGCGAACTTGCGGACGGCGCGGAAGTCGTAGGCGAACGACGCCAGGCCGAGGGGGACCGTCGTGCGTTCGCCCTGCGTCTCGCCCGCGTGGGTCGCGAACCAGTCGCGGTTCTCGTAGTAGAAGCGGGCCGAGGACGCCGAGGTGTTGGTGAGCCAGTAGATCGTGGCGTTCGTCAGGATCTCGTCGGGGGTCAGCGCGTCGCCGAACAGCTGCCCGATCCAGGCGAGCTGGCCCGCCGGGGAGTCCGAGAGCGCGTGCGCGAGGGTCTGCGGCTGGTTGGCCTGGGACCGGTCGTGGATGGCGTGCTCGACGAACGCCTGCCCGAACTGCAGGGAGCCGATCTCCTCGGGGGTGAGGCCGTCGAACTCGCCGGGCTCGCCCTTGGGGAAGGAGAAGATCTGGTTGACGTGGACGCCGGTCACGTGGGCCCGGTCGAGTTCGCCGAGGATCGGCGCCACGATCGCGCCCGCGTCGTTGCCGTGGGCGCCGTACCGGTCGTAGCCGAGGCGCGCCATCAGCTCCGCCCAGGCGGAGGCGACCCGGGCCGCGTTCCAGCCGCGGGTCCTGGTCGGCCCGGAGAACCCGAAGCCGGGGATGGACGGGACGACCACGTGGAAGGCGTCGGCGGGGTCCCCGCCGTGGGCGCGCGGGTCGGTGAGCGGCCCGATCATGTCCACGAACTCGAGGAAGGTGTTCGGCCAGCCGTGCGTGAGGATCAGCGGGGTGGCGTCCGGCTCGGGCGAGCGGACGTGCAGGAAGTGGACGAGCTGCCCGTCGATCTCGGTCGTGAACTGCGGGAAGGCGTTGATCTTGGCCTCCCACGCGCGCCAGTCGTACTTCTCCAGCCAGTGGTTCACCAGCGGGCGCACGTAGGAGCCGGGCACGCCGTACTCCCAGCCGGGCTGCGCCACGCCCTTCTGGACGCCGTCGGTGATCTCCGACTCCGGCAGCTCGTCCGCCCAGCGGGTGCGGGCCAGGCGGTCCCGCAGGTCGTCCAGCTCGGACTGCGGGACGTCGATGCGGAACGGTGTGATCTCGTTGCTCACGGGATTCCCTTCATTGGTGCTCTGACCTGCAAGAGCCTCGTGGACGGCGGGCCCGGCGGGTAGTGCCCGGCGCACCGGTTCGGCTGCGGCCTGCAGCGTCCGGGATGGGATGTGCATACTCGGGCGTGCAGAATGCACGAGGTGATCGTCCCGGGCGGCGGGCGAACTCGTCCTGGGGGTGTGTGATCCGGAGTCGTGATCCTCTGCGGCCGCCCTGGTCCCCCGCGGCCCTGTTCCTCTTCTCGCTCGGCCTGTGGTGCGGCTACCGGTCGTGGAACGTGCTGGTCGGCAGCCACTTCCTCAGGCCCGCAGCGACGGGGACCGGGCTGCTCGCGGCCGCCGGGCTCGTCGTCCTCGCGGGCCTGCCCGCCGCGATCGCGTTCGGTGCCCTCCCGCGTCGCTGGATCCCGGTCGCGCTCGCGGTGCAGGCGGCACTGGCCTTCGGGCCGTACCCCTTCGTCGGCGCGCCGTGGTGGTCGGCGTCCGCGCTGGTCGTGACCTCGCTGCTGCTGACCGTCGGCCACCGGTGGGCCTGGCTGCCGGTGGGGCTCGTCGTCGCCGCCGAGTTCCTCGCCCGGATGGCCTGGGGGCACGACCGGAGCCCCGCCTTCGCCGCCTACAGCGCGATGGTGACCCTGACGGTCGGGACGGCGTTCTTCGCGATGGCGCGGCTCACCCGCTACGCGGACGAACTGCGCGCGACCCGCGCGGAACTCGCGCCCCTGGAGGTCGCGCGGGAGCGTCTGCGGATCGCGCGCGGCCTGGACGCGGCGCTGGGACGGCGGCTCGCGCTGATCCTGACCCTGGCCCGCTCATCCCGCCCCGGGGCGTTCGGCGGGGCGGGGCGGATCGTGGAGGTCGCGCGGGACGCGCTGGAGGAGGTCAGGGCGGTCTCCGCCGACCAGCGGGAGCGGACGCTGGACGACGAGGTCGAGGCGGCGCGCGCGGTTCTGGAGGCGGCCGGTGTCGTGGTCGCCGTCGACGCTCCGCCGCTGGGCCTGGCCGCCGCCGAGGACGCCGCGCTGGCCGCGCTCCTGCGCCGCACGGTCGTCGCCGTCCTGCGGCAGGAGCCGCCGGAACGCTGCTCGATCGAGCTGACCGCCCCGGCCGGGCTGGCGGTGTCCTTCGACGGTGCGTCCGCCGACCTCGCCGACGCCCTCCAGGGCCCGGCGGCGCGGCTCGGAGAACTCGGCGGACGGCTCGGGACGACCCCGTCGTCGGTGCGGGCGAGCGTCCCGGCCCGCCGCCCGAGGGGTGCCCGGGTGTCGGGCATGGCGCCGTGGCTGGCCTGGTTCGTCCTGCTGCTCTTCGAGATCGACCACGTCGGGACCACGCTGCTCGCCCTGTACGACGGCGCGCCCGACCCGGCCGGCGTCGGCTGGGCCGGGTACGCGGTGGCCTGCACCTTCCTGCCGCTGGTCGGCCCGCTCCAGCTCTGGCACGTCTACCCACGCGAGAACGGCGCGCCGCCCCGCGCCCTGTGGGCGTCGCTGTGCCTCCAGATCCTGCTGCTCGGCACCGCGTTCGTGGTCATCGGCCCGAAGCTGACCCCCAGTTACATGGGGCTGGTCGCGGGTGTCGTGCTGTTCCACGTGCGTCCGCCGTGGTCCTGGGGGACGGCGGCGCTGCTCGTCGGGTTCCCTTTGCTGAACGGGATCCTGAGGGGCACGGGTTGGGCGTGGGCCCTGAGCAACCTCGTCCCCATCGTCCAGTTCGCGATCCTGGTCTATGTGCTGTGCCGCCTTCCCGTGGCCATCGCCGCACTCGCCGAGGCGCGCCGGGAGGTCGCGCGGATGGCCGTGGTGCGGGAGCGGCTGCGGATCGCCCGCGACGTCCACGACC
Organism: Actinomadura harenae; assembly: GCF_003696215.1. GTDB lineage: Bacteria > Actinomycetota > Actinomycetes > Streptosporangiales > Streptosporangiaceae > Spirillospora > Spirillospora harenae. Next base: position 10,617 of record NZ_RFFG01000076.1, on the reverse strand, counting down.
TGATGGGCTTCCAGCTCTCGGCGATCGTCCTCAAGGCCGAGCTCGCCGCGCGGCTGGCGGACCGGGACCCCGGCGCGGCGCGTGCGCGGCTGGACGAGCTGGCGGCGCTCGCCGAGGAGGCGCTCGTGTCGGTGCGGTCGATCGCCCGCGTCCGCGCCTCGCTGTCCCTGCGGGCGGAGGTCGAGACGGCGCGCTCGATGCTGGAGGCCGCCGGGATCGAGGTCCGCGTGGACACCGGCGAGCCCCCGCCCGGCGAGGCGCCCCCGGGAGTGGACGTCGTGGAGGCGCCGCCCTGCGTGGACGCGTCGGCGGCGGCGATCGTCCTGCGGGAGGCGGCGACCAACATCGTCCGGCACGGCCGGGACGCCCGCGAGTGCGCGATCGAGATCTCCGTCGGCCCGGACGGCCTGCGGCTCAGCGTGTCCAACGACGGCGCCGTCCCGCCGGGACGCGGCGGCGGCGCGCCCGGGCCGGGGCGCGGTGGCAGCGGGCTCGCGAACCTGCGGGCGCGGAGCGCGGAGGCGGGCGGCACGCTGGAAGTGCGACGCGAAGGCGACCGGTTCACCCTGATCGCCGAGTTCCCCGCCCACCCCGCGTCCGCGCTGTCCGCCGTTTGACGTCCGCCCGTCGCGCCGTGTGACGTCCGCCCTTCGTGCGGCGGGACGGGTCAGATCCAGCCGGCGTCGGTGGCGATGCGGATGGCGTCGACGCGGTTGCGCGCGTTCAGCTTCGTGACGGCGGACGCCAGGTAGTTGCGGACGGTCCCGTACGCCAGGCCCGCCCGCGCCGCGACCTCGGACGGTTCGTCGCCCTCGGCGGTCAGCCGGAGCACCTCGATCTCGCGCTCGGTGAGCGGGCAGTCCTGGACGGCGAGGGCGGCGAACGCGAGCTGGGGGTCCACCACGCGGCCGCCCGCGGCGACCCTGCGGATCGCGTCGGCCAGCTCGGCGGGCGCCGCCTCCTTGACCATGAACCCGGCGACCTGCGCGGACAGGGCCCGGCGCAGCGTGCCGGGGCGTCCGACGCCGGTGAGGATCAGGGTGCGGCACTCCGGCAGCCGATCTCGCAGCTCCGCCGCCGCGTCGATCCCGTCCTGGCCGGGCAGCTCGATGTCGATCACCGCGACGTCGGGCCGGACGTCCAGCGCCGTCTCGACGACCGCGTCGCCGCGTTCGACCTGGGCGACGACCTCGATCCCGTCCTCCAGCGACAGCAGCCCGGCCAGCGCCTCGCGCAGGATGCGCACGTCCTCGGCCAGCAGCACCCGGATCATCGACGCCCCCCAAGATCGATTCGGGCTCAAGAGTCGGTCACCCGCCCCCGGAAAAGCAAATGGACGCACGGGCCGACCGGCCTTCGCCGCGTGGGTCCGCGCGGCCGAGAGGACGCCGCCCATCCTTGGTGGTAGGGCACTCGACCTGCGGAGGAATCGGTTTCCGTGTGCTTCTTCCGGTCGCTTGTCCCGCTGAGGCAAGGGGTGACGCCTGGTCGCCGGAATCGCGCTTGCTAACGTGCTGAGCGACCATGAGCCTGGCTAAGGAGGTGGGTCTCGTGGGTCTTGTGACTCCGCGTGAGCTCTCTCTGGTATTCGTCATGGCAGGCTGACTCGGATGTCGCCGAGAGCGCCCGAACATCGAGGCACTTCCGGGAGGCGACGGCCGTGTACTTCATCGCGCGGAAAACGTTCGGCCGCCACGGCGGCATCGCTGACGACGCCAGTGTCCTCTGGCGTTCCGAGGCCTCCGCCTGACGGCCCGCGGCCGTGTGGCCTCGGACGCTGCGAGCGAAGTGCCTTCGAACTCCGTGCGCTTCGGGGGAGTCCTATGTGTTCGGGATCCCGGGCGAAGCGGTCGAACACGGCGCGGGCGTCCCGTCCAGTGCGTCCTCGAAGAAATCGACCGTGAATGCGGTCGACACCTCCCCTTCACCTCAGAAGACCCTCCACTTCAACAGCGGACGACACAACCAAACATCATGAGTCGAAAAAGAAGACAGCTCCCGCCACCTCGACGCCATCGTGACTTGACACCGGTTGCCCGTTCGGACTGTCCAAAAGGGCAATGGCCGCGCGTTCATCGGATGGTGATCGGCGCCCCCGAGACTGCCCGAGTGACCGAGAAGAGGAAGAGACGTCCGACGCCCAGGAGGAATCCGCCCGGGGTGTCCGGGCTGGTGATCGCCGCGGTCGCGGTGCTCGTGGCCGTGGGGGTTCCCGCCGTCCCCGCGGAGGCGTTCTCGGTGTGCTCGCCCGGGTGGTCCTGCGTGTTCGCCGACAACGGCGAGCAGGACGGCCTGTGGGCCACCAACAACCCCGGCTACGACCATGACATGGCCGGGGACCAGATCAACGACCGGACGCAGTCCGCGGTCAACATGGGCAGCGGCTACATGGGCCTCTACCGGGACTCGCCCTTCCAGGGGCTGGTCGCCTGCCTCGGGCCGAAGACGCGGAACTACCACATCCCGGCCGGGACGGTCACCGGGATCCGGTACCACCCGAGCCGGACGGCGGCGTGCGGGGCTCCCGCGCACAAGCCGTCCCCCAAGCACCATCCGGCGGCCCCGCCCGCGACGACGAAGCACACCCCGGCCGGGGACTCGACGTCGCCGGGGAAGAGCAAGGGCAAGGTGAAGGCGTCCCCGACGCTGCCGGACGCGCCCGGCGCGACGCCCCTGCCGCAGCCGACCTCCAGCGGGGAGCTTCCGCAGGTCGCGCGGGGCACGCCCGGCAACAGCGTCAACGTGGCGGCCCCCTCGGACGCCGGGCACGGCAAGAGCGGCACCGGCACCGTCGTCGCCGTCGTCGGCGCGGCGGCGGGCGTGCTGCTCATGGCCGGCCTGCTGGTCACCGGGGTGCTGTTCGCGCGGCGCCGCAAGGACGGCGCGGCCGCCCGGACGCGTCGTCCGGCGACCGGGCCGGACGCCGCGCAGACCGTCGACCGCGGCCTGCGGCTGATGGCCGTGGACTGCGAGGAGGCGGGACGGCCGATGCCCCGGATCCGCGCCGTCGGCCTGGCGGACGGCACCCTCAGCGTCCTGCTCACCGCGCCCGACACCGAGGCGCCCGACCCCTGGAGGGCCGACGCGGACGGCACCTGCTGGCGGCTCGCGGCCGGTGAGATCACCGAGCTGACCGACGACGTCCGGGACGCTCCCGCGCCGCTGCCGCTGCTCGCGCCCGCCGGGCCGGGACTCTGGGTCGACCTGCGGTCCGTTCCCGGGCCGATCTCGCTGTCCGGGCCGCGGTCGGCCGTCCGCAAGGCGGCGCGGGCGCTCGCCGACGGGCTGCGCGCGAGCCCCTGGAGCCGGGGCGTCCGGATCCGGGCGGCCGGCGCCGCCGACGTCGGGACCGGTCCCGGCACCGACGGGACCGAGGACGACGGGGCCGAGGAGCGCGGACGCGTGGTGTTCGTCGCCGACGACATGGAGGTGCCCCGGACGGCGCCGCCCGGCGGTGTGGTCGTCGCCCTCGGCAAGGTCGCCGGTGCGGGCACCCGCTGGCCCGTCCGGCCGGACGGAACCCTCCGCGTCCCCGAACAGATCCCGGCCGAGCCGACTCTTAAGGATCAGGCGCAGCCGCCCGCACCGTCGGCTGCGGCCGGCTCCGCCTCCGTATCCCCGCTGCCAGAGGGAGAGCGCGCGAAATGACTCTGACCATGCCCGGAATCCCCGTGGTCGTGCACGCCCCGGACCCCATCACGCTCGCCGGGGTCACCTCCGGCCTGCGCGGCAGGACCGAGCTCCGGCTCGTGGACGACGCGGACGCCGAGGTCGCCGTCGTGGTGGCCGACACCCTCGACGAGTCGACCCGGGGCGCGCTGCGGCGCTACTCGCGGGTCGCCCGGACCCGCACGGTGCTCGTCGCCGCGCACCTCAAGGAGGCCCAGCTCCTGGACGCCGTGGAGGCCGGGGTGGTGGCGATCCTCTGGCGCCACGAGGCCAGCGCCGACACCCTGACCCGGGCAGTCCTCGCGGCGGCGCGCGGCGGCGCGGACCTCCCCCCGGACCTGCTCGGACGCCTGCTGAAGCAGGTCGGGCGGATCCAGCGCGGCTCGGCGCAGGCGCCGGGCGGCGGGCCCATCGGACTGGCACAGCGCGAGCTGGACGTGCTCGGGCTGGTGGCGGACGGCATGGACACCGCCGAGATCGCCGCGAAGCTGTCCTACTCCGAGCGGACCGTCAAGAACGTCCTGCACGGCATCATGAGCCGCCTGCACCTGCGCAACCGGGCGCACGCGGTCGCCTACGCCATCCGCGAGGGGTACATCTAAATGATCCACGAGGTCGACGAGGCGCTGCGCGCGCTGATCACCGAGCGCGCGGTGCCGTCCGGCGAGGTGGCGGTCGCGTTCGAGGCCCCCAACCGCGAGTGGGCCGCGCAGCGCAACACGCCCACCGTCAACGCCTACCTGTACGACATCCGCGAGGACCTCTCCCGCCGCGAACGCGGGCCCCTCGCCGTGCACGGCCCCGACGGACGGGTCGTCGCGCGCCGCCAGCCGCCCCGCCACTTCCGGCTGTCGTACCTGGTCACCGCCTGGACGAAGCGTCCCGAGGACGAGCACCGGCTGCTGTCGGCCGTCCTCGCGTGCCTGCTGCGGAACGAGATCCTCCCGGAGGGGGCGCTGCCGCCGGGCGGGCTGCTGGCGGACCTCGGCATGGCCGTCCCGGTGACGGCCGCCGTCCCGCCGCCGGAGTCCCGGTCGATCGCCGACATCTGGTCGGCGCTGGGCGGCGAGCTGAAACCGTCCCTGGACGTGGTGGTCACCGCGCCGATGCCGGTGTCGCCGGAGTACCCGGTCGGCCCCGCCGTCACCGACAGCGTCGTCGTCACCGTCGGCGACACCGAGGGCAGGCTGCCCGACCCGCCGGTCCGGACGCGCAGGCTCCAGAAGTGAGCGGACTCCGTCCCGGGGAGAACGGATACCTGGAGGCGCGGCTCGGCCTGCTGCGGGAACGGGTGCGGCTGCTCGTCGAGGACCGCGGCTCGGACGACCCGACGGCCGCCGACCCGTTCCGGGGCCTGTACCTCGCGCCGGACACCGCGATGCGGCTGGCCGAAGGCCCGCCGCCCGCCCCCGGACGCGACCCCGACCACGACCGCGCCGTCCACGCCCTGAACGTCCACGCCTCGAACGTCGGCGCCTCGAACGTCCGCGAGGCGATCCCGTACCGGCTCGCGGAGGTGTTCGGGCTCGGTGAGCTCGATGTGGAGATCCTGCTCATCGCGGCCGCGCCGGACGTCGACCGCTCGTTCGAGCCGCTGTACGGCTACCTCAACGACGACGTGAGCCGCCGCCGCGCGACCGTCGGCCTCGCCCTCGACCTGTGCGGACTGCCCGCCGGGTCGGCCTCGGCGCGGGCCCGGTTCGCCGCCGCGTCCCCGCTGGTCGCGGGCGGCCTGATCGTGGTGGACGAGGACGACCGCCCGTTCCTCGGCCGCTCGCTCCGCGTCCCGGACCGCGTCGTCGAGCACCTCCTCGGCGGTGACGCCCTCGACCCCGGCCTGCTCGGCGCCGTCACCCTGGAACCGCCGTCCGCTCCGTCCGCCGAAACGGGGGAGGACGGGTCGGCGCACCTGGCCCGCCTCCTGAAGGACGGCGGCGCCACGGCGTCCGGAACGTCCCTGGTCTACCTGCGGGAGTCACGTCCGGGAGTGGGCGCGGCGGTGGCCTGCCGCGCGTTCGACGTCGCGGGTCTCCCGGTCCTGCGCGCCGACACGGAGCGCCTCGAACCCGCGCTCGTCCCGGCGCTGGTCCGCGAGGCGCGCCTGCGCGGCGCCGGAATCGTCGCCGGCCCCTTGCAGGACGGCGCCCTCGTGCGAGCCTTCGCCACGGCGGCCGCCGCCGGACCGCGTCCGGTGTGGGTGCTGCTGTCCGGCGCGCAGCCGTACGATCCGGCCTGGTCGGAGGCGCAGCCGCTCGTGCTGGAGGTCGCGGCGCGGGCCGAGGCCGGGGCGTGGCGCGCGGAGCTGGCCCGGCTCGGCGCGGACGTGACGGCGCTCGGCTTCGACCTGGCCGCCGCGACCGCGACGTACCGGTTCGACGCGCCGCAGGTCCGCCGCGCGGTGCGGGCCGCGCTCGACCACGCCGCGCTGGAGGACGTCCCGCTCACCGCCGCCCACCTGCACCGCGGCGCGCGGCTCCAGAACGCGACGGGCCTCCAGAAGCACGCGCGCCGGATCCGTCCGGCGGTCGGCTGGGACGACCTCGTCCTGCCGGACGAGCAGCGCGGGCGGCTCGGCGAACTGGTCACCCGCGCCCGCCACCGGGACCGGGTCCTCGGCGAGTGGCGGCTGCGCTCGGGCGGCGGACGCGGCCGGGGCGTGGTGGCGATGTTCGCGGGCGAGTCCGGCACCGGCAAGACCATGTCCAGCGAGGTCGTCGCCGCCGAGCTCGGCCTCGACCTGTACGTGGTGGAGCTGTCCGCCGTCGTGGACAAGTTCGTCGGCGAGACCGAGAAGAACCTCGAGAGGATCTTCACCGAGGCCGACCGGCTGGACGCCGTGCTGCTGTTCGACGAGGCCGACGCGGTCTTCGGCAAGCGGTCGGAGGTGAAGGACAGCCACGACCGGTACGCCAACCTGGAGAGCGCCTACCTGCTGCAACGGCTGGAGTCGTTCGACGGGATCGCGATCCTCACCACCAACCTGCGGGCCAACATCGACGACGCGTTCACCCGCAGGCTCGACCTCGTCGTCGACTTCCCCTTCCCCGAGCCGCGTCAGCGCCGCGCGCTGTGGGAGCACGCGCTCGCGCCGCCCGTGCCGTGCGGGGACGACATCGACCTCACGCGGTGCGCCGCCGAGTTCGAGCTGTCGGGCGGCGCGATCCGCAGCGCCGCGACGACCGCGGCCTACCTGGCCGCCGGCGCCGGACGTCCCGTCGCGATGGCGGACGTCCTGGCCGGGGCCCGGCGCGAGTACCGCAAGATGGGGCGCCTCCTGCCCGGCACGGAGTTCTGACCACCCGTCCCTCGCCCGGTGCCGCACGAACGCGCGGCGCCGGGCGTGAGGTCACTTGACGGAACGCCAGCGCTGGTTGTCGCCCTCGTTCCGGTTGAAGAGGTAGACGGCGTGGCCGTCGTCGGCGGTGTCCAGGCAGGACTCGGTCTTCCTGTTCCGGACGCAGTCGCTCTCCCGCCCCCACAGGTCCGCCTCGCCGCAGGCGGCCATGCTCGTGTTGACCGAGCTCACCAGGTACCCCTGCTCGCCGCTCTGGCTCAGGCACTTGCCGTTCTTCTTGTTCTTCAGCTTCCAGTCCTGGCCGAGCCTGATCCAGGCCCAGTGCTGGTTGTCGCCGTCGTTGCACTGCATCACGTACACGCTGGACCCGTCGCTGGCGTTGTCCAGGCAGCCCTTGTTCTTGCCGTTCACGATCGTCACCCACGTCACGGACCTGTGCTTGGGCTTGGTGTCGCCACCGCCCCCGCCGGACTTCTTCTGGCCGTCAGGCGAGTCGGACGGCCCGGGGTTCTTGTCCTGCGGCGACTTCTCGTCCTTGGGGATGTCGGCCGTGGGCGTCGGCATGGTGATCTGGTTGCCGGTCGGGTTGAGCGGCGTGATGCCGTCCCGCGCGCGCGAGGCGTACTGCGGGATGAACGCGAACCACGCGACGGCGAACGCCATGCCCGCCGCCACCAGGACCGAGAAGAAGCCCAGCAGCCAGCGCGGCAGCAGCGCGAGCTGGACGTAGGTGCCGGTTACCGACGTCGGCTCGGCGCCCGAACGCTGCACGTCCACGCTGTACGGGTGCGACTGGCGGGACCCGAACCAGCTGACGCGCGGCGGGCGGACGCGTCCCTTCACCCACGCGGCGCGGCCCGGCTCGATCTGGACGTTCGCCGGGACCAGCTCGAACCGGAGCTGCCCCCCGTTGTCCTTGCCGATGAGCGACGCGGTGACCTTGGTGTTGCCGAAGTTGTCGACGGCGAACCTCGGCCGCGCCCCGAACCGTCCGCGGACGGTGGGCGGGAGGAGTTCCGCGCGCAGCTCGGTGAACGGCGTGAGGGTCAGGTTGCCCTCGACGACCGTCTTGAGGTGCGGCTGCTCGGTGGGCGCGACCTCGACGGCGAACGGGTGCGACCCGGCGGCGGCGTCCGGCGAGCGGGGCGGCGCGAACGTGATCTGGACGGTCCCGGTGGTGCCCGGGTACAGCCGGATCACCTGCGGGTCGACCTGGGCCCAGCGCCCGGCGTCCCCCGCGACCGCGATCCGGTACTCCTCGACCAGGTCGGTGGTGTTGCGCAGCCGCAACGTCAGCGATCCCGTGCCACCGGGATCGACGGTGACCGAGCCGGGTTCGAGGGATGTCCAGATACTCACTGCCCGCACGCTATGCGCGCGGTCCCGCGCCCGAAACGTCCGGACGGGCAGACGCGCGGGAGGCGCCGGCTGCCCGTCCGGACCGTCCGCGCGGACGCGCCGGGTTGCCCGCCGGTGTGCCCCTGCGGTCATGCCCGTCCATGACATGTTTCGGGGACCGGACGGCGGACGGCGGGAGGAGCCGGGTGCGAGGGCAAGGAACGCGGCAACCCCACGAGCGGGACGCGGAGCCGGGGCGTCGTGCCGCCCGCTCCCGTCCGCGCGACCGGGACGGCGCGACGCTCGCCGCGGCCATGCTGCGCACGGGACCCGGGGCCGGGGCGTCCCCCGAGATGGTGCACCGGCTTCAGCGCGCCGCCGGGAACGGCGCGACGGCGGGCGTCCTGGTGCAGCGCGCCACGGAGACCGTCGAGCACGAGGACGCCATCAAGACCGTCGACCGCGGCGTCAACAAGACCGCCGACAACGCCGGGACGATCGTCGGCGCGGTCGGCGGGCCGCTCAGCGGCGGGCACTGGCGCGACGGCGTCACCGTCGACGGCGCCAAGGTCGCGGGGGAGGTCTCGTCCGATCTGGGCCTGCTCGCCACGGGCGTCGAGACCGTCAAGGCCGTGATGGAGGGTTACGACGCGGTCCAGGACCGTTCGAAGCTCGACGCGGACGGCCCCGAGCGCGGCGTCGCGGACCGGAAGATCCGCACCGCCGTGTACGAGGGGACCGTCGGCGGCGCGAAGACGACCCGCAACGCCATGGGCATCGCCCAGCAGGGAATGTCGATCGCGGGTGCGGCGGCCGACCAGGGCCTCAACTTCTCGGGCAGCGTCCTCGGCCTCATCACCGGAATCGCCGGGGCCCTCCGCAACGGACGCAAGACGCTCAAGGCGCTCGACCGGGTCAAGCGGATCCGCGCCCGCATGGCGGACGAGGGCGACCCGCGCGGCGCCTACACGTCCGCGCTGCACGAGGCCGGCGAGCTCGCCGCGCTGCTCGCGGAGCTGGCCGAAGGCGTCCGGGGCAAGCAGGCCGAGATCGGGGAGCAGGACCGGGAGATCGGCAGGCGGCAGGCCGCCGTCGCCGAGCAGGAGCGCGCCGAGGAGGCCGCCGCCTCCAGCCGCAGGACCGCGAAGAAGCAGGCCAAACGCACGCGCGGCACGTTCGGCACGCGCGACCAGAACACGGCGCAGTCGGCGGCGCGCGGACGCAACGACGCCGCCGCCCGCCTGCGGACGGCCCAGCAGGCCAAGGCGCGGGCCGAGCGGGAACTCCGGCAGGCGCGGGAGGCCAAGACCCGGCTCGAAGCGGAACTCCAGACGGCCCGGGACGGCGAGAACCGCCGCCGCGTCCTGTTCGACGAACTCTCCGAGGCGCTGAAGCGCTACACGGTCGAGGTCGAACGCGACGCCGCCGGGAAGCGCACCGACGTCGTCACCCTGGACGAACTGCGCCGGTACGCCGACAAGAAGAACACGCGCGGCGTCACCCGCAAGGCGATCTCGACGGTCGGCGGACTGCTGTCGGTCGGCAGCGGCGTCGCGGGCCTCGTCGTCGCGATCGCCGCCGCGCTCGGCGGCGCCGCCCTCGCCGGGACGCCCGTCGGCTGGGGACTCGCGGCCGCCGCTGCCGCCGCGTCCATCGGCGTCGCCGCCTGGAAGGGCTGGCAGTTCTTCGGCAAGCGCTGGGCCCGCGAGGAGTACGTCAAGGACGACGAGGGGAACGTCCGCAAGCGGAAGCGGTTCGAACGCGTCCTCCAGACGGCCGCGTTCTGGCGCAAGTCCGGCCCGACCAAGCGCGACACCCGCGCAGAGGCCCTGTACCAGCTGGCCCTGAACCCCGCCGAGGAGACCTTCGGCATCGCCGAGCTCTTCGACCACGACGAATGGGACGCCGTCGACGCGGCCGAGCACGACCACGCGGTCCAGACGCGGGAACTCGTCGCGGCCTTGGACGCCTGGCGCTCCGGCGAGGCGCGCAAACTCGTCGCCGACCTCGGGCTCGACTGGTCCCTGCTCGCGGGCATGGACCCGGCCACCGCGAAGAAGGAGATCGCGCGCAAGCTGGGCTCGTGACACCGGCGTGAAGCAGGGCCGCGTGTCCGGAAGGGCAAGGTGTCCGCCCGTCCGGCGGGCCGCGCGGACCTGCCGTCCACCGGGACGGGACGGCAGGCTGGGAAGGATCACCCGTCCCCTGACCGGGAGGAGCCCGCGCCGTGCAGGACCGTTCCCGCGCCGACGACGCCCGGCGGCACGCCGCCGCCCCGGCCCCCCGCGCCGAGCGCCGTGCCGCGACCGGCGCCG
>NZ_RFFG01000075.1 GCF_003696215.1 Actinomadura harenae | reverse complement strand
GCGCCTCAAAGACCAGACGAACAGCGCGTTCCCGCAGCTCAGGGGCATACTTCCTCGGTGGTGCCATAACTCCTCACCCTTCCAGGTATCGGAGCCTCCAACCAACTCGGGCTGGCCCATCGTTCAGTCGGTCCCGACGTGGCGGCTCGTTCTTGTAGGGACTGATCCCGAGATCTTCCCAAGGGAAGTCCACCAGTGCCCAGGACCAGCCAGGTCCCTCGCCGATGGTCTGCACCGCGCCTCCTTCGAAGGTCACTTGATGCGCCGGGCATCCTCACCAGGATCAAATATCGCTCTGACCTGCGCCAGTTTCAAGAACTGGACCTCGGAGGAGGGCGATGTTCCTCACCCACAGGCCTCGAGGTGGGGCACCCGTCGGCGGGCGGTTCGCTGTTCTGGGGCGACGCAGAGATCGGCGACGGTGGGAGGTGGGATCGCGGTTCTCCTTGCGCCCGGGACGCGATGATGGCCGTGGTGGGCGGGTCACGGTGAACAGGCCGCTGGGCTGAAGGTCGGTCAGGGCTTCTCGTGGTCGCGTTCGTAGGCGTCCCGGTGCGGTCTCAGCAGGACGGGGCCGGTACAAGCATGGGAGGGCTGGAGTTCGACCAGGGACGCCACCCGCCGCTGCACTCCAGGACGGAGGCCCGCCGCTCGGATACGGGTCCGGAGCCGCCCACGCCCAGACCGCACCCGCGTCAGGGAGTCACGAAGCCGTGCTGCACACGAGGTTGCCGACAGCGGCTCGCGCGCGATCGATGTCAGTCGAAGGAGCGCTTCGCCTTTGTGTTCGCGTCCTCTTCCTCCACGAATCGGTCGATGTACTCACGGAGCTTGTTGTTGCCCGGGTCGGCGAGGGAAGGGCCACCGATCACATAGACCTCGTACTCGCTGTCCGGTGAGCCGGTGTAGATGAGCCGGGGGCGGTTGTCGCCGGCCCAGAGGATGCGCAGATTGGGGAACTCGGTGACGCCGGTGCCGTGCAGGCGGAACCCCCATCTGGCTGCGTCGTGGACGACTTGCTCGAGTTGCTGTCGATAGGCGGGATCGGGCTGTTCGTCGTCCGGTCCGGTCTGGGTGAGCCCGTCGAGGGATTCCTGGACATCGTGGGTGGCGTCGGCGAGGTCGGCTTGGGCTTCGCCCCAGGACACGCGTTGGACCCGGGAAAGAAGACGGCCCAGAGATCGGCGGAAGATGACGCCGAGAAGGACGGCGGTGATCGGCCAGGCGAGGCGTCCGGTCATTGAGTCGATGAACTGCAAGTTCGTCATGATGTCCCGTCGATGGTCGGTCGGGCGGTGCTGTGAGCCTGGTCCAGACCGAGGGCTTGCCGCAGGCCGCCGTCCGCGGCGTTCATCGATTCCTTGTACTGGCCCATCCTGGCCTCACCACGGTGCATGGCCGACAACTCCGAATCCGTCCAGGTCAAGCTCTGCATGTCGCAGCTCCAGGAGCCGTCCTTCTTGGCGCCTACTGGACATCCCAGGTGGGTGGCCTCGCTCGGCGGCGGGTGATGACGGCACCGCTTCGATATCCGTGCCGCAGCGGCAGGTCCTGACCTCGACGATGCGATCGGCGGACAGCAGACCTGGCCCAAGGGCCATGCGGCACCGCCATGCGGGCCGATCCTTGCTCAAGGACCATCTCCGAGGAGATCACGATGGTCGCGGCGTTCACCAGGGGCAGTTCCCAAGGGGGCACTGCTGCTCCACCGCGCCGTTTGAACCGCTCAGCTCCAGGTCCGGGTGCTGTTGATCGCTTCCTTGGCGCGGAAGGCGTCCTCGAGGTCGAGGTCGAGGAGGTGGCTGATCGCGCTAAAGCTGATGATCAGCTCGATGAGCTTGTCGCCGGCTGTGACCTGGCGTCCGCAGGGGTCGGCGGGGTCGCCGTGGAGCTTGCGGATCGCGCGGAAGAGATCACCCGCATGAGTGCCCGCACGGAGGCAAAGCGTGGTCAGGTCGGCGTCGCTACCGGAGGTGCGGGCGGCGATCGTTCGAACGTCGGCCAGGGTGGGCGCAGGACGTCCGGTCTCGATGCGTGGGCGGATGTCCTTGTGGAGGTTGATGCCGAGGCGGTTGGCGATGGAGAGGGTGAGGATGAGGCAGTCGGCCAGTTCGCTGCCCAGCGCGGCGATGTCGTGACCACCGGTGGCCGCAGCGGCCTCGTAGAGTTCGCCGAGTTCCTCACCGAGCTTGAGGCACTGGGAATCGACGCCGGGGCCGGCAAGCCCGCGCTCGGCCACCATCTTGGTGATGTACTCCTGGAGGTCGTCGAGAGTGGCGTGCTGAGGGAGCGGCTCCATGCTGGCCTCTCTGACAGGTGGTGCGGTCGGGGCCGCGAAGGCTGCGAGGCTAACAGCCGAACTTTGGGGCGCGAGGGTCAACGCGGGGGCTCGGCCTGCACGGGGCGCCTGCTGGTCTCGGCGCGAGGAGCAGGCGGTCCAGCTGTCCAGGCGACGTGCAGGGTGGCGGTGAGCTCCTCGGCCCGCTGCGCGACGGCCCGACGGCCCGACGGCCCGACGGGCCGAGGCGGGCACGGCGCTGCGGATCAGGCTGACCTGCACGGCTCGGGCGGCGCGTGCGAAGTCCCTGGTACCGACGATTTGTCCGTCGATCATCAGCGTCCAGGGCGGTGAGGGCGGCATGTGGACGGGGCCAGCGACCAGCCGGACGCGGCGGTGATCGTGGGCAGGTTGTTGAAGTAGGCGACAGGGGCGACGTGGTCCGCCACCGCTCGGACGATACCGCTCGGCCCCCTGACGGCCTCCCTGTTGTCGAGCGCAGCCCAGGTGTTCCACGGCTCTGACGTCGGCCCGGGATCTGGTCGAGGTTCGCACCTTGCACCGTTGAGCGTGGTGATATGAGAACGAGGCGACGCCGTTCACCGGGAGGAGTGCTCATGGTCGACGATGAGTTGAGGCGGGAACTTCTCCGGAGAGTCGCAGTGGACCAGGACGCCATCAAACAGTCCCCGCCGAGCCGAGGCTCGGAACCTCAGGATGCGTGGGCGGACGTGCGCACCGACAACACCGAGTGGCTGAAGGGCGTCATCAGCGAGCACGGCTGGCCAGGGGCGAGCCTGGTCGGGGAGCCGGGGGCGGAAGGCGCCTGGCTTTTGGCCCAGCATTCAGATCACGACCTGGAGTTCCAGCGGTCCTGCCTGGAGATGCTGCGCCAGGCCGTTCAGGATGGCGAGGCCAAAGCCTGGTGCCTGGCCTACCTCACCGATCGGGTCCGCGTGGCCGAAGGGCACCAGCAGGTCTTCGGAACGCAGTACACCGACAACGCGGGAAGCTGGGAACCCTACCCCATCGAAGAACCCGGCGAACTGGACCAGCGACGAGCCGCCGTCGGACTGGAGCCACACGCCGAGTACGACCAGCTGATGCGCGCAAAGCCCTGAACAAGCCGCCGTGTGGCGAACATCGCCGTTCGCGTGGTGGGCCCAACTACCGGAGCATTCGCTCATCGTGTCTGGCGCTGCCCGCCCGGGTTGCCTCGGCGGTGACGGCGGTCAGGTTGGCAGCCAGGTAGCCGGCCAGTCGAGGTGGCTTGAGGTCGACGGCGGCCAGCTCGTCGGGGTCCTGGTGCTGGTGCACCTTTTCGTTGGTGCGGGGGGGGGGGGGGTGGGGGCGGGTGAACTCCCGCCCCGCCCGCGCCGACAGGTCATAGCCCAGCAGCGCCGCGGCGAAGAAATGCTGCACACCCAGCCGGCGGACGCCCTCGCTGCCGATCCCGAGCACGTCGGTGATCAGCAGGACCTGGGTCGGGATGCCGATGGTGCCGCCGAGTTCCTCGCGTACTTCGCGGCGCAGCGCGGCTGCCACGCTCGGGTCACTGTCCTCGACCTTCCCGCCAGGTGCCACGAAGTAGGGAGAGCGGCCTGGTCTGGTCCGCTTGATCAGCACGAGCTTGCCCTCTTGCACCAGCAGCCCGCGGGCGCTGCGCTGCACGACCACTTCACCGATCACCTAGATCTCCCGTCCGACGTTGCCGGCTCACCCGTCGCGCGGGATTCCTGACCGCACCGCCAGTGGCCCCGAGAAGCAGACGGGCCTGCCTTTCCACGTTGGTGGTGTTCGGGGCGATCGGCGCCGCCCAGACCGTGCTGGCTGCCACCGGGGCCGCGACGGATGCCACCCTGGCGGTCGGATGGCGCGCGGCCCGGTCGGTGAGGATGCCACCCGCCGACAGCGCCAGCAGGTACGCCGCGTACTCGGCGACCAGCACGGTCACCACACCGGTCCCGCCGTGCGCCCGGGGCCAAGGAGCGCGACCGACAACGCAAGCCGCGTCATCGTGGAGCCCGTCCCCGACATCAGACGCCCGGATAGAAACCGCCGCAAGGCCCACGCCGACGGCACGCCCCGACGGCACGCCCCGGCGGCGCGGTCGGTTCACGTGAACACGGGAGCGATGGCGGGGGAGTGGTCACGGCAGAAGTCTCGTTCAGTGACTCGTCGGTCGCCGAGGATCAGACGAGACCGGTGGTGGGGTCAGCAGGCCGACGCTTGAGGGGCATGGCGGCGGCGGACGTGTTGGGGAAGCCCGTGGTCCCCTGACCCTCCCGGACTCAGAGCACGAGCGAGGGAGTAACTGGGACGAGATGGTTGTCGCGCAGACACGGCGTCCCGGCGCCCCTGTCGACCACCTACCGCCCCTTCTCCAGCAGATCGCTGAACGTGAGTGCAACGAGGTCAATCCTGAGGTGCTGGACGATCGCTGGCCCTGCGATGGACCCATCGCGAGACCTTGCGGCCCGTACCGAGCCCGCGATTCCCGCCACAAGGACGAGCGGTCGCTCCAGGGTCGGGCTCAAGGTTCGCTGCGGGCCTGGGTCTGGGGGCTCGGCCACCAAGCTGGCGCCTTGGTCGCGATGATGTCGGCGGCGCTGGGCAATGCGAAGGATTCGTGGCGTTCCAGGCCCTCCATGGCGTGGAGGGCGCCACATTCGCGTTCGATATGCCCTCGCTGGCCTGGGGCCGGTCGTAATCTCTTGCGAGACCGGGAGGGCGCCCCATGGGGAAGCACGGCAAAGTGGTGCCTTGCGGCATGTGCCAGGGCAAAGGGACGATCACGACCACGCACGACAGCAAGCCTGTCGAGATCACCTGCGTCGGCTGCAACGGCTCGGGGAAGCAGTGATGGCCCGCGCGGGGCGGGATGCCGTCCGGGACGCGGTCGCTGCGGTCTCCCGCAGGCAGTTCATCCCCGACGTGATCTGGGTGCGGCGTGATGACGGCTGGGCCGTGCCGGTGCGCAAGCGGGACGACCCGGAACGCTGGGCGGCCGAGTGCGACGGCGCTGACGCCGTCATCACGCAGGTCGACGACGGCGCCGCCACCGATCGCGGGATCTACGCGACGAGCTCGAGCACCATGCCGAGCATCATGGTGTCGATGCTCGAGCATCTGCGCGTCGCCGCGGGGATGCGGGTCCTGGAGGTCGGGACCGGCACGGGGTATAACGCCGCCCTGCTCGCGCGTCTCGCCGGGGCCGAGAACGTCACGTCGATCGAGGTCGATCCCGCCCTGGCCGACCGCGCCCGGAAAGTTCTCCAAGGCGCCGGGTATCCCGTCGAGGTCGTCATCGGCGACGGCACGGCTGGCTGTCCGCGCCGGGCGCCCTTCGACCGGCTCATCGCGACGGCCGCCGTCCGCCAGGTCCCCTACACGTGGGTGGAACAGGTCAGGCCGGGCGGGCTCATCGTGGTCCCGTGGACCCTCACCGTCCACCCGGAAGGCGTGTACTCGGTCCT
This sequence comes from Actinomadura harenae, assembly GCF_003696215.1. Classification (GTDB taxonomy): domain Bacteria; phylum Actinomycetota; class Actinomycetes; order Streptosporangiales; family Streptosporangiaceae; genus Spirillospora; species Spirillospora harenae. The sequence goes on along the minus strand of NZ_RFFG01000075.1, from coordinate 33,814 downwards.
TACCGTGAGGCCGGACGGGACGGCCATGGGCCGGTTCGTGGCGCCGGCGGCGTTCATGCCGCTGCGCGACCAGCGGGTGTCCCAGGACGAGATCCGGCAGTCCCGCGCGGCGTGGGAGCAGGCCGGCAGTCCCAGCCTCGCCCGATACAGCGTGACGGTCACCCCGGACGGGCAGACAATCCGAGTCGACCCGCCGGACGGCCCCGTCACCACTGGCCGCGAGAGCACCTGACCTCGGCGGTCTCATCTCCTCTCGCGCTCCCGCGCGTTTTGTGGAGTGCTGGTCGCTTGTGTGCTGGAATGCGTGGGGCTGTGTCGGGCTTGCGACATCATCTGCCCGTAGCCGGCCCCGACGGCCAAGGCGACCGCGGTGGCAATCCACCCGGTGCCGGTGGAGTGCAGGTACATCAGTCCCGCGCTGGCGGCTGCGGTGCGCGCGGCTGGGACAACCCAGGCCGGGAGCATCGCCTCGGCCGTGATCGTGAGTTTCATCCTCGCTCGCCTTCCCAGTGGACAGACCCGAAGGGGCGCCCTCAGGCCCACGCCGGGGTCCCGTGCCGATGATCCTCACACCCGCCTACCGGTCAGTAGAGCCGGTGGCACAGGGGTTTCGTCTTCTCCGGTTCGGTCGCCGGCAAGGGCTCGAGAACGTGTATCCGGGTGATGAAGTAACACAAGCGCGCGGACGGCGGGGAGGGCAGCTCATCGCCTTCATTTGCCGCTGGGCGGCGCGGGGACTGCGAGCTTGTCCAGTTCCGCGCGCAGCTGCTCGAGGCCATCGACGCGTCTCTCCACGACCTGTGGACGTCCCGACCCGCACCTGGTTGCGCGGCCCGCCGCATCCGTTGCGGACGGTTCGGCGACGCAGGCCCATCCATATGGGACAGAATGGTCGGGCGATGACGCCAGGTCCGCAGTCGGCACGCTCCACGGCATCCACCAGGACGTCAGGCCGTTGCGACCGAGGCCGAACTCCCCCGGAGAGCTACCAACCGATGAACCGGAAACAAAAAATCGGCTGTGGCTGCGACATCGCGGCCTTGGCCGCCGTCGCGCTCGCTGCCGGGCTGATCTTCTGGTGGTTTGCCGAACTGGACCGCCATCCCATCGAAGGCTGGCTGGACCGCCCGGACACACCCGAGCCGACCCCCAGCATCTATGGGACACCGTCCCCGACCATCATCTCCCCGAAGGGAACTCCATCCGGCACAATCACTCCCTGACCTCAAGTCGGCCGCGGTCAGCCCCTCGACGCGCCCTTCCTCGATGTCGGCCTGGCGCATCCAGTTCGACAGGCACGACTGGCTGATACCCAAGCTCTTGGCCAGCGCGGAGACCGACCTGTCGCCAGACCGCGCCAACTCGACAGCGCGACGCCGGAAACTCCGGCGGATGTGGTGAAGGCACGAGACACTTCCTTCCCAAGTTGATCAAGGTCAACTCAGATCGAGTGTCCGCGGAACGGGGGGAAGCCCACGGTGCGACCTTCCTTGGAGACGCGATCGTCTGCAGCGCGACCTTCACCAAGGACGCGGCCTCTGGCAGCGTGACCTTCTACGGGGACGCGGACTTCACCGGCGCGACCTTCCGCGGGTTCACATCCTTCAGCGACGCGACCTTCACCGAGAGGATTGCGTGCGACGGGGCTCAGGTGGGGGATCGGGGCGTGAGGCACGTGCTGCCGCCGGGGTGGCGGATCGAACCGGCCGAGGGCACCGGCGGCGTGCTGGTAGCCGACGCTCCCGCGCCGGCGAACAACTCCCCGGCGGTGCGTTGAGGACCGGGGAAGGTCGGCCGGTGACGTAGCGTGCCGCCAAGAACCAACGCGTCCTGAGGGGCACGACAACTCCCGCCGCCGAAGAGACGACACACAGCGATTCACGTCCCCGCCCAGCCCTTGCTCGTACGTGGCCGACTGCTAGGTTCCGGCCGGATCGCAAGTGGGAACGATGACTGCGTGGTCAGCGGGGTGTTCCGACTCCCGCACCATCGATCAGTAGAAAGCTGTACGGCTGGAATCGGCCTGCCCATAAGGCCTGTATGGGCTTCCCGGAGATCGATTCGATCGGGAAAGAATGTTCGTGATGCGCGATACGTCCACCCTCTATGAACAGAGGAGCATGGCGGCTTCTTGCATTGATCAATTTTCTCCTGTCGGGCCCAGGACGTCCCTGGGGGCGGTGGGGCAGCCGGGCCGGGGATGAGCGAGAGGGGCCAGTGGATGGGCAACAACACGGTCGCGGTTCGGCAGAGTATCTGGTCACTGGAGCCGGCCACGGCGTTCTCCAGCAGTGTGATGCTCAACTACGCCAAAGCGGTGGCGGTCATGCGGGGGCGGAAGCCCGATGACCCGACGAGCTGGAGCTATCAGGCGGCCATCCACGGGACGAGGGCGCCGGTGCCCCCGGGGGCCGACTGGAACCAGTGTCAGCACGCCACCTGGTTCTTCTTCCCCTGGCACCGCATGTACCTCTGGTTCTTCGAGAAGATCGTGCGGGAGGCCATCCAGGAGGCGGGGGCCGATCCCACCGGGTGGGCAGTGCCCTACTGGAACTACAGCGACGGCCCCCTGAACGTGGTCTCCACCCTGCCCTTGGCCTTCCGAACCCCCACGCTGCCCGACGGGTCCGTCAACCCTCTGTACCTGCCCTACCCGAACCGCAACGAGAACACCTCTAGCGACAAGAAGCAGGGTGTCGGACTGATCGGGGCGGGCATCAATGACGGCGGCCAGATTCCGCCGAGGTACGTCTCGCACGCCCAGGCGTTCACGCTCGGCAACTTCGGCTACCCGCCCCCGCCCGACCCAAGCTTTGGAGGGCCGCAGACAGGCTTCCAGCACGAGGGGTCCGACTTCGGCCAGCTCGAGCTGCTTCCCCATAACCCGGTCCACGTCTTCACCGGGGGCTACAACGAACTGGCCGACTGCACCAAGGGCTGGATGACTGACCCGGACTGCGCGGCGGCAGATCCAGTCTTCTGGGCCCACCACAGCAACATCGACCGGCTGTGGAAGCGCTGGCTGGACACCCCGGGCCACTTGAACCCGACCGATCAGTCCTGGCTGAGCCGGTCCTTCCGGTTCTACGACCCCGATCGCAAGGGGTTCGTCACTATGACCGCCAACGACGTCCTGGACACTGTCGCCCAACTGGGCTACGGCTATGAGGATGACCCTGCACCCGTCTCCCTCGCATTGCGGCCCGCTGTGGCCGCAGTCCCGGCACCTCCGGCCGTGACCCGCACCACGCTCGCCTCGGCAGGGCCCCTTCATCTGTCGCCGACGACGGTCAGCATCACAGGCACGGTGACCACGCCGCCGCCGGGGGCGCAGGCCCTGCTGGCGGCCGGCCCCGGCGAACCCCGGCACCTGAGCCTGAACCTGAAGAACGTGGAGCGGGAGCAGGACGCCCCCCTCGTCTTCGACGTCTACCTCAACCTGCCCGACGACCAGCCGCCCCATGACAAAACGATCTACTACGTCGGCCCCATGGCCTTCTTCGGCAACGGCCACCACCACGGCATGGACATGGGCGACACCACCGAGCACCATGCAGGCATGAGCTTCTCCTACGGGATCACCAACCTGGTACAGGAGCAGCGGGCCCAGGGGGCCTGGTCAGACACCTCGTTCCGGGTGACCCTGATCGTAGGCGGACACCGCGAGGAGGGTACGCCCCCACCACCGGCAATGGTGCACATCGGCTCGGTGACCATCACGGCGGAGTAACGAGCAGACGGCGGGATACTTGGCCCGGGGCGCAGTGAGCCCCTTCAGTGAGCTTGGACCTCGCGGGGCTGTGGGACGTGGACGGCTTCGGTGAGGTGGCCGACGCGGTGTGGCTCTGCTCGGTCACTCACCGCTGAACACGTCGGCGCGGTACTTCCGCGCAGGCACCGGCGAAGTCGCCGCCGTCATCGAGCAGGTCTTCGACCAGTAGGCCATCCGTGCTGCCGACGGTTCGGTCTTCCTGGTCGATTCCAAAGTCTGGAAGGTCAACCTTGCGAACCGCGAACCCTGACCTCCGACGAGAATCGGACGTTCCAGCAAGGGCAGGAGCGTGGGCGGGCCGCCGCGGGCATGGTGCTGGCGGAGTGCCGCATCCGGCTGCCCGTCGGCGATAGAGAACCGATGCGCCCGCGCTATCCGTGGGGCAGCCACTTCGCTGGGCGGCATCTTCAACCGCCGGATCATTCCTGGGCGGCCGCCGGGCCGGAGCGCGGTTGCAGAGCCGCCTGGATCTCGGGCCTGTTCCATGTCCGCGTCCGTCGGGTGATCACGAATGGTTAGCGCTGGGTGGGCTCGGCGCGTCTGGCTGCGCGCCCGTGAACCTGGCCTTGCGGTGTGGGGCCTGCCCCCAGGTCACGGCCCAGACCAGCATCCCCAATGCGGCGGCCTGGATCAGGCCACCGGCCGTCGCCCTCACGATGTAGCCCTTGGCACCCCAGCCGGTGAACGGCCCGCCCGGCAGCAGCTGTCCGAGCGGCAGATCGACCAGCAGTCCCAGCGGGATGTAGTCCACCTGCGTGCTCTCCGGGTCGGTCCAGGTCAGGAACCCCATCGCCGTCACGACCGCCGCGTACGGGCCCGCCACCACACCGGCCACTCCGGCCCGCCAGCAATTCGCCATGCCGATCATGCTGGCCGTCGTGAGGGCGCCTGGCTTGAGTACTTGTACTCAGTGCAGTTACTCAACCAAATTCCGCCCAGACATCTGATCCGCTGTTCCGCAGCAAGTTCGCCGGGTGGGGGCCTGCTCTCGTAAACGGTTCTCGGCGCCAGGGGCGTGCGTGCGCGGCGGTTTCGCCAAGGCCGAGCGTCAAGGCCGGTCAGGGCGACCGGGCCGCGGTTCTCATGGCCACCATCGCTGGGGTGGATGAGTACTGGGTTGGGAGACCTCGAGATCGGGCCAGGGCCAGGTGGTGGCCGCCGCCCCAGTCGCCGGACAGCCGGCCGAGCGCGGGAGCCGCGCGCCGCGGCCCCCGGTGGCATGCGGCTGCGGAGCTGCTCTGAGGGCACGGGCGAACTTGAGCGGAGGGGGAGCGCGACGCGCCGCCGGGGGGGCCGTGGAACCCGGCCGGGGCGATCCCCCTTAGAGGGCAGCCGTCTCGGTTTCGTGCGAGGGTTGTGCTGACTGTGCGGCACGGTTCGGGAGCGACGACCGGGGTGACCACGATGCCTCTTGAGGGCGACTACGAGCCGAGTCCGGCGCAGTGGATTCGCGACCAGGTTGAGCTGTATGAGAGTTCGGGCGGCACGCGGGGCACGACGCTGTGGGACACGGGCCTGCCCGTCGTCATCCTCACCACGCGCGGTGCCAAGAGCGGCAAGATCCGCAAGATCCCGCTGATGCGTGTGGAGCACCAGGGGCGGTACGCGGCCGTGGCCTCCAAGGGCGGCTTCCCCCGCCACCCGCTCTGGTACTTCAACCTCGTCTACGACCCGCACGTGGAACTCCAGGACGGGCCCGTACGCCAAGACATGACGGCCCGTGAGGTCACCGGGGACGAGAAGGCCCGGTGGTGGGAGCGCGCGGTCGCCGCGTACCCGCCGTACGCCGAGTACCAGGAGATGACCGACCGCGTGATTCCCGTGTTCGTGCTGGAACCCGTGCCTGGGCCGAGTCACGCGCCCGTGCCTCGATCCCGTTGAGCCTGCTGACCAGGGTTGACCGGAGAAGCAGCGCCGCGCCGGGCAGGGCGTGGTCGATCCCGAGCAGGTCGCGGATGAGTGCGGCGATGCGGCCGAGGGGCCACCGCTGGTCGTCGATGTAGCCGGGCGTGGTGGGGGTGGTCATGCAAGTGATCAACTTCTTGTGATGGGTCCGACGAGCATTGGCCGGTCGAGCATGTCGGGCGTGAACGGGACCCCGGTGACCTTCGCCGCCAAGGCGAAGCCCCTGGGAACGGCGGTGTTGTAGTTGTTCTCCCAGGCGACATCCCATACGGCGTCGTCCTGGGGCCGGTCCAGACCCATCCCCAGGTCCAGCATGAAACTTTTGAGCCGGTCGGGATCGGAGCCGTAGCGCTCGTGTGGGTGTCGCAGCCGGTAGCCGTTGACGATCGTGCCGTCGATCGCGTACTCGAAGCTGTGCTCGGCGGCGTAGTCGTGCCGGGTCACCGCCACCACCTCACAGCCGCGCGACAGTCCGGCCACCAGCTGGTGGTCGGTGACCCACCAGCCGCAGGGCTCGATCGCCACGCACCACTCGCCCGCTTGGAAGGCGCCGACGTAGCCGCCGCCGTCCCCACCTCGGGTCACGTCGACGAACTCGAAGGCTCGCTGGCTGAGCCCGCTGAAGTCCGACTGCTCACCAGAGTCCTCGCCCTGGCTGAAACGGCGTATCACTCCCGTCGGGTCGAGCCCGTGGAAGAAGGCCACGCTGAAGATCACTCCAAGGGGGCCGCCACCTTCGGTCTCGGACATGTTGAGCCACTGGAACGGGGCCAAGGGGTCGCTTGTGGTCATCGGGGCATGGTGACAGGCCAGGCCGACAATCAGCCGAAATCGACCGGCCGATGCCGACCTGCCCCTTGCCCCTTCCGGGCCTGCATGGTCTGCCCCCCTTCACGGAGCATCAGCGTGCCCCGCTGCGCGGCGACGGCATTGAGCCGGCCCCGGCGCGGCGTGGCGAGCGCGGCCGCGAGCGCGACGGCATCGCACAGGGCGTTCGGGCTGAGCCGCCTGGGGCGCGGCTCAGCCGGTTGAGTCATCTTGTCCATCGCCCGCTCCCGATCTCGGCTCGCGGGCTTTGGTTCCCCCGAGAGCGGGATGCCTCCCAGACCGTTCCTGAATCTGTTCCAGGTGGCGGTTCAGGTGGGGGGGTGTTGGGGGTGGGCGGTGGTCAGGGTGGTGTTGTAGCGGTGTAGGAGGAGGACGGCGGTGGCGGCGAGGCCGGTGAGGAGTCCGAGCCAGATGCCCACCGTGTCCAGGTCGAGGGTGTGGGCGAAGAGCCAGGCGGAGGGGAGTCCGATGGCCCAGTAGCCGATCAGGGTGATGCGGAAGCCGCTCTTGGTGTCGCCCAGGCCGCGGAGGAGACCGACGCCGATGTTCTGCGCGCAGTCGAAGAACTGGAGGAACGCGGTGACGGCCAGCAGGTGGGTCGCGATGGTGAGGGCCCGGTCGGATCCGGTGTCCAGGAAGGGGGTCAGGAGCAGGCGGGGCAGGGTGAGGTAGCCGAGGCCGACGACGGTCATGACGGCGGCGGCGCAGGCCAGGGCGGTGTTCCTGACCCGGCGGGGTCCGTCGTCGTTCCCGAGGGCGAGTTCGCGGCTGACGTTGATGGACGCGGCGTGCGACAGGCCGACGGCGACCTGGAAGACGATGTAGACGAGCTGGTTGACGGCGGTGTGCGCGGCGAGCGCGTCGGGGCCGAAGGAGCCGGCCATCAGGGCGGTGACGAAGAAGAACCCGGCCTCGGAGCCGTAGGTGGCGGCGATCGGGACACCGAGGCCGAGCAGGCGTCGGAGGGTGGCGGCGTCCGCGCGGGTGATGTCGAGGGTCAGGAACGGCGCCAGTTCGTCGTCTCTTCTCGCGGTGAGGTAGAGCGCGAGGAAGGACAGGAGGTGGACGGCGGAGGTGGCGACGCCGATGCCGGTGAGGCCGAGCCGGGGCAGGCCGAGTGCGCCGTGGATGAGCGCCCAGTCGAGTCCGGCGTTCACGGCGATGGACGCCAGGGTGATCCGCAGCAGCGCCTGGGGGCGGCGCATCCCGACGGTGAACTGACGTATCGCCTGGAACCACAGGCAGGGGAGCAGACCGGGGGCGAGGGCGTACAGCAGGGTGCGGGTGAGGTCGACGACGGCGGCGTCCTGGCCGAGGCGGGGCAGGAGGTGGCCGATGAGGACCATCGCGGCGGCGCCGGCGACGCCGGTGAGGGTGGCGACGGCGAGACTGGCCCGGACGATGGCCCTGATCTCGGCGTGACCGTGCTCCGCCGGGGCGCTCCCGTTCGCCTGTTCGGCGCGGGCGGCGGCCGCGGCGATCTGGTTGCCGGCGGCGGTTCCCAGGCCGACGCCCATGGTGCGGATCTGGTTGAAGATCACCAGGGCCAGGCCGCCTGCCGCGAGTTCGCCGGTGCCCAGCAGGCCCATCATCACCGTGTCGGTGGTCGTCAGGGCGACCTGGGCGAGCTGGGTGAGGACGAGGGGGACGGCGAGCGCGGCGAGGGCGCGGCCGTCGCGAAGCAGTGCGGGCAGCATCGAGGGTTACCGGTCCTGGCGGTGTTCGGGGGAGGAGGGCGTCGGTATCACGCCGGGCTCGGGAGCACGCGGGCCTCGACGTGGAAGCCGAACGCTAACAGTTAAGTTAGGTTAGGCAAACCTGAGTAAATGGGGTGCCGGGTCGGTGACCTGGCACATGGCCTCCGGTTCGCGGCGCGGCCTTGCGAAGATCGCGCTAGTTAGGATAGGCAAACCTAACTAGATTGTCGGCTTCGGTGGATCGGGGACGTACGTGAACATGAACAGGCGCCAGGCGCTGTGGGCCGGCGGAGCGCTGGGGGTCGGCGCCCTGCTCGCCGCCTGCTCCTCGAGCGGAGGCGGCACCTCGTCCGCTTCGTCGGCCGGAGACGGCGCACCCAGGAAGGGCGGCACGCTGCGCGTCGGGGCGCTGGGGCGGGCGAGCGCGATCACCCGCGACCCGCACGGCACCCAGGCCAACGAGAGCGACTACCTGGTCATCGCCCTGGTCTTCGACACCCTGACCGTCCCGGGAGCCAAGGCCAACGTCGCGCCGCGCCTGGCCGCCTCATGGGAGCCCTCGGCGGACCTGAAGACCTGGCGGTTCCGGATCGACAAGGGCGCGGTGTTCCACGACGGCACCCCGGTGACCGCCGAGGACGTGGCGTGGTCGCTGAAGCGGCTGCGCGGCACACCGTCCGGCGCCGCGCGCCTGCCCGGCGTCCAGGCCGGGAACATCCGCGCGGAGGGCGCGGACACCGTCGTGCTCGTCTCCGACTACGCCAACGCCGAGTTCCCGATGCTGACGCGCTTCGCCTCGTTCGTGATGAAGAAGGACACCAAGGACGCCGAGGTCGCCAAGGCCCCCGGCACCGGCCCGTTCAAGCTGGACTGGTACCGGGGCGGCAACGCCCGCCTGGTGCGCAACGACCGGTGGCACGGCTCGCCTGTGCACCTCGACGCGATCGAGGTCACCATGTTCGAGACCCCGCAGGCGATGGCCAACGCCCTGCTCACCGGCCAGATCGACCTCGCCTCCAACGCCGGCGCGGTCGCCGCGCGCACCGCCGCGTCGCGCCGGGACGTCCAGGTGCTGCGCCGCCCCAACGACATGGCCATGCCGATCGTCATGCGCACCGCGCGGCCGAGCCCGTTCGCGGACGAGCGGGTGCGTGAGGCGATGCGGCTGGTCGTCGACCGGGACGTGATGGTCAGGCAGGTCCTGTCCGGGTACGGCACGGTCGCCAACGACATCCTCGGCACCGGCGACCCGGACTACGCCAAGGACATCCCGCAGCGCGGACGGGACCTGGCGAAGGCCCGCCGGCTGCTGGCCGACGCCGGATTCGACCTGTCCAGGACCTACGAGCTGGTCACCACCGAGGACGTCCCCGGACTCGCCGACTCCGCGACCCTGTTCGCCCACCAGGCCGCCGACGTCGGCGTCAGGATCAAGGTCGTCAAGCAGGAGTCCGGAACGTTCTGGGCCAAGACCTGGAAGACCGGCGACCTCTACACGTCCTACTGGGGCACCAACGACTCGGCCGTGTTCTTCGCCGCCAAGACCATGGTCGGCGAAGCCGGCCAGAACGAGGCGGGCTGGAACGACCCCGGATTCGACGCCGCCTACCGCAAGGTCATCGGCACCGCCGACACCGGCAAGCGCGCCGCGGCGCTGAAGGAACTCCAGCGGATCGAGCACGACCGCTCCGGCTACCTGCTGTGGGGCATGGCCGACGGCATCGACCTGGCCGCCGCGAAGGTCCGGAACCTGCCCCGGCTCGCCGGATACGGGCGCGTCCAGCTCGAAGGCGTGTGGCTGCGTTGAGCCGACCGGCCGACACCGGCGCGCGCCGGGCCGCACATCTCGCCCTGCGCGCCGCGGCCCCCGCCGGACGCCGGGCGTTGCTGCTGGTCGTGTTGCTCGCGGCGGTGTTCACGGCGGTCGAGCTGCTGCCGGGGGACGCGGCGGGCAACTCGGCCGAACGCGGCGAGAGCGCGGCCGACCTCGCCGCCCGCCGCCACCTGCTCGGCCTGGACCGGCCGCTGTGGGAGCGGTTCGCCGACTGGATGGGCGGACTGCCCACCGGCGACCTCGGCACCTCGGCCCACGGGCAGAAGGTCACCGCGCTGCTCGCCGACCCCCTGCCCAACACCCTCGTCCTGGCCGTGACCGCGTTCCTGCTCACCGTGGCCCTGTCCCTGCTGCTGGGCTGCTGGGCCGCCGCACGTCCCGGCCGGCCGGCCGACCGCGTCATCGGGCACGCCTCGACGGCCGCGTTCGCGCTGCCCGAGTTCGTGGTGTCGGCCGGGCTGCTGCTGGTCCTGTCCCTGTGGACGGGCTGGCTGCCCGCCGTCACGGTGACCGGCGGCGACGGCCGGCCCGCCACCTGGACGATGCTGGTCCTGCCCGTCCTCGCCCTGGTCATCCCGCAGACCGGCTGGAACACGCGCGTGGTGCGCGGCGCGCTCGCCGACCAGGCGTCCACCCCGCATGTGCAGGCCGCCCACCTGGACGGCCTGCCCCCGCACCGCGTCCTGCTGCGGCACCAGCTGCCCGGCGCGGTCCCGGCCATCGCCACCGGCGTCGCCACCTCCACCGGCCTGCTGTTCGGCGGGGCGGTCGTGGTGGAGACCCTGTTCAACTACCCGGGCATCGGAACCGTCCTCGCCAGCGCGGTCGCCGCGCGCGACACACCGCTGATCGCCGGGGTCGTCATGTGCGCCGGAGCCGTCATCAGCCTCGTGCTGCTGGCCGCCGACCTCGTCCGACACGCCACCCTCGGAGCCCGCACATGACCGCACCACCCGCGGCCGTCCCACGGCCGGCCGCACCACGCCGGTCCCCGGGCCGGGTGAAGGCCGCCATGTTCGCCGTGTCGGTGAGCCTGCCCGCGCTCGCGGCCCTGGCCGGGCCGCTGATCTCCCCGCACGGCATCGACACCCCCGTCACCGCGCCGTTCGGCGCACCCGGCGCGGGCGTCCCGCTCGGCGGGGACCAACTCGGCCGGGACGTGCTGAGCCGCGTCCTGCACGGCGGGACCGCGCTGATCGCGAGCGCCCTGCTGGTCGCCGTCGTCACCACCCTGACCGCCGCGCTGATCGGCTGCGTCGCGGTGCTGCGTCCCCGCCTCGGCCGCCTGGTCGAACGCGGCGCGGACGTCGCGATCCTCCTGCCGCCCCTGCTGGGCATCATGCTCGTCGCCCTGGCCTGGCCCGGCGGCGGACGCCGGGCCGTGATCGCCGCCGCCGTCGTCCTCGGCGTGCCCTACGCGATCCGGATCGTCGCCGCCGCCGCGTCGCCCCTGGCCACGGCCGGCTACGTCGAGGCGGCGCTGAGCCGAGGCGAGTCCACCGCCTACATCGCCTGGCGCGAGATCCTGCCCAACCTCCGCGCCACCGTCCTCACCCTCTTCGGACTGCGGTTCGTCGAGGCCGTCTACGTCATCTCGATGGCCGGATTCCTCCAGATCGGACCCCGGCCGCCCGCGTCCGACTGGTCGCTGATGATCCGCGAGAACGCCCCCGGTGCCCTCCTCAACCCCTGGGCCGTGATCGCGCCCAGCCTCGCGATCGCCGGCCTGGCCATCGCCGTCAACCTGCTCACCCACTCCCTGGCCCCCGACACCACAGCGAAGGCGGTCACCCGCTCATGAGCGACCGCGCCCCCGCCCGCACCGGCACGGCAGGCACGTCCGAGGCCCCTGTCGCCGCCGTCAGCGACCTGCTGATCCGCCTTCCCGAAGGACCGGTCCTGCTGCCCGCGACCACCGCGCGGATCCACGCCGGGCGGATCACCGCACTGACCGGCGCGTCCGGATCGGGCAAGACCACGCTGCTGCGCGCGCTCGTCGGCGACCTTCCCCCGGGCGCCGCGGCCACCGGCACCATCGAGGTCCTCGGCCGCACCCCGCACCTCCTGCCCGCAGGCGAACTGCGCCGCCTGCGCCGCACCGCCGTCGCCTACGTCGGCCAGGACCCCGGCTCCGCCCTCAACCCCCGCATGACCGCGCGCCGCCTGGTCGCCGAACTCGCCACCGACCCCTCCCGCGGCCAGACCCTCCGGCTGCTGGCCGAATGCTCCCTGCCCGCCGACTCCGGGATCGCCGACCGCAGACCCACCGCCCTGTCCGGCGGCCAGCAACGCCGCGTCGCCCTCGCCCGCGCCCTGGCCCGCGACCCTGAGATCCTCCTGCTGGACGAGCCGACCGCCGGACTCGACGCCACGGCACGCGACGACATCGCCCGCCTGCTGCGCCACCTGGCCACCGGCCGGAACCTGGCCGTCGTCATCGCCACCCACGACCCGCACCTGGTCGAGACCTGCGCGGACCACACCATCGACCTCACCCGCACCCGCACCCGCGCCGACCGGGGCGTTCCCACGCCACGCGCCGCGTCCGACCGTCCCACGCCGGCCTACACCCGGCCCACCAAGGTCGACGTCCGGCCCGGCACCGTCGACACCTCCGGTCCTCCCGCCGGCGACGGCCTCGCCGCCCTCGGAATCGACGCGTTCTTCCAAGGCCGCCACCGGCGGCGGCATCCCGCCCTGTCCGGCGTCGCATTCCACGCGGCACCAGGCTCGGCCACCGCGATCACCGGCCCCTCAGGCTCGGGCAAGACCACCCTGCTGCGCGTCCTGGCCGGACTCCACCCCGCCCACACCGGGCACCTCACCCTGGACGGCCGCCCCCTGGCCGCCCACGTGCGCCGCCGGACCCGAGAACAGCAGCGCCGGATCCAGCTCGTCCCCCAGAACCCCATGGCCGCGCTCAACCCCCGGCACACCGTCGCCCAACAGCTGACCCGCCCCCTGCGCCTGCACACCGACCTGCCCAGAAGCGCCCGCGCCGACCGCATCGCCGAACTCCTCGACCAGGTCGGCCTCCCCGCCGGCCACGCCTCCCGCCGCCCCGGCGAACTGTCCGGCGGCCAGCGCCAACGCGTCTCCATCGCCCGCGCCCTCGCAGCAGGCCCCGACATCCTGCTCTGCGACGAGGTCACCTCCGCCCTCGACACCGACACCGCCGCCGACATCATGGACCTCCTCACCCACCTGCGCGCCGAGCACCGGACCGCCCTGGTCGTGGTGTCCCACGACCACCACCTGGCCGCCCGCCACACCGACACCGTCCACATCCTCGGCTCCGGCCACATCACCAACACCGGCCCGACCGCAAGCCTCCTGACCTCCTGAGCGCGCGCCCCATCCCCGAGCACCTCGGGCAACCGGGCAGTTCGACGGGCCGCTGCCGGTGAGGTCGACCGCAGCCCGGGGGAGGAGGGCGCGACCCAGCCGGCCTGAGGAGTTCCGCACACCGGTCACCGACGAAGCGCCACACCCAGCCGCGCGAACCCGGAGATCTACATCCCTGCCTTCGCCGGACTGCCGACGATGGCCGGATGAACGACATGACGGCCTGACCGCGCCGGGCGGCCTCGGGATACTCACCAGGCGGAGGAACCTGATCTCCGAAGCTTCACGTACTGCCGGATGCGCAGCACGTCATCGGGGAAGCAGCTGTCCCAGCCCTGGTCCAGCCGCATCCACGCCGCGGGCTGCCCGTCCTCCGCGATCAGCGGCTGTTCCGGGTCGCCGATCGCGGCATAGGGGAGGGACAGCGTCACCGGCAGACCCGGGCCGAACGACCGCACCGCCACCGCGGCGGGCCGCCCCAGCAGCCGTGGCCGCAGCCCGGTCTCCTCGGCCAGTTCCCGGGCCGCGCCATCACGCGGACACTCTCCGGGCTCGACCTCGCCACCTGGCGGGACCATCCCGCGCCAGGGATGCCTGACCAGCACGATCTGCTCCAGGGCCGCATCCAGGACCCACACCTCGGCGCCCAGCGGCTCCATGGCGCCGGCCAGCGCGGACCGCAACCAGGCCCTGGCCTGGTCGAACTCCAGCGTCGCGCTCCCGGCGTCGGCCACGGCTGCATCAAGCGGACGCTGCTCGAACACGCTACGGATCACGGCGGCAGGCTATAGACCGCCACCGACACCACCCGGCCGCAGCAGCCGAGGCCCGTTAGAGTCCGGCCCCGACCGACCATGCGTCAGGAGGGGACGGTGAACGAACCCTGCGGCGGCGAGCAGCCGGCGGACGACGAAGGCCTGTTCCGTAGTTACTACCTCCTCGAATTCCTCTTCGAGGAAACGCCGAGCAACTTCGACATGGGGTACCTGTCGTCCGACCCGGCCGAGATTCGCGCCGCGCTGGTGGACCAGTACGAACATCGTCGATGGGGTGGATTCGGCGAGCAGGTATGCCTCTGGGTGGCTCAGCGCGGAACGCTCACACACGCCTACGACCTGAACCCGCTCATCCGCACCCCCTGCCGTGACGGAGTCGTCCGGTCGCTGGCCGAGATCCGAGAGATCTACGCGGCCGGACGATTCGACAACGACAAGCACTACACGGCAGGGACGTTCACCAGCGACCTGGACGCCGTCACCGCACCGTTGCCGGCCCTCGCGGCGCCGCTGGCCCGACCCGGAGAAGAAGACCTCGTCCTCCTGGTGCCGGACGAACTCGAACACGACGTGCCGCTATCCATCGACGACCAGGAATGGCTCGGCCATGGCTGGACGGACGTCCACTGACCTGCCCCGGCGCGCGCCGACGTGAAGGCCCGGGGAACGGGAGGACGAGGCGTACGGGGTCTGCAGGCGCGACGAGCCACGCCGGTACCGCCGGGGCGCCGGGGGCGGCCCCGAGGGGTTCTTGTTTGCCGGGCGGGACGGCGCCGTGACAGCATGCTTAATGCATCAACTGTCGCATTAGTGGCGTGGTGGGTGTCCCGTCCGGAGTCCGGTCCTGCAGAAACGAGGCAGCCATGCCGACCACCTCCTCCCGTCCCGTCGCGTTCGCCGACGTGCTGCGCGAGCACGCCGTGCCGCTCACGCATGTCGATCCGGACGCGCCGCTGGACGACCTGGAGCCGCTGCGCGGAATGGTCGGAGACGCGCGCGTCGTGGCGCTCGGCGAGCACTCGCATTTCGTCGGGGAGTTCATGCGGCTGCGTGAGCGAGTCCTGCGGTTCCTCGTCGAGCGCTGCGGGTTCACCGTGCTGGCGTTCGAATACGGCTTCAGCGAAGGGTTCCCCCTGGACGCCTGGGCCCAGGGCGAAGGCGCGGACGGTGACCTCGCGGAACTCCTGGCCGGGACGATCCCCATCGGACTGGAAGGACCGCTGCGCCGGGTCCGGCGGCACAACGGCGCGGCAGCGGGAACGGTACGGCCGGTGCGGTTCGCCGGAGTCGACATTCCGGCGGCGGGGGGTTCGCTGCTGCCCGCACTGGCCCCGGTCGCCGACTACCTGCGGGAGGTCGACCCCGAGGTCCTACCGCTGGTGGACGAGGCGACGCGGATCGCCGCGTCGTTCGCCGGGGCCTCCGCGGCGGTGGCGGCACCGGCGTGGGCGCGGCTGGCGCCGTCCGAGCAGGACACGCTGACGGCGATCCTGGCGCGGCTGCTCATCCGGTTCCGCGGCCTCGAGCCGCTGTACGTGTCGCGGAGCGACCAGCGCGGCTACGACATCGCGTTGCGTCGCCTCGAAGGCGCCTGCCACGCCGACCACGGCTTCCGCGCGATGGCCGACCTGTTCGCGGGGAAGGGCCTGACGGCCGACACCTCGGCTCGAGACGCGTACATGGCCGGGTCGGTGCTGTGGTATCTGAAGCGCTCGGACCCCGGGACACGCGTCGTCCTGGTCGCGCACAACGCGCACATCCAGCGGACGCCGGTGTCGTTCAACGGGCACCTCACCGGCCTTCCCCTGGGCCAGCACCTGGAACGCGTGCTCGGTGACGACTACTTCGCGCTCGGCCTGACCAGCATCACCGGGCACACCCCCGAGATGGTCCGCGACGAGGACGCGGCGTTCGGATTCACCCTGGCCGACACAGAGCTCGGCGAGCCCGAACCCGGAAGCGTCGAGGCGGCGTTCGCCGACGCCGGTCTCGGACTCGCCGTCGCCGACCTGCGCGCCGCGCGCCGCCGGACACCGGCCGGCGGCGGACCCGACCGCGTCCGCATGCAGAGCACCTACCTGCGCACTCCCGTACTGGACGCGTTCGACGCCGTCCTCGGCACACCCGTCTCCACCACCGCCACCGGCCTCGGCATCTGAGAACGCGACGGCCCGCCCGGCCCGCCGGGCGGTGGGCTACCGGTCGCCGCGGTGCTGCTTGCGCTGACGGGTCGCCTCGTACAGCGCGACCGTCGCGGCGTTCGCGGCGTTGAGGGAGCTGGCCGAGCCGCCGATCGGGATCCGCGCCATGACGTCGCAGCCCTCGCGCCAGCCGGCGCTGAGCCCGGACGTCTCGTTCCCGATGACCAGGAGCGTCGGGCGCGTCAGGTCGACCTCGGCGATGTCCCGGTCGCCGTTCTCGTCGGTCCCGACGATCTGGACGGGCGTCCCGGCGGCGTGGAGGCCACCGGTCCAGTCGAGGACGTCGCGGTGGGAGCGGACCCGCACCACCGGCAGCGCGAGCAGAGACCCGGTGGACGCCCGGACGGCCTTGGGGTCGTAGGGGTCGGCGGCGTGGCCGGTGACGATGAGGCCCGCGCCGCCGAACGCGTCCAGGGACCGGACGAGCGTCCCGATGTTGCCCGGCCCGGTCGGGCGGTCGAACACGGCGCCGAGGAACCCGGGCGTGACGGGGATGCGCGAGAGGTCGTCGGCGGGGAGACCGACGACGGCGACCAGCTCGGGCGTCTGCTGCTCCTTCCCGCTGAGTTCCAGCAGCAGGTCGGGGGACATCGCGACACGTTCGCCGCCCGCGCGCCGCAGGACGTCCTCGGCCCAGCGCGACAGCGGCCGGTCCTCGTCGTAGATCACCGCGTGGACGGGCCAGTCGTGTTCGAGGGCCAGGTTGATCGGCCGGACGCCCTGCAAGAGGAACTCCCCGGCCCGCTGGCGCTTGTTCTGGTTCCGCAGCAGCGCCTCCCACTGCTGGAACCGCGCGTTGGGACGCGTGATCCGTACAACGCCCATGGTCGGTATCCCCCCGGCCTCTCACACCGCATATGTCGAGCGCGCCAGTCTCCCACAGGCGATCTTCCCCCGCGCACCGGTCACGCCCCCCGGGCGGGCCGTGACCGCGGGGGAGACCCGCGCGGTGCCGGAGTCCTTCCGGGGCGCGCTGGAGACCGGGGACCCGCAGCGGCTCCTGGACGTCCTCGCGCCGGAGATCGTGCTGGTCAGCGACGGCGGCGGGGTGCGACGGGCGGCGCCCTGTCCCGTCGGGCGCGGCGAAGGCCGGCCGGTTCATCCTGGCGTCCATCGCCAGGAACGGCGTCGAGGGCACCGCCGAGCACATCCTGGTGAACGGGAACCCGGCGCCGCTCCTGCGCATGGACGGCGTGCTCAACGGCATCATGGCGATCGCCGTGGGCGAGGGCCGCGGGGGAGGCGACGGCATCACGGGCCCCTACTACGTCCGGAACCCGGCGAAGCTGACGCGGGTGGAGTCAGAGACGCCCCTCAGCCGCCGCTGCTCGAGCCCCTCGCCGACCTACCGGGCCAGGTCCGCGACCAGACCGGGCAGGCGCTGACCGTCCGGCCGCCGCCCAGGGCCAGCAGCTGGACCGCGCCCGACCCGAACGCTGGTTGGAGCATCGAGGAATGGCTCCGGCGACCGGCATCGGTCGGCAAGAAGACGTGCAGCATTTGATCAAGCTCGACATGGGCGGACTCGGAACGAGGTAGTGAAACCGTGCGCCGCGTGATTTGGGCAACCTGGTCATCGGGTCAGGTCAACTGCGTGCTGGTGCTCTCCGGTGAACCTATCTGTCGGCCTGTGAGGCGGTCATCGAGCAGGTGCGGTTCGAGGGTGGGCCGGCGGTCATCGCCGATGCGGGCGCGCGGTTCAGCGGGGCGACCCGGTTGGCCTTTCGGTTTCCGCCGGGTGGAAGCATTCCGTTCACGACCGCAGGTCTGCTCGGCTGGCCCACACTCTTGGTGATGCGCGGTATCCGGCTGCGCTCCGGCTCGAGGGAGCAGGCGTATGGGGAAGCATGACTCCACCGGTGACAGTCACCGTCCTGGCCAGCCGATTCCGCCGGTCAAGAAGGACAACGACAACACCGGTGGCGGCGGGAAGCGCGGCAAGTGACCCCCACCCTTGGCATCGGTGAGGTGGCCGACGCCCCGGCCCGGCTCGCCGGCCGACTCGCCGACCAGCTCACACACGATGGCCATCTGACGTCTGAGCACTGGTGTGCGGCGCTGGAGGCCGTGGGCCGTGAGCTGTTCGTCCCGGACCGCGCCCGGTGCGCACCCGACCTTGCGGGTGCGGCTCCTTACGCCATCGACCGGAGCGCCGACCCGCGCGCGTGGCTGGACGCGGTCTACTCCGACTCGGCGATCATCACCCAGGTCGACGACGGACAGGGGGATCCCGCCGGGGGAGTAGGCCGCGCGTCCTCGTCACTGTCGGCGCCGGGCATCGCGGTCGCGTTCCTGGAGCTGCTCGACCCATCCCCAGGCGACCACGTCCTGGAGATAGGCACCGGCACCGGCTGGACCGCGGCCGTCCTGACCCACCGCACCGGCCCAGGCACCGTCACGACCCTGGAGATCGACCCCGCCGTCGCCGCCCAAGCCGACCGCAACCTGCGGGCCGCAGGCCTGACCCCCGGCAGTGACATCCACCCGCTCACCCGCGACGGCGCCGACGGCCACACCGAGCACGCCCCCTACGACCACGTGCACGTCACCTGCGGCATCACCACCATCCCGCACGCCTGGATCACCCAGACGCGACCAGGCGGGGTGATCGCGCTGCCATGGATGCCCGAACACGGCGACGGCCGCAAACTGCGCCTGCACGTCCACGACGACCAGACCGCCCATGGCAGGTTCCACGGCGTCGCCTCGTACATGATGCTGCGTGGCCAGCGCACCGCCATGCCCGGCATCGACCTGGGCCAGGGCGCGTGGACCGAATCCGAAACCCGCACCGATCCGCGAGCCCTGGCATGGGACGGCCCGGGCCAGGACCTGGCGATCACGGCCGCGATGCCCGACGTCATCATCGACCACCACGTCAACGCCGCTACCGGCGGATTCCGGATGGAGATGGCCACCGTCGACGGCGGCAGCCTGGCCGTCGTCCAGTCGGCCTGGGGCATCGAGGCGGCCCAGGTACTGCAACGGGGCACCCGCAGGCTGTGGGACGAAGCCGAGGCGGCCCGAACCTGGTGGCTGGATGCCGGGGCTCCCGAACCCGCCCGCTACGGCATGACCGTCGGCCCACACTGGCAGCACCTGTGGCTCGACAACCCCGACCAGCTGATCCACCCAGAGCCTGCAGCCGCCCCAGCTGACCGGACCCCCGAGGCGGCTACCTCGATCGCCCTTCGTCGGCCTTCCTGACGTCCTCGCGGAAGTACGTTTGCGAGGCGGCCTGGATCCCGTAGGCGTTGCACCCGAACGGAACCGTGTTCAGATACATCGACGTGGATGGGCACTGGCGAGTTCGCGCGCCGCCCAGGAGCGCGGGCGGCCGGGCGGCCGGGGGCCAGTGAGGTGGACCCACCAACAACCTCGAATGTCCAGCACATAATGTGACGGGATGTGTACGGTTCGCTTATGACTGGCTGGAACTATGTGGACTGTGGACTGCCCTCGGACCCGCTGCAGATTGAGAGCATCGTGTTCGACCCGGATCCGCCGAGGCCTGGCGCGCCGTTGAAGGTCGCCATCAAGGCGGTCGCCACGGACCGGATCGTCGACGGCGCCGTCGTGGACCTCACGGTCAAGCTGGGCCTGATCAAGCTTCTGGCGAAGCGCCATGACCTGCTGGCCATGCTGAGGGGCGACACCACTGACGGCTTCACCCTTACCTGTGACACGTTCAGGGGCGGAGACGCCATCGAGCGTGGCCCGCTGCAGCTGACCCTGAGCTGGGACCCCCTTCCGAAGGAGACCCCGCGGGCCAAGTTCAACATCTCGGTCCGGTGCTTCACCAACGACGAAGACGACCTGGCCAGCCTGGACTTCAAAGTCGACTTCCAGCCGCACCCCGCCTGACCGGTGGGACTTCCCTTCCGGGGATCGCCCCTTTCCCCGGGACCGTCCGGGGGCGTCCTGGCCCGGTCCGCCCGCCACGCCCCCGTTGGCCATTCACCGCCCAACAGCACGGTCCGCCCGACACCGCCCTCGGCAGCCGTGCAGGCCTGCAAACACTCTGGCTGAGCGCAGACTTTAGTGGTAGCCGGACGAGCTCTCGGCCCTTCCCCCCGAACATGACCTCATCTCCTATGTGAGGCCGCAGGCCCATCTGCCCCAGCGGACATGTTGAGACCCCGGCGTCCACCCTCATGGGCGGCGCTGGGGCCTCTGCTTGCCGCGGGAGCCAGTGGTCAGGCCAGCGGCCGCTTAGCCGTGGTAGGGGTCGCTTCCATCGGGGGCCTTGGAGCGGCGGCCCGCGGGCTTCGCGTCCGGCCCCTCCGGGCCGCTCACATCTGACTCTGCGCTCTCAGAACTCTTCCCGAGCATGGCGGAGAGTTTCTCGGCGACCGTGTCGGGCCCTGCGCTCGCAGAGCTCTTCTCCTTCGCGGTGTCCTTGTCTGAGGCCATCAGTTGCTCCTTCCGTGGGGATGCTCCCGCTCCGCAGGTGCGTCGAGCGGGGTGGCGGCCAGGTCAGTGGAACTCCAGGACGGTGCGGCGGAGTGGGTCGAGGCTCTCGAGCTGCAACAGATCCGAGGGCAGGCCGCCGTCCCGCAGTCCCGAACCAGGCATGCACGTATCGTACAACTCTCATCACTCTATGTGTCGAATCCCTGGGATTGTTCGGGCCTGGCCAGTGATCGGCCGGTGGGCTGCGGAGGCAGGTCATCCTCACCGTCCAGCCAACAGTCCCGGCGGTGTAGGGCAGATGTGTAGGCCCATTCCTCCGGCAGGCGAACCGTCGCTGACTCCGCCGCGCTACCGCCAGGATCCGGTCCGATCCTCCAGCCTCGCGGGCCTGTCCCGGTCGAAGGTATGGCGGACTGTGGCCGGGCCGGTCACTCGACCATGGGGCGCCGCCGCCGTTCTTGGCTTCGGTGAAGTGGAACGAGGCGCCTGTGGTGACGATCAGGTGGGCATGGTGCATGAGCTGAAAGCGCACGGGTTCGCGGAATCTTGGACGTGGTCGGATCGGAGCCCGCACGGCCGACGGGCTGACGGCCGTTGGTGGGCGGGTCCGGGTGAACCGACTGGTCATGCGGCTGATCCTGGTGGTCCTCGGGTGAGTGTGCGTGGTGACCGCGCTGGTCCTGCCGGAACGCACACAGCTGCGGCAGGTCACCCTCGGCGAACCGGCCCCAAGTCGCGGCCAGCCCGAGCGCCTCGTCGACCACGTCGGCGCCGACGGTGTCGGCCGCGGCGGCTTTCACCAGCCACCGGCAGGCGCCCTCCCCGAGCGCGCAAAAGTCCTGCTCTTCTGGTTGCGGGGCCGGATCCGTGGCGGGCGGGCACCGGCCGTTCATGCCGCCAGATCTCGTTGAGCCCGTACTCGGTCTGGGCGGCGACGACGATGTGGTCGCCGTGCTCACGCAGCCAGATCGCCTGTCTCTCGAACCCGGGCGGGACCGAGTAGCGCACCTGCTTCCAGCGGATCGTCCGGTCGTCCTTGCCCACCAGCCGCTCCTCACTCAGCGCCGCGGCGAACGGCTCGTCCGGAAGCGGATGGATAAAGGCCAGCTCATCTTCGAGCATCTCGGCCGTTGACCTTCGAGCACCACGCCGCGCACGCGCGTTCCAACTCGGCGAACGAGTCGTAGGTGTCCAGCAGGTTCGCCTCCGTCGGCACCAGGTCGGCCTGGTCGGCTTCACCGTGCACTCCGCGCCGCCCTTGGACTCGGGGTCATGCGGCTCGCACGTCTCGATCCGGCACCCGTAATGCCGCCCGACCTCGACCATCGCCGGATGTCGGACCGTGACCCGGCCACATGCCGAACCGGAGCTTCCCCAGTTCTCGGGATCAGTGGCGGGTTCGGAGTTCTGGCGGTGCGGCTGCACCGGATCTCGGCCGAACACTGGGCCGGTGATCCGAGCGCCGCTGTCGCCGCGGCGAGGAACCTCCACCCCGGCCGGCTGCCCACGGCAGAACGGCGTGCACGGTACTTCACGGACCACGCCAGGGCGTACGGCATGTGGGGGCGCCGCGAGGACTGCGTGAAGGCATTGCTGGCGGTGTGCCGCTCGATCAGCTGACCGGCGCGGTGGCGTTCGTGGAGATCCAGTAGTGGCAGGCGTTGCCGTCGGTCTTCTCCAGGACGCCGCCGTTGGCCTCGATCACCCGACGGGATCCGGTGTTGTGGACGTTGACGGTGAGCAGCGCCCGCTCGACGCCCGCGGCGCGAGCGACCGGCAGGGCGGCGGCGAGCATCGCCGTGGCGTAGCCGCGGCGCCGCAGGCTGGGCCGGACGTTGTAGGCGATGTGCCCGCCCCACCGCTCCAGAGCCGGGGTGAGCCGGTGGTTCACGCACACCGACCCGACATAGACCGGGTCCGCGTCCTGGCGGTCGAGGGCCCACAGCAGCGTGAACGGCACGGGTTCATCGGGGGCGCGGTCCGGGTTGGGGTAGCGGCCGGTGAGGATGTCGTCGACGTAGCGGTCGAGTCGGCCGTGTTCACGGAGCTGCGCGACGGTGAACCCGTCGGCTTTGCGGCTGTCGTCGACGTCCTGGAACTCCTCCATCGCCGTCAGGAACGAGGCGAGGACGACCGGGTCGTGCGTGGGTCGTTCCAACCGCATGGGCGCTCTCCCGTCGACCGGCTCCCTGGTCGGGCGCGCGAGAGGTCACACACCCGTCCGAGCTCGTCGGGGTCCGGCGCGGGAGGGCGACGGCGGCCTGGGCGTGGAGCCTGTGCTCGGCGTCGAGGCCGACGGCAGGATCCCGTGGACCGCCGGAACCGAGGACACGGTCAGCAGCGCCGCCGAGGCGGGACCGAGGGCCGGCCGGATGGTGTCCGTGAGCTCGGTGGTGACCAGGCTAACCAGCTCGGCTCTGTGCAGGGGTGAGGATGCCCAGACCGGCAGGTCCGTGTCGCCGGCGTTCGCCAGCGGATCGCGGGTGACGGTCCAAAACGGAAGAAAGCGTGACATTGTGCCTGAATTTGCTCTCTATTCGAGCTTAGAAGGTGTATCTGCTGAAACTCCTTCAGGGCCGACTGTGTTCGCGTATGGTGCGAAGGCGAGGTGAAGTCAGAATCCGGATATCTGCCGACGAGCCCGAAGCAATCAATCTTTCCCTTCGAGCTGGATGGCGTGGGTACCCACGCAACGCGAGAAACCGCGTCCAGATCAAAGGGAAGCTTCAGAGGTGGAGTTGACGCATGACGGAACGGCGCGTGTCGGTTGCGACGCACTGGGGCAGCTATATCGCCGTGGTCGAGTCCGGCCGGTTGATGCGGATCGAGCCGAAGCCCGATGACCCCACGCCATCGCCCATCGGCCCCGGAATGGTGAAGGCCGCCGACGACAGCGCTCGGGTGCTGCGCCCCGCGGTGCGCAAGGGCTGGCTGAACGGGGAGCCGCGCGCCCACGACACGTCGAGAGGCGCGGACGCGTTCGTGGAGGTGAGCTGGGACCGGGCGATCACCCTGGTGAGCGATGAGCTGCGTCGCGTTCGTTCACTGCACGGAGACGGCGCGGTGTTCGGCGGGTCCTATGGCTGGGCGAGTGCGGGCCGGTTCCACCACGCACAGGGGCAGCTCCACCGGTTCCTGGCGCTGGGCGGGGGGTACACCGACGCGCGCAACACCTACAGCACCGCGGCCTTGGAGGTCATCCTCCCCCATGTGATCGGTGGCCATCCGTGGAGCTACCAGTCCCGGATGCCGATGTGGGACGAGATAGCGGACAACTGTGAGCTGGTGGTGGCGTTCGGAGGGTTGGCCCTCAAGAACAGCCAGATCAACCCTGGCGGGCTGGCCAGGCACCAGACGCGGGAGCTGCAACTCCGGTGCCGTGAGGCCGGGGTGCGGTTCGTGAGCGTCAGCCCCATCCGCAGCGACGCCGCCGGCTTCCTCGACGCCGAGTGGCTGCCCATCGTCCCCAACACCGACACCGCCGCGATGCTCGGGATCGCCCACACGATGCTGGTCAACCGGTGGCACGATGAGGACTTCCTTCGCCGGTGCTGCGTCGGGTTCGACCGTTTCGCCTCCTACCTGACCGGCGAGGTCGATGGCATCCCGAAGGACGCCGCCTGGGCGGAGAGGATCACGGGCATCGGCCGCGACGTGATCATCGACCTCGCTCGCCGCCTGGCCACCCAGCGGTCCGTCATCATGGTCAACTACGCGGTGCAGCGGGCGGACCACGGCGAACAGCCGATCTGGATGTCCGTCGTGCTGGCCGCCATGGCGGGTTCGATGGGCCGGCCCGGCGGCGGCTGGGGTGCGGGGTACGCGACGATGGACGCGACCGGCGTCGCCCCCGACCGCCCCTTCGTGGCGACCATCCCGGCGGTCGCGAACCCTGTCGCGGATTTCATCCCGGTGGCAAGGATCGCCGATGCCCTGCTGCATCCGGGTGAGGTCATCGACTATGACGGCCGGCGCCTCACGCTGCCCGAGCTCCGCCTGGTCTACTGGTGCGGGGGGAACCCGTTCCACCACCACCAGGACCTCCATCGGCTGGCCCGCGCCTGGCAGGCCCCCGACACGGTGGTGGTTCACGAAGCCTGGTGGAACACCTCGGCCAAGTTCGCCGACATCGTCCTGCCCGTGGCCACCAGCTTGGAGCGCGACGACTTCGCCGCGGGATTCTCCGACCCCCACATCGTCGCGATGCCGAAGGTCCGCGAGCCGGCGGGCGAGTCGCGCACCGATCACCAGATCTTCGCCGCCCTGGCCTCCCGGCTCGGATACGAGCGGGAGTTCACGGAGTCCCGCTCGGAGAGCGAGTGGGTCCGGCACCTCTACGAGCAGACGAGGGCCACGCTCGGCGGCGACGCCGCCCTGCCGAGCTTCGAGGAGTTCTGGCGGAGCTCCACCGTTGCGCTGCCGCCGCTGACCGGACCCTTTCCCGGAAATTTCGGGGACCTCCGCACAGATCCACGGCGTTCTCCCTTGCCGACGCCGTCGGGCAGGATCGAGATCTTCTCCGAGAAGATCGACTCGTTCGGCTACGACGACTGCGCCGGGCATCCGAAGTGGTTCGAACCAGAGGAATGGCTCCGCGCCGACCGGTCGGACCGGTATCCGCTGCACCTGATCTCCAATCAGCCGGCCTCACGCCTGCACAGCCAATACGACAACGGCGGGTTCAGCCTCGATTCAAAGATCAATGGCCGTGAGCCCGCGACGATCAACCCGTTGGACGCCGCGTCGCGCGGCATCGCCGACGGCATGATCGTGCGCGTCTACAACGACCGGGGCAGCTGTCTGGCGGGCGTGGTCGTCTCCGACGACGTCATGCAAGGCGTCATACAGCTGTCCACCGGAGCGTGGTGGGACCCGGTCCAGCCCGGCCGGAGCGGAACGTTGGACCGCCACAGCAATCCGAACGTCCTCACAGCGGATCGGCCGTGCTCGCGGCTGTCCCAAGGGCCGAGCGCCCTCAGCGCGCTGGTCGACGTCGAACGCTACGACGGCCCTCTCCCCGACGTGCTCGCCTATTCGCCACCAAGCCTGGACGGGGAGTAGCGGCACCCAGTCGCGGACGCACCGGTGACGAGCGGCCCTTGTCACGCTCTTCCCCCAGCGCCGGCGGGGCCGCCGGACGGCCCGTCAGGCAGTCCCGCCGACGAAGGGGCCGTCAGTCGGCGAGCTTGCCGAACAGGTGGTTGGCGGGGGCATCGGGGTCGTCGCCGTAGAAGAACTCCGCGAGCGCCTGGTGGAACTCCGCGCGATCCAGCGCGCCTGAACCGTCCAGGTCAAGGGCGACGAAGACCTCGGCGCATTCCTCGAAGGGGAGGTTGCCGGCCAGGCCGAAGATCTGCTGGAACTCCTCCTGGTCGATCACGTCGTTGCCGTCGAGGTCGATGAGATCGAAGTAGCAGTCGGCCACCAGCTGGATCTGCTGCGGGTACAGGGCAGGGTCGGTCAGAGCCCGCCGGAACCCCTCGGTCATCTCCCGCAGATCGATCCTCCCGTCACCGTCCTGGTCCATCGGCGCGATCACCTGGGTCCAGAACACCTCCAGCTCCCGGGTGAGCCGGCGGGCGGTCGCGGACTGTGCCGCGTCGCCACGAGCGGCGATGTAGCGCTCGCCCATCAGCAGGACGTCCTGCCGGGTGATGACCCCGTCGCCATCGATGTCGGCGCCCCTGAACCACTGCCGGTACTTGCGATCTCGAAGTACAGTCACGGCAACTAAAAGTAGCCGAACCACTCCATTAGGTAAAGAGTTTGGTGGGCACGCGTACCAGCGCGGACCCGCCTCGCCCCGGTCGGGCCGCCACCCGCGCCCGAGCGGTCCGGTCCGCGGGATTCGCGGCCGGCGGGGCCGGTTGCCGGGGTGGACGCTGCGGCGGCTGGAGCCGTCGGTGACGCCCCTCGGGTGACACTGGCGTCCCGCCCGTCCTCACCTGCCCCGTCGTATTCCTTGACACGAATATTCGTGGGGGAGAATGCTTGGGGGATGGACGCGCTCGTCTCCGCACTCGCCGACCCGGCCCGCTGGCGCCTGGTCGGCCTGCTGGCCGACCGGCCCCGCCCCGTCGGCGTCCTCGCCCGCCTCGCCGGCGCGCGGCAGCCCCAGACCACCAAGCACCTGCAGACCCTCGAACGCGCCGGGATCGTCACCTCCCGCCGCGTCGGGCAGCGCCGCGTGTACGCCCTGCGCCCCGGCCCGCTGCGGGACCTGGCCGCCGAACTTACCCGCCTCGCCGACCTCACCGAACACGAGGGCGGCGCCGCCGCCGACCTCGACCGCACCGCCCTCACCCTCGACGCCGAACGCCAGGCCGCGCGCGCCCCCGGATGGGCCGACGGCCGCGCCTTCCACTTCCACCGCACCCTCACCGGCGACCCCGGCCGCGTCTGGCGGCACCTCACCGACCCGTCCCTGCTCGCCCAATGGTGGACGCCCGACGCGCTGCGGACCTCCGAGCTGGTGTTCCAGGCGCGGCCCGGCGGGCGGATCGTCCAGGAGTACCGCGACGCCGAGGACATCGACGGAACCGACACCCCCGCCGGACGCGCGGACGGTACGGTCGACGACGTCCGCCCCGGCGAACGCCTCGCCTTCCGGCTGGCCCCGCACCTGCCCGGCGGCGGACCCGCCTTCACCGCGCACCTCGAACTGCTCCTGAGCCCCGCCCCCGGCGACGACGGACCCACCGGACCCGGCGACGGGCCCGGCACCGAGCTGGACGTGCACTACCGGATCACCGACAGCACCGTCGATGCCGCCGACTTCGTCGCCGGTATCGAGACCGGCTTCCGGCAGAGCCTCGACCGCCTCGCCGCGCTCCTCGCCGAAACCCCCGCCCCCGCCACCGTCCCTCCTGCTAGAACCGGCACCACCGGCCACACCGAAACCGCGAACAGGAGCACACCATGACCGCCACGACCGGACGGCGCGTGACCGCCAACCTCGGCCTGACCCTGGACGGCCGCTACCACGGCCCGGGAGGCCCCGACGACCTCTCCGCGATCGTCCCCTACGCCACCACCGACGCCTCACGCGACCACCTGGTCCGCCTCACCGAGAACGCCACCACGGCCGTCCTCGGACGCGGCAGCGCCGAGGGGTTCCTGCAGTACTGGCCGCCCCTGGCGTCCGACGAGTACGCCGACCCACGCGACCGCGCCTACGCCAAGTGGCTCGTCGACGTGGACAAGGTGGTGTTCTCCCGCACCCTCACCGAGGCGCCCTGGGAACGGGCCCGCATGGTGAACGCGCCCGTCGCCGACGTCCTCACCGGCCTGAAGGCCACCGGCGACGGCGACATCCTCATCAACAGCTGCCCCAGCATCATCCGGCAGGCGCTCGCCGCGGACCTCGTCGACCGCCTCTACCTGATGGTCTGCCCCGTGATCTCCGGCGAGGGCCGGCGCCTGTTCGAGGACGGCCTGCCCGCGACGAGGTGGACCCTCACCCGCCAGGACACCGGCGACCGCGGCGAGACGACCGTCGTCTACGACCGCGTCCGCTGAACCACCCGACCGGAGTGAGCACCCGGGACGGGGGTCGGGGTTGAGGAACACCTCCGCGAGCTCGTGCGCCAAGCCGGATCGGGCACCGGTTGGGATTTGCACGAGTCCGTCACTCGGTGCTCACCCACCTGGGTGAGGCGGGTGGAAGCGTGCTGATGCTGATGGTCAAGTCCTCGGAACGAGGAGCCCGAGACCGTCCGCCGCCTCTTCTATCCCTCCGCCGAGGTGATCGCCGAGCTCACCAACCTGTGGGGGCCCAGCTGACCGCCTGCTGCCCGGGGAGTCTTCACCCTTGTAGACGTTGGCGGACGCCTTGGACGGTTCGGCGGGCTTAGCCGGGCCCACGCCGAGCCGAGCGACCTTGTGTTGCTCGCCGACTTCAGATCCAAGCTCGCCGCGATGCCTGCCCCGAGCGCCCCAGAGACAGCGGCGCCGATCCCGACAGCGGCCGTTGAGAACTTCTCCCGCGGCGAGCTTGTCGCGGATTGCTTCCAGCGCTGCGCGCCGGTTGCCGCTCTCGCTGTGGCGCAAGGTTGCGTGCCTGCCACGGCCCCTCCGATCGCGCTGTGCGCTGTATCCAGAAAACGCCAGTGTGGCTCGGACGGGGCCGCTACTGTCGGCGTTGGCAGACACGCCTGCCTGTCTGAGTGCCGAGCGCCTACGCCGCAGGCACCGTGAAGACGAAGCGGCTTTCGACGGCGCGTGCTTATTCCTGGCCATGCCGTCCAGCGGCGCGCCTAGGGCCCGCACGAGGACGACATGTCAGATATCGAGTGCCGTCGGCCATCCCGCAACAGACAACGCGGAATCAGAACCCTAAAGCAGGCCCTCCGGGTCACCTACAGCGAAGCCGCTGATTTCTATGCGCAGATCCTAGAAATTGCCGACAAGGGCGGCGTAGTCGTTTTCTTTTTTCGGTCATATGAGCCTGCTCTCGACCCGAAGGTTCCTCTTGAGGGGCGGCCCTGGCCTGGTAGCAGGATTTATCAGGGATCAAAAGTCCTTCTTGCGGGTTCATTCACGTCCGAGGAAGTCGCCGAGAGGTACTTCACTCTCCTTCCGGCAGTGGAAATCGGCAAGCGTGTGCGAGTAATAGTAGATTGCATGTACAATATAGGGCTGGCCGTACAATCGCGCGCAGAGGATCGTTCGGAGCGTGAAGCGGAGCTGCTCTCATGGCCGTAGGTGACTCCGTCGCTCTCTTGCTCGGAGTATCAATTTCCTTGCATGTAGGCACGGCTTCCCTTCTCCTTCATCGTTGGGCAGGCCGTGACGTCGCGGAAGCGGTCCTCGCGGCAGGTGGCGCCATCGCGTGCACCCTCACGCTCTGGTTCGCGGCGGTGTCGCTGTATCGGAAGTAGGGGCACGGCTTCGCGGGGGGAGGGAAGAGTGGGCATGGGGCCTACCGGTCGAGTGACCAAATAAACACGGGAGAGTCTGGAATGTTCTGAACCGGGCAGGCCCGGCAGAGCGCTCCCTGCCGGTAAACCCCCATGCGGCGACGAGGCCCCATCCTCGCCCCGTTTTGCGGTGGTTGTACAGGCGACTCCCGCTTCCGCGCGGGCCACGCGCGGACTTGTGCGCCCAGTTTGCCGTCAGATTAACTGCAGAGTGTAAGTGACTGATGGCTGGGTAGCTATCGTGCTGCGAAGTGCGAGAGGAGCAGTCATCATGATCACAGTAGCGCGATTTACCTCAGCGGCTCTGGCGGGGAGTGTCGCGCTGGTCACGGCCATCCTGATCAGCGGTATCCCAGCCTCAGCGGCTGTGCCAACCAATATCTCTAGGGATCAATGCGAGGGCGGCGGTGGACATATGAAGGTCGTGGTTGGAATCTACCCTCGTGGCTATTGCGTAGGCGGAACCTATGACGGTCAAGAAATCGATTTGTGAGGAGGCCGACTCCGTCGGCACAGGTCGATGCCGTGACCGTACTTGAGAGCGCGGCGACCGCGCGGACGAGAGGCTCACCAGTCCTGCGAGGTGCGTAGGTCCCGGGTGATCGGTCCTGCTCCGCGCTCGGTGTTGCACAGCCGTCCGCGCACTGAGCACGGCGCGTTGCCTCCATGGGCCGGGCGCATGGCGTGGGAGTCGATCGGCTGGCCTGGGTCCAGGCGCTGACGGTCGGCCTCGCCCGCTCCCGCAGGACGGCGGCGACTGGGCCGAGGCACGGTAGCGGCGCGACGTCGCGGGTTCGTCGTTCGGTGCGGGCGGGCCGGGGCGGGGTGCATGCGGGGATGGCGTGAAGCGTGGACGTCCGGGGGTTCACGCTCCGGGTGTCTGGGCCTCGGTCGGCGGTCGCGGCCGGCCGGGGCCTGCTGCGTTTCCGGGGCAGGGTCAGGCGGCGCAGTGGACGCGGCAATCGCCGCACAGGCCGTCGCCGGTCGCGGTGCGGAGCGGGCGGCCGCAGTCGCCGCATTCGACGAACCGGGCGCGGCCGGGGGCGGCGTCCAGGCGCAGCCCGCCGGACGGCGCGGGGGCGTGCGCGGCGCGCAGTGCGCGGAGGGAGGCGGCGGCACGCCAGACCGGGAGGTGCTCCGCGAGACGATGCCGGATCAGCGCGGCAGGACTGCGGATCTCCACGGGAAGGCAAGCCGCCAGGACGCGGTGGATCTCGGCGGGGTCGACGTTGGCGGAGAGTGCCTGCTCGCAGAGAGCGGCGAGGTCCGGTAGCGCGGCTGCGGTGACGGTCAGCCGTGGCTCGCGCGCGGCGAGGTCGATGAGCAGGCGTGTTCCGGCGGTGAGTGCGGCGGGGGCGAGCGGTTGTGCCGGAGGTCGGGTGGTTCGCGGTGCGGGCGCGGTCGGTTCGGCGGACGGTGTGGAGGGGGTCGCCGCGTCGGGCTTCGGTTCGGGTGCGGCTTCGGGCGCAGCGGCGGGGGGTTCGTGTGTTGTGTGCGAAGCACCCTGGTCAGGGGACTGTTCGTCTTCGGTGGCGGGGACGTCGCGAACGGTGGTGCGCGTGACGACGCGGCCGTCGGTGAGGCGGACGACGCGGCGGGTCAGGTAGCCGACCGTCTCGAGTTCGCGGAGCGCGCGGGCGATGACGGTCTCGCCCTCGTTGAGTCGTGTGGCGAGGCCGCGGATGGAGATGTCCGCGCCGTCCGGGAGTGACAGCAGCAGAAGGCCCAGGCCACGGGCGCGTAGGCTCAGGTCGGTGTGCTGGGCGAGGTCGTTGGGGACGACCGTGAAGCGGCTGGTGTGCCGGGTGCGGACCCGGCGCATCCCGCGCGGCGGGCGGCACGCCCTGGGCGGGGATGACGGCGCTTCAGTCGGCGCGATAGCATCGCGTTCAACCACCTGGACTCCTATTAAGTCTGGTTGGCCAGACCCTCAGCCGGTGTTGACGCACCGCTGGGGGTCGCTTCGTTTATGGGGTGCGGTCGAGACGATACACCGACCAACCGGCTGCGAAGCGGCCAATCCGTGAACGGCTTCGTGCTGGTGGAGGGGTTTCTTTCACCGAAGTACTTTCCTAGATCACACGGTTAGCCGGGGTTCGACGCGCCGGGTCGCGGATTCCTACGTCCCGGTGCCAGCAGCGGCTACGTACCCCGCGGCCGACCCGTAGCGGCGAGTGTCCGGGGTTCAGGTGATCAGGGGCGGCGCATTGGTTTCCGTCAAGCCGTCGCCGGTCGCGGTGCGGAGCGGGCGGCCGCAGCGCCACCGCCGCCGTCACGATCTCGCCCCGGCGGGTCGGTTCGGGGGGCTGTGGCGGCGGGGTCTTCACCGTCGGCCGGCAGGGGAGGACGCCATGGCCGTCAGCCCCGACCTTCAGCGGCCACCAGCACCCCGGCGAGCGCGACGCGGGGTGGCAGCGGCCAAGACGTCGTCGGCGTCGCTAAGGCGGTAGAGCGGGCACCCGCGTGGCAACGTCTGGGACGGTGCCGGGGCCTTGCCTGTCTCCAGTGGGACGAAACGGGGTGCTACGGTCGCTTGCCGACCCGGAAGCAACCGGAACCGACACCCAAGGGGGGCCCGCATGGCCGATCCGGAGCAGTACCGCGCCACGTTCGAACTCGTCGACGTCGACGGGGACGGGCAGATCTCGCCCGACGAGCTGAAGAGCCTCATGCACGCGCTCGGCCAGGACATCTCCGAGACGCGCGCGATCGAGGTGGTCGTGCAGGCCGACGCCGACCGCGACGGACGGATCTCCCTGCCGGAGTTCGCCGCCCTCATGGAGACCTACACCGCCTGAGGGCGGGCGGCGTCCCCGGGGAGGGGTCAGTCGGTGGGGACGGCCCACTCGCGGCGGCGGGTCTCGGCGAGCGCCACGGCCGTGGCGACCGCCACGTTCAGCGACCCGACCCGCCCGATCTGCGGGATGTAGGCGACCGCGTCGGCGGCGGCGAGCAGCGCGGGCGAGCATCCGTGGTCCTCGCCGCCGACCGCCAGGCACACGTCCCCGTCCAAGGGGGCGTCGTGGAGCGGGACGGCGTCACCGGTCAGCTCCACCGCCACCAGCCGCAGCCCCTGCGCCCGGACCGCCGCCGCGGCTTCGGCCACCGACCCCGCGTGCTCCCACGGCACCAGCCGCTCGGTGCCCAGCGCCGTCTTGGCGACGTTGCGGTGGTCCGGCGAGATCGCGTTCCCCGCCAGCCACAGCCGCTCCACCCCGAACACGGCCGCGCTGCGGATGATCGACCCCATGTTGAACGGCTGCGTCACCGATTCCACCAGCAGCCCCAGCCGCCCGTCGGTACGGCGCCGCCAGTCCCGGTTCAGCCGCTTGACGTCGGTGGGCCGCAGCTGCCGGCGCGCGGCGGGAGCGGCGGAACCGTTCGCGGTGTCGCGTGCGGTGCTCATCAGAGGTGACCTTCCTGCGGACGGGCCGCGACGTGCAGGACCCGGTAGGCGGAGCGTGAGGCGATGCGGCTGGTCGGGAACCCCTGCTGCTCCAGCCAGCGCTGCAGGGAGTCCGACCCGAGGTGCTTCTGCACGACCAGGTGCGCCGCGCCGTCCGGGGTGAGGCGCGGCAGCCAGGTCAGCAGCAGGTCGTGCAGGGCGGCCTTCCCGATCCGGATCGGCGGGTTCGACCACAGCGCCGCGAACCGCAGCCCCGGGTCGACGTCACCGGGCAGCGCGAACGTCGCGTTCCCCGCGCCCGCCGACTCGGCGTTCTCCCGCGCCAGCTCCAGCGCCCGCTCGTTCACGTCCACGCCGACGACGGTCGCGCCCGGGGCGCGTTTCGCCATCGTCAGCGCGATCGGCCCGTATCCGCAGCCGACGTCCAGGAGGGTTCCCTGAGCGGGCGGCGGCGGGACGGTCTCCAGCAGGATCCGCGTGCCGGGGTCGAGCCGGTCGGGGGAGAACATGCCCGAGTCGGTCCGCAGCCGAAGATGCAGGTCGGGCAGGACGAGATCGACCGACCGCGGACGCGACGGCGTCCCGGGCTTGGCCGCGAAGTAGTGTTCCCCCACGTCGGGTGACCGTATCAGTGCCACGACAGCGCTCACGCCACCCCACCCGGCCCACCGGCGGCCACCCCGGCCGGGCCCCCTCCCCGCACCTCCCGGGCCGAGGGC
>NZ_RFFG01000074.1 GCF_003696215.1 Actinomadura harenae | reverse complement strand
GACGAGACCGAGCCGCGCCTGCGCGCGGGCCAGCGCCGCCTCGGCGTCCAGCAGCGCGCGCAGCCACGCGGCGTCGCCAGTCAGCGCCTCGGCGGCCGTCCCGGCGCGGACCGGCGACAGCAGGCCGACGTCGAGCGGCCCGCGACAGAGCGGCTCGTCCGTGCCGGACGGCTCGTCAGATGCCAAGGAAGACCGTCTCCCGCTCGCCCTGAAGGTGGATGTCGAAACGATAGGTCCGGGTGCCCCCCGCCTCGGACACCGCCTCCGCCACCGCCTCCGCCACCAGGGTCGGGCGGCGTTCGGCCGGGACGGCCGACAGCAGCGGGTCGGCCTCGTGCGCGCCCGCGTCCTGCGGGAAGTAGAGCCGTGTGCGGACGGGCTTCAGCAGCCCGCGCGCGAACACCAGCACCGCGATGTGCGGCGCGTCCGGGCCGCTCGCGCCCGGCTTGACCGTCCGGAACCAGTACTGGCCCGCCGGGTCGGTGGCGCAGCGGCCGAACCCGGAGAAGTCGTGCGGCGCGCGGCGCAGCCCGCCGACGCCGGACGGGACGCGCCCGTCGGCGTCGGCCTGCCAGATCTCGACGAGCGCGTCCGGGACGGGGGCGCCCGCGCCGTCCAGCACCCGGCCCCGGACGGTGATCGCGTCCGGGTGCCAGCCGGGGACGACCTCGGGGCCCTCGGCGTAGGGCAGCGCGTAGCCGAAGAACGGCCCGACGGTCTGCGACGGCGTCGGCGCGAGGTCCGGCACCGTGTCGAGGATGTCGGTCATCACGCCTCCATCGGGGTGTCGCCGAGCACGATGTCCCACTGGTAGCCGAGGGCCCACTCGGGCGTGGTCGTGTCCATGTCGAGGCGCGACACCAGCCGGTCGCGGTCCTTCTGCTCGGAGATCGACTGCATGATCGGGTCGTAGGCGAACAGCGGGTCGCCCGGGAAGTACATCTGCGTGATCAGGCGCTGGGCGAACGCCGTCCCGAAGACGGAGAAGTGGATGTGGGCGGGACGCCAGGCGTTCGGGTGGTTGCGCCACGGGTAGGCGCCCGGCTTGATCGTGACGAACCGGTAGCGGCCTTCGTCGTCGGTCAGGCAGCGTCCCGCGCCGGTGAAGTTCGGGTCGAGCGGGGCCGGGTGCCGGTCGCCGAGGTGGGCGTACCGTCCGGCGGCGTTGGCCTGCCAGACCTCGACGAGCGCGCCCCGCACCGGACGGCCCGACGCGTCCAGCAGCCGGCCGGTCACGATGATGCGCTCACCGAGCGGCTCGCCGGAGTGCTGCGCGGTGAGGTCGTCGTCCAGGCGGCCGAGTTCCTGGTGCCCGAAGACCGGGGACGCCAGCTCGATGCTGTCCGGGCCGAGTTTCGGCATCACGAGCTCCCGCGCGGGGGCGCGCAGCACCGTGCTCCGGTAGCCCGGGTACAGGTAGGGAGGATGGGTCATGCGGTGCTCCTACGCGCGGATGGGGGCGGCGGTCCGCTCGCGGACCTCGGCCTCGGTGACTCCGGGGGCGGTCTCGACGAGGGCGAGGCCGCCGGGCGTGACGTCCAGGACGGCGAGGTCGGTGATGATCCGGTCCACGCAGGCCGCGCCGGTCAGCGGCAGCGTGCAGGTCTCCACGACCTTGGACGCGCCGGACCGGTCGGTGTGCGTCATCACCGCGATGACGCGGCGCGCGCCGTGCACCAGGTCCATCGCGCCGCCCATGCCCTTGATCATCTTTCCGGGGACGGACCAGTTGGCGAGGTCGCCGCGGGCCGACACCTGCATCGCGCCCAGCACGGCGACGTCGATGTGCCCGCCGCGGATCATCCCGAACGACAGGGACGAGTCGAAGTAGGACGCGCCCGGCAGGACGGTCACCGTCTCCTTGCCCGCGTTGATCAGGTCCGGGTCGACACCGTCCTCGTCCGGGTACGGGCCGACGCCGAGGACGCCGTTCTCGGCGTGCAGCACGACGTCCCGTCCGGCGGGCACGTGGTTGGGGATCAGCGTGGGCAGGCCGATGCCCAGATTGACGTACGCGCCGTCCGGCAGCTCGGCCGCGGCGCGCGCCGCGATCTCGTCTCGGTTCCAGGGCATCAGTCCCGCACCTCCCGGACGATCCGCTTCTCGATCGGCTTGTCGGCGGCCTGCTCCGCCGTCAGCGGGACGACCCGCTGCACGAACACGCCGGGCAGGTGGACGTGGTCCGGGTCGATGTCGCCCGGCTCGACCAGCTCCTCGACCTCGGCGATCGTGACCCGCCCGGCCATCGCGCACAGCGGGTTGAAGTTGCGGGCGGCCTTGTCGAACACGAGGTTCCCGTGCCGGTCGCCCTTCGCCGCGCGGACCAGCGCGAAGTCGGTGGTGATCGACTCCTCCAGCACGTAGGACCGGCCGCCGAACTCGCGCACCTCCTTGGCGGGGGACGCGACCGCGACCGAGCCGTCCGGCGCGTACCGCCAGGGCAGCCCGCCGTCGGCGACCAGCGTGCCGACGCCCGCCGGGGTGTAGAAGGCGGGGATGCCCGCGCCGCCCGCGCGCAGCCGCTCGGCGAGCGTGCCCTGCGGCATCAGCTCGACCTCGATCTCACCGCCGAGGTACTGGCGCGCGAACTCCTTGTTCTCGCCCACGTAGGAACCCATCGCGCGGGCGATCCGGCCGGCCGCGAGCAGCCGCCCGAGGCCCCGGCCGTCCAGCCCGCAGTTGTTGGACACCACGCGAAGGCGGTCGGCCCCGCGCTCGTACAGCGCGCCGATGAGCACCGCGGGGACCCCGCAGAGCCCGAACCCGCCCACCGCGAGCGAGGCGCCGCCGCCGATGTCGGCGACCGCCTCCGCCGCCGAGGCCACGACCTTGTCCGAACCCACTGCCGTTCCGCCTCCCGATCGCTTCGGGGCCGTCCGGGCGGCGCGCGCGGACGCGCGGGGGCCGCCGGGTTGCCCGTCGGGACACCCTCCCAGCGGCCCGGGAACACACGAGGCGGGGTTTTCCGCCCAGCGGAAAACCCGCTGGGCGGAAACCGGCCAGCGGCGTCGGACACCGGGCCGCCGGTCGACCGCAGCGCCCTCGGCTCCCTCGGCTCCCTCAGGCGGTCTCAGGCGGTCTCAGGCGGTCTCGGGCAGGCCGAAGGACGCGAACAGCCGGGTGTCGAAGAACACCGACGCGTGCTGGATGCCGCCGCGCGTGACGTCGAGGACCTGGAGCTGGAAGGGGCGGTACACCCCGTCGTCGCCCTGCCTGTAGGCCGCGTAGGCGGGCTGGCCGTTCGCGCCGGTCGGCAGCAGCCGGAACAGGGCCGGCCGCTGCCCGCACTGCGCCTTCATGAGACGCGCGATGTGGCCGGGCCCCCGGAACCACTGGGGGAAGGGCGGCATCTCCCACACCGCGTCCTCCTTGAAGAGCTCCAGGAGGCCCTCGATGTCGGCCTCCTCGAACGCCTTGGCGTAGCGCTCCAGCAGGTAGCGCTGCCCAGGGTCGGTCGGCTCGACGAGGTTGTCGCGCTCGGGGACGGTCTCCTCCAGCTGCGCGCGGGCGCGCTGGAGGGCGCTGTTCACCGCGGCCGTGCTGATGCCGAACAGTTCCGCGACCTCGGCCGCCCGCCACTTCAGGACGTCCCGCAGGATCAGCGTGACGCGCTGCCGGGCGGGCAGGTGCTGGAGCGCCGCGACGAACGCGAGCCGGGTGCTCTCGCGGGCCGCGACGATCGACGCCGGGTCGGCCGGGTCGGCGCCGAGCAGGCCGTCCGGGGCCGGTTCCAGCCAGGGCACCTCGGGGGCCGCGACGACCGGGCGCTCCGGCTCCTCGCTGGGGCCGCCGAGGCCGGTCGGCATGGGCCGCGTGCCGCGCTGCTCGATGGCGGTCAGGCAGGCGTTCGTCGCGATCCGGTAGAGCCAGGTGCGCAGCGAGGACCGCCCCTCGAAGCCGCCGTAGGACCGCCAGGCCCGCAGGTAGGTCTCCTGGACGAGGTCCTCCGCGTCGTGGACCGAGCCGACCATCCGGTAGCAGTGCGCCATCAGCTCCCGTCGGTACGGGTCGACGAGCTCCTCGAACTCCCGCTCCTGCGGCTTCCCGGCGGTGCTGTTCGCCATCTGGGGTCACCCTCACTGACCGACGCGGTGGGCTGGGACCGACGATCCGACCGTAGGCGACGCCACCGACATTTTCGTGGCCGACGTCACAGTCCGGCCACCCAGATTACGCGAAAGCCCAGGTCAGGCCCTGGTCAGGAGCGGGGCCCGGCCGCCTGGAACGGGGTGGCGGCCTCCGCGGCCGTCCGCGCGGTGACCAGCCGCCGGACGGCCCCGAGGAGCCTGCGGCTGCCGTCGAACGCCGCCTCCAGCTTCCCGTCCAGGCTCGTCCCGGCCCCGCCCTGCCGCAGGACGACCCCGAGGACCAGCCGCGCGCGGTCCCCGGCCCCCACCCGCGCGGCCCACATCAGCGCCCCGCCCGCCGGGGTGCTGGACCCGGTCTTGAGACCCACCACGTCCGGCTCGTCCAGCAGCCGGTTGGTGTTCCGGACGACCCCGACACCCGGCACGGTCGCCTCCCGGGCGGCGACGACGGCGGCCAGGGCGGGCTCCCCCATCGCCACCCTGGCCAGCGCGAGCTGGTCGACGGCGGTGCTGACGGTGCTGGCCTCGTAGCCGCTGGCGCCGGTGTACACGGTGTCCCGCATGCCGAGCCGCGCGGCGGCGGCGTTCATCTTCGCGACGAACGCCTTCTCGGACCCCGCGTCCCAGCGGGCCAGGAGCCGCGCGACGTTGTTCGCCGAGGGGAGCAGCATCAGCTGGAGCATCCGCCGCTGGCTGAACCGCTGCCCCTCCCCGAGGAAGACCGTCGACTCGTCCCGGTTGCCCGACTCGCGGGACGCCGTCCGGTCGATCGTGATGGACGGCCCGTCCTCGCCCGCCCGCAGCGGGTGGTCGCGCAGGACGACGTAGGCCGTCATCACCTTCGTGACGCTGGCGATCGCCACCCGCTTCTGCTCGCCGCCGGTGACCGGGCCGCCCAGGCCCTCGATCTCGACGGCGCCCTGCCCCGTCCCGGGCCACGGCAGCCCCAGGCGGTCCCCCGGCTCCGCGCCGCGCCCGCCCGGGACGGGCCCCTGGCCGAGCGCGAACGCCACCCCGACGGCCAGCAGCCCGGTGAACACCGCGCCGATCAGGAGCATCGGGCCGGGCGCGCGCAGGCGGCCGCCGCGCCGGGCGGGCGAAGGGGTTGTCACGACATGCCTCCAAGGGATCGGCGTGCGCCTTCCCGCGCACACCGACCACCCTGCGAGGGGCGGATGTCGGCCCCGTCGGAACCGTGTACCGGCCACCGCTTGATCGCGTATCGGCCGTGTATCACCGCCGGCCGGACGCCACCTCAGGCCATGACCTCAGGCCATGACCTCAGCCCAGGACGTCAGCCCGGAACGCCGTCGGACGTCCCTTCGTCGGACGCGGCGAACCGGACGGTCACGGCCGCCCCGCCGTCCGGCGCGTTCGCGAACCGCAGCCGCGCGCCGATCACCCGCGCCTGCCCGGCGGCGATGGTCAGCCCCAGGCCGTGGCCCCGGCCGCGCTCGGGCGTCCCGGTCCGGAACCGCCGGGGCCCGTCGGCCCGCAGTTCCGCGAGCAGGTCGTCCGGCAGGCCCGGCCCGTGGTCACGGACGGTGACCACGACGTCGCCGCCGTCCCGTGCGACCCGCACCTCCACCGGCGGACGGCCGTGCCGGTGCGCGTTGATCACCAGGTTCGCCACGATCCGGTCGAGCCTGCGCGGGTCGGTCTCGGCGACCGGCGCGCCGTCCACCGCGACCCGCGCGTCCAGGCCGGTGCGCCGCACCGACTCGGCGACGACCTCGCCCACGGGCACCGGGGCGAGGTCGGCGTGCTCGGCCCCCGCGTCCAGGCGGGAGATCTCCAGCAGGTTCTCCACCAGCGCGCGCAGGACGCCGACCCGGTCCCGGACGAACCCGGTCGCCTCCCCCTCGGGCAGCAGCTCGGCGGACGTCACCAGCCCCATCAGCGGCGTCCGCAGCTCGTGCGCGACGTCCGCGGTGAAGGACTGCTCGGCGCGCAGCCGCTCCTGGAGGGCGGCGGCCATCGTGTCCACGGCCGCCGCCATCTCGGTGACCTCGTCGTGGACCCGCCCGGACGCGCCGATGCGCGCGTCCAGGTCGCCGTCCGCGATGCGCCGGGCCGTGGCCGCCGCGTGCCGCACCCGCCGCCGCAGCCGCAGCGCGACGAGGATCCCGGCCGGGACGGCGACGGCGACCGTGAGCGCGCCCGCCCCGGCGAGGTTGCGGTCGAGCGCGGCGAGATCACGCCGGTTCGCGCTCATGTCCACCCACACGGCCCCCATGCCGCCGCCGCCGAGCGGGGTGACCGCCCACATCCGCGGGCCGTTCCGGACGCGGGTGTCGTACCAGACGCCCTCCTTCCCGGCCCGGCCGATCGCGGCGACCTCGGGCGGCATCTCGGCCGGGTCGGTGATGAGGTCCCGCAGCGCCCCGCCCGTCCGCTCGGACGTGGTGACCTCCTGCTGCAGGCTCGTCATCGCCCGGCTCCGGCCCTCGGTCATCATCCGGTCCTGGCTCAGCCGGTGGACGAGCAGCCCGTCCGCCACCGCGACCGCGAGCGCGGCCGCCGCGACGAGCGAGCCGATCTTCCAGGGCAGCGACCGGAACACCGGCCGCCGTCCCCGCCGTTCGCCGCCCATGCCGCCGGCCCTGTCAGCGCCCATGTCAGCGCCGCAGCTTGTAGCCGAAGCCGCGGACCGTCTCGATCCGCTCGGCGCCGATCTTGGCCCGGAGCCGCTGGACGGCCAGGTCCACGACCCGGCTGTCGCCGTCCCAGGCGTGGTCCCAGACGTTGCCGAGCAGCGTCCTGCGGCCCAGCACGACGCCGGGCTGCGCCGCGAACTCCAGCAGCAGCCGCAGCTCGGTCGGGGTCAGCGCCACCGGGCGGCCGTCCCGGCGCACCTCCATGCCCGCGGTGTCGACGGTGACGTCCCCGAAGGTCAGCACGGCGCCGGACTCCCCCGGCCCGCCCCCGGCGGCCGCCCAGTCGGTGCTGCGCCGCAGCACCGACCGGATCCGCGCCACCAGGACGGCCGTGTCGACCGGCTTCACCACGTAGTCGTCCGCGCCCGCCTCCAGCCCGGACACCACGTCGAGGCCGTCGCCGCGCGCCGACATCATGACGATCGGGACCAGGCTCGTCTCCCGGATCCGGCGGCACAGCCCGATCCCGTCCAGGCCGGGCAGCATGACGTCCAGCAGGAGGACGTCGTGAACGGGGCCGCCGTCGCCGCCCGCGCGGAACGCCTCCAGCCCCGCCAGCCCGTCCGGCGCGGTCTCGACCGTGTAGCCGTAGCGCTCCAGCGCCAGCCCCACCGTCCTGCGGATCACCTCGTCGTCCTCGACGAGGAGCACGTGCGTCATCGCGTCCCGTCCCCCTGTGTCGTCCCCCGGCGCACGAGGCTACCCGGCCCGCTTCCAGGCCCATGTGACCCGCGGGACCGGTGGACCTCACCAGATGGTTATTCACGTTGGGAATCGGTGTCACTACGTTTTGTAATCGCGGCGTGGCGGTCACGCCCGGTCCGTTCCGGCGGAAGGCAGGTCAGTGGTGGACACCCGTTCCGAAGCGCCCCCTGCGGCGGCCCCGATGGACCTGTCCGAGGCGATCGGCCCCCTCCCCGCAGGGCCCAGCGGCCTCGGCACCTCGGGCTGCCGGATCGGCTCGATGGTCCCCGTCCTCGACGTCCCTGAGCCGCTGAGCCCGCCCGAGCCCGCCGAGATCCTGCTGGAGACCCCCGAGCTGGAGAGCCCCGAGGTCCCGGAGGTTCCGCTGCCCGAGGCCGCCGACCTCCCCGAACCGCACCCGGAGCCCGCTCCCGTCTCCGAACCCGTCCCTGTCCCCGAACCCGTCCTCGTCCCCGCACCGCGGCTCGAGCCGGATCCGGAACCCGCGGCCCAGGACGGCGACGACGCCTCGTCCCGGCGCATCAAGGGCCTGAAGTTCCACCCGCCGCTGCGGGACGACCGCGCCCTGGCCGACCGGGTCAACGAGCGCCTCATGGAGTGGGCCGAGAAGGAGATCGAGCTCTACCCCGGCGACGAGCTGCGCGCGATGTTCCTCGCGTTCGACCCCGGCCGCTCGGTCGTGATGTGCCACCCGGACGCGGCGTCCTTCGAGCACCTGGTCGCCGCCGGGATGCTGTACATCGGCGAGAACGCCGTGGACGACTACTTCTGCGAGCCCGACCTCGGCGGCTCGCCCGAGGGGCTCGGCGCACGGCTGCTGGTCGCGCAGACCGCGATCGACCCGCTGCACACGGCCAAGGAGCAGGTCCCGAAGTGGCTGGCCGGGATCGCCTCGCATCCTGCGCTGCGCTCGATGCGGTCGGCCATGAACTACTTCGAGCGGATCGCCACGCCCGCGCAGGCCCACCGGTACCGGCACGACATCTGCAACCTCTACCTGGGGTACTGCGCCGAGGCCGCCTGCATCCAGACGGGCCGGACGCCCTCGGTGTGGGAGTACCTGGCGCACCGGCAGTTCAACAACTTCCGCCCCTGCCTGACGATCACCGACGCCGTCGGCGGCTACGAGCTGCCCGCGTCGATGTTCGCCCGCCCGGACGTGCAGCGCGCGACCGGGCTCGCGTCGAACGCCAGCACGATCGTCAACGACCTGTTCTCGCTGCGCAAGGAGATGGCCCAGGAGCGCGTCCACCACAGCCTGCCGACCGTCATCGCGGACGAGGAGGACTGCGGGATCGAGGAGGCGTTCCAGAAGACCATCGACATCCACAACGAGCTGATGGACGACTTCGAGTCGCTGTCGGCGCTGCTCGCCCCGACCGACCCGGTCCTGGCCCGCTACCTGGCGGGGCTGTCGAACTGGGTCGCGGGCAACCACGAGTGGCACTCCGGGCTGGTCGGCACCAGGTACGCCACGTCGCCCTGAGCCGCCGCCCGGGACGGTCCGCCACGGCGTCGCCACTGCGGACCGCCGCTCCCCATGCTCTCCTTCCCCCCTTTTCCGAGCACCACGAGGAGATGATCCATGTCCCAGCCCGCTCTGACCGCCTACCAGGGTGACGTCGCCGCCTACTGGAACGCCGAGGCCGATCCGGTGAACATCCGGCTCGGCGAGGTGGACGGGTTCTTCCACCACCACTACGGCATCGGCGACCCGGCGCCCGGCGTCGCCGACGGGGGCGACGAGGCGGTGATCTCCGACCTGCACCGCCTGGAGTCCGCGCAGGCGCACCTGCTGCTGGACAACCTGGCCTACGCGGGCGGCGGGCTCGGGCCCGAACACCGCGTCCTGGACGCCGGGTGCGGCCGCGGCGGCAGCAGCTTCCTGGCCAACCAGCGCTTCGGCTGCCGGGTCGACGGCGTGTCCATCTCCGCCAAGCAGGTGAACTTCGCCAACGAGCAGGCCGCGCAGCGCGGCGTCGCCGACCGGGTCGCGTTCCACCTGGCGAACATGCTCGACACGGGCCTGCCCGCCGGGGAGTTCCACTCCATCTGGAACAACGAGTCCACCATGTACGTCGACCTCTACGACCTGTTCGCCGCGCACTCCCGGCTGCTGGCCCGCGGCGGGCGCTACGTCACGATCACCGGCTGCTACAACGACGTCTACGGGCAGATCCCGTCCAAGGCGGTCTCGACGATCAACGCGCACTACGAGTGCGGCGTCCACTCGCGGCGGACCTACTTCGCGGCGATGGCCGCCAACCGGCTGATCCCCGCCCGCGTCCTCGACCTGACCGCCGCGACCATCCCCTACTGGGAGCTGCGGGCGAGGTCGTCGGTGGCGACGGGGATCGAGGAGGCGTTCCTGTCGTCCTACAAGGACGGCTCGTTCCAGTACCTGCTGATCGCGGCCGACCGGGTCTGAGGGGGCGCCGGAGGACGGCGGACGCGGCCCGATCGGAGGTCATCCGGCGGGCCGCGCGGGTCATGTGGACGTC
Source organism: Actinomadura harenae (assembly GCF_003696215.1). GTDB lineage: Bacteria > Actinomycetota > Actinomycetes > Streptosporangiales > Streptosporangiaceae > Spirillospora > Spirillospora harenae. Next base: position 29,869 of record NZ_RFFG01000074.1, on the reverse strand, counting down.
TCCGGCGAGAAACCCGCGGTTCAACGCGTGTAAACACTTCCACCCGGGCGGGTAAGGCTGCACCCTGGATGGCACACATGCCGCAGGGACGGTGGCAGGCTCCCGCAGGAGGGGACCGTGATCGTGAGACCGGAGGGCGGACCGCGCGTCGTCGTGGGCGTGGACGACTCGCCCGGGGCGCGCTGCGCGCTGTCGTGGGCCATCGGCGAGGCCCGGCTCCGCGGCCTGCCGCTGCTGGTGGTGCACGCCGCGCCGCTGCCGCCGCATGTGTCGGCCGCGGGGCAGATCGGCTGCGGCATCACCGACGCGCTGCGCTCGGCGGGCGCCGACCTGATCTCCCGGACGCTCGCCGAGGTGGCGGGCGGGCCCCCGTCCGGCGTCGAGCTGACCGAGCTGGCGCTGGTCGGCGAGCCGGGCGCGACGCTGGTCCGCCTGGCCCGCGACGACGACATCCTGGTGGTCGGGCACGGCGACCGGAGCCTGTTCTCCCGGATCGTCCGGCCGTCGGTGCGGCTGCACTGCGCCCGGCGGACGCGGGCGACGCTGGTGTGCGTCCGGCCGCCGTCGTTCGACTCGCTGATCGACTCGCTGTCCGTCCCGGACGACCCGGAGGGCGCCGTGGCCGAGCCGCCGCTGTTCCGCCGCCTCGCCCGGCGCCGCCGCCGGACGGTCTGACCCGCGTCTTGGCGCTGGCCCATGGGCGTCCCGACGGCGTCCTGGCAACGCGCGCGGCCCCGGAACCGGACGGTTCCGGGGCCGCCGTCATGCGTGGGGATCAGGAGAAGGACCAGGCGAACACGTGGAGCGAGCCGCCTCCGGTCGCGGGGGCGTTCAGGGTGAGGCTCCTGACCTGCTTGCCGGCCGCGAGGCCGATGGGCGCCGAGGCGAAGACGTAGACGTTGATCTTCTGCGAGCCGCCGTCGGAGGAGTTCCGGTAGGGGGTCTTGAGCACCGTCTGGTTGCCGTACTTGGGCGGGTAGGCGTCCGCGCCGAGCGCCCAGTCGGAGAACGCGAGGTCGGACTTCTGCGTCGTGCCGTCGGTGTAGGTGATCGTGACGCTGGACGCGCTGTCGCCGTTGCCTCCCGCGCCGAGGAACGCCAGCTTCGTTCCCTGCGGGGGCTGCGGCAGGTCGATCGTCTGTCCCTGCGCCTGGACGTTGTCGAACTGCCCCGGCTGCCGTGACGGCCAGGTGAAGGTGAAGCCGTTCCAGGTCAGCGGGGATCCGGGCTTGGCCCCGGCGGACGCCAGCGCCTGCGAGGAGTAGGACCAGCCGCCGCCGTCGAAGTCGGCGGCCCCGGACGTCCCGTCGGACGAGATGGCCGCGTTGTTCTGGTACCACTCGATCGTGCCCTTGTGGGCGACGTTCACCGACACGGCGGCCTGGCCCGCTCCGGAGACGTCGAACGGCACGGAGTAGATGTCGACCTTGGCGTCCGCGGCGGCCGACAGCGTGACCTGCTGTTCCGCTTGGCCGTGGTCGGGGACCGCGAGGGTTCCGGAGGACGGGCTGACGGTGACGCCCGCGGGCGGCTTGGCCGTCCAGGACACGTCTCCGCCCTTGCCGAGCGCCTGCACCTTCAGGGTCGTGGTCACGGTGCCGCCCGGTTCGACCGCGGCGATGCCGGGGTCGGCGGCCGAGATGAACGCGTGCGCGCCCTCGTTGAAGGACGGCGGCCGGTCGCCGTCGCCCGTGCCGAGCGTGGTGTTCGGCTGCGCGCCCATCGTGTAGTCGAGCCGTCCGCCGCCGTTGGTGAACGACTCGGGCAGCCACAGCCGCGACGAGTCCCGGCCGTTCACCTTGAGGGACTGGACGTAGGGGTTCGCCGACGCGCCCGGGGCGTTGATCGTGAAGTGCTGCCCGGACGAGCGGCCGATCTCCACCTTGTCGAAGGCGGGGCCGTTCACGACGAGCTCGGCGCGTCCCGGGATCACCGGGTACATGCCGATCGACGCCCACACGTACCAGGCGGACATCGTGCCGAGGTCGTCGTTGCCGACCAGGCCGCCGGGCGTCGGCTTGTACAGCTCGTTGCGGGCGCGGTTCACGACGTCCTGGGTCTTGTAGGGCGTGCCGGTCCAGGCGTACAGCCACGGTGTCTGGAGGGACGGTTCGTTGCCGAGGTAGGCGTACGGCTCGTGCGGCCCGGCGTTGAGCTTGGTGAAGAAGGCGTCGAGGCGCTTGGCCGCCGCGTCCCGGCCTCCGACCAGGTCGAACAGGCCGCCGACGTTCTGGTAGGCCATCCAGCTGTACTGGGCGCCGTTGCCCTCGACGTACCAGTTGGAGTCGGCCGGGTCGAACGGGGTGAGGAACGAGCCGTCGGACAGGCGCGGCTGGATCCAGCCGGTCGACGGGTTGAAGACGTTCTGCCAGTTCTGCGCGCGGCTCATGAACGCGTCCGCGGTGGACGTGTCGCCGAGGCGCCTGGCGAGCTGCGCGATGCCGAAGTCGGCGAGGCCGTACTCCAGCGTCGTGGACGTGTCGCCGGGCACGAAGCCGCGCTGGAGGTAGGCGCCGTTGCCCGGGCGCTCGGTGTACCCGGACTTCGCGCCGACCCGGTTCGCGCCGTCCACCATCGCGGCGAGCGCGCCCTTGGCGTCGAAGTCGCGCGCGCCGAACGCGTAGGCGGACGCGAGGATCGAGTGGTACGGGTCGCCGACCATGACGCCGGTGACGGTGTTCTGGTGCGACCAGCGGTCCCACACGTTCCCGATCTGGTGCGCGTCGTCGTACATCGACTGGGCGATGTCGGAACCGACGTCCGGGGCGAGGAACGAGATGAGCTGCGCCTCGCTGCGGTAGATGTCCCAGCCGGAGAACGTCGCGTACTGGTGGTGGCCGGGCCGCACCTTGTGCGTGCGGTAGTCGAAGCCGGTGTAGGTGCCGTCCACGTCGTCGAACACGTACGGCTGGAGCAGCGCGTGGTAGAGCGCGGTGTAGAACGTGCGCAGCCGGTCGTCGGACCCGCCGCTCACCTTCACCTGGCCGAGCCTCGCGCGCCACGCGTCGGAGGCGGACGCGCGGACCTGGTCGAAGCCGCGGCCGCCGATCTCGGCCTTGAGGTTGGCGCGCGCGCCGGCCAGGCTCACGTACGACAGCCCGGTCCGCATCTGGACGGGCTTGGCGGGGTCGAACTGCAGGTAGACGCCGGAGCCGGGGCCCTTGACGTTGACGCCGCCGGTGAAGGCGCGCTGGTTCCGGACGGGCTTGCCGCTGGGCGTGTTGTTGAGCCGTCCGGACGGCTTGGGCGTCTGCGGGACGCGGTCCGGGGACTTGCCGCGGGCGACGGCGTCGCCCGGCTCGACCGAGTCGTCCTTCCAGGTGCCGAACGCCTTGACGGGCTGGTCGAAGGTGGCGTGGAAGTACACGTAGTAGCGGGTTCCCGCGCCGCAGAAGCCGCCGGTCTTGGCCCAGCCCTCGACGGTGTTGCCGTTGACGGTGGCCTCGGCGTCGTCCACGCCGTGGATGGAGCCGGTGACGTTCAGCAGCAGCGTGCCGGGCTTGCCGGTGGGGAAGGTGAACCTTCCGACGCCGCCGCGGGTGGACGCGGTCAGCTCGGTCTTCACGCCCGCGTCGTCGGTCACCGAGTAGTAGCCGGGGCTCGCCTTCTCGTCGTCGTGCTTGAACGTCCGCACGTAGTCGTCGCCGTGGGTGGCGGGCGAGTTCCCGACCGTGCCGGACAGCGGGATCACGGGGAAGTCCTGCGCGCCGGTGCAGCCGGGGCCGGAGATGTGGGTCATGGAGAACCCGCGCAGGCGGTCGTCCTCGTACTTGTAGCCGCCGCCCGCGTTGCGGACGGTGTCGGGGCTCCACTGCATCATGCCGAACGGGACGACCGCGCCGGGGAAGTTCTCCCCCGCGCCGCCGCCGTGGCCGAAGTCGGGGCCGCCGTCCTGGGTGCCGACGAAGGTGTTGACGTAGGCGGCCGGGTCGGACGCGGCCTGGACGGTCTGCGCGGCCGCGACGGGGAGCAGGGGGATCAGGAGCAGGGCGGAGGGGACGGCGAGGCGCCGTCCGAACCGGGGGGTGAGGTGGGGTGTGAGACGGGGGGCGAGGCGGGTTCCCGCACGGCGGGCGGTGGTCCGCCCGTCGCGGTGTCTGCGCCGTCCTTCCGGACGCCACCGGTGGGGACGCGGCCTGTGCATACGCGCTCCTTCGAGACAACGTTGTCAGGACGCCCTGAATCGTGAGGCCCGACCTCAGGCGCGTCAAGGGCCCAATCAAGCACCAAGAACCTCAACCAGGCCGAAAACACGCGGCAGCCTCGGGCAATACCGATGACAACGTTGTCCAGGTCTTGACCGTTCACGGCCGACCGGGGAGGGCGGAGCAGGTCAGCGGGAGCCCGGGCCGCGGCGGACCAGGCGGGTGGGGAGGACGGTCTCGGCGGGCCAGGAGCGGTCGCCGCCGATCCGCTCGAAGAGCCGGGCGGCGGCCGTGCGGCCGAGCTCGCCCACGTCGTAGGCGATGACGGTGAACGGGCGCGGCATGAGGTCGGCGAGCTCGAAGTCGTCGAAGCCGAGCAGGTCGGCGTCCTGGCCGCGGCGGCCGAGCTCGGCCAGCACCCCGACGGTGATCCGGTTGTTGCCGCAGAAGAACGCGGTCGGCGGGTCGTCCTCGCGCATCATCGCGGCGGCGGCGGACGCGGCCTGGTCGGGGTGGCCGACCTCCGTCCTGACCAGGGCGTCGTCGTAGGGGACGCCGGCCTCGGCGAGGGTGGCGCGGACCCCGGCGAGGCGCTCGCGCGCGCTGTAGATCGTGGTGGAGTCGCTGATCACGCCGATCCGGCGGTGGCCGCGCTCCAGCAGCTCCTCGACCCCGGCCCGGGTGCCGCCGGCGTTGTCGATGAGCACGCTGTCGGCCAGGATGCCCGCGGGCGGCCGGTCCAGGAACACCACCTGGGTGTTCATCTCCAGCTCGGGGCGCATGTAGGAGTGGTCGCCGCCGGCCGGGACGATGATCAGGCCGTCCACCCGGCGCTGGCACAGCTCGAGGAACAGCTGCCGTTCGAGCTCGGGGCTCTCCTCGGAGCTGGCGGTGATGAGGTGGGTGCCGCGCTCGCGCGCGTACCGTCCGACGGCGGCGGCGAGCGCCGAGTAGAACGGGTTGGCCAGGTCCTCGATGATGAGGCCGATCGTGGCCGTGCGCCGCCCCGACCTCAGCGAACTCGCGATGTGGTTGCGGCGGAAGCCGAGGCTGCCGATCGCGGCGAGCACCCGCTCGGTGACCTCGGGGCGCACCGAGGGCGCGTTGTTGATGACCCGGGACACCGTCTTGACGCTCACCCCGGCGGCCGCGGCGACGTCGGAGATCGTCGGGCGGCGGGGCTTGTCCTCGTTCGTCACGGTCCAACGTTATCCCCGCCGGGACGGACCGGACGGCCGCGCGCGCGGATCGTCCGGTTCCGGAGACGCGGTGCGAGCGGGGGTTTCGCGGTCCCGCCGGGTCACGGCCCGGTCACGGCGACCGATCGGGTGTTGACAACGATGTCATTCCGGCCGATGTTGGGCGCGACGGCACCGACCGAGAGGTGGACCGACGCGTGCGACCCCTCCCCCTGCCCGCCAACCAGCCGCGCCACTTCTACCGGGGCGGCTCCTCGATCGCCCGGTTCCGGGGCGTGCGCCCGCCCGACGACCGGCGTCCCGAGGACTGGGTCGGTTCGGCGACCGGCCGGATCGACGACGCCTCCGCCGGGGTGACCGTGCTCCCGGACGGCCGCCCGCTGCCCGACGCGGTCGCCGCCGACCCGGCCGGGTGGCTCGGCCCCGCGCACCTGCGCCGCTGGGGCCCGTCCACGGCGCTGCTGGTCAAGCTGCTGGACGCCGGGCAGCGGCTCCCGGTGCACTGCCATCCGAGCCGCGAGTTCGCGCGGGCGCACCTCGGTAGCGCGTTCGGCAAGACCGAGGCGTGGCTGGTGCTGGAGACCGCCGACCCCGACGGCGGGTGGGTGCGGCTCGGGTTCCGCGACGAGATCCCCGAGGAGCGGCTGCGCGTGTGGTCGGCCGAGCAGGACGTCGGCGCGATGCTCTCCGCCACCAACCTGGTACGGGTACGGCCCGGCGACGCGGTGCTGATTCCGGCCGGGATCCCGCACTCGATCGACGCGGGCGTGTTCGTCGTCGAGCTCCAGGAGCCGACCGACTTCAGCGTCATGCTGGAGTGGAAGGGTTTCGCGCCGGACGGCGACGAGACCGGGCATCTGAAGCTCGGCTGGGACGTCGCCTTGCAGTGCGTCGACCGGAGGGCCTGGACCCCGGACGAGGCCGCCGCGCTCGTGCGCACGCGCGACCAGATGCCCGTCACCGGCGAGGGAGCACGACGTGTCCTGCCGGAGGCGGCCGACCCGTTCTTCCGCGCCGAACTCGCCGGGGACGGAACCGTGTTCTCGCCGAGTTTCGCGGTTCTGGTCGTCCTGCGCGGGGAGGGCGAGTTGCGGTTCGACGGCGGAAGCCAGCGGGTCCGAAGCGGGCAGACCGTGCTGGTGCCGTACGACGCGGGCCCGACGAGCCTGCACGGGCGCGGGCTGGACGTCCTGCGCTGCCTGCCGCCCGCGCCCGAGGAGACGGAGGCCGGATGAGCGCGGGACCGGACACACCGCCGCCGGACACACCGCCGCGGACCGCGGCGCCACAGAACCCGGCACCACACCACTCGGAACCACGGCGCTCAGCGCCGCGCGGCGCCTCGACGATGGACGCGCCGCTGCTCGAGGCCACGGGCATCGTGAAGAGCTACGGGCACGTGGAGGCGCTGCGCGGCGCGGACTTCGCCGTCCACGCGGGCGAGGTCGTCGCGCTCATCGGCGACAACGGCGCGGGCAAGTCCACCCTCACCAAGATCCTCTCCGGGGTGGAGCGGCCGGACGCCGGGACGATCCGCATGGACGGCGTGCCCGTCGCGTTCGACCGCGTGGAGCGGGCGCGCGCGGCCGGGGTCGAGACCGTCCACCAGGACCTCGCGCTGTGCGCGCAGCTCACCCCCGCCGCGAACTTCTTCCTCGGCCGGGAGGTGCTGCGCGGCGGAATGCTCGGGCGGCTCGGCTTCCTCGACCACCGCGCGATGCGCGAGCGGACCCGCGCCGAGTGCGAGCGGCTCGGCGTCCGGCTGAAGTCCGACACCGTCCCGGTCTCGACGCTGTCCGGCGGGCAGCGGCAGGGCGTCGCGGTGGCGCGCGCGGTGACCTGGGCGCGGCGCGTGGTGTTCATGGACGAGCCGACCGCCGCGCTCGGCGTCGTCCAGACCGGGCGGGTGCTGGACCTGATCCGGCGCGTCCGGGACACCGGGGTCGCGGTCGTCCTGATCAGCCACAACATGCAGGACGTCAAGGCGGTGTCGGACCGGATCGAGGTGCTCCGGCTCGGCGCCCGCGTGGCCCGCTTCGACACCGCGTCGGTCTCGATGGAGGAGCTGGTCGCCGCCATGACCGGCGCGGCCTCGGGCGGGGAGGACCGATGAGCGTGAAGGTCGGCGAGCCGGTGGGCGCGCGCCGCGAGGACGTCCGGGGCAGGGCCGTCCTGGAGCGGGTCGCGGGCAGCCAGGTGGTGTGGATCGCGCTGATCCTGGCCGCGATGGTCGTCGTGTTCGGGGTGCTGCGCCCGCACAGCTTCGCGACGAGCTTCAACCTGCTCAACCTGGTGAGCGACGCGGCGATCCTGCTGCTGCTCGCGATCGGCATGACGTTCGTGATCGTGACGTCCGGGATCGACCTGTCGGTGGGCGGGGTGCTGGTGTTCTCCGCCGTGACCGCGGCGAAGGCGATGAGCGCGGTGGGCGCGGAGTCCGGGACGGCGCTGTGGCTCGGACCGCTGGCCGCGGTCGCGACCGGGCTGGCGTGGGGCGCGCTGAACGGGTTCGTCGTGGCGTACGGGCGGATCCCGGCGCTGATCGTCACGCTCGGGACGCTCGGGATGTCGCTCGGCGGCGCGCTGCTCATCACCGGCGGCGTGGACCTGCGCGCGTCCAGCCGCCTGAACCTCGGGCTCGGCCTCGACAAGGACCTCGGCGTCCCGGACCTGGTGTGGATCTCCGCGGCGGTGACGGTCGCGCTGGCCGTCCTGCTGGCGCAGTGCCGGTTCGGGCGGCACACCTACGCGATCGGCTCGAACACCGAGGCGGCGCGCCGCGCGGGTGTGCGGGTCGAACGGCAGCTGGTGAAGGTGTACGGGCTGGCCGGGCTGCTGGCGGGCCTCGCCGGATACCTGTCGCTGGCCAAGTACGGGATCACCGGGGTGTCGGCGCACTCGACCGACAACCTCCAGGCGATCGCGGCCGTGGTGATCGGCGGGACGAGCCTGTTCGGCGGGGTCGGGACCGTCCTCGGCACGGTCATCGGCGTGTTCATCCCGGCCGTGCTCCAGAACGGGTTCCAAATCCTCGGGGTCAAGCCGTTCTGGCAGCAGGTCGTCGTCGGCGCGGTGCTCATCGTCGCCGTCTACCTCGACCAGTGGCGCCGCCGGGCGGGCGACCACTGACGCGACCACTTCCCCCCTCTCCCCCCACAGGAAGGCGAACCATGCGCAGGTTGATCGGCGTGCTGACGGCGGCGGCCCTGGTCGCGGCGGCGGCCACGGCGTGCTCGGACTCGGGATCCGGGTCCGGGGGAAAGATCAGGATCACGCTCGTCCAGGGCATGGCGGGCGAGGAGTTCTACGAGACGATGGCGTGCGGGGCGAAGCGGCAGGCCGCGGCGATGGGCGTGGACCTGAAGGTGCAGGGCCCGCAGAAGTTCGACCCGACCCTGCAGACCCCGATCGTCAACTCGGTCGTGGCGAGCAAGCCCGACGCGATGCTCATCGCGCCGACCGACACCAAGGCGCTCATCGCGCCGCTGAAGCAGGCGAAGTCGGCGGGCATCAAGACCGTCCTGGTGGACACGGTCGTGGACGACCCGTCCATCGGCGTGTCGCGGATCAGCACCGACAACGTGAAGGGCGGCGCGACCGCCGCGACGGCCCTGGCGAAGCAGATCGGCGACAAGGGCAAGGTGCTGGTGATCTCCACCGATCCGGGAGTGAGTACGGTGGATGCGCGGATCAAGGGATTCGAGCAGGAGATCAAGGCGAGTCATCCGAACGTGAAGTACATCGGCGTGCAGTACTCGCACAACGACGTGTCCGAGGCCAGCAAGATCGTCAACGCGGCGCTGGCGAAGGACCCCGACCTGGCCGGGGTGTTCGCCACCAATCTGAACTCCGCGACCGGGGCCGGGTCGGCGCTGCAGCAGGCGGGCAAGCTCGGGAAGGTGAAGATGGTGGGGTTCGACGCGGGCCCGGCGCAGGTGAAGCAGCTTCAGGACGGGGTGGTGCAGGCCCTCGTCGCGCAGCTGCCCGGCGACATCGGGGCCAAGGGCGTCCAGCAGGCCGTGGCGGCGGTGAAGAAGGAGACGGTCACGCCGTCCATCCCGACGGACGCCACGGTCGTCACCAAGGACAACCTGAGCCAGCCGGACATCCAGAAGATCCTGTACAAGGCGACCTGTTGAGCCGCGTCACCGTTCTGGGCGAGGCGCTCGTGGACCTGGCACCGGCCGGGGACGAGCGCCTCTTCCGGGCCGTCCCGGGCGGGAGCCCCGCGAACGTCGCGGTCGGGCTCGGGCGGCTCGGCGTCCCGTCGTCGCTGGTCACGGGCCTCGGCGCGGACGCCTTCGGGCGGCTGGTGGCCCGGCACGCGCGGGACGCGGGCGTCTCGGTCGTCGTCCAGCCGTCGCCGTTCACCGGCATGGCCGTCGTGACGCTGGACGACGCGGGCGTCCCGTCCTACGACTTCGCGCTGTCGTGGGAGCCCGCCGAGGAGCCGCTGCCGGACGGCACGGTCGCCCTCCACACCGGCTCGCTGGCCGCCGCCCTCGGCGACGGGCCCGCGCGGGTCGAGGCGGTGATGGCGGCGGCGCGTCCGGTCGCGACGGTGTCGTTCGACCCGAACATGCGGCCGGCGCTGATGGGCGACCGGCCGCGCGAGCTGGCCCGTGTGGCGCGGCAGGTGGCGCTGAGCGACGTGGTGAAGGCCAGCGAGGAGGACATCGCCTGGCTCCACCCGGGCGCGGACCCCCTGGAGGTCGCGCGGGAGTGGCGGGCGCTCGGTCCCGCGCTGGTCGTCGTGACGCACGGGGCGGGCGGCGCGACGCTGCTGGGCGAGGAGGAGGTACACCGTCCCGCTCCGCCGGTGGAGGTCGTCGACACCGTGGGCGCGGGCGACGCGTTCTCCGCGGCGTTCCTGGCGGGGCTGCGGGACGCGGACCTGCTCGGGCCGGACCGCCGGGACGCGCTGGCCCGCGTGCCCGCGGACGTCCTCGAGACGGCCGTCCGCGCGGCGTCGCTGACCTGCACGCGGCCCGGCGCGGATCCGCCGACCCGCGCCGAGCTGGACGCGTTCGCCGCCGTCTGACCCCTGGGCGCGGAACCCGGCCGAGGTCAGGCCGTGAGATCAGGCAGGTGGGAGGTCGACGAGGCGGGCCAGGGCGGCGCGGTGGCGGCCGGGTGTGCCGAGGGCGATCGCGTCGGCCTTCGCGCGCTTGAGGTAGAGGTGCGCGGGATGCTCCCAGGTGAAGCCGATACCGCCGTGCATCTGGACGCACTCCTCGGCGGCGCGGACGGCGACCTGCGAGCAGTGCGCCTGCGCGAGCGCGGCGGCGACCGGCAGGTCGGGGTCGCCGGTCGCGAGGCAGGCCGCCGCGTGGCGGGCGACGGCGCGGGCCTGCGTGACGGACGTCCAGAGGTCGGCGAGACGGTGCTTGAGCCCCTGGTACGAGCCGAGCGGACGGCCGAACTGGTAGCGCGTCTTGAGGTAGGCGACCGTGAGTTCCAGGCAGCGCTCGGCCAGCCCGAGCTGCTCGGACGCCAGCATCGCCGCGCCCGCCGTGAGCGCGTCGCGAACGGCCTCGTCGCCGGTCGCGACGACGCGTCCGGGGGTGTCCGCGAGGGTGAGGTCGCCGAGCCTCCGGGTCATGTCCAGCGAGGTCACCGGGGTGCGGGTGACCTCGGTGGCGTCCACGGCGTAGAGGGCGCCCGCCGCCGGGACGAGCAGGACGCCGGCGGTCAGGGCGTCCGCGACGTCGCGGATCTCGCCGGTCAGGCGGCCGCCGGACACGGCGACGTCCGGGAGCGGCGCGTCGGGCGCGGTGCCGAACGGGACGGCGAGCACGGCCGTCCGCTCCCCCGAGGCGACCTCGGGCAGGAGCTCGTCGCCCGCGGCCAGCAGCGCGGCCGTCGCCATCACGGCGCCGGTCAGGAAGGGGACGGGCGCGACCGCGCGGCCCAGCTCCTCCATGACGACGGCGGTCTCACGCCAGGTCGCCCCGGCGCCGCCCTTCTCCTCGGGCACGGGCAGGGCGAGGACGCCGAACCCGGTCAGCACCCCCCACAGGGACGCGTCGGACGGCTCGTCCTTCCCGGTGCCCGCGAGGACGTCCGGCCAGGCGCAGCGCTCGTCGAGCATGCCGCGCAGGCCGGAGCGCAGGTCGTCCTCGATCTCGCCGTACAGCAGGTCGGTCACTTCGGCAGGTCCTTCCACGGGACGTCCTTGTCCACCCGGATCTCGCCGGGCAGGCCCAGCACGCGCTCGGCGACGATGTTGCGCAGGATCTCCGACGTCCCGCCCTCGATGGAGTTCCCCTTGGCGCGCAGGTAGCGGTAGCCGGGCGAGCGGCGGGTGAAGTCCACCTCGGTGGGGCGGCGCATCGTCCAGTCGTCGTAGCGCAGGCCCTCGGAGCCGAGCAGTTCCAGCTCCAGGCCGGAGATCTCCTGGTTGAGGCGGGCGAAGGCGAGCTTGGCGGCCGATCCCTCGGGGCCGGGGCTCCCGGCCGCGAGCTGCTGGCGCAGGCGCTCGCCGGTGAGCCGTGCGGCCTCGTTCTCCACCCACAGCCGCATCAGCTCGTCGTGCCCGGCCGCGGTGCGCACCTCGGGACGGTCGCGCCACAGGGCGGTGACGACGCCCATCATCCCGCCCTCGCGGATCGCGGCGCTCCCGCCGATCGCGACCCGCTCGTTCATCAGCGTGGTCATCGCGACCCGCCAGCCGTCGCCGACCTCGCCGAGACGGTGCTCGTCCGGGACGGCCACGTCGGTCAGGAACACCTCGTTGAACTCGGCCTCGCCGGTGATCTGGCGCAGCGGCCGGACCTCGACGCCCGGCGCGCTCATGTCGCAGACGAAGTACGTCATGCCGCGGTGCTTCGGGACGTCCGGGTCGGTGCGGGTGACCAGGATCGCCCAGCGCGCCTCGTGCGCCATGGACGTCCAGACCTTCTGGCCGTTCACCGTCCAGGAGTCGCCGTCGCGGACGGCGCGGGTGGCGAGCGCGGCGAGGTCCGAGCCCGCGCCGGGCTCGGAGAACAGCTGGCACCAGATCTCCTCGCCCGTCCACAGCGGGCGCAGGAACCGGCGCTTCTGCTCCTCGGTGCCGAACGCCAGGATCGTCGGCGCGGCCATCCCGAGGCCGATGGCGTTGGCCTCGGGACGGTGGGACGGGGCGCCCGCCCGCGCGAACGCCTCGTCCACGGCCCGCTGGAGGGCGACCGGGGTGCCGAGCCCGCCGAGTCCCTCCGGGAAGTGGACCCAGGCGAGCCCGGCGTCGAACCTCGCGCGCAGGAACGCGAGCGGTTCGAGGGCGGCCGGGTCGTGCGCGGCGAGGAACGCGGCGACGCGCCGCTCCAGTTCCTCCGCGCCGGGCGGTGCTGTGCTCACGGACGAACCTCCGCAGGGGACATACCAACCGGTCGGTACGCGTCACCCTAGGGAGCGGCCCGCACGCCCGTCAACGAACCCACGCGCCCGCCGGCGAACCCGCGCCCGTCGGCGAACCCACACGCCCGTCACGAACCCGCGCTCGTCGGCGAACTCCGCCGCCGGTGAGCCCGCGCCGTCAGCGAACCCGCGCCGTCAACGGGGCGGCGCGCGTCAGGCGTGCGGCGCCGCGGGCAGCTGGTCGGGGAGCGGCTCCGCGTGCAGGACGGTCAGGGAGGTCACCGCGCGGGTCAGCACCACGTAGAGCCGGGCGAGGCCGCGCTCCTCGGCGGCGGCGATCGCGGCGGGCTCGGCCACCACGACGTGGTCGAACTCCAGGCCCTTGGCGAGCGTGGCCGGGACAACCTGGAGCCGCTCGTCCTCGCCCGTGGACTCCGTGTCGAGGACGCCGTGCTCGACCCCGGCGGCGGCGAGGGCGACGGAGTACGCGAGGACGGCGGCGTCCGGGACGATCAGCCCGACCGTGCCCTCCAGCTCCAGCAGACCGCGGGCGGTGTCGGCCGCGTCCTCCTCCAGGGCGTCGGTGCGCCGGACGGTCAGCGCGCCCGTCCCCGGACGCAGCGAGCGCGGCGCGGCCAGGCCGGACGCGATGTGCGGGAGCAGCCCGGCCGCGAAGTCCAGGACGCTGCCGGGGACGCGGAACCCGACGGCGAGCTCGGTGACCTCGCCCTCCTGGCCCAGGTGGCCGAGCACCTCGTCCCAGGACCGCGCGGACCAGGGCGTCGTGCCCTGCGCGATGTCGCCGAGGACGGTCGCGGACCCGGCGGCGCAGCGGCGGCCGAGGGAGCGCAGCTGCATGGCGGACAGGTCCTGTGCCTCGTCCACGACCAGGTGGCCGAGGGAGCGGGTGCGCTCGATGAGGTCGGCGAGCTCGTCCAGGAGGGCGCGGTCGGCGGCGGTCCACTTCGCGGAGCGGTGCGAGCGCGGCGGCTTGGGCCACAGGATCGCGGCCTGCTCCTCGTCGGTGAGGACGCCGCGCGCGGCGGCGTGGAGCGTGTCGGCGTCCGCGAGCAGGCCGTGCAGGACGATCTCGGGCGTGACCTTGGGCCAGACGGCCTCGAGCAGCGCCTTCATCGGACGCGACCGGACGACCTGGTCCTGGACGCGGTCGTCCGGCGCCCCGCCGCGCCGCTCCATCTGGACGAGGATCCGGTGCGCGAGCCGCTGCGCGAACATGTCGCGCCCGGCGGCGTAGCGGGTCGTGCCGCGCAGCCCGGCGGCGATCTCGCGCACCTCGTGGTCGGCGACCCGGTACTTGGCGACGCCGCTCGTGTAGACCAGGCCCTCCTCGGGCTTGCGGATGTGCCGCCACAGGGCCTTGCGGAGCACCTCGGCCATCCGGGCGTCGCCCTTGACGGCGGACGCCCCGGCGGGCTCGGCGCCGGTGGGCGCGCCGAGCAGGTCGTCCACGGTGGCCTGGTCGACCCGGACCTCGCCGAGCGCGGGCAGGACGGACGAGATGTAGGCGAGGAACGCGCGGTTCGGCCCGACGATCAGCACCCCGGACCGGGCGAGCCGCTCGCGGTGGGTGAACAGCAGGTAGGCGGCGCGGTGCAGGCCGACGGCGGTCTTCCCGGTGCCGGGCGCGCCCTGCACGCACACCGTCCGGCCGAGGTCAGCGCGGACGATCACGTCCTGCTCGGGCTGGATGGTCGCGACGATGTCGCGCATCGGGCCGGTGCGCGGACGCTCGATCTCCGCGGTGAGCAGCGCGGACGTGTGGACGGGCGCGTCGAGCGGCTCGTCCTCGAACGCGGTCAGCTCGCCGCCGTGGAACCCGAACCGGCGGCGCAGCCGCCAGCCCATCGTGTCGGCCGGGCCCGCCTGGTAGAAGGCGCGGCAGACCGGGGCGCGCCAGTCCAGGACGAGGGGCCGCCGGTCGCCGCCGTCGTCGTGGACGTGCCGCCGCCCAACGTAGATCATCGGGAGCCCGGCCCCCTCGTCGGGGTCGCCGGACTCCCGGGACGCGCCCGGCTCGTCGTCCGGGCTCTCGCGGGCCTGCTCGGCGTCCCGGTCCAGGCGGCCGAAGAACAGGGGCGTGTCGGGGTGGTCGGCGAGCGCGGCGACCCGCTGGTCCAGCAGCGCTTCCAGGTACTTGCGCGAGACCCAGTCGGCGGCCATGTCGGCCGACAGGCTCGCTGCGTGCTCGCGCATCCTGCGCAGGGCTTCGCGCGCCGCCGCGAGGTGGGCGCGCTCGGCGGTCAGGACGTCGGGCATGATCTCTGCGGGCATGCGAACAGACCTCCGGTCGGAGAGTGGTCGATGGCGAAACCATCGACCCTACCCGCCCGGAGGGCCGGTGGATCTCAGCTCCCGAGCCGCTAGGACTTCCGCGCCACGCCGGACAGGAGCCAGTCCGTGCGGTACTCGGCCGCCTCCTCGTCCGGACGCCAGTCGCAGGCGTGGACGACGCCCGGATCGGCGAGCTCGAAGTCGCCGAAGAACCCCGCGACGCGGTCCTGGGAGCGGAACGTGAGCGGCGAGCTCGCGCCGGAGTAGACGGCCTCGGCGGCGGCGCGTCCGGCCGGGTCGGTGCCGGTGTCGGTGAGGTGGGTCAGCACCAGGTGACTGCCGGGCGCGAGGGCGTCGCGGTAGGTCGCGACCAGGCCCTCGGGGTCGTCCTCGTCCGGGACGAACTGGACCATCGCGACCAGGAGCAGCGCCACCGGCTGCGACAGGTCGACCAGTTCGCGCAGCTCGGGATGCCCGAGGATGCTCTCGGGGTGCCGCAGGTCGGCCCGGATGACCGTGGTGCCGCTGTTCTCGGCGAGCAGCGCCCGGCCGTGCGCGAGGACGATCGGATCGAAGCAAGTCAGGTTGTGCACACGCCGGGCTGTAGCGCGAGGAAGCCCCTGGAACCAAGCTCGGTTCCAGGGGCTTCCTCGCGGGACGGCGGACTACGTCGGCGGTGAGCCGGGTCCCTCGTGCGGGTTGACCTGGTGCAACGCGCCCTTGATCTGCATAAGTGCGTCGGCAGGATTGTCGGCCTCGCAGAGCCACGCGGCGCTTCCCCGGCAGAACCACCACCGGTCCCCGTCATCAGGCCGGGGGCGCGCGTGGATCTCCCATGCGCGCGTCTCCGGTCCGCTCGATACCCGGAAGCGGGTGCCGGACAGCTCCGACACGGTCAGCCCATGGCCGCGCGCCATTCCCGCCAATGCGGCTGTGTGCGCTGCGCCGCGTTCGTCGTTGCCGGTCATCCGGAGATCCGGATATGCGCGGTGACGCCGTCGTGGTCGGACAACCGGCCGCCGTTGTCGAGCGCGCCGGACAGAACGGAGTAGTCGAGCACATCCACCCCCTTGCTGTTGGTGTAAATTCGGTCGGCGCGATGCGGGACGGCCCGGCCGTTACTGAAGTCGTGGCCGACCGTGGGGGTCAGATCACCAGCCAATTCACCGACGTCGGCGAATCCCGCCGTCTTGATGGTCTCGGCCGGTGTCGTGTCCAGCTTCCTCGCGATTTTGGGGAGGGCAAGGTTCAGTCCCCCGGGGAAGGGAAGTTCGGCGATAGCGCGAGCGTTGAAGTCGCCCGCCGCGATCACCTCGACCTTTCCCAGAAGATTGAACTGTTCCGCCTCGTCTCCCCGGATCCGGGGAGCGCTGGGCGCGAAATGCAGCCCGCACAGGTCGATCCGGTGCGTCTGTCCGGTCGCGCTCCGGAACGTCGTCTCAACCCTCAGAAGGGCGTGATACCAGGGCGTGAGTCCGCTCTCGTGGCGCTCCTGCACGACGTGGAAACTGTCGCTCTGCCGCACGAAGACGGCGAGATCGCATCCGAACCTGGGAGCGGGAACCAGGTACCCCCATCCCGGCATTCCCAGCTTCGCGGCCGTCTCGTAGAGTCGCCGTGAAGACAGCGCGCCCCAGCGGCATTCCTGCAAGAAGACGACGTCTTGCGGACCGGCGGCCGAGATGCGGTCGATGATGCCATTCAGTCGAGAATCTCCACCAATATCCATTGGCCTATCCAGTCCTCCATTCTGCAAATTCCACGTCGTGACCCTGAGCGTTCCGTTCGGCTTGGCACTGTTCACTTCCGGGCTCCTTCTCGATCGCTGGACACGTTGTACGGGCTTGTGGCGCGGGCCCGCCCACCAGGGGAGGGAGCGGGCCCGCGCGGTCCGTTCACGCGGATGACGAACGCGTGAACGGACCGGGAAAGCGCGCTCGCGGGTCATGCCAGCCAGCACGAGCGCGCCGGGTTGCTAGATGCCGTCTCCGGCTCTTGGGGGCGGCGCGGGGCGCTGCGCCGACCGCGCGGGACCGGGTTCTGGTTCGGGCGGAACGGGCCCGAGACGACTGGCCACGTTGCGCATCAGATCGATGAAGTCCATACGCGCGCTCATCCGGACGGATTTGATCGAATCCGAGAGGAATCCGTACGACTTCATCCGCAGCGACCAGTGTCGTTCGACGGAGGTCCACGCGACGTCGAGCGCATCCGTGATCGGCATGCTCTCCGAATCCGCGAGTTCCGTTTGGGCATCGGCACGGGCGAGAGCGCTGATGACCGATCCCATGTGAAGGTGCTTCGGTCGGTCGCTCACCCATGCCGTTTCCCACGACTCGGCGATCACCGATATCAACACGGATGGGGGTGCCGTTCTGGCAAGGGTGTCGGGGATCTCGTCGGGGTTGTGCTCGTGAAGCATCACGTCCCCCTTCGGTTGAGCACGTACCAGATCGTGTTCACGACGCGTGGAACGTCGTCTACGGGGCCGATTGCCCGGTTCTCATCGCGACCGGCATTCCACACGTATTGCCATTCACCGTCGACGAAATCGGCGCGCACCGTCACTGACGGGTAGCCGAGTAGGGAAACACGAAGGTGGCGGAACGTCCCGGGGCGGAGCGGGGACCATTGGACGCGCAATCCCGAGACCGTGCACGCGTCTGCGAGGTCGGAGAGTGCCTTGACGCGCTCCGTCCGCTCATTTCGATCGGTTCTCTGGCTGCTGGCGTCTGCTGATTGGGCGGACAAGGAGCGGAGAGTATGCCGCCCCTCGTGCCGCCGTCCGAGTCGCATAGATCCTCCCGAGAGGTGTCGCGATTGCCGGGTGTCGGCATGTCTCGTGCCCGTGGGTACGTTCGTCCTCCTTTCTTGATCGCTGGAATCGGGCCTCTTTGAGGTCTCCTCACTGTGGACTTGAGCGAGTAGCATGACCATGCAATGTCGTGCAGAAGTAGCTCCGAAAGGATCTCTCAGCATGCCGCCTCGACTCGCTGACCTGCCAGATCCCGGCGACGATCTTTGGTCGTCACTCGCAGCTCAGCTACGCCTACTAAGGAGACTCGCGAACTGGTCGCAGGAGCGGACCGCCGACGAATGTAATGTCGAGCGACAAACCGTAGGCGCATGGGAAAGTGGCCGAAATAGGGTTCCACGGGAGCACTGCCGAAAACTCGACAGGGCGTGGGGAACCGGAGGGGTACTCGAAGCGCAGCGCCACTACGCCGACATGTACGAAGGCGGATCCGTCATCGGCGACTACATCAAGGATGAGAGGACTTCCCGGGTCATCCGCCTCACGACGAACAACGTCATCCCGGCTCTCTTCCAGACTGCCGACTATGCGCGTGCGCTTTTTACGGCGCGGGGCATAAATGAGGTCGACGAAGCGGTTCGGAAATGGATGGAGCGTCAGGCCATCTTCAGAGGCCCGAACCCGCCGAACATCACCGCCATCATCGACCAAGCCGCATTCTTCCATCCGCCAGCGCGCGTAACGATGCCGGAGCAAGTTGAGAAGCTCATCGATCTAGCTCAACTCCCATGCGTGAGGATTCGCATCATCGAGAAGGAAGCGAACTGGCATATCGGGCTCGATGGCGACCTCACCATCTTCACGGCGAACGGGGCGCAGCGCACATACATCGGGGGACAGCTCGGAACCCTACCGGTCACGAGCGCCAAATCCGGCGACCTCCTTGAGGTTATTTGGGAGGAGATCAGTGAAGTAGCCCTGTCATCAAGTAAAAGCCTGCAACTCCTTAAAATGATCGCGAAGGAAGTGGTTTGAATGATGCACTGGCGCAAGTCCACATACAGTGGCGGCAACAACGCAAACTGTGTCGAGATGAGGCGTCTCGCTGCGGATGCTATTGGCGTTCGTGACAGCAAGAACCCCGACGCTGGTCATATCACCGTGAGCGCTGAAGTTCTGCGGACGGCGCTGGCGTCCTACCGGTCCCCGGAGGGGCGTAACGCCTGACCCTGGAATGCGAGAGCCCACCCGCCGTGAACGCCGGGTGGGCTCTTTCGTTTATGCGGCTACACGCGGCTCTGAGGGCGTCCGTGACGGCCGATGAGGGCCGCTAAGGCGATAGTCCCCAACCCGGTGAGCATCAGGTTGCAGCCTGCCCCTAGGGGCCCCGAGACGGCGTGTGCGTTGAGGTCGTCTCGGCTGATGTTGTGGAGCGTTCGACCGCCGAAACGGACTGTGTAGCTCCCCAGGAATGATGAGCCGAGGACGGTTCCGCTCGCGCCTTTGGCGACCGATCCCATTCCGAGTGACCGGCGGGCCGTCACTCTGTCACCGCGTCTGTAAGTCATTGCGTCAGGGTGTCATTCCGGGGTGACTCGTGGGCATGGCGTCGGGGTGGTCGTCCGGTTGTGGCCGTGAGATGAGGAGCGCGAGGATCTGGAATGCCAGATCTCGCAGGAGTGCGGGCTCGTGGTGCATCCGGAAACTGTTGGGGAGTACCCCGTAGATGCGTGCGGCTTCCCTCCTGCGCGTTTCCAGCTTCCGGAGGACGCTGGACGTGCCGTCCACTGCGAGCGTGATCCGTAGTGCTTCTGCGTCGGTGGCGCTTTCACGGTTGATTCCCTGGCGAATGACTTCCTCGGTGAGAAGCGCTCGCAGTGAATAGGACTCTTCTGAATGGTCGTCGGAGGGGGCGACTAGGTCGATGAGGGGGCGTCCGTGCTCGTAGAGAGCATTGGCGCGGACTCCGTAGCGAACGACCTCGTGCAGGTGGGAGTAGAGCCGATTGACGTCAATCATTTGCGGCTGGTGCACTTCCCCCGTTACCTCTCTACATGCCGGGAGCGGGTGTGATGGGTCGTTGTTCCGATCCCCTGCCCCAGAGGGGATCGCTGCCTTTGTATGACTGCGGAAGCCGCTTGCCGGTTCCGTCTCACTTGCCCGGCTGGACGGCGGGATTCCCCGAGACCCCGCCTGACCTGCGCGAACGCGGTTGGATTCTCTGCTGATCACCTCGAATGGTCGAACGGTTGATCGGATCTGCGTGACCCTACGTGGCTCTGCCCGCTTCTGTCACGAGGGTTTCATACCCCTGTCATGGCGTTTTGACCTGCGGTGATAGCAGATTTTCGGCAGTGCTGCGGCTGGCGGGCCGCAGGAAGTAAGCGGTTCACGTGCGAGACGAAAGCGGGGTTCCCGGCAGGGTTCGGGCGTGGATTCGGCGGGTTGGCTGATTGTTTCCCGGCGGAAATTCCGGCGACGCTTGGAGGGTCGCATTCGGCAGAACGAAGGGAAGGCTTTCGCATGGGGATGTATTACCGCCGGTCGATCTGGACGCGGATTCTCGCGATCCTGATCGCGATCCCGATCGTGGCGTATCTGGCGAACCTGACCTACCGGTGGCTCGTTCCGTTCCTGCCTTTGGTGGGCGGCGCGATCCTGGTGATCGTGTTCGTCGGGCTGTTCATCCGCCGCCGCCGGTACTGATTCGGGGGCCGTCGATGATGTGGGCTCCGGCAATCGAGATAACCACGGTGTGCCTCATCGTGTTCCTCGGGGAACTCGGTTATCAGATGTGGGCATCGCGAGCGTGGCGAAGCGACCTGTTGGCGTTCCGTCTGCGTCTCCCGTCCGATCTCGACATTGATGATGTGTCGCGCGCTCTTTCGGTGCTCTCGGGGTCGACAAGGCGGCGGCCGCTTGTGTTCGAGATCAACGCGTCACCGCGCGGGATCGGGCATTTCCTGCTTGTGCCTTCGACGCTTGGCCCCCGCGCGGTGACGATGCTCTCGGCGACCCTCCCGGGAATCCGGGTGGAGGAAGACGGCGAGTATCTGAAAGGCCGTCCGGCGGTGCGGCTAGCGCGGGAGCTGCGTTCCTCGCGCGCGTGGCGTCCGCTGGCTGCCGACCGTGGCACGGCTGCGATAGCGGGTGTCCTGTCCATCCTCTATCCGCTGGGGCCCGGAGAGGTCGTCCGCGTTCAGTGGACCATTCGCGCGACACGTCATATCCGCCTGAAAGGCGACGCGTCTCCCGCCATGGTCCGGGACTTCCGCGAGAAGCAGTCGTATCCGCTTCTGGACGCATGCGGGAGGGTCGCGGTATCGGCCCCTGAGAAGGCGCGTGCGGCCCTGCTGATGTCGGGTGTGCTCGCGGGTATGGGCGCGCTGTCCGCGCCCGGTACGGCGCTCGTGCGGCGTTTCCTGCCGTCGGCGTATGTGGCGGGCCGCGTGTATCCCCGGTCGCTCCCGCTGATCGGCGCGTGGCCGTGCCTGCTGAACGCTGCGGAAGCTGCGGCTCTCATCGGTTTCCCTACCAATGGGCTCAGCGTCCCGGGATTGGCGACGGGTAGCGCGCGGGCCCTTCCCGCTCCCGTCGAGATGCGGAACACGGGATTGGTGGTGGCCGAGAGCAACTATCCCGGAATGCGGGGGCGCGTGCTGACTCTCCAGCCGGACGACCGGCTGAGGCACACGACAATTCAGGCTCCGACCGGGGCGGGGAAATCTGAGCTTATGGCGAACATGATCCTCCAAGACATCGAAGCCGGATACGGCGTGGCAGTACTCGATCCGAAATCGGACCTGATCTCCGATGTCCTCGCGCGAATTCCCGAACACCGCGTAGACGACGTGATCCTGATGGACCCCTCCGCAGTGCACTCCCCTGTCGGGTTCAACCTCCTACAGGGGGGCCGCGATGAACTGTCGCGGGAACTCGTGGTCGATCGCGTCGTGCACATCTTCGCGCAGTTGTGGCGGTCTTCGTGGGGGCCCCGGACGGCCGACGTCGTCAGGAACGCTCTCCTGACGCTCGTGGCCGCCAAAGCGCCCGACGGATCGGCGTACACGCTCGTGGAGATTCCGGAACTGCTCACCAATGACGAATTCCGGCGCACCGTTCTCAGGAACGCTCGGATCGGCTCCGCTGTGCGGCAGTTCTGGGCCACCTACGACACCATGAGCGAAGCGGAACGGATTCAGGTCACCGGCCCCACCATGAACAAACTCCGCGCGTTCACCGTGCGGACTCCGCTACGGCTCATGCTGGGCCAATCAGAAGGCGTCGACCTCGGGTCGATATTCCGCAAAGGGAAAGTGCTTCTTGTTCCCTTGTCGAAGGGAGTCATCGGCCCAGAAGCAGCCATGCTCCTCGGGTCGCTGATCGTGGCGTCGCTGTGGCAGGAATGCCTGAACCGGACCACGATCCCCAAGCACTTGCGTAGGCCCGTGTGGGGCTATCTGGACGAGTTCCCCGACATTCTGAAGTTCGCGGCCGGGCGAGAACTCGCCGACATTCTGGCGCAGGCTCGCGGGCTCGGATGGGGACTCACTCTCGCCTACCAGTACCTTGATCAACTCACGCCCGAGATTGAGTCTGCGATCCTCGGTACGGTCCGCACTCAGATCTGCTTCCAAATGGAGTACGGCGACGCGAACCAAATGGCTCGGAGATTCGCCCCAATGGACCGGAGTGACCTTGCCGGCCTCGGGGCCTACGAAATAGCTATGCGCCCTTGCATTGGCGGGCGGACCGTTTCTCCGGTGACCGGGAAAACGTTCGAGTTGCCCGAGTCACATTACGACCCGGCACTGGTCGCGGCGCACGTCCTCAAACGTCACGGAATAGACCGTAGCGCCATCGAAGAGAGCATCACCGAACGCCTGACAGGCAACGCGCGAGAGATCGGGCCACCCCACCCCTACGGACAGGGCAGGAAAGGCGGTGAGGTCGATGGTTGAGGCCATCGGAAACGGGACCGGGATTCGTCTCGGCGTTCGCCCCGGCATTCGCTTCGACTTTCGTCTCGGCTTTCGTGTCGCTGAACTCTGGGCACGGGCGTTTGCCCAGGTCAGCGACCCTCAGGAGCCCAACGATCAGCCGACTCTCCCTACTGTCTCCCGGCCCCTCCCCCATTCCTCCTCTTCCCCTTCCCCCCAACCCCCCAACTCCCCCCATTCCGCTCGCCCCCCTCTCCCCCCTTCTCAATTGATTCGGAGAGCAAATTGGCTTGATGCCCGTTTCACCCCCCGAGACTGGGCCATCATCGAAACCCTTTACCGCATGAATTGCGCGACAGGGCGACAAATCCAGCGACTCCATTTCGCGGAACTCGCGAGCGCGCAGCGATCTGCACAATACGTTCTCCGCCGCCTCATTCAATGGCGGGCCGTCGTGGCGGACGGTGGAGCCGTGGGCGGAATCCTCAGGGGTTCCGCGCAGCGCATTATCTCGCTCGACCCGGCCGCATACCGACTCATGCGCATGCGCGAAGGGCTCCCGGTCTCCGAGATAAGGTCCGGAGAATCACCCACCGCCAATTGGCTGAATTGGCATGGCATTCTCGTCACGGAACTCTACGTGCAATGCCGGGAAGCCGAGACGGCCGGGACGCTCGGTCTCATCGACTTCACGACCGAACCCCGATGCTGGTGGCCGAACGGCACCGGAGGATTCATCCGCCCCGACGCCTATGTGAAAGTCGATGTCCCTCGAACCGACCTCTTCCACGATTGGTGGATAGAGGTCGACACGGGCACCGAGAGCATTCCCCGGGTCCGGGAGAAGTTCACCCGGTACCTGGACTACGCGCAACGCGGCGCGACCGGACCGAACGGCCACATGCCGCGCGTCCTCCTCGCGACACTCGACCATTCCCGCGTACCCGTCCTCAGGCGCGCCGTGACGCGCATGGGCCCCACCGCTCAGCATCTCATTCAGGTGATGCCGTTCCGCGACTCTGCGGCCCTTCTAGCCGCGTTCGCGGGCACCCCGGCCACCCCCGCCCCGGAGGAGAGGCAATGACCCGCGACAACCCGGCCGAACCCGGAATCAACCTGGTGTACCGCATCGCGGTCGCCGGAGGTCTCCGGAATCTCGCCTCGCTCATTGAACGGCGAATGGACTTGCCTGTTCCGATGCGGGTCGAGATCCATTACCCCGTCATCGGCGACACCGATGACGCGGAACGCGCGGAGATCGACCGAATCGCCGCGATCCTCGGCGAGACGCCCGAATACCAGTACAACGGGCACCACTACACCGTGACCCACGAAATGGGGCCCGTCGCCTACGTCGCGACCGCGATCACACGCGAATACATGGCACGGCACAACGCCGAGACGGCGGCGGCCCGCCGCTACCGGCGCGAAACCTGGGGAGAGTGAAGAATTGAAAACGGCACGGACTCTCGCCGAGTACGTGAACGCCCCGTTCGACCGGATCACCTCCCCGCATTTCGCGCGTGAACTCCACGCCGTGACACAGGGATTCACGGCCCTTGTCGCCGGGTTCGCCGTCACTGCGTGGATCGTGGCCGAACCCCACATCGGCCCCTTCCTCTGCATTCTGGGAATCGTCGCCGTCGTCCCCGCATGGGTGATCGCGACCCTCACATTCCGCATGGCCCTGGAAATCGGCCTGGTGATCCTGTCCATTCACCACGAGATCACCCACCCCGCCACCCGCGAACACACCCGCAACCTCTTCCCCGAAATCGGCTCGACCGGCAGCAGGGAAATCGAGAAATGAACCGCATCCGCATCGCCGCTCACGGGCGAATCGCCTACTGGGGAACGCGCATCCTCCCCGCGCTGATCCTCGCTCCTCTCCTCATCGGAGCATCCCTATGGGGACTGACCTCCACCGGTGACCACGGGGCCCGGGGCCGGTTCTCACCCGCCCCCGAGACGGCCGCTCACCCCCGCCCGTCCCCGTGCGATCTGAACGGCTGCGGCATCACCGCACCCACCATCACCCCCGCCTACGCCCGTACCCATCTCCTCACCTTCGCCGAAATGCGCGAAACCGCCGACATACGGTACGAACTCAAAGCGTCCGACACCAACCCGCGCCCCCCGAAGAACAACGATGTGCTTCCCTCCTGCGACTGGTCGCGGAAGCCGCTCGCGAGCAACGCCAAACCCGGGCACGTCACCTACAACCGCGTGTTTCAATCGTGGTGGTGGCAGTACCCGGAATGGGCCGACACCCCCAAGAACAAGCCACCGCGATACCGGGCCGTGGAAACCGTCATCACCTACACCGACCCCGTGCAACAGGAAACCGACTGGGCCGGATTCGCCGCGATCACATGCAAACGGCCCGCGCACACCACCACGACCGTCCGCGACGGATGGCGAATGTACCGGCGGTCGCAGAGCATTCACTGCCTGAACATTCACTGGCGTACCGGATATTGCGCGCTCATCGACGACTACTTCATGCGGGGAAACGTCATTCTCGCCCTCGAATGGGATGAGGCACCCGACCGCCATCACCACGCCCAACAAACAGCCGACCGCCTAGCGACCCGCATCCTCGGCAAGTTCAACCAGGAAATGCCATGACCCCCAGGGCCCCCACCCCGCCGTACCGGCGGCGCGGCAAATCAACGGCGCGCCTGCTGATGTCGGCCGACTTCAGCCACTACGTCACCACCCGCATACTCCGCGCCGGATACTGCGTCGTGGTCGCCATGACCGGCGGCGCGGTCCTCGCGGGATTCTGGATCGCTCACGGCCTGCAAACGATCCGGTGGATCGGATGGGGAATCCCCGCACTCATCTACACCTTCGCGCCATTGCTCGGAATCCTGTGGCTGGCATTGGCGCGAGTCTGGTTCGAATACCTCGGCGTGATCTTCGGCATCGCGGCCCGCGTGCACGACCTAGACGCGAAGGTCGGCTATCTCGCCGACCGAGCGCATGCGGCTGAACGCTCCGCACGCGCCCCGGGCACGTCAAGGCCGACGCCATGACCACCCCCGAGGAGAACGCCCCCCAGAGCGGCCCTCAGCGCCTTCCAGAGGATGACGGGCCCGAGTACGTGTACATCACCGCCGACCAATTCCGGCTCCCCGCCGTCATCGCACACATCAACGCGGGCCGGATCGTGATCGTCGGACCCGCCACCGCTCCCGCAGACCCCAACCCACCCGACATCGATCCCGGGCCCGCATAGAACGCGAAAGAGGCCACCCGGTACTTCCCCGTACCGGGTGGCCTCTCCGTTCGCCAGGCGCTTCTCAGGGCGTCTCAGGCGTCCTCAGACGGAAACAGAGCCCGTTGCCCAGATCCACGATCCCGCCCATCTCCTCATGCCCATCCGCGCCCGAATGGCCGATCGTGACACGGGGCCCGCCCCCATCCGCCGTGAGACTCAACCCGCACGAATCGCGCACCGCGATGACCACACCCCGCCGCACCGCATCATCCCCTTCCCCCCACATCTGCGCCACCGTCTGACCCGTGGGCGCGTAATCAAAGGAATCCGGCACAACCGCGAACGCAGAAATGCGCGCCTTGACCGCCTTCCGCTCCGCGACCAACGCGTCCAACTCGTCGTCATCCTCGGTCGCCGAGAGTCGCGCCTGAATCCTCCGCAACTCCGCGTTCAACGCGTCCTTCTCATGGGCGTTCCCCGACACCCGCTGAAACGCCAGCACATCCGTTGCGTCGTTCCCGAACATCCTGTCGACCAACTCCACCACGGGAAGCGCGTCGACATTCCCGAACCTCCCACACGAAAGCCGCTTCTTCCCGATCCCCCCGCAGCGGAGCTTCGGCGTCCGCGCATTCCCCGCCGGAGTGGTGCCACCGTGAATGTAGAGCCGCCCCCCACAACCGGGACACCCGAGAACCCCCGAGAGCCAGTTAGAAGGCTGCGCCACCGGACGCCCACCCCTGTTCACCCGAGAGCCCGCCCGGTTCGCCTCAAGAACTCTGTGAGCCCGCCACCACAACGCCGAATCAACGACTGGCGTCACCTTATGCGTCCACGTCTCCGTAGCGCCCCGATAGGTGTAAGAGCACTCCGCCACACCCGTGTGATTCGCCGCGAACTGCAACAGGTTCCGGATGCTGTTCGGATAGAGGTCGTATATCCGCGCCACCGACGACAACGACTCGCCACCGGCCACCCGCTCATAAATGTCGACTACTGCTCGCGGGTTCGCACAGTACGCCTGCTTGAAGTAACGCCTACCCCTGCAAGACCAGAACGCGGGAAGGTGCCCATGGTGCGCGCCGTTATCGCGAATCATCGTGACGCCCCGGTATGTCGTGGACTTCACCACCTGCGACTTCTCCGCGTTCGCGTGCTGCGCAACCAGCGTGACCACCCGCCCCGCGAAGTCCGATTTCCCGAACGTCGGCTCAGTCACCGATACCACGTCACCACCCGCAGACCGGATAGCCAGCAGAATCTCCGCCTGAGCGTCCAGATCCTCGCGCCTATCCAACCGCGACGAATCCGTCACGATCAACGTCGCGTACATCCCACGCTCGATATCGCCAATCGCCTCACGAAGCGCAGGTTCCTGCATGCCAGCCGACGCGCTGTACCCCTTAAGCCTGAAGATCTTCACGAGAGCGATCCCGTGATCACGCGCGAACGCCTCAATCACCCTGACCTGGGAAGACTCGTCCTGGCTCCCAGTGCTGACCCGAACGAACGCGGCGGCGGTACCCATGCGGCGTGCTCCTCTCGGACGGCTTGTCTGCCATGCACACTACGTGGGTGAATATGATCGTTGTCGACGTAGACGACCCGGGCGCCCGGGATCGCCCGCTGCGCGATCTCGTGCACGTTGCCCCGGGTGGGCAGGCCCGCGCCGATGTCCACGAACTGCCGGATCCCGAGCCCGGCGAGGTGGTCGATCGCGCGCCGCAGGAAGCGGCGGTTCTCCCAGACCAGCTCGTAGGTGTCGGGGACGACCGCCTTGATCCGGTCGGCGGCCGCGCGGTCCACGGCGAAGTTGTCCTTGCCGCCGAGGAAGTAGTCGTACATCCGGGCCACGCTGGGCGTCGTGGTGTCGATCTCCGCCGCCGGGTCGTGCAGAGCCATCCGTCCTCCGCTCCTCGGGACCGCCTCGGGCCAGGGCGCCCCCGCCCGGCCACGCGCCAAGATCGTAGACCGGCGGGGCGCCGATCCGGGGGGAATCGGAGTGATACGTCCCCCATCCAGGGGAGAAACGAGCCCTCTTCGGCGGACCACCGGGGAGGGCTCATTTCCGACGACCGGCCATCGGCCCGACAGAGATCCAGAGGATCAGGAGTCGCCGCGATCCTCTGAGACTAGATAGGAGGCCAGCGCTTCCCTGAGAACCCTGGGCGCAATGGCCAGATGGCCGCCTTCTGGATTCTTGCTGTCACGGACGCCGATGGTCCGCACGTCGATGCGGGCCGCTTCGACACAGTTCGGGTTGTCGCCGCCACTGTGGGTGGACTTGCGCCAGTCAGTCATCGGGTGAGTTCCTTCGCGATCATCTGGAGCAGTTGCAGGCTTCGGTCTGACGGCAGGGCTATTTCACTGATGTCCTCCCAATGGGCTTCGAGGCGGTCAGCCGAGTTCGCACCGGTAATCGCCTGGGCCCCGAGCTGGCCGGTGATATACGCGCGCCGCGTTCCGTTCACGCTGAATATCGTCAGATCCCCGTCGAGTCCGATGTGCCAAGGAGCACCCTCCTCAATGATCCGCAGCTTCACGTTGGAAAGTCCGGCGAGGTCGATCAGCTTTCCGACCTGTTCCGCCATGACCTCCGGCGCGGGTGGATGGAGGAACGCGGCCTGGTCGATGAAGGCGGTGATGTTCGGCGCACCCCGTCCGCTGATGATCGCCTGGCGTGCGAGCCACTTCCGGACTTCCTCGTCGATCTCCTGGATGCCGCGCGCCTTGAACAGGGCGCGCGCATAAGCGCCGGTCTGAAACAGACCGGGGATGACGTTGTTCGTCACCATCCGGATGATCCTGGCGGCCTTCTCGTCCTTGATGTAGTCACCAATGACGGGGCCGCCCTCATAGGTCTCGGCATAGTGACGCTGGGCTTCGAGCACGCCGCCCGTCCGCCAGGCTATGTCGAGCTTCCTACAATGCTCCCGTGCGATCCTGTTTCGTCCCTTTTCCCATGCACCTACGGTCTGGCGCTCAACGTTGCATTCGTCCGCAGTCTGTTCTTGGGACCAGGCGGCAAGGCCTCTGAGCAGGCGTAGCAATGCGGCCAGTGAAGCCCACAGATCTTCGCCGGGGTCTGGCAGGTCAGCGGGGGGACGCGGCATATCGCAAGATCCTTTCGGGCGCTACACCTGCAAGACATTGCGTGGCCGATGCTACTCGTCCGGGTCAGAGTGTGGGTGTCATGAACACAACCCGGAAGGCCCGCTATGAGGAACAGCAGGTTCGCCGATCCGGCCGTTCTCGTGCCGGTCATCATGGCCATGTGGGCGCGCCGGTGGTCCGACGCGTGGCCTGAGGGGGACGCGGCGTCCAGGGAGATCGTGGGCGCGGTCGTGACCACGATCGCGTCGGCGGACGCCATGGAGGCGCTGTCCGAGGACGACCAGCTGCCGGTGCTGCTGGCCCTCGACGCGGCGTGGCAGGCGACGCGGGAGGCGATGACGGCCCGCATGGCGGCCTTCGGGATCCCTCCGGCGCGCGCGGAGCTGCTCACGCGCCTCGCGCAGGCGGAGCACAACCTGAACGCGTCCGCGCTGGTCCGGCGCATCGCGCCCAGGGCCGATCCCGATACGGACGCGGACGCGCCCGTCTAGGAGGAGCGACCTCCGCGCGGGGCGGCGACTCCATCGCGTCCGTCCCGCGCGGTTCCCTGTCCGGCCCGATCCCCCGTGAGGGCTGGACGGCAGAGCACCCCCGGACCCTGGAGGGGCGTCCGGGGGTGCTCTGTGCGCCCGCGGAAAGCGGGCGACGTGTTCCGACCGGGAGGGTCGATCGAGGGCGGGCGGGCCGCTATCGTAGGCTCGTCGTGATCTGGATCACATGATGGAGATCACATGGCGATGCGGAGGAGCGGGCGGCGGGCGCCGCTCGCGCCGGCCCCCGGCGAGGGGCTGCGGGCGGCGGGCGTGACGGTCCGGTTCGGTGGGGTCACGGCCGTGGACGGCGCGGGGCTGACCGCTCCGCCC